>DAOUMD010000249.1:0-40399 GCA_034412795.1 Anaerolineae bacterium
TTTGACAATGTCACATTAACATAAAAGCGGGGTTTACGAGCTCCGAGCAGGTCCGAGACCGGTGCTCTCGGCGGCAAATGTCGTGTTATGAACATGGATCAGCCGAAAAACCCCGTTTCGTGTAGAACATTTGTCTAATGTGACATTGTCAAACTACTCATACCGAGTGTAGATATTGACGTTGGAGAGAAGGGGAACAAAAGAAATAGGGCAGACGTCTATACTACAAAGGGCAATGACCGAGGGGGTCTGCTGGAACGATGGACATTGACGGACTCTTCAAAAAACTGACACAATACTCGATAACCATCAAGATCGCCACGCTAGCCGTGATTATGGTGTGGGGTATGGTCTTGATAGCTCTACTTGCCGTCACCTTCTTGCTCCTGGAACAACCGACGCATACATTGCCACCAACGCCGGGCGGCACCATCCCGACAATCACACTGGATCCAGCGACCGGTCCGCCGGGTACTACCGTTCGCGTACAAGGTGAAGGGTGGGATCCGGGAAGCATGGTCTTGATCTACCTGATGGCTCCCGGCGACACGGAGACTCCCAGTTACGCAGTGGCCGGTTTCAATGCCGACGCGCTTGGTGGATTCACGACCGGCTTTGTAGTTCCGTCCGGCCCCGAGTGGGAGGATCCAGGATTGGCCATGGTTGCGGCCCGTGAGGCGACGGGGGGCGCGGCTGCCCAGATGTTATTCAACGTCGAGAGGGCTCCAGAGCAGCCCACGGCGACGCTGGAGGCAGACCTCGAACCGACGACCACGCCTACCCAAGAGGTAGCGCCTACCCCAACAGCGACCCCACAGCCTGAGACCGCAACGGCGACGGCCGTCACCGATTTGAACATCCGGCGCGGCCCTGGAATCGCTTACCAGGTGCTAGGTGTGTTGCGAGCCGGGCAAAGCGTCGAAATCACAGGCATCAGTGTCGACGGTGGCTGGTGGCAGATTCAGTTCTCCGGAGCCGCCGACGGGCGAGGCTGGGTATCGGCCTCCTATGTCACCGCTCAGAATACGGATAACGTGCCAGTAGTTCAGTCATCTCCGTTGCCAGCTACAGCTACACCCACGCCAACGCCCACCGCCACTCCAACCTCGACGCCGGTGGTCATCCACGACTGGCGCGGTGAATATTTCAACAACCGGTATCTGAGCGGCGCCCCACTCCTGGTGCGCAACGACGTCGCCATCAACTTCGACTGGGGATCCGGTTCGCCAGGCTCTGGCTTGCCCGCTGACGACTTCTCCGTTCGCTGGAGCCGCGGGCTCAGCTTTTCGGCCGGTACCTACCGCTTCTACGCGCGGGTGGATGATGGGGTTCGGCTGTGGGTGGGTGGCAAGCTAGTCATTGACGAGTGGCACGAAAGCGCACCAACCACTTACAGCGCCGACATCTATCTAACTGAAGGCTGGCACAACATACGAATGGAATACTACGAGCGCAGCGGTGGCGCGTTGGCCCAGCTCGCCTGGGAGCGACTGGATGGCTATCCTGACTGGAAAGCTGAGTACTACGACAACCGCAAATTGAATGGGGATCCAGTCTTGGTGCGCAACGAAGACGACGTCGATCACAACTGGGGATCCGGTTCGCCCGGGTCCGGCGTACCGTCTGACAACTTCTCTGCCCGCTGGACGCGCAAGGTGGAGTTCAAGGACGCAACCTACCTCTTCCGCGCCCGCGTGGATGATGGAGTCCGGCTGTGGGTTGGAGACACCTTGGTAATTGATAGCTGGCAGGATGGTAACTCGCGGCTAATTGAGGAAGAACACGAAATCAGCGAGGGCAAGCACCGGGTAAAGGTGGAATACTACGAGCACTGGGGCGACGCTCGTATCGAGGTGACCTGGAAGCGGGTGGAAGAATCAACGAACAAATCACCTCAGGCCGTGCCCGGCGGACCGTACACCGCGGACGAGGGAAGCCAAGTAACTCTTAACGGGCGCAACTCGAAGGACCCAGATGGGCAAATTGTCAAATACGAGTGGGATTTCAACTACGACGGCAGGACCTTCATCGTAGACGCCACAGGCAAGCGGGTCGACACCAGCTACACCGATGGCCCGGCAACTGTTAAGGTGGCGCTGCGAGTGACCGATGACGAAGGGGCCAAGCACATCGCCACGACCCGGGTTAAGGTGAAAAACGTGGCGCCGACCACCGAGGCGGGTGGCCCTTATGTTGGACAGGTGGGAGATCTAATCAGGATGGCCGGCACCGCCGCCGACCCCGGCACTATTGACCAGTCAGGTTTGACCTATCGTTGGGATTTTGGCGACGGTGCCAAGGGCAAAGGTCCTATTGTCAGCCATAACTATGCCCAGGCCGGGAGCTACACAGTGAGGCTGACTGTCGTCGATAAGGACGGGGCTCAAGGCAGCGACACAACAATGGTAGAAGTGCAAGCGGTCAGTCAGCCCCCTGTGGCGATCATCAGCGGTCCAACCGGCGGCCTGGTGGGAGAGACGCTCAGTTTCGACGGGAGCGGCTCCAGCGACAGCGATGGTCAGATCGTAAGTTACGCCTGGAACTTCGGAGACGGGACCACCGGTAATGGGATAAGCGTAACCCACAGCTACAGCGCAGCCGGTAGCTACCAGGTGGTCCTGACAGTGACAGACGATGATGGGCTGACAGATGAGGCGACACACACGGTCCAAATCGAAGAGCCAGCCCCTCAGCCCCCAACAGCGGTCGTCAGTGGTCCAACCGGCGGCCTGGTGGGGAAGACGCTCACTTTCGACGGGAACGGCTCCAGCGACAGTGATGGTCAGATCGTAAGTTACGCCTGGAACTTTGGAGACGGGACCACCGGTAATGGGATAAGCGTGACCCACAGCTACAGCGCAGCCGGTAGCTACCAGGTGGTCCTGACCGTGACGGACGATGATGGGTTGACAGATGAGGCAACTCACGCGGTCCAAATTGAAGAACCAGCCCCCGCTCCCCAGCCCCCAACAGCGGTCATCAGTGGTCTAACCGGCGGCCTGGCGGGCGAGACGCTCACTTTCGACGGGAGCGGCTCCAGCGACAGCGATGGTCAGATCGTAAGTTACGCCTGGAACTTTGGAGACGGGACCACCGGTAATGGGATAAACGTGACCCACAGCTACAGCACAGCCGGTAGCTACCAGGTGGTCCTGACTGCGACGGACGATGATGGGTTGACAGATGAGGCGACACACACGGTCCAAATCGAGGAGCCAGCCCCTCAGCCCCCAACAGCGGTCATCAGTGGTCCAACCGGCGGCCTGGTAGGCGAGACGCTCACTTTCGACGGGAGCGGCTCCAGTGACAGCGATGGTCAGATCGTAAGTTACGCCTGGAACTTCGGAGACGGGACCACCGGCAATGATATAAGCGTGACCCACAGCTACAGCACAGCCAGTAGCTACCAGGTAATCTTGACCGTAACCGACGATGATGGGCTGACAGATGAGGCGACACACACGGTCCAAATCGAAGAGCCAGCCCCTCAGCCCCTAACAGCGGTCATCAGTGGTCCAACCGGCGGCCTGGTGGGCGAGATGCTCACTTTCGACGGGAGCGGCTCCAGCGACAGCGATGGTCAGATCGTAAGTTACGCCTGGGACTTCGGAGACGGAAGTACAGGCAACGGCATCACTGTCAGCCACGCCTATGAACAGGCTGGGACCTACCAGGTGACCCTGACGGTAACCGACGATGGGGGATTGACAGGCGAAACAACACACTTACTTCAGATCACCTAAGCGCCTAAACCGCCCCTCTATCCCCCCAGGATTGGGGGGATAGAGGGGCGGCTGAGTAGTTACCAGATCGCTTGAGTTTCCTTGGAGCCTGTATACGACATTTGTTGTAGCAACCGGCTACGCTCATTGTGGAGAAGGACCGCCCTAAAAGCGGTCCTTTTTGCGTATGGCGAATCCACTCTTTATCCGATGACAGGGAGAACTTTCTCAGATATACTGGAAACGAAAGCATCCCAGATGGGACACAGGGAGGTGTGTCATGAGTGAGTTGCCCCTCTACTCCGATCAAGTGATGAAACAGGAACAATACAAAGACCTGCTCCGCGAGGCCGAGCATTACCGCTTGGTCCAGGCCGTAACTCAATTGGAGCCCGAGCCCTCTCAAAATACTGATGCGCCGCGTCTCAGGACGCTGGTGGATCTGGCCCGGCGCATACCGAATCTCAGGCCAATAAGCCACGCACGGCCCTGAGCGGAAACAGGTATCTATGGAACGATGCATTCGGTTAGTGATCGCTGACGATGCTCCCCGATCGCGGGACGGACTGCGGGCGTTGTTGGCCACCCTTCGGCTGGGTGCCTACAAGGAAATCCTTCAAGAACCTCAAGACGGCGTCTGGCCCCAGGTCGAGGTGGTCGGCGAGGCGGCCAACGGTCAGGAGGCGGTGCGCCTGGTGGAGGAATGCCGGCCCGATGTGGTGCTGATGGATGCCCGAATGCCGGTTATGGATGGTTTGGAGGCCACCCGACTCATCAAAGATAGATGGTCGGAGGTCAAGGTTGTTATGCTAACCATGTACCCCACCTATCGAGCTGAGGCGCTGGCTGCTGGCGCTGACGCTGTCCTGGTCAAAGGGTGTCCCCCCGAGAGACTTCTAGAAGCGATCTTGGGCCAATAGTTTCACATCGATTCAATGCTTGTCCTATAGGCAAGTATTTGATTGAAAAGGCACTGGGAGGGAAAGCAATACCAGATGAAATCCAAGGGGAGGAAACAGGCAATGTCCACTCTAGTAGCTGTGCTTATCTTGATGGGCCTCATTCTGAGCGTGATGATCGTCTGCGGGTGCGCGGCAATCACTCAGCCAGCCGGGCCACAAGCAACGCCCGGGCCACAGGGGCCGGTCGGACCGGACGGAAACGTTGGGCCTCAGAAAGCGGCCGGACTACGGGGTACATCAGGGCCACAGGAGACGATTGGGTTAGAGAAACCAGGGGGTCTGCCGGAGCCCGTTGGGCAGAGAAGACGGATCGGCCCCGCCGACCCAGTGGTACTGATCGCGCATGTGTTAAAAGCCGTCGGCCTTGCTGCTGAAGTAAACTGAGAAAGGTAACAGCTTTATGGCAGAGAAGTGGGAATATCTGACTAAGTTCATGTGGGCAAGTATCGAGAACGAGGGAGCCAGAGAATATCTTCAGCAGACCTGGCCTGACTGGCAGCCAGCCAAGTATACGCCTGAAACCATGATCCCCGAGTTAAACGCGTATGGTGATAGAGGTTGGGAACTTGTCCACATGGAACCGGTGGGTGCCGCGGGCAAGAACCGCGACGTTGGCTTTGTCGCCGGTGAGGCTATGCCAAGGTATAGTAACGTCTACTTCTGTGTCTTTAAGAGGCGCAAATCGTGATCAAAGTGCTGAGACAATAGGGGAAGGAGCCTGAGGATGAAGGATCGTGGGTTGATCGTATTAGCGGTATTGACCTCAGCCGTGCTCAGCACCCTGAGTTGTGTATGTGGCGGGATAGACCTCGGGACCGCTCGTGTAAGCCGCGTAGGCGTGGTTCGCGGCTCGGGCAACATGGTCGAGGAAGAACGCCAGGTGAGCGGTTTCACGGGCGTGGCACTGGGGGGAATTGGCGATCTGACCATCGAGGTGGGTGAGGAGGAGGAGACGCTGCGCATTGAGGCTGAGGACAACCTACTGGGGTACATTGAGACCGAGGTACGTGACGGGACACTCAGGATCCAGACTCGAGACAAGGTTAACCTAAAACCCAAGCGATCGATCCACTTTTATCTGACGGTCAGAGAGCTGAACACGATTGTGCTCTCTGGCCTGGGAGATATCGAAGTACCGGGCCTGGAAACCAGCCGGTTTGCCGTGCGCATCAGCGGTATGGGCGACGTTAAGATTGGGGAACTGAACGCCGACAGGCTGGATGGAATCATCAGTGGTATTGGGGATCTGGAGATTGCCGGCGGTCAGGTGGAGGCACAGGACATTGTCATCAGCGGCGTAGGCGAATATAGAGCTGGGGATGTGCGCAGTGATAAGGTCGAGATAACGAGCAGTGGCGTGGGCAATGCCACGGTCTGGGCAACCGAGACTTTGGATGTGCTTATAGGTGGCAGCGGATCGGTGAATTACTACGGCACTCCCAGAATCGATTTCTCAAGGTCAGGTTCTGGGACACTCAACAGCCTGGGTGACCGGTAACAAGAGAGAGTAGTAACGTAGTAACGACTTCAGTCGTTTTTGGGCTGGTTAAGCGACTGAAGTCGCTACTACAAACTATTGGCTTACTTACGCCTAAGTGTACTAGGGGAAGGTCCGAGCGTCAGATCCGTTGAGCGCCTCTCGAAGTTCGACGGCCAGTTCCTGGACACGCCCGATCGACTCGCCGGCCCGCTGTACCAGGGCGCTGCCCACGATGACCCCATCGGCCAGTTGCGCGACGGCTTGGGCCTGCTCGCCAGACCCAATGCCAAAACCGACCGCCAACGGCACGCGAGCAACGGTACGTACCCGTGCTACAAATTGGGCGAGACCGGGTGGGATAGCATCACGAGCACCAGTGACGCCGGTCAGTGATACGAGATAGATGAACGCTTGCGACTTTTTAGCAACCAATGCAGTTCGCTCTGGCGAACTGTTGGGGGCCAGTAGATACACCAACGCCAGGCCATGCTGCCGGCAGGCATTCTCCAGTTCACCCGCCTCTTCAGGCGGCAAATCGGGCACAATGAAACCATCTACGCCAGCCGCCGCACTGTCAGCCACCCAGTGTTGAACGCCATACGCCAAGATCGGATTGGCGTAGCCCATCAGTAGAGCTGGTGTGGCTACGTTACGATTCCGCAGCTCAGCCACCATCGCGAGACATTGGTGCAAGGTGACGCCGTTTTCCAATGCGCGTTGAGTGGCCGCCTGAATGGTAGGTCCATCGGCCAGTGGGTCAGAGAAGGGCACTCCCAATTCCAGCAGATCGGCGCCAGCCGCGACCAACGTTCCGATTACCTCCAGCGACGCTTCAGGGGTGGGATAGCCCAACACAGCGTAAGGCATAAAGGCGGTTCGCTGGGGCTGAAAAGCGTTGGCGATACGTTCAATTCCGTTTGCAAAACGCTTCATAGTGGATACTCCATTTCCTGATCCCCCGATTCCTTCATCACTGTGCCGAGATCTTTATCACCCCGCCCTGACAGGTTCACGATCACGATCGCATCGTGAGGCATAGTTGGAGCGCGCTTGACTACCTCAGCAATGGCGTGGGCTGATTCCAGGGCGGGGATGATACCCTCCAGTTTTGCCAGCAGATGAAAGGCGGCCAATGCCTCGTCATCGGTGGCGTACGTGTAACTCACGCGTCCCTGGTCGCGTAGCAGGGCGTGTTCGGGCCCCACTGCCGGGTAGTCGAGACCGGCGCTGATCGAGTGTGTCTCCATGATCTGCCCATCAGCGTTTTGCAATACGAAGGAGCGAGTGCCGTGTAACACTCCCACCCGCGCCCGCTGTGGGTCAGCGAAGCGGGCAGCGTGTCGCCCGCTGGGGATGCCCTCACCTCCAGCCTCCACCCCAACCATCTGTACTTCCTGGTCGGCCAGAAAAGGGTGGAACAGTCCAATGGCGTTGGACCCGCCCCCCACGCAGGCGATGAGCAGATCAGGGAGCCGCCTCTCGGCTTCCAAGATCTGCTCCCGTGCCTCACGTCCGATGACACGTTGAAAATCGCGTACCAGTGTGGGATAAGGGTGAGGTCCCAACGCCGAGCCAAGCAGATAGTGGGTCGTCTCCACGTTCGTCACCCAGTCACGGATGGCTTCATTGACAGCGTCCTTCAGGGTGCGGCTACCGCTATCCACGGGGCGAACTTCGGCGTTCAACAGATGCATACGGTAGACGTTGGGCTGTTGGCGGGCGATGTCCACCGTACCCATATAGACCACACATTCCAGTCCCAGCAGGGCGCAGGCGGTAGCAGCGCCGACGCCGTGCTGGCCGGCCCCCGTCTCAGCCACCACGCGCCGCTTACACATACGTTGGGCCAAAAGGGCCTGGCCCAACGCGTTGTTGATCTTGTGAGCGCCGGAGTGGGCCAAATCTTCACGTTTGAGGTAGATTTTGGCCCCCCCCAGGTAGTCGCTCAGCCGGACGGCGAATGTCAACGGTGTAGGTCGCCCCACGTAGGTACGGAGCAAGTGTTGAAACTCGGCTTCAAAGGGCGGATCGCTCTGAGCTTCGGTGTAGGCAGCTTCCAGTTCAACCAGGGCGGACATAAGCACTTCAGGCACAAATTGCCCCCCATAGGGACCGAACTTACCGCGCGTGGCGGTAGGCGTTAATGTGTTCACTCGATCTCTCTCCTTGAGTAGCTTTCGCAGCCGCGACAAAAGTACGCAGCGCGGCGTGGTCCTTTTTACCAGGGGATGCCTCAACACCGCTGGCCACGTCCACCCCCCAAGGCCGAACAGAATGCGCTGCCAGAGCTACATTGGATGGGGTGAGGCCCCCGGCCAGCAGCAACGGGTATTGGCTAGCCAGCGCTGAGGCCAGACTCCAATCGCCGGTCACCCCCGCGCCACCGCGCCGGTCGGGATGGTAGGCATCAATGAGGAAGGCAGGGATGTGCCCCTTTCCCTGAAGGCGCACCGGCAGTGCGTATCGGCGTGCCAGGTCGGTCGCCTCATCGAGTGTGCGGGGGCGCAACGCCTTGTAGGCACGCCCGCGCAAGGGCGATTGGCTGCCCTCCAGTCCCAGCGTCGCAGGAGTCTCCTCACCGTGTAGTTGTGCCAGGTCCAGGCCGCAGAAATTGAGGATCTGGGCGACCGTCGCGGGCGACTCATTGACAAACACCCCCACGGTCAATACCTTCGCGTGCTTCTCCGCAGCCAGGATGGTCCGGACTTGTTCTGGCGTCACGTAGCGTGGACTCTTGGGAAAGAAGATGAAGCCCAGCATATCTGCGCCGGCGGCCATTGCCTCTCGGGCATCGGCCGCGTTGGTTACACCGCAAATCTTAACTTTGACATCCATCTATCAGCTCCCGCACTTTGGCCCCAACGTCTGGGGCGGTTATCAGCGCCTCGCCGACGAGCGCGGCATCCACACCGGCGGCAGCAAGCCGCGCCATATCGGCGCCAGTCTGGATTCCACTTTCGGCCACAAAACAGACGTCCGGCGGAACCAGGGGACGCAGCCTCAGGCACGTGTCCAGATTTACACTAAAGTCCCGCAGATTACGGTTGTTGACCCCGACCAATCGAGGTGCCAACGGAAGTGCACGCATAAGCTCCTCCCTATCGTGCACCTCCACCAGTGCCGTCATTCCCTGTGCCTGGGTAAGAGATAGCAACTCCACCAGTTCAACGTCTGAGAGAATAGCAGCGATGAGCAGCAGAGCGTCAGCGCCAGCGGCGCGTGCCTCATAGACCTGATAAGGATGGATGATGAAATCTTTGCGCAACAGAGGCACAGGGCCTGGTTGGTCTGAAGCATTCAGGTGTGAGGCGAATTGAGAGCGAAGTTGCGTTATATACGCCAGGTTACCCTGGAAAAAGGGCGCGTCGGTCAACACACTGATGGCGGCCGCGCCATTGGCGGCATAGGTAGTAGCCAGGTGAATGGGGTCAAAATCGGGGCACAGCACGCCCTTGCTGGGCGATGCTCGCTTGACCTCGGCGATGAGGGCCACGTCCGGCGTGGATCGCAGTGCGGCAATAAAGTCACGCGCTGGCGGCGCAGCAGCAGCGCGAGCTTGTAGAGCCTCAAGCGGTAAGTCGTGCATCCGGCCAGGGAGCTCATCGGTTCGCTTGTAGTCAACTATTCGATCCAGAATGGTCATCGTTCAGCAACCAATCAATGAAAAGGTACCCGCTATTGAACTGAGTCCGGGTCCGGACCCCGATCCATTTGCGTAAATTCGATTAAATGATCCAACACCCGCAGGGCCGAGCCGCTGTCGAGACTGTGCTCAGCCAGCCGGATGCCTTCCGGCAGAGTTTGGGCCTGCCCCCCGGCGACGAGGGCGGCGGAGGCGTTCAGAACCACTACGTCTCGGCGAGCACCATTATGTGTACCTGACAAAATTCCTCGAGTGATCGTTGCGTTTTTGCCTGCATCCCCGCCGTGTAGATCTGTCGGGTGGGCGCGGGAGAAGCCCAGGTCAGCCGGGTCGAAGCTACGCGTCTCTACTTGCCCATCACGTAGCACGCTGACCCGATTGGGCCCGGTCGTGGTCAACTCGTCCAGTCCGCCCGAACCATGAACGACAAACGCAGACTGACTCCCCAGTGCTCCCAGTACGCGGGCCAGCGTGTCGGTCAGATCTGGGTCGTATACACCCAATACCTGCGCTGAAGCGTTGGCCGGATTGGTCAGCGGACCGAGCACGTTGAAGATGGTTCGCACGCCTAACTCACGGCGTGGGCCAATAGCGTGCTTCATAGCTGGGTGCAATTTCGGCGCAAACAGAAAGCCGATACCCACTTCGTCCACACAGGCGGCGACCTGGTCGGGGCTCAGGTCCAGATTCACTCCCAGTGCTTCTAACACATCGGCCGAACCACACTGGCTGGAAATGGAACGGTTCCCGTGCTTGGCCACCGGCTGACCAGCCCCGGCGACGACAAAGGCGGCCGTTGTGCTAATGTTGAAGGTACCGGCGCCGTCGCCACCGGTGCCGCAAGTGTCTACCAGTGTCTCGGTACGCTGCGGGCGCACCGGCACCGCACTACGTCGCATAGCACGGGCACAGCCAGCGATTTCACTGACCGACTCGCCTTTCATCCGGAGCGCGGTCAGAAAAGCGCCGATCTGAGCCGGTGTAGCCTGGCCCTCCATAATTCGCGTCATGGCTGATTCTGCCTCAGCCTCGGTCAGATCCTGACCCTCTATGACTTTGGCGATGGTTTCCTGTATTGACACAACATTACCTCCTGCCAATAACTGTTGGCGAACGGGGATTGATTGCTGGCGCTTTGTTGCCCCCTGCCGATCGATTTCCAAAAAGCTCTTCAAGAGCTGATGACCATATTCGGTAAGGATGGATTCTGGGTGGAATTGCACGCCAGCGATGGCATACTGTCGGTGACGCAATCCCATCACCTCGCCCTCCAGCGTCCGGGCCGTGACCTCCAGACAATCGGGCAGAGGCTCGGCCACGATCAGGGAATGATAGCGCGTGGCAGTAAAAGGGGATGAGAGTCCGCTGAAAAGACCTCTTCCGTCGTGATGAACGGGCGAGACCTTGCCGTGCATCAATCGCTCTGCCCGCACCACCTGCCCACCGAATGTCTGTCCTATTACCTGATGTCCCAGACAGACGCCCAGGATGGGCACGCCAGGAGCGAAACGCTCAACCAAGGCCAACGAGATGCCAGCATCCTCAGGGGTGCCAGGGCCGGGTGAGATGACGATGTGCGTCGGAGCCAGCGTGGCGATCTCGTCCAGGCTGATAGCGTCGTTACGGACTACCTGGACTTGCGCTCCTAATTCACCCAGATATTGCGCCAGGTTGTAGGTAAAACTGTCGTAATTATCAATAAGTAGGATCATGCCAGACCTCCTGTGTTTAGCTCTGGTTCTCTGCCACCCGCACCGCTTCGGCCAGGGCGCGCGCTTTGTTGAGTGTCTCATCATATTCGCGCGTCGGTTCACTGTCGGCCACAATGCCAGCGCCGGCCTGGATGTGAACCGTATCGCCCTGCATCACGATGGTGCGGATGGTTATGCAAGAGTCCATTGCACCATCATACCCCACGTATCCGATGGCCCCGGCGTACAGACCGCGCCGGGTGCCTTCCAACTCTTCAATGATTTCCATAGCTCGCACCTTTGGAGCACCACTGACAGTGCCAGCCGGGAAGGTGGCACGTAGCAGGTCGAAAGCGTCCCGCCCAGTCTGTAAGCGACCACGTACGTCAGACACAATGTGCATCACGTGCGAGTAGCGTTCTACGATCATCATCTCCTCCACGTGGACACTACCGTATTCGCACACACGTCCCAGATCATTGCGGCCCAGATCCACCAGCATCACGTGTTCAGCACGTTCCTTTTCGTCCGCCAACAATTCGTCGGCCAGGGCAGCATCCTCGGCCGGGGAGGCCCCACGCGGCCGCGTGCCGGCGATAGGGCGTACCTCGGCAACACCGTTTTCGAGCCGGACGTGCATCTCAGGGCTGGCAGCGATGACGTGTAGTGGCGGCGCGCCGAGGCCGCCAGGGAAGCGCATAAAAACCATGTAGGGTGACGGGTTGAGCCGACGCAGAGCACGATAGATGGCAAATGGAGGAGCAGTGGTGCGGCCCGATAAACGTTGCGAGAGGACAACCTGAAATATGTCCCCCGCAGCGATATATTCTTTGGCCTCCCGAACGATGGCTTCGAATTTATCTTGGCTAAAGTTGGAGGTAAATCGAATGGAACTCGCGTCAGGCTGTGAGGGTTCCGCATCGGGCGCGTAGCTGGGAGGCGGCTGTGTGATAGGGGCGCGTAGCCGGGCAACGATTTCGTCAATTCGGGCCGTAGCGCGACGGTAAGCGGCGCGTGTGTCTCCTTGAAGCCGGGCATTGGCAATGATCAGCAGACGCTGGCGGGCGTGGTCGAAGGCGACCAAGGTGTCAGCCAGCAAAAAGGCGGCCTCTGGAAGGTCGAGGTGACCGACGGAAGTGGTAGGCAGACGCTCGAAGCGTCGAATGGCGTCGTAGCTCAAAAAGCCGACGGCTCCGCCGCTAAAGCGAGGTAGGTCGGGTAACTGCACCGGCGTGAAGGAGGTCATCTCGGTTTTGAGGACGGTCAGTGGATCAAGATCGTCCATCAATGGTACGGTTCGCTCGTGGCCGTCGCCACCCACAAACACCGAGTCGCCTACAGCGCTGAGCAAGGCACGTGGTCGCACGCCGATGAAAGAATAACGTGCCACTCGCTCGCCCCCGGTGACCGATTCCAGCAGAAAGCTGGGACCTTCATCCTGCAGTTTGAGGTACACGCTCACCGGCGTCTCCAGGTCGGCCGGCAGTTCCCGATAGATGGGAATCAGATTACCTTGCTCTGACAACTGCTCTACTTGATCAAGATTTGGTTGGTACATGATCGTGCTCCACAAGTTGGAATTCAGTACGAAAAAAGCCCTCTCGTCCCCCAATCCTTATACGAGGACTGAGGGGACGAGAGGGCTGTTCCAGTCCGCTCACGCGGTGCCACCCCATTTAGACTGGCATTGA
The DNA here is from genome assembly GCA_034412795.1 of Anaerolineae bacterium. Classification (GTDB taxonomy): domain Bacteria; phylum Chloroflexota; class Anaerolineae; order 4572-78; family NAK82; genus JAUVPY01. Next base: position 13,190 of record DAOUMD010000249.1, read on the forward strand.
CCGGAGGTTGATACCTTCAAAAGAAGAAGCCTCGTATGAAACACACGAGGCGCACTCGGCTAGCCAGTCTCACTTAACAGGTACGCGGCCAACTTCCCATCATTAGGTTGATGGCGTGAATACCCGGCTCCCAGGTAACGGTGGAGTCTCCGGCGCCGCCTACTTGCCCTTCATAAACGTTCGGGGCGCAACTCCCGGGACCATTCCCCACTGTCGTACGTACCGGTCTCACACCAACCGCCGGCTCTCTGGACGCCGTCTCAGTGAGTACTACTCCCGTTCACGGTCGTTCGTTACTGAATTAATGATGACTCTACCACATCAGGGATGATTTGTCAAGCCAGATTCTTTTAGACTTCAGAGAGCGACGAACCCTATGGGGGTAAAACGCAAAACGTGATGCGTAACGCGTGAAACGTGACACTTGCGCCGTTAACACCACACTTTCAGCCGACCGGGAAGAATTTCAAATTCGAGGCGGCGTCCCTGAGTGCAGAGCACTTCGCCATCCATATGCCCGGGCACGCCGCGTTCGGACTCAATCAGTACGTGTCGACCTCGAAGCATTGTCACCGGTTTCTTTCCCTTGTGAGTGCCTTTCATTGCGTGGGGTAGAAAATACAAAATACCCAACCTACCCAACCGATCAGCCACGCACACGTCGAGCAGGCCATCGTCGGGTTGGGCGTCCGGGGCGAGGAGGAAGCCACCGCCAGCGCGGGGGCCGTTGGCGACAGTGATAAGGGTCACTGCCTGGAAGGACAGAGGTTGACCATCAATCGTGATGTGCATAGGATAGGGCCATTTCCCATCAGTTGCCAGGACTCGGATCACGGCCCACAGGTACATTGGAAATCCACGTAGCCGCGTCATTTTGCGCGTCTCCAGCAGCACATCGGCGTCGTACCCGATGCCCACACCGTAGTCGTAAATGCGTGATTCTCCATCAACCGTCACTTGAACCACGTCTACGACACGTTCCCGTCCCTCGGCTAATCGCCGGCAGGCCACCTCCGCATTTCCAGGGATACCGACCGCATAGGCAAAATCATTTCCAGATCCGGCAGGGATAATCCCCAGCATTACCTGGTACCCTTCTTCAGCAGCCAAAAGCAGCCCGTTGGTCACTTCATTGGTAGTGCCGTCGCCTCCCATAGCCACTACCCGTTCGTACCCGTCGGCCGCTGCCTGGTAGGCAAGATCAATAGCCTGACCAGGTGCTTCGGTACGAATCAGATCGTAGTCCACCCCGCAGCGTGCCAGGCATGTCTGAACTTTATTAAGAACTTTTCCGGCACGTCCCCTGCCGGCAGTAGTGTTCACAATTAATTTGGTACGCACAGTGCCCCCGTCCTTGACTGGTGATGATCAGAAGCAAGTTTAACACAAAAACAGCAAATATCAAATGCCCAAAACCAGATGACATAAACCATGACGATTGACGTCTCTTGACGATTTGTGCTACAATAGTCTAGAGGTAAAATCGCGTCGCCGCTCTTGGGGATCTTTGCAGAAAAAGAGGGGATAATGAACTGTCCAACTTGCGGTCAGGCTGTGTTAACAGGCGCTCACTACTGCGGCAACTGTGGCTCTGAACTGACGAGCGAGGAAGACCCTCCCTCAGTGCCTGATACCCGTACAGTTCTGGAAACGGAGCCAGCGCCCTATCTACTCATCACCACTGGCTCGGGTCGAGGACAAACGTTCGAATTGCGGGGGGAGGCGAGCCTGGGGCGCAGTCGGACCAACGCGATCGTCCTCTCTGATGGCAAAGTCTCACGCAACCACGCCAGGCTTGATCCTGTCCGCAGCACGTACATACTTGCCGATCTCGGCAGTGCCAACGGTACCTTTGTCAATGGCGTGCGTATTACGCAGCCGGTACGTTTGCGCGACGGCGATTCACTCCAGGTAGGAGATACCCAACTGGTCTTCCATACCCGCCCCTCAACCCATTCCCCACAAACCGCCCGCGCGGAAGAATACTCACCGCCATCCTCTTTTCCAGTGGTTGATCCAAGACCTACTTCCGGTGCTTTGCCTCTAGCTGTCGATCAGCCAGGGAAACTGCCAACCTGGGTTTGGGTCGGCTGTGCTGTGCTGATCATCATCATTCTTTTGCTAATGGTCTTGACTTTGACGACGGGTATCCTCATCGGCCACGGGCTAGGCAGGATATAAAGTTTCGCGGTTGGCGTCATGGTTTCAGGCCAGGTGCGTATTGTATTTCAGATCCGCCAGTACAAGCGAACGGTCCTCCTCGTCTTCAAACGAGATATATAGGCTTTCATCTCCGGAGCCGTCATCAGTCCCGGCGATTTCCAGGCGCAACGCGGGGCGTGAATGTGGACCGAAGTGGAGGCGGCCGCTTACCATCGAATGGATAACGGCGGGCCGGAAAAACGTATACCACCACCCGAGTTCGTTCTTGCGTGATTTACCCAACAACAGGAAGCGGGTGAATGGCACCCGGATCATAACACAGTGTTCGCCGGTCTCAAAGGTGGTGTAGTCAGCAGGTATTTCGACGAAGTAACGTCGCATGCCGCTCACCTCGAAGAAACCAGTGGCGCACACACGGACTTTGCTCATTGCCGGTAAAGGAGAAGCGGCCAATTGCTGGTCTGCGCTCTGTCTGATTTCCTCTGCATTCCCTGATGGGTGTTCTTCAAATCGCACGAAACGCTGCCGCGCGGCCCACCACGTTGCAGCCAGGATGCCCACTGCGCCCAGTGTAACCAGAACCATCGCAAGGCGAGTTGCAAGCCAGAATCCTAACCACATCGTCGCCGGTAGAATAAGACACACGAGCATTAGCCAATGGCGCAGACGGATATTTAATAGCCAGTGCCGCTCTAGATTGTAGACGAACTGATAGAGGAGTCCCTCGAACAAGATATGTACTCAGTACCAATCCAGACTGTTCCCGATAGTGCCTTGTCCGTATCTTCTCAATAATTCGGGGTAGGGGCAGTGCCTTGTGCCTGCCCAACAGGGCGACCACAAGGGTTCGCCCCTACATTTTGAGAAGATACCCTTGCCCCTTTGTGGGCGAGTGGTCATTCCAATAGGTGCTCAGCCACCGTCAACTGTGCTTCGATCGACGCTCGCGCTGTGCCGCCGACTGAGTCTCGGCGCTCCACGGCCCGCTCAAAATCAAGCCAACTCGTCAGATCACGTTGAAACAGGTCTGATACCTCCTGGTAATCAGAGAGGAGTAGGTTTCGCAAGTCAACTTTCTGTGCCAGCGCCCTTTGGACGACCTGTCCTACCAGGTGGTGTGCTTCGCGGAAGGGAATACCTTTCATCACCAGATAATCGGCCAACTCGGTAGCGAGCATCTCATCGGTGAGGGCGGCCTCCATCTGCTCAGGATGGACGATGAGGGTTTCGATGACGCCTGCCGTGATCGGTAGTGCCATCTTCAGCGTGTCGATGGCGTCAAACAGAGCCTCTTTGTCTTCCTGAAGATCCTTGTTGTAGGTGCTAGGTAGTCCTTTCAGTACCATCATCACACTCATCAGTTCACCAACCACCCGCCCGGTCTTGCCGCGGATCAGTTCCATTGAGTCGGCGTTTTTCTTCTGGGGCATCAGGCTTGAACCTGTTGCGTAGGCGTCGGCAATTTCCACAAAGCCGAACTCGCGGCTGCTGTAAATGACGAGATCCTCGGCCAAGCGGCTGAGGTGGATCTGGGTCAGGCTGGCCCAGAACAGGAACTCAACCAGATAATCCCGGTCGCTAACTGTGTCCATGCTGTTAAGGGCAATGGCTTCAAAACCCAACTCTCGAGCCAGATACGACTGGTCGATTCCCAGTGGGTTGCCGCTCAGGGCTCCAGCTCCCAGAGGGAGAACATTTACACGGCGAACCTGTCCGTCCAAGCGGTCCCGGTCACGCTGCAACATCCAGAAATAGCTAAGCAGCCAATGGCTAAAGCGTACCGGTTGGGCCGGCTGCAGATGGGTATAACCGGGCATCAGCAAATCCACGTGGGCCTTGGCCTTATCTACGATGACGCGCTGTAGCCGCACCAGGTGTTGACGTAGCTGAGCGATCTGGCCGCGCACATAAAAGCGGGTGTCGGTAGCCACCTGGTCGTTACGCGAGCGTCCCGTGTGGAGCTTGCCGGCTACCTCTCCTATCAACTCACCCAAGCGCCGTTCGATGGCGGTGTGGATATCCTCATCGTCTGGCTTTGTGACGAATTCGCCGTCGGCCAATTCAGTGCGTACCCGGGCCAGTCCTTCCAGCAATGCGTAACGTTCCTCCTCGTCAATGAGGCCCGCCCGGGCCAGTGCCTTGGCGTAGGCTATGCTGGCCGTGATGTCGGCTTCCCAGAGTCGCATATCAAAGCCGATAGAGTCGCCAAAGCGACGCCATTGTTCATCGGAGCTATCGGTAAAGCGTCCTCCCCATAGTGTGCCCATTGTCATACCCAGATGTGCGTGACGTGAGACTAAGGATTGAGAATTAAATAACTTCCTCAAATGCAAGCGAAATGCTGGCCTGATTCAGTCGGCTAATGGGTAAGTTATTAAATCCTTAGTCCTAAACACCCCTATCCTCGCCAGGCGGCCAGGGCCAGGCAAATCCATCCACCCATGAACGCGATTCCACCCAGCGGTGTGATGGCTCCCAGCCAACGCGCTCCGGTGAGGCTAAGGGCGTAAAGACTTCCAGAGAAGATCAACGTGCCGGCAACAAAGAGCCAGCCAGCTACGGTCGTTAGCGAGTTTGCCCAGCGAGCAGTAGCCCAGGCGACAGCCAGCAGTGCCAACGCGTGGTACATCTGATAGCGAACACCGGTTTCGAAGGTGACCAGCAGGTCAGCAGAGATACGGTTGCGCAACGTGTGGGCGCCGAAGGCGCCAGCGGCCACCGCAATCAGGCCCGATAGTGAGCCCAAGATGACGAATACACGCACCATTTCCGTCAGTCTCGTTTGAACTTGCTGAAGTCTGGCTCTTCGTGCACGCCACGCCGTGCGCCTTCCAGATCCAACATAGCGTGGACCTTGAGAGGCAAGCCAAAGAGCTTGATAAAGCCCTCAGCATCGGCCTGGTTATATACGTCGTCTTCACCGAATGTGGCGAAGTCCTCACGGTACAGACTGTAAGGACTACGTCGTCCGACCAGAGTGACGTTTCCTTTGTAGAGCTTGAGGCGTACCTGCCCAACCATGTTTTGCTGGGTCACCTGCACGAAGGCGTCCATAGCTTCTCGTAGTGGTGTGAACCACTGGCCGTTGTAAACCAGGTCGGCGTATTTCAGGGCGATCTGTTGCTTGTAGTGCAGTGTTTCCCTGTCCAGGCAAAGCTGCTCCAGCGCCTGGTGCGCTTCGACCAAGATGGTACCACCAGGCGTCTCATAGACACCGTGGCTCTTCATACCAACCAGCCGATTCTCGACGAGGTCAGCACGCCCGATGCCGTGGCGACCGCCCAGTTCGTTGAGCGTCTCGATCAGTGAGATGGGACCCATTGCCACGCCGTTTAAACGCTTGGGCACCCCCTGCTGAAAATCAAGGGTTATGTATTCGGGCTCGCCGGGTGCTTTCTCTGGGGCGACAGTGATCTGATACATGGCCTCTTCTGGTTCCTGCCAGGGATCTTCCAGGATACCCCCTTCGTGGCTCAGATGCCAGATATTGGCATCACGGCTGTAGATGCTCTTTTCGGTGGCCGTGACGGGCACATTATGCTCGGCGGCATAGTCCAGGGCATCTTCACGAGAGCGGATGTCCCACTCGCGCCAGGGAGAGATAATCTTGAGACGTGGGTTGAGGGCTTGGAAAGTTAACTCAAAGCGTACCTGATCGTTGCCCTTGCCGGTGCAGCCGTGTGACACAGCGTCGGCGCCTTCAATTTCGGCGATCTCCACCTGCCGGCGGGCGATGAGAGGTCGTGCAAAGGAGGTGCCTAGCAAGTATTTGCGCTCGTAGATGGCACCAGCCATTAGCGTGGGGTAGATGTAGTCGGTGATGAATTCCTCACGCATGTCTTCTATGTATAACTTGCTGGCACCAGAAGCCAGAGCTTTCTCCTCCAACCCCTCCAGTTCCTCTCCCTGGCCCAGATTGGCTGTGAGACAGATGACTTCGCAGCCGTAGTTATTCTTGAGCCATGGTACGATAACCGATGTGTCAAGCCCGCCGGAATAGGCGAGAACCACTTTCTTGATATCTGATCCTGCTTTGTGTTTGGCTGGCATTGGGTCTTCCTCTTGTTAGATGAATTTGTTTTACAATCGATACCGCAGGTCGTCGAGTTGGCGAAACAGGACGGCTGAGGCACCGACGATCTTGAAAATCTCACCAGGACGGATCGGCTCTTTCTCCTCGTCATAGTCCTCTGGTGCCGACTGAGCCATGAGCCAACCTATACCGGCTCCTAACACAGCTCCCGCCAAGGTGCCAATGATGAGCGCTTTACGTTGTCTTGGGTCGAGTTCCACCTTGCAACCTCCTGGGATGGGATAAATACCGGAACCTGCACCGGCTAAATCGCCTGATATTCAAGGCATTATAACGCAAGTTTCAGGATAAGAGAAGTGAACGCGTGACCCACTTCGTCGCCTTCTATCTGTATAAGGACCTCTTTCGAGAAGGCGCATACCCCCATTATACGACATGAGCCTGAATTGGGAAAACCGGCACAGACTTATGCTACTCTGCGCCGGTTTGGCCATTACAAAAAAGACCCCGAAGAGATAGTTATTCGTCGGGGTCTTTCTTGATTGTCGTCAGGGTCACAACTGTTTGGTCAGCGCGTTGAGCTTAGGGTCCAACCTCAATACGGATATTATCCAGGTAGGAGTAGGTGTTGAAATAGCTCATGTTAGATGGTGCTCCCGTAGATGGTGGTTCCTTTTGGGTCACGATGAAGAAATTGAGAAGAATGGTCTCGCCAGCATATGCCGAGAGATCGAATTCCTCCTGTGTCCAGCCAGAGTCGTATAGCTTACATAAGCTGAGATCATCTTGGTTCGGGTTGCCATATCGTGCTAAGGCTTTGCCATCGACTTGCACTTCAAGTCTCTCCCATGGTTGGCCATCTCTAGTTTTCCCCCAATCGTAGCTTAGCACCCGATAATCAAAGCGCAGGTAAGGGGTACCATCAGTGGGTACATAAGCATAGGCTCTGATGTATGCCTGACCGACGGGCACAATGGGTGAGGTACAGGCGTTGCCGTAGCCATGACTGCCCAATATTGCAGCATAGGTGCCGCCGTTAGGCGGTATACCAGCAGATGGTGGTACTGGATGAGTGACAACCTTACGAGGCAAGGCACCCCCACTATCCCAACCGACGAAGGCCCCAGTTTCGAAGCCATCGAAGACAGCCTCGGGGATGGAGAGATTAATGTTACCCAAGACGCTAGGAAGGAACACTTTTCTGAAACCAAGGTTTCCGCTTGTCGCAGGGCTCCATCCACCCTGGTTGCCAACGTAATCCCTGGCACGCACACGGAAGAAATATGGGGTATCGAATTCTATTGGGATCGGTGTGTCGGGGCCAAAGTAGGCGCTGGTGTCATCAGTATTGGTGAGCCACGGTTGCCATGCCCCGGTGTCTGTGATGCGGTATTCAACGTCATAAGCAACAATCCAGGTGCCAGGCGGCGGGTCGTGAGCGCCCCACTCGACCAGAATACGCCCTTCGCGGGCGTCAGGGGTGGTTCGGAGCCAAGGCACGGGTGCCCCAATATCAACTGTGATTGGCTCCGTGCTGGTCAGGCTGGTGTTACCCACGCTGTCTCCGGCTGCCAGGTAGAAGGTGAACGTGCCGTCGGCGCCGGTGTCCCAGGTCGTGCTAGTGGTTGTGGGTGGGTAGAAACTGGTCGGCGGTTCGCTGGTGCCTAGATAGTATCCCCGCAGCCCGCTGCCGTCGATGTTGTCGGTTGAAGCGCCCCAGCTCAGACCCAGAGACTGGGTGTTATAGTAGCCCGGGGCGACAGGGGGAGTGGTGATGATGAAGTTGGTGGGCGTGCTGGGCGGAGTGTCGTCCAGCATGTAGGGATAGGTCATCACCGTCTGGTTACCCAGGTTGTCTTCGGTCGTTACCTGGACCGGGCTGTTACCATCCGTGCCTGCATTTGAGACAAAATACTGAATGGACCAATCAGGCAGGTTGGGATTGGGTATGCTGGGTCCGAGTGACTCTGGAGAGGAGAAAGTGACCGAGTTGGCGCCAGCGCCATGGGGGCCATCATCAACGTGTCCACTAAGGGTAGCCACCTGTTGTGTCGCGCCCATCTCATGGCTGAAGAACAGTGTGGAGCCACTGACGTGTAGGAAGTCACTGCTTTCCAACCAACCATCATCGCTCAGAGCCGGGCCATCCTTATCTATGCGGATCAGCAATGTATCTGTAGTCACCCGACTTACATCATCGGTGATGGTAAGAGTGACAGCCACCAAACCACTGGGATTGCTGCTGACATTTTCGAAGGTATCCTGCACACTATCGAAGCCTGGTGTTGGGAAAATAGTCCGAGAATAGGGGGTCCCATCTTCGTGATCCCAGGTGGCCGCAGTTGCGACAATATCAATATTATTTGCTAGAGTGATCACCGCGTGGAACCACCAACTACTGTTGCCCGGGGGGGCGTCCAGGTCATTCTCTGCATACCAGTTTCCGATGTCGTCTAGTGGATCGAAAGGTGATAGATCGTATCCGGGCTGGGTGACGTCATCGAAAGCCACGCTTGGCTGATCGCTCACACCCACGTATTCGTAGACATGAGTCACCAGGTTTCCAACGTTGTCGTAACTGGTCACCTGGACTGTATCAGCCCCCACGCCCGTGGCTGAGGTAAAGCCATAATCGCTGGACCAATCCCCAGTGGTGGGTTGGGTCACGGGGTCGCTGGTGAGGTTTGGCTTTTGCTCAAACGTAACGTGGTCCAGACCAGAACCTGTTCCATCCTCGGTCGTACCACTCACAGTGGCCGTCTGGGTACCCGGCATCACTGCGTTATAGTACAGCACTTCGTCTTGTAAGGTGAGGTAGCTGCTGCCCTCGGTCCAGGTATTGGCGTCGATGCTGGGAGGTGTTCCGTCGAGTTGGATGGCAAGGGTGTCATTACCAACGTTGTTGACGTGGTCGGTGGCAACGACGGTCACCTGTACTGTGCCGTCGCTGTTGGTATTGACGCCAGCGAAGGTACCGCTCAGAGTATCGGCCCCATTGAAGCCAGGGATGATGCTTTGATCGTTGCCGTCGTTGGCTTGGTGGTCCCAGTTGGCCAGGCCAGAGCCATAGCCAGCGCCGGTATCTGTTATGGCCGCCGTGAACGCCCAGCCGGTGGTTAGGGCAGAGGTACGATACCAGTTGCCATCGCTAACCAGCTCGTCGCCATCGGGGTCGTATTGGGGATCGGTGACGTCAGCGAATGTCACTTGAGGGGCTTCAGTGTCTTGCACTGCATCGATGACGACGCTTTGTACATTACCCGCTCTATTAACCACGTAGACGGTGAAGACATCGGTGGTTTCTAAGGGATCATCGATGGAATAAGTGTGAGTATAAGGTGCTCCGAAGCGTTCATCAATAATTGACTCGCCCCATCCGGGTGTGAAAGCGACCTTCCACGAAGGGGTGTTATATCCCCAAGTCAAGTACGATGTATTGGCGGTCACTTTGAAGCTCGAAGGCTGCGTGTTGTTGTAGAAGAGTGTACCTTCAGTAATATGGGTTGGGTCGCTGATATACAGATATTCACCACCGGTGTTCTCTTGGATAGTGATGTCATTGCCCCTCGGAGGGTCTACCCTCACAAAGACGATGGGGCTTTGTTCGATATAGCCAACGTCACTGCCAACATTACCCACGTTGTCTATGGCGGTTATATAGACAATATTGTAAGTATCTGAGTAATTGCCGGTGGCAGTGACCACGCCAGTGGTGCCTGTGTAGAAAAAGTCGGTACTGGGAGGGGATTGGGTATCCAGATAGTAACCAGCGGGGCCGCTTCCGCTGCCGTCGCTGGCGACAGACCAGGTGGCATCGATCGTGGGATCATCATAATAGCCAGTATCCGGGTCAAAGCCATCCCCGCTACTATCGGTGTCGGGGAGGTAATTGATAAGCGGGGCGTAAGGCGGTGTGCCATCCAGATTCAGGCCAACAGGAGAAACGCTACCCTGGTTGCCTACCCTGTCAGTGGCAACCAGGCTGAAAAGGACAAGGCCGTCGCTGTCTGTATAGACGTCGGTGAAAGTGCCGCTCAGCGTGTCGATGCCGTTAAAAGCGGGGGCGATGGTCTGATCGTTGTCATTAATCTCGTGATTCCAGGTTGCCAGGCCGGAGGCGTAGCCAGAACCAGTCTCAGTTATGGCGGCTACGAAAGACCAGCCTGCGGTCAGGAGGGAGGTGCGATACCAGTTGTTAGTGGCATTCAGCTCGTTCCCGTCGGGATCGTAATCAGGATCGGTGACGTCAACCAGGTCCAGCTCGGGGTCTATGTTATCCTGGATGAAGCTGATGGCGACAGTGTCTCTGTCGTCGTCGCCATCGATGATGACGAAGGCAACATTGTTGTATGATGTGTGAGAGGACTGAATGGTGTACGACACCGACCAGGTGCTGGTGATGCCATAGGAGGTTGAGATATTGGTACTAGGCTCAATGCCGAAGGCAGAACCACCCAAGAAGGTAATCGGGTTGTCGTCGGAGACAACCACAGTGACGGTAATGATCTGGTCAGCTCCTTCGCCGATCAGGTTGTTGAAGTAGGTAGTCCCCCCACTATCGCCCAATGATGGGCTATAGAAGAATGTATCCGAGCTGGATGTAACTTCAACCTGGACGATTTCTGGCGGCGAATCGCCGCGCACGATGGCCGGCCAAGCCAGTGTTACCGCAGTCAATGTCAGACCGACTACTACGGCAATTGCCAGCCGCCAAGCCGGTCGCAGGCCCCATTTTATCGAGTCTTGCGCCATTTCTGCGACTCCTTTGGTCAACTACAATTGCATTTCAACCAGCCAGTCACCACCGATAGAAAAGATCTGGACCATAGTGGGCTATGTTCTGGCTTGGATGGCCACGCTCGTAGAAGCTGACTATCAAGGTGGTAAGCTGCTGTTGGGGCGTGTTCAAGAAAGATAAGCGTCTATAGCGTTCAGTTAAAGGTCTAAAATGGTAATTCCTGGGGATGCCCGAATTCCACAGTTTGTCTTAAAGACAGACTACGTACCAAGATACCACAAGGGATCAGGAAATCCATGTGAAACCCATAAGAAAAGCGTTAGAAATTGTCGCCCCGTTTCGTCTACAGCATACACTAGGGCGTGTGGCTTGTCAAGATGGCTGCGCAGCGTGGTCGGGCAGCCCAAAGTGCCTTGACCACCGAGAATGGGACAGCCTGTCGTGGCTCCTACCGACCTTTGACTTACCTGTCGAGATAGGCTATAATTGCTTGCTTGATCTGGATGACGTTGGCGAGCGTGAGTAATGTGGCACAAGGCGACAGCCGCCAGGAAATGGCTCTACCCAGGCTTGGGAGTCAAACGGTGGCTGCTTTTATTGTTATTGGGCATTGCCACGCTGGGGCTGGGTTTCGCTCACTTTTTTTCTGATGTAAGTGCCTCAGCGCTGTCTCTCTCGCCGCGCTGGCAAACCTTAATAATGCAGGCTATACCCGGTTGGGCACGCACTCTAAGTCTGGTATTGATTGGCTTTGGATTGTCAGCGCTGTCTGTCTATCAACTCAACCGTTCATTGCTGGCCGCGTTTGTGCCACCGGGCGGCACTAGCGTGGTGGATACGGTCTACCGCCATCGACACCGGCAGCGAGGCCCCAAGGTAGTCGTTGTGGGTGGTGGAACCGGGCTAAGCATCCTGCTTAGCGGACTGAAGACCTACACCGATCACATTACGGCGGTCGTCACCGTGGCGGACGACGGTGGCAGTTCTGGGCGTCTCCGCCGTGAGCTTGGTGTGTTGCCTCCTGGTGACTTCCGCAATTGCATCGCTGCCCTGGCCGATGACGAGGCATTGACCACCCAACTCTTTCAATATCGCTTCCCGAGTGTGCGCCAAGAGACGGGAAATGGGCACGCGCTGGAAGGTCACAATTTTGGCAACCTATTCATCACGGCGATGGCCAATGTGACCGGTAGCTTTGAGAAAGCCCTCGTGGAGTCAGGGCGGGTGCTGGCTATCCGGGGGCAGATCCTGCCCTCGACCTTGGAGAACGTGACGCTGTGCGCTGACCTGGTGGATGAGGCAGCAGCCATCCGGCGCGTGGCGGGCGAAAGTGCCATCCCTGAGGCGCGTCTGCCCATTGAGCGGGTTTATTTGGAGCCGAGCGGCTCACACGCTTATCCGCCAGCGCTGCGTGCTATTCTCGACGCCGATTTAGTCGTTATGGGGCCAGGCAGTCTTTTCACCAGTGTGATGCCCAATCTGCTGGTAGATGACATCACCCGAGCCATCCGCGCCAGCAATGCGCTCAAGGTCTACGTGTGCAACGTGGCGACGCAACCTGGCGAGACCGATGGCTTCACCGTAGACGATCACGCTGGGGTGATCGAGCGCCACGTCGGCTCGGGTCTATTTTCATTTGTGCTGGCCAACAACAATTTTGATCACCCTCTGCCCGTCGATTGGTCGTTGACTCCAGTCTCAATCGTGACACCGATCGATGCTGATTACGAGGTCTTCGCTTCCGACGTGGTGGATGAGGAGCGCCCCTGGCGGCACCATCCGGGCAAGCTGGCCCGTGTGTTGATGACAATGGTTGAACAACGCGAGGAGACTAAGCAATGAGTCTCCATTGGTCTCAATGAGGAGGCTTGATAATGAAAACTGCGCAAGAAATCATGACGAAAGATGTGGCCACCATACATCCGCATGCGCCCGTTGCTGAGGCGATCCGACGCATGCGCGAGCGCCAGGTTGGCAGCTTGTTAGTTGAGAAGGTGTCTCCGTCAGACACCTGGGGAATTATAACCCAAAATGATGTGGTACAGAGAGTAGTTGCTCACGACAAGGACCCAACGCTGGTGAAAGTAAACGAGGTGATGAGCAAGCCTATCAGTTTCGTCCGTCCTGATACGCCCCTGCGAGAATGTGCTAAGGTGATGGCACGCGAACACATTCGCCGGGTATTCGTCTTCGATGGACACAACGTCGTGGGCGTCATCAGCGCCAACGATATATTTGATACGCTCTAATACTTTTTACACTAGGAGGATTTTCATGACTACTAAGGTTGGAATCAACGGATTCGGTCGTATCGGCCGGCAGGTGTTCAAGGCAATCGGCGACTTTTACTCTGACACGTTGGAAGTTGTAGCCGCCAATGATATCGGCGACCTCAAGACGATGGCCCACCTGCTCAAGTACGACTCGAACTATGGCAAGTTCGACGGCACAGTTGAAATCACCGACGACGGGTTGTTGGTTGACGGGAAGTTGCTCAAGATATTGGCCGAGCGTGACCCAGCGAATCTGCCTTGGGGTGATCTGGGTGTGGATATCGTCATCGAGTCGACCGGTATCTTCCGAGATCGTGATGGTGCGAGCAAACATATGCAGGCTGGCGCCAGGAAGGTCATCATCAGCGCCCCCGCCAAGGGTGAAGACCTGACCATCGTCTTGGGCGTCAACGACGACAAGTACGACCCGGCACAGCACCACATCGTGTCCAATGCCTCGTGCACCACTAACTGCCTGGCGCCAGCGGCCAAGGTCGTCAATGACGAGTTTGGTATCGTCAAAGGCCTGATGACTACCATTCACGCCTACACCAACGACCAGCGCATCCTGGACTTGCCGCACAAGGACCTGCGCCGTGCCCGCGCAGCGGCTATGAGTGTCATCCCCACCACCACTGGTGCGGCCAAAGCCGTGGCCCTGGTAATCCCCGAGCTTAAGGGCAAGTTCGATGGCTATGCCCTGCGCGTGCCTACCTCTACCGTCTCCGTGGTGGACTTTACCGCCACTGTAGAAAAGGCGACAACCACCGACGAGTTGCGCCAAGCCTTCCGCGCCGCGGCCGCCGGTCCGTTGAACGGCATCCTGGCCGCCGTCGATGAGCCGCTGGTCTCCATCGACTACAAGGGAGACTCTCACTCCAGCTCGGTGGACTTGGAGTTCACCCAGGTATTGGGTGGCGAGGGCGACATGGTAAAGGTCGTCACCTGGTACGACAATGAGTGGGGTTACTCTTGTCGCACCGCCGACCTGGCCAACTTAATGGCTTCGAAGTTGTAAGGAATCAGGACTCAGGGAATCAGGAATCGGGGAATCAGGGAGCTTGATTCCCCGATTCACTGATCCCTGACACGAGTGGAACCATGAACAAGAAAACCGTTCGCGACGTAGATGTGAAAGGCAAGCGCGTACTGGTGCGTGTCGACTTCAACGTACCCCTCAAGGATGGTGCCGTGGCTGATGACCGACGCATCCGCGCTGCGTTGCCTACCATTCAGTACCTACTTGATCAAGGCGGGGCTGTGGTGCTGATGAGTCACCTGGGCCGCCCCAAAGGCGAGCCCAAGCCAGAGTTTCGTATGGACCCGGTAGCTGACCGGCTGAGCCAGTTGCTCGGCAAACCCGTCACCAAGCTGGACGATTGCGTCGGTGCCGGGGTTGAAAGCGCCGTCAAGGCCATGAAACTGGGCGACGTGATCCTGCTGGAGAACACGCGCTTTAAGCCGGGCGAAACGAAGAACGACCCAGCGCTGGCCGAAGGCCTGGCCAGGCTGGGCGATGTATACGTCAACGATGCCTTCGGCACGGCCCACCGGGCCCACGCCAGCACGGCCGGGGTCGCGCAGGATCTGCCTGCGGTGGCCGGCTTTTTGATGGAAAAGGAACTGAACTACCTGGGACGTGCCCTGGCTGATCCAGAGCCTCCCTTCCTGGCCGTCCTGGGTGGCGCCAAAATCTCCGACAAGATCGGCGTCATCCAGAATCTGCTGTCGAAGGTGGACTCACTGATCATCGGCGGCGGTATGGCCAACACCTTCTTCAAGGCGCAGGGGCTTGACGTCGGCGATTCGCTGGTCGAGAACGAAGCGCTGGATACCGCCCGCCAATTGCTGGACTCGGCAGGTGACCGGCTGGTGTTGCCGGTGGACTGCGTTGTGGCCGACCGCTTCGCCGCCGACGCTGACGCCAAAGTTGTGCCGGTTGACCAGGTTCCCAACGGTTGGCGCATCCTGGACATTGGTCCGGCCAGTGTGGCCCACTTCTCCAACCGGCTGGCAGCCGCCAAGACTGTTGTTTGGAACGGACCGATGGGCGTCTTTGAGTTCCCCAGATTTGCCGAGGGGACATTCGCCGTCGCGCGCGCACTGGCTGGTCTGGAGGACGCCACTACCATCATCGGCGGTGGTGACTCGGCGGCCGCCGTCGAGCAAAGCGGCCTGGCCGACAAGATGAGCCATATCTCCACCGGTGGCGGAGCGTCGTTGGAGTTTCTGGAAGGCAAGGAACTGCCCGGCGTCGCCGCGCTGATGGATAAATAACACAGACAGGTGCAACGTACCTTGGAGGTGCGTTGCACCTGGACACCTCACCTTATGATCGACCCCAACCAGCCCCTTAAAGCTAAAACCCAAGCGGTTCACCAGCGGCTGCTAGAAGTCTACGGCCACCCTCAATGGCGGTCTCATCTGGACCCCATTTCCGAGGTCGTCAGCACCATCCTAAGCCAGAACACCTCCGACGTCAACCGTGATCGAGCCTTCGACCGACTGCGGGTGCGTTTCGCCACCTGGGAGGAAGTACGCGACGGGCCGGTCGAGGCCATCGAAGAGGCCATCCGGCCAGCGGGATTGGCCCAGCAAAAAGCGCCCCGCATCAAGGGAGCACTCCAGTTCATCACCGGGGAGCGGGGCGAGCTGAGCCTCGATTTTTTGAAGGATATGCCGGTTGATGAGGCCAAAGCCTGGCTGACCCAGATCAAGGGGATTGGTCCCAAGACGGCGGCCATCATTCTGCTCTTCTCGCTGGGCATGCCTGCCTTTCCGGTGGACACCCACGTCCATCGCGTCACGGGGCGTCTGGGCCTCATCGGCCCCAGAGTCTCGGCCGAGAAGGCCCACGACCTCCTGGAAGATCTGCTACCCCCCGAATGGTATTACCCCTTCCACCTGAATGTCATCCGCCACGGGCGCGAGATGTGCCACGCGCGCAACCCCACATGTGAAATCTGTCCGTTGCAGGATTTGTGCGATTACTACCAGCAGGCAGCCGGTAAGTCGCTCTAATAAAGCAGCCTCGCATCCCGAACACTCCACCTGATCCCGAAAGCGAATGGTGATCACAGCTCTAGATATGACTTGCAGCATGTGCACGCGGTCTCCGCATCCGTTTGACAAACTGACGCTTTTGAGATAAAATCTAGACAGTCTAGACAGGAGGCTGTCATGACCCATACCTGGCAGTTGCAGGAAGCCAAAAACAAGTTCAGTCGAGTCGTTGAAAACGCCTTGAACAGTGGCCCTCAGATCATCACCAGGCGAGGGGTCGAGGTTGCCATCGTGCTATCCTATGCGGAGTACCAAAGAATGCTCGCGTCGAGACAACGACTGTCCGAGTTCTTCCGTGAGTCGCCGTTGGTGGGTGTTGAACTGGATATCACCAGAGACACAAGCGACGCAAGGGATGACGTCCAGCTATGAGATTCTTGCTCGATACGTGCATAATCTCTGAGCTTGTTGCGAGGCAACCAGACCCTGGCGTTATTCAGTGGATCGACAGCATCGGTGAGGAAAAGCTGTATCTCAGCGCAATCACTATCGGTGAGATCAAAAAGGGAATCGAGAAACTTTCAGACTCAAGGCGCAAGGATGCGCTAAAGGAGTGGCTTGAGGGCGACCTGCTGACCCGTTTCAAGGACAAGATCCTTCCCGTAGACACACATGTCATGCTTATGTGGGGAGAGCTTACCGCAGACCTCGAGAGGCAGGGTAAAAAAATGCCAGCCATCGACTCCTTGATTGCGGCCATTGCTTTGCACGGGAAGCTGAACCTGGTGACTCGTAACGAGGACGACTTCAGACACGCAGGTGTCCCAATCACCAACCTATGGGATAGAATGAGCTAAGGAATTCCTTCTGCAACAGTTTATTTGAGGTAACGGCAGGGAGTTACCCGCGATCCTTGACTCTCCTCTAGACCGGCCTTATACTTCATAATAAGCAGTGCCGACCATAATTAGGTGAGGCTTGGTCATATTCATATTTACTTAGGTTTTTGAGCTACCTTTTCTAGGTTGGTGGAGAAAAGTTAAGCCACATTTAACCTTCCTGGAAGCTTAAACGGCGCTCTGCCCAGGCATTTGGGCACTGTTTGGCCTGAATTTTTGCTCAAGTTGTACCGCCCAGAGCTTCCAGGAAGGTCTCTCCGACAAGCTGCTAGCCATTAAAAGCAAGAGTTTAGGGATTTCTCGACCTACGATCTCGAAACCTGTCCTGAGCCTGCCGAATGGATGACATACCTGAGCAGATACGAGAGTTGCAAGAAAACGTGATCATTGGTACGGTCTCAGATTTAGCCGAGAGGGGGGAAGCCGATGGAAAGTGCAATGACAGCCATAGAAATGACAGGGACAGTTGACGAACATCACCGACTTCAATTGGACGGTGTATTGCCCATTTCTGGCCCGAGACGAGTACGCGTTATCGTTTTATACCCTCTCAGCGAGGAATGGGATGAAACTGAGTGGTTGCAGGCGGCAGCTCGCAATCCTGCTTTCGCTGTTCTTAGAGAGCCTGAGGAGGACATCTACACGATAGATGACGGGGAACCTTTCCATGACGAAGTATAAAGTCGTGCTTGTCCCCTTTCCCTTTGACGATTTATCGAGTAACAAGGTACGTCCCGCGGTTTGTCTCACGCAGCCCATTGGGCCACACCGGCACGTGATCTTGGCTTTCATTACCAGTCGCGTCACCACTGAGCCCCTGACGACTGACTTTGTGCTCGACTCCAGTGACCCTGATTTTGCCCTCACAGGGTTACGTGTTTCCTCAACACTTCAGGTACATCGTCTGATGACAGCTACGACAGCCCTGATTCGGCGCGAGTTGGGCCAGTTGTCGCCGAAGATCCAGGCAGAAGTTGATGATCGCCTCAGAAAGCTATTTGATTTGTAATAGTTTACCTAAATCTCACCTTCGACCGTTTCGATGTCGTCCTGGACAAATCTCGGCGTTGTGTTCAGGATTTTTGGGCAGACTTCCGAAATTTCACCTGCCCCGCGACAGGCAGAGGCAAACTTCGAAAGTCTGCGCCTGAAATTTCAGACAGCCCCAAGCTCGGCCATCTCGGGTGTGGTGGCGATGCGGCGGAAGACCAACCCGTCGCCACCTACGTCTACCTCCACCGTGTCCCCCTCCCCAAACTCACCCTCCAACAGGGCCAGGGCCAGAGGGTCCTGCAGGTAGCGCTGGATGGCCCGCTTGAGAGGGCGCGCCCCGAAGACGGGGTCATAGCCCCGGTCGGCCAGGAAGCTCCGTGCCGCGTCGGTCAGGTTCAGCGTTAGCTTGCGCTCGCCTAGCAGCCCGCGCAGTTGCTCCAATTGGATATCCACGATGCGCGCCAGGTCATCCCGGCTCAGGCTGTGGAAAACGACGATGTCATCAACGCGGTTCAGGAACTCAGGGCGGAAATGCTGGCGAAGCGCCTCCATCACCTTGTTCTGGGCTGCCTCGATGCCCAGTTCCATAATATAGTGGCTCCCGATGTTGCTGGTCATAATAACCACCGTGTTCTTGAAGTCCACTGTGCGCCCGTGGCCGTCGGTCAGGCGGCCGTCGTCCAACAGTTGCAGCAGCGTGTTGAAGACTTCCGGGTGCGCCTTTTCGATCTCGTCGAAGAGGACGACGCTGTACGGCTTGCGCCGGACCGCTTCGGTCAGTTGGCCGCCTTCTTCATAGCCCACATAACCGGGTGGCGCGCCGATGAGGCGAGCCACGGTGTGCCGCTCCTGGTATTCGCTCATGTCGATGCGAATCATGTTTTCTTCGTCGTCGAAGAGGAACTCGGCCAGGGCGCGGGCCAACTCCGTCTTGCCGACGCCGGTGGGCCCCAGGAAGATAAAGCTGCCGATGGGCCGGTTGGGATCTTGCAGGCCGGCTCGGGCGCGGCGCACGGCATTAGCCACGGCCTGGATGGCCTCGTCCTGCCCCACCACGCGCCGGTGCAACCGATCTTCCATCTTGATCAGCTTCTCCCGTTCCCCCTCCAGCAGCTTGCTGATGGGGATGCCTGTCCAACTGGAGACTACCTCGGCGATGTCTTCGGCGTCCACTTCTTCCTTCAGCAGCGGCTCCCCTTCTTGAAGCTGGGCCAGACGCGCCTCACCTGATTGGAGCTGTTCCTCCAACTCGCGCAGCCGGCCGTAGCGCAGCCGGGCTGCCTCTTCCAGGTCGGCACGGTGCTCGGCCCTTTCAATGGCAATACGCGCTTCCTCGATCTCCTCTTTGGTGCGGCGCAGGGCCTGAATGGCCTCCTTCTCAGTCTCCCAGCGAGCGGTCAACTGGCGTGACTCTTCCTGCAGATCGGCCAGTTCCTTCTCCAACGTCTTCAGCCGCTCCTTACTGGCCTTGTCCTTCTCTTTCTTCAACGCCTCGCGCTCGATTTCAAGCTGCATAATCTGGCGATCTACAGCATCCAGTTCCTGCGGTTTGCTATCAATCTCCATTTTCAGACGGCTGGCCGCCTCGTCAATCAGGTCAATTGCCTTGTCGGGCAAGAAACGATCGCTAATGTAGCGATGGCTGAGGGTGGCGGCAGCGATGACGGCGCTATCCTGGATGCGCACACCGTGGTGCACCTCGTAGCGTTCCTTCAGACCACGCAGGATGCTGATCGTATCCTCCACGGTGGGCTCGTTCACCAGCACCGGCTGGAAGCGTCGCTCCAGGGCGGCGTCCTTTTCGATGTGCTTGCGATACTCGTCCAGGGTGGTGGCGCCGATGGCATGCAGTTCGCCTCGGGCCAGCATGGGCTTGAGCATGTTGCTGGCGTCCATGGCCCCTTCGGCCGCGCCGGCGCCGACGACGGTGTGCAACTCGTCAATGAAAAGGACAACCGCCCCCTCGCTAGTGGTGATCTCTTTTAATACCGCCTTGAGCCGCTCTTCGAATTCTCCCCGGAACTTGGCCCCGGCGATGAGGGCTCCCATGTCCAAAGCGACGACACGCTTGTCCTTCAACCCTTCGGGCACGTCTCCCTTGAAGATGCGCTGGGCCAGACCCTCAACGATAGCCGTCTTACCCACACCCGGGTCACCGACTAATACCGGGTTATTCTTGGTGCGGCGGCTGAGAATCTGGATCACGCGCCGGATCTCCCTGTCGCGCCCGATGACCGGGTCCAGCTTGCCGCGCCGTGCCAGGTCAGTCAGGTCACGCCCGTACTTCTCCAGGGCCTGGTAAGTCGTCTCCGGGTTCTGGCTGGTGACCCGCTGGCTGCCGCGAATCTGGGTCAGGGCTTGCAGAATGGTGGTCTCGTTCAGACCATAACGATTCAGCGTCTCTCCGGCGAAGTCCTTCGACCGCGTCAGCGCCAGCAACAGGTGCTCGGTGCTGACGTATTCATCGTGCATCTGACCGGCCAGCTTCTCGGCATCGGCGGCAACATCGGCCAGGGCGCGCGACAGGCCCACCTGGGCGGTGGCACCGTAGGCTTTGGGCCGCCGGTTGAGCTCCGCTTCCAAGTCACCAATCAGCAAACCGGGGCTGGCGCCTACCCGCTGGGCAATCTGCGGTGCAACCCCGTCCGACTGGCGCAGCAGGGCCAGCAACAGGTGCACCGGCTCAATCTGGCTGTGATTATATTCCTGGGCCAGGCCTTGAGCGGCCAGGATGCCCTCTTGTGCTTTTTGTGTGTATCTGTTTAGGTCCATAGCTAACCTCTCAGTTCAGGAGTCAGGAAATCAGGGATTTAGAAAAACAGGTATTGCGAAATCAGATTGGCTGCGCCACAATTTCCTGATTCCCAGAGTCCCGATTCCCCGATATTATACACAGGCGATGTTAGAGTTGCATAAGAGCTACGTTTACATTGCGTTAGAGGACTCAGAAAGGGAAAGGGGCGACCTACTCTAACAGCAGACCTCCCCCATAAGTATGAATATTATTTTGCGTCACTTACAACGCTCTTGCTCTTGGATCCTGGGCAGCCACGGGCATAATACACCAGAGAACCATTGAGTGGCAAGGACGAGTTTGGTGACGAGATGTGGCGCTTACTACTTCAAGATAATCGGCAAGAATATCTTCTCATTGTCTCCAGAGCTTGAGCTTTCCGCCAGGGCAGCCCACAGACTGAAATGGTCTGGTGTGGCGGTGATGGTGTTTGCGACCACGTCCACTACGCTGGTTGGCTCCTCGGCCCATACACTGCCATCCCAGTAGTATAAAGCCAGGTTAGCCTCATCAAGAGCATCTGGTACGTTCTCTTGGTCGTAGGTGACACTTATCGTGTAATGCTCACCTGGTTGTGGTTGCGCTGGTAACCCACTGGTTAGGTAAACGGCGCGTAGGTCATAGAAGAGGCCGACATGGGTTAGAGTTCCGGTAGATGTAATTGATTGTGGCATGTAGATGATTGTTACTGTGTCGCTGAAGACACCGGCTTCGGCGCCAATTGTCACATTCGGTGCCAGGCTTATCGTGCCACCCGATGGTGATATCATCGGATGATCCTCATTCAGCCAGATCTTGACTTCTTCATCCTGAACAAGGACAAGCGCGTCGAGATCACCATCCCTGTCTATATCCCCCATCTCCACCACGTAACTTGATGAGTTGCCCAGACTCTGACCACTATTGCTGAAGAAACCTGCCCCGTTATTCAGCCAAACTTCGTCCTTTTGCTCATCACCCAGCCCATCATTAGCGATGAAGGCATCTAGGTCGCCATCGCCCTCCACATCCCCCAGTGCCACGCCAAAACTATAGGATCCGCCCAGGCTCTGAGCAAGGACGAAATGACCGGTGCCGTCGTTGAGCCAGATCTCGTTCGTTTGCTCATTCTGGGGATTTACGACGAAGGCATCCAAATCACCATCCGCATCCAGGTCACCCAAGGCCAAATCAGTGGTTGAGAAGCTGCCCAAGCTCTGTTCAAGGGTGAAATAGCCAGCCCCATTATTCAACCATATCTCGTTTGCGTCCCAATAGTAACTCCCACCAAAGGCATCCAGGTCACCGTCACCATCCAGGTCACCCAGTTTCACAACCCAGCTATCTGAATTGCCCAGCCGCTGACCGCTGTCGATGAAATGCCCCGTTCCGTTGTTTAGCCAGATTTGGTCGCGTACGTAAGGCCAACTGCCGGAGTTCGCCATGAAGATATCAAGGTCGCCGTCACCATCCAAATCCCCTAATGCTGCGCCTCTGCAATATTCATTGTCAATTGTTTGGCCAGGATCAAGAATCCCTGCTCCACTATTCAACCAGATTGTGACAGGTCCAGAATTATTTACAACGACAACGTCCAGGTTGCCGTCGCCATCCAAATCTCCTAACGTTACACGTAGAGCTGGCAAATTGCCCAGTGCCTGGCCGCTGTTGTAGAAATTGCCTGTTCCATCATTGAGCCAGATCTGGTCAGGTTCACCATTCGGGTAATTTCCGTTGGCAATGAAGGCATCCAGGTCGCCATCACCATCCAGGTCACCTAATGCGAAGTCCATCTTTGAAGAGAAATCCAAGCTTTGGCCGCTGTCCGCAAAGGTCCCGCTGCCACCCTGCACGGCCGCTCTAAACTGCCAGTGGTAGGGATATAAGGCTACGCCATCCGGCGACTTTATGCCATGGCTCAGATTTACTGCAATTTCCTCGCCTGGCTTGAAATCCGGCTCCGGGTCGAACGAAATGGTATTACCAGCGACGGCATAACTCTGAGTGTAAATCCCGGTCTGCTTGCCCCACACAGTGAAGGTGTGGGTGGAGATTGTGCTACTGTCAACCGCCCGGTTAAAGGTTGTCGAGATAGCACGGTTTCGATCTACTATTCTGTCGTTGTCAGGTGGGCTAGTGGAGATTACGGTGAGAAAGTCTTTAACAACAACCACTGTTGTTGCCGTCAGCTCACCAGCCGAGTTGTTGGCGGTTACAACTGCCGTGTATGTGTTTCCCGGCGGATATGTGTGGGTCACTACTGCGCCACTGCCCGTGCTTCCATCGCCGAAGTTCCATGTATAGGAGACGTTGCTGCCGGCCGCAACAGTAGTCGTTAACGTCGTCGTCTCGCCCGGTTCTGTCGGGCCGTCATTAGTGGCAACCAGTCCGGAGATTGGTGTCTCATGGGCTGTGATGTAGTTGCTTCGCGTTATGATCGCAGCGGCAGCAGGGTTAACGGCTCGAAGTGTTACGGTATAGTGTCCAGGTAGGTTATAGGTGTGAATAGGGTTACTGGTTGTACTGGTGCTACCATCACCAAACTGCCACCAGAAGTCTATAGCGTGTTGAGACGTGTTAGTGAATGATACCGTTAATGGGAGTAGCCCGGTTTGTGGTGCAGCACTGAATTCCGGCACAGGGGTGTTATACGCAGCGATATAGTTAGTACGAGTGAGCGTGTCGCTGCCATATGGATTGGAGACAGCCAGCGAAATAGTATAGACACCGGAAGACAAGTAGGCGTGAGTGTGCGTTATGGAAGCAGTCGTGTTAATCTGCCCGTCGCCGTAATCCCACAAGAAAGTGTCGGCCAATTGAGATGTGTTATTCAGTGTGATGGTAAATGGTACCGTGCCCACAGTTGTTTCAGCATAAAAACCTGCCGAAGGCGGGCTATGGACAGTGATGTAGGCAGGCCGAATTAGCGTATCACTTCCACCAGGGTTGGATGCTCTCAAAGTCACCGTGTATACACCCCCGGTAAGATAAAGATGATTTGGGTTAGTAGCATAACTGATACTACCATCGCCAAAATCCCAGCGGTAGTTGGTAGCATTGAGAGAGCTGTTGCTAAAACTGACCATCAATGGTGCCATGCCAGTTTGTGGTGTGCCACTAAAGCTCGCGATGGGTTGATTGTAGATAGAGATGTAGCCAGTTCGAGTATAAGTGTGGCTATTGTAAGGTCCAATGGCCGTCAGTGAGACAGTATACACTCCGGGCGCGGTATAGGCGTGGAGATGGGTTGTGGCAGTGATAGTGCTGCTAAGACCGTCTCCATAGTTCCAAACTAATCGGTCGGCGTAAGCCGAGAGGTTGGTGAATGTGACTACTTGCGGTCGGAGGCCTGCTGTTGGCCAACCGAAGAAGTCAGCCAGAGCGCTCTGATAAGTTGTGATGTAATGGGTACGGGTCATTGTGTCGGACCCAACAGGGTTGGCGGCGTGCAGCGTCACTGTGTAGGTGCTAGCATAAAGGTAGGTGTGGTCGTGAGTTGAGGCGTTTGTGGTGCTAGTGATACCGTCGCCAAATGACCATAAGTAATTGGAGGCGTGCAGCGAGTTGTTGTTGAAAGTGACAGCTAACGGGATCGCTCCCAGGTTAGGAGCAGCGCTGAAGCTAACCTGAACCGGATTATAAATTAAGGTTATCGCATCATCGGTGAGTAGATCAAGGGGCGACTGGCCATCTTCAGCAATGCTGACCTGATTAACTATAGTGATGGTATCGGATAGTGGGTTGTTTGCCGTCAAAACCAAGGTCAGGCTGATACCTGCTTCAGCAGGCACAGTCAAATCACTCCAAATAACCCGGTGGTCGTTGAAAACCCCACCGTGGCTGGCTGAAGCGAACGTCACATTGCTATCTAGGGTGTCAGTTACTCTAACATCATTGGCCAACACGTTACCTATGTTGCTAACTACAATTGTGTAAGTAAGCGTCTGGCCGGGTTGAGCGTACTCATTGCTGACAGTTTGTTGGCCACTCAGGATTACTGTCGGGGCAATTGTCACGACAACTGGTGTGCTCTCAATAATCTCGCCAGTCCGGTTGTCGATGGTAGCAGTATTTGTAATGGAAGTACCCACCGGCAAACCAAGATCTGTCATGACTTCATAAGTGATGGCCTGGGTGCTAGTCACTGGTAAAGTGCCTATCCAAGTCAAAACACCGCTGCTCACACTAGCATGGCCAACACTAGATTGCAGGTAGCCGGTCCAACTGGTGTTGGCTGGTAACGTGTCGGTGACAAGCGCTCCACCAGCGTTAAACAAGCTTGAATTGGTTAAGGTGAGTGTATAGGTCAACACATCGCCCAAGTGAGCAGTCCCAGATGGCTGGACCAACTTGGCGATGGAAACGCTGTAGGGTTGTGTTTCATCAGCCCCGATATCCACGGCAGTACCCAAGGTGCGTGGGTCACCATCAAGATCGGTGGCAGGCAACTCTGAGTGAGTGCTATCACCAGCGTCGCGCGCTGGCGAGGTGGGCAGCACGTGGTAGTCTCCGTGGCTCGGGTTCACAAATTGTGGATCAGACGAGATGTTGTGGTTGGCTCCACCATATTCTCCGTCTCCCACATCAGAGTAACTGACGTAATCGACAGATACATCCAAGTCATCGTCATGCCCCCAAATGATACTGTTGACAACAGTCGGCAAACCACTTCTTACCCCATAAGCATGGTTATCAACAATCGTGTTGTTAAGCAGAAGCGGTTTATCTATCCTCCAGTCGTCGAAGTAGAAGACGAAATACGCGCCTCCATCGGTATTGCCAAAAACAAGATTGTTGATAAGCGTAGGATAGTTGGGTACATTATAGTTATAACCCTGGCTTCGCCTAAAGCCCCAGCCCTGATTGTCGGAAATAGTATTACCAATGATCTGGGGACTACAACTGCCGGCATAGGAGGTGCGACACGTCATACCATCGCCCCCGTTGTTTGAGATCAAATTGCCGATTATCGTTGGCGAGCAATAGGACGTATCGTACCCAGCTGCCTCGGCCGAGCAATAGATGCCACTATTACCGTTATAAGTGATCTGGTTTGCTTCAATTTGGGGCTGAGCGCGGCAGCTACTTTTATCCGCACGATCATTGATCCCGTACTCAGTATTGCCTGAGATTAGGTTGTTCTTTATCACCGTGTAAGCTCGGCCCCCGGATGAAGTGACATTGCGGATCCCTGTGTTATTTCCAGTGATCCAGTTTTCTTGGATCGTCGGGGACGCCCCATCGCCCGTCGCGCCATCAACGCGTACACCTTCTGACCCATTGGTAATTTGAAACCCGCTAATGACCGTGCTTTCGGTATAGACGGCTGTGCTTGGAAAGTGGATCACATAGGTTGTGCTATTGCCCAGAATGACGGTAGAAGTATAGGCGGCGCCTGTCAGGCTGACGCCGGGTTCCATAACAATAGGGAAGCTTTCGCCCAGAGCTTCATCGTACGAACCGGGCGCTACATGAATCTCGGCATCAGGGCCGGTAATTTGGCTCAATGCGTAGGTGATGGTTTGCCAGGGATTGATGACGCTGCCATCACCAGTCGAATTGCTGCCGTTGACGGCATCAACATAGTAATGAGCTGTAGTCTGAAAGCTAGGGGTGAAATCAGGTGCCGGCCTGCCAGAGAAGGGCGGTAAGGATGCTGGCCCAACGATGTCACTCTGCGCATTTTGCCGAGCTGACAAGGTGAGGGTTGGCGCGGAGGCGGCTTGAGATGGAGCAGGAATTGTGATCAGCAACGGTAGCAGGAGTAATTGAAGGACCACAATTGAGTTCCCCATTGATCGTGTATTCATTGTAGGGCTCCGTTGTACTGGAATAAGCTGGGGGCGACTTATAAGAATCATAGCACAATCAGGTTTGAATTTGGTTTGAATCTAGTGGGAGCGTTACACATTAGGGACAAGCTCCTGGAGGGTTTTGGGAGGCCACCCGAGAAGTTGTCCCCGCAGGATTTGAGCAATGGGCATGCGAGTGATGTCATAGCCAGCCAGTTCCAGAGGGCACTTGCCACGAATGTCCAGTTCTCGCCCCTTCACCGGTCGGTTGTCTTTGGCGAAAGGGGTGAAACGATAGGTCAACTCAAACACATGCAGGTACTTGCGTGCCGTTTCGATATGGTCAAAGCCACACATATTCTGGTAGTGCTGGTCAAAACGGCGGATGACCAGTTCTACTGTGTTGTTGGTCAGCGGCGTGAGCGGGTTCTGCACGGCATTGACCAGCCTGGGGTAGTGCTGTTCCAGGAAATCAAAGATGCGTTGGGCCTCAGGCATGGGGGCCACATAGGCATCTTTGAGACTCATCACGTGCCGATAGCG
>DAOUMD010000250.1:0-48251 GCA_034412795.1 Anaerolineae bacterium
AAGCATTTTTTAGTGGTACTACGTGGCAAGGTAAACGCTGTATGCGCGTTTCGGTGTGTAATTGGAAAACAAATGATATGGATGTTGAGCGTGCCATCAATGCCGTTCAACTTGCTCTAGCAAAACAATAAACATCTGTTCCCACGAGCACCATCGCCCCTTTGTGAAGCAACACAAGTGCCTGGCGCCTGACTGTGGGAACACCTTCCCAGGGTTGCTGCGTTTCCCCCTTTTTTCCCATAAGCCGAATTTCGGATACAATCAGGAAATTCAGGGCGACTATTACAGAGTTTCTATGGACAAATCATCGGTGTTTCCAATCTCAATACCTACCACTCGTCGCTCCAATCTCTTGGCGTATCTGGCGCTGGCGGCGGGCATCATGACCATAAGCTTTTCGGCTATCTTCGTGCGCTGGGCCGGTGCGCCGGGGACTGTCACCAGCTTTTATCGTATGACCACCGCTATCCTGCTGCTAACGTGGCCCTTCTACCGTGGCGTCAGATCCCGGCAAAATCTGCCACGCCTGGGGATACGGACAGCCGTGTTGGGCGGTCTGTTCTTCGCCGGTGACATGGCGTTTTGGTCGACCGGTGTGGTTCTGAGCGGAGCGACCAACCCCACGCTGTTGGCCAACACCGCGCCGGTGTGGGTGGGTCTGGGAGCATTGATCTTCTTTAAGGAGAGGCTCAGCGCCAGATTCTGGATAGGTCTCATCCTGGCTATAAGCGGTGCCGTACTCATCCTGGGGCTGGATGCGCTTCACGCCGCATCGCTAGGATTGGGTACGTCGTTGGGATTGATGGCGGCTATTTTTTATGGTGGTTATTTTTTGATCACCCAGCGCGGGCGCGAGAGCCTCGACTCGCTCACTTATACGTGGCTCATGACCCTCAGTGCCTGCATAGCACTGCTCATCCTTAGCATCGCCCTTGGCCATTCTCTCACCGGTTACACGGCTTTTAGCTACCTCAACTTCTTGGCCCTGGGCGTGGTAGTTCAGGTATTCGGCTGGCTGGCCATAAACTACACTCAGGGTTATTTGCCAGCGTCCATCGTTGCCCCCACTATGCTCGCTCAGCCAGTGGTAACCGCCATACTGGCGGTGCTGCTGTTAGGTGAAACACTCTCCCCCTGGCAAGTCCTGGGTGGAGTCACGGTGCTCTCCGGGGTGTACATCGTACATCGCAGCAGACATCGAAATCCTGCAAATGAGGAAACAAGCTAGAGATGGCCGAACGTCGCAATTCAGATTCCATTCCCGTCCGCTCAACTGTCGAGACACATTCGGAACTGGCTGCCGTACCGTCATCCGAGAAGACGGCTCACTGGATCGGTCTCTTCCACTTATCGGTGGTTTATCTGGTTTGGGGCAGTACCTACCTGGCTATTCGCGTCGCCGTGCGTGAGGGGTCTGGCTTTCCCCCTTTTACCATGGCGGGGCTGCGCGTGCTGGCGGGAGGTATTCTGTTGTTGCTATGGTCGGCCAGCAGTCGAAGGCAGTTAAAGCCGTCCAGGCCAGAGTTGGCTGTCCTGGCAGCTTCCGGGCTGCTGCTTTGGTTGGGCGGTAATGGGCTGGTGACGTGGGCTGAGCAGCGCGCCCATTCTGGCTATGCGGCCCTGCTTATCGCAGCAGTCCCAATCTGGGTAGCACTGATTGAAGCTGTTCTAGATTGGAAAATGCCTTCTTATTTCCTGATTGGCTCGCTCCTGACCGGGTTCGCCGGTATCGTCCTATTGAGTGTGCCGGTGCTGGTTTCCGGGGTATCCGCTGACCTGTGGTCATTGATCGCCCTGCTGCTAGCCGGACTCAGTTGGGGGAGCGGTAGCGTTTTGCAGACTAGAAAACCTGTGAACTTGACGCCAAGGGTGAGCTCGGCATATCAACAACTTTTTGCCGGATTGGGGTTTGTGGTTGTAGCCCTGCTCCTCCGCGAGCCGCGCCCCGACCCGGTCCCTGATGCCTGGTTGGCCTGGGGATACTTGGTGGTTTTTGGGTCGGTCTTCGCCTTTACCTCGTTTGTGCAGACCTTGCGCCTATTACCGATCAATGTGGCCATGACATACGCGTATGTCAACCCCGTAATTGCTGTGATCTTGGGATGGCTGATTCTACGCGAGCCGATCACAGGTTGGACGCTAGGTGGAGCCGTATTGGTGCTGCTCGGCGTGGCAGGAATCTTCAGAGACCGTTACTCCGAGACTTCGACTGGCTAAAGATGTAACCACATCTGACATGGTTCAGAAGTCCCTGAAATTAGGCTGACAATTGCAGACGAAGGACGAAAGACGAAGGACCAATTACTGGCTCAGGTCTCTTCGTCGTTCGTCATTCGTCATTCGTCCAGTTGAGAAAGTGTTACCCTATTTCTGAACCATCCTTCACATCTTCTCAATAATTCGGGGCGAATACCCAGGTTCGCCCTTACTTTTTGAGAAGATACGATGCAACCATATCTTCAATGTGAAAGCCAACTTGCACGTGCCCTCAGTGTAGGGTAGAATTCACCACCTGTCTTCCACACTTCCAGTTTTCCAACCTTCCAGAAAAGAGGAAGAAGTTATGCAAATTCAGTTCTGGGGAGCTGCCCGCTGCGTCACCGGGTCGATGCATTTGCTTAGCGTGAATGGTCACAACTTGCTGCTCGATTGTGGGCTCTATCAGGGCAAGCGCAAGGAGGCGTTCGAGCGCAACCGAAATCTGCCCTTCGATGTGCGTGAAATTGATGCCGTGATCCTGTCCCACGCGCACATTGACCACAGCGGCAACCTGCCCTCATTGGTCAAATCCGGATTTTCGGGCACCATCTATGCTACCTCCGCCACTCGTGACCTGGATGCTTACATGTTGCTCGACTCGGCGCACATCCAGGAGAGCGATGTGGCCTACGTCAACAAACGCCGGGCTAAGAAGGGCAAACGCCTCTT
Source organism: Anaerolineae bacterium (assembly GCA_034412795.1). Classification (GTDB taxonomy): domain Bacteria; phylum Chloroflexota; class Anaerolineae; order 4572-78; family NAK82; genus JAUVPY01. The sequence goes on from DAOUMD010000250.1 coordinate 2,929, forward strand.
TGAGCCACTCTACACACGCCGGGACGCAATGGACACCCTCACTCATTTTTCCACGGTGGAATATGGACGCCCCTTCGAGCCGGTCCCAGGTGTGCAGGTTCAATTCCGCGATGCGGGGCACATCCTAGGTTCATCCATTGTCGTCATGGACGTCAGCGAAAACGGGCGAAAACGACGCCTGGTCTTTAGCGGTGACCTGGGTCGTAGAGGGCTGCCCATCCTGCGCAATCCACAAGTCGCTGAGAATGTGGATTACGTCATTATGGAGAGCACCTATGGCAGCCGCTCCCATGCCTCGACCGGCGAAGCCAAAGAGGTGTTACGTCAGGCCGCCCTGAAGGTGTACGACCGGCGTGGCAAGTTGATCATCCCCTCGTTTGCCGTGGGACGCACCCAAGAACTGGCCTACCGGCTGAACCAATTGTGGGAGGAAGACCAGTTGCCGTCCATCGACGTATTTGTGGATAGTCCGCTGGCGGTGAACGTCACTGAGGTCTTCCGCTTGCATCCCGAATGTTACAACGAAGAGATGCTGGACGCAATGCTGACCGAAACCGATCGTGATCCGCTTGGCTTCAGGAACCTGCGTTACATTCGCGGAGTCGAAGACTCGAAACGTTTGAACGAACTGAAGACACCGGCCATTATCATCAGCGCCTCGGGTATGTGTGAGGCCGGGCGCATTCTGCACCATTTAAAGAACAACATCGACGATCCCCGCACCATGGTGTTATTCGTCGGGTACCAGGCCGAACACACGCTCGGTCGCAAGATTCTGGAAGGTCAAGACCCGGTGACCATCTTCGGCGAGGAGTACCAACTGAGGGCACAGGTGAAACGCGCCGAAGGGTACAGCGCCCACGCCGACCGGACCGAACTCCTGGACTGGGCGGCTCGTGTCGGTTCACAGGGGGACCTGAAGCGGGTCTTTTTGGTGCACGGGGAGGATGAGGCCCTTACAGCCCTGGCGGACGGGCTTCGGGCGCAGGGCGTGCCCCAGGTAGACATCCCTGAGCGAGGCCAGACCTTCGAGCTGTAACGCCTGTTGAACACGAAGAAAAATAAAAAAAACAGTCGCCAGGCGGTTAGGGTGTCAAACACCCTAACCGCCTTTTGCTCCTACAAGCGGTTGCCGCATGACCCTACGTGGTCATCTAGCAACGGCTTGTTGCATTTGATGCAGCGGTAAGAAGAGCCTCAATTTTCGAGCGTATTTTCTCCGGTGACCTGACAGCAGACGGCGCCATAGGCTAATCAGCATTGAGAGAACTGAACATTCGTACAGGGCAAAGACCGGACGAATGGTTGATCCATGCGAAGGGGGTCTATGGTAGAATGGATATAAACAGACCTCAGCCGGTCCTGAGGATTCTGTGTCCCTACGGTCACTCCTAATGAATTCTGACAACCAAAATCGGCAAAATAGGGGCTACAACTCTACCCCCTCAGTCCCCCTGCTAGGGGGAGGAGCTAACTTCCCCCTAGCAGGGGGACTGAGGGGGTAGAAATCTTCGCCAATCACAATTACCGAATTTGAAAATCAAAATCGATTAGATGGTACTATGATCTGAGTTAGTGATGGTCAAACCCAATGGCACACTTGACGCTCGCACTAATTCCAGGATATTTGCCAGTCATCGAGGGACTGGCGGCCCCAAATTGAGTTAATTTGAAAGGAGCAGGAAATGTCAACCCAACCGAATGAACAATTAAGAGAAATCTTGCCCATCCCAGACCGGCCCCACACCGGGCTGATCACCTACGACGCCAAAGACCCAGACACCAGCTTCCCGCCCATCGAGCCGCTGCGCCCGCCCGAAGGCGCCCCCAATGTGCTGATCGTCCTGCTGGACGATGTGGGCTTTGGCGCCTCCAGCGCCTTTGGCGGCCCGGTCCACATGCCCACTGCCGAGCGGCTGGCCCAGTCTGGGCTCAAGTACAACCGCTTTCACACCACGGCATTGTGCTCACCCACCCGCCAGGCCATGTTGACCGGGCGCAACCATCACACCGTGGGCATGGGGGGCATTACCGAAATGGCTACATCAGCCCCTGGCTATAGCTCGATCCGGCCCAATACCTGCGCGCCGTTGGCCGAAGTGTTAAAGCTGAACGGCTATTCGACAGCGCAATTTGGCAAGTGCCACGAAGTGCCGGTCTGGGAGACCAGCCCGATGGGGCCCTTTCGCCAGTGGCCTACCGGCAGCGGCTTTGAGTACTTCTATGGTTTCATCGGTGGCGAGACCAATCAGTATTACCCCGCGATTTATGAGGGCACCACGCCGGTTGAACCGGACAAAACCCCTGAAGAAGGCTACCATTTCAGCGAGGACATGACCAACAAGGCGATCAAATGGGTGCGCCAGCAAAAATCGCTGATGCCCGATAAGCCTTTCTTTATGTACTGGGCACCGGGCGCTGCTCACGCGCCCCACCACGTCAGCCCGGAATGGTCGGATAAGTATAAGGGTAAGTTTGACCAGGGTTGGGATAAACTGCGCGCAGAAACCTTCGCCCGCCAGAAAGCAATGGGGGTGATCCCGCAAGATGCAGAATTGACCAAACGTCACGAAGAAATCCCGGCCTGGGATGACATCTCCGATGAGATGAAGCCCGTCCTGACGCGCCAGATGGAGATCTATGCTGGCTTCCTGGAGCATATCGACTTCCACTTCGGCCGGCTGGTCGATGCCTTGGAAGACCTCGAAATTCTGGATGATACCCTGATCTTTTACATCATCGGCGACAATGGCTCTTCGGCTGAGGGCTCGTTGCAGGGCACCTACAACGAACTGATCCCGCTCACCGGTTTTGGGCACCTGGAGACACCTGAATTTCTAAAAGAGAATCTGGATAAATTCGGTGGCCCGGAGTCCTATAATCACTTTGCGGTGGGCTGGGCACACGCTTTGGATACGCCCTTCCAGTGGACCAAGCAGATCGCCTCCCACTTTGGCGGCACCCGCAATGCCATGATCACCCACTGGCCCAAGGGTATTCAAGCCCAAGGTGAACTGCGCTCCCAGTTCCATCACGTTGTCGACATTACCCCAACCATCCTGCAGGCCGCGGGCATTCCCGAGCCCACCATCGTCAACAGTGTGCAGCAGAAACCGGTGGAAGGCGTCAGCATGAACTATACCTTCGAGGATGCGGATGCCCCCGACCGGCACGAGACCCAGTACTTCGAGATGTTGGGCAATCGCGGCATCTACCACAAAGGCTGGACGGCGGTCACCAAACACCGCACCCCTTGGCTGACCGGGCAGATTGAATTGCCAGATTTCGATGATGACAATTGGGAACTGTACAATACCAATGAAGACTGGAGCCAGGCACATGATCTCGCGGAAGAATATCCTGATAAGTTACATGAGTTGCAGCGTTTGTGGCTGATCGAGGCGGTGCGCTACAATGTGCTGCCTCTGGACGACCGTTTCGCCGAGCGCGGCAATCCCGGTTTGGCAGGCCGGCCTGAACTGATCAGAGGCACCCGGCAGTTGCTCTTTGGAGGAATGGGCCGTTTGACCGAAGGCTCGATCCTCAACACCAAGAACAAATCGTGGGCGGTCACCGCTGAGTTGGTCGTGCCCGAAACTGGAGCAGAGGGTGTGATCATTGCACAGGGCGGCATTATTGGCGGTTGGAGCTTATACACAAAGGATGGAAAGCCCAAATACTGCTACAACTTCTACGGGGTAGAACGCTACTATATCGAAGGCCGGAAAGAAATTCCATCCGGCCAGCACCAGGTGCGTATGGAGTTTGATTACGATGGTGGTGGCATGGCCAAGGGCGGCACGGTGACGCTCTACCTGGACGGAGAAAAGATCGGCGAGGGCCGGGTAGAACATACCGAGCCAATCGTCTTTTCCGCCGACGAGACCTGCGACATAGGCAGCGAAGGTGGATCGCCTGTATCGGAGGATTACGGCCCGCTGGGCAACGAGTTCACGGGTGAGGTAAATTGGGTCCAGATCGACCTGGGCGAGGACGCTGAGGATGCCGACCACTACATCGATCCCGAAGAACGCTTGAGGGTCTATATGGCGATACAGTAAAGTTGGAAGCATGGGAGACTTCCGGAGTTTTTGCTACGGTGGAAGTCTCCATGACCGCCAATCCTGTGGTCGGTGGAGTAGTCATGCATGAATCGAAAACACCTCGTCCCTGATCTCGTCGCCGGCTTGATAACCGGCATTGCCGATATCCCCGACGCCATGGCGTCGGCCGTTCTGGCCGGTGCCAACCCGGTCTATGGCTTGTATGCCATCATGGTCGGCAAACCCATCGGCGGCTTGCTGACTAGCTCCCAGTTCATGACCCTGGCGGCCACCAGTGCCATGGCCCTGACGGCCGGCAGCACGCTGGCGGGCTACTCGGGGGGAGAATACGCCGCAGCCCTCTTTACGCTCACCCTGCTGGTGGGGTTGTTCCAGGTCGTGGCCGGCTTGCTCAAGCTGGGCCGCCTGATGCGCTTCGTGTCCAATGCGGTGATGATCGGCTTCCTCACCGGTGTCTCGGTCCTGGTGGTGCTCTCCCAACTCGGAGACTTTTCTGGCTATGCCAGTGAGTACAGTAACAAGGTCGTCAAAGCGGTGGACTTGCTGTTGCACTTGAACCAGGTGCACGCCCAAACCCTGGCCATTGGCCTGGTGACGGTTGCTCTGATCCTGGTCTTTAAGCGCACCCGGCTGCGCAATTTTTCCATGTTATTGGGCATGGTCTTTGCTTCGGCTGCGGTTGTGGTGTTTGGTTGGGAGGCGGTGGAGCAGGTTGGAGACGTGGCCCAGATTCCAGGTGGGCTGCCGCTTCCGGCCCTGCCCGATCTATCGCTGGTGCCCGAGTTGATCGCCCCGGCGATCTCTATCGCCATCATCGGCCTGGTACAGGGAGCCGGGGTCAGCAAGGCCTATCCCAACCCCGATGGCAACTATCCGGATATCTCGCGGGATTTCACGGGTCAGGGAGCGGCCAACGTGGCCGCGGGGATTTTCCAGGGCATGCCCCTCGGCGGCTCGGTGGCATCCACAGCGCTCAACGTCAGTGCGGGGGCCAGGTCACGTTGGGCCAACGTTTTTGCCGGGCTGGTGATCGTGGTGGTCGTATTGTTGTTCAGCCGTGCGGTGAGCCTGGTGGCCATGCCCGCCATGGCCGCGCTGCTGATCGTGGCCGGAATTCAGTCCATCAAAGTGGAAGAAGTCCTGGATGTTTGGGACGTCGGTTGGGGACCTCGGCTTGTCATGCTCGTGACCTTTGCCTTGACCCTGACCTTGCCGGTGCAATACGCCGTCCTGGCAGGCGTCGTCCTCTCGGTCCTGGTCTACCTCGTTTCCTCGGCCCAGGATGTACGCTTGATGGAGATCATACCCAACCCGGATGGCACCTACCGCGAGCAGCCGGCCCCGGCGGAACTGCCCAGCAACGCAGTCACCATTTTGCACGCCTACGGCAATCTGTTCTACGCGGGGGCTTACAGACTGGAAGACTTGCTGCCCTCGGCCAAGGAGGCGGAACGCCCGGTGGTCATCCTGCGACTCCGCCGCAGTGACCGCATCGCCAGCACGTTGATCAACGTGCTCGAACATTACGAGGAGCAACTCAAAGCCTGTGGCGGCAAGCTTATGTTGGCCGGGGTGAGCCCCCGCGTCAAGGCACAACTGGACGTCACCGAGACCACCGGCGACGTATTGGGAGGCGAGGATATCTTTCTCGCAACTGAGAATATCGGCGAGGCGACCAAATTGGCATGGGAAGCGGCACAAGTCTGGCTCGAGTAGGATGTAGAAGTGGAATGACCAAACGAAATTAGAAAAACCGGAAGGCTATTTTGCTTCCGTGCGCCCACCTATCGCAACTGGGTGATGGTGCACGGTTTTGAGCAGAATACCGAAACCGGGGAGGAGGCATTGGCCTACTATCAAGAACACCTCAACTGGAACCCTTTTTTGAGCAGACCCGGAAGCCGGATGACGTTATCAAGGTTGGGTAGGAAGTGTTGAGAACAAAAAAAGAAAGGAGACTTATTATGTCAGAATTAGTTGAGTACAAATCCGGAACTGCCTTCCCTGGCGTAATTGGCCGGACGGTAGCAGAATCCACGCCCGCCTGGCCGGAGCCGGTGCGGGCCGAAGAAGGCGCGCCCAACGTCATCTTCTTTGTGCTGGACGATGTGGGCTACGGCCAGATGTCCGCTTTTGGCGGGCTGGTCAATACCCCCAACATCGATCGGCTGGCGCAGAATGGTTTACGTTACAGCAATATGCACACCACCGCCCTGTGCTCGCCCACCCGCTCCTGCATCCTCACCGGGCGCAACCACCACTCCAACGGCGTCGCGGCCATCATGGAGACAGCCACCGGTTACCCCGGCTACGATGGTCGCATGCCCTTTGAGAACGGGATGCTGCCGGAGATGCTGCTTGAGCACGGCTACAACACCTTTTGCATCGGCAAGTGGCACCTTTCGCCGGCCGAAGAAAGTACCCCGGCCGGACCCTTCCACCGCTGGCCGCTGGGGCGCGGCTTTGAGCGCTACTACGGCTTTTTAGGCGGTGAGACCAACCAGTGGTTCCCCGACCTGACCTACGACAACCATTCGGTGCCCCAGCCCAAGACGGTTGAGGAGGGCTATCACCTGGATGAAGACTTGGCCGATCACGCCATCCAGTTTATCCTGGACGCCCACGTCAACGCGCCGGACAAACCCTTCTTTCTGTACTATGCCCCCGGCTGCGCCCACGCCCCGCACCAGGTGGCCAAAGAATGGGTGGACAAGTACCAGGGTGCCTTTGACATGGGCTGGGACAAGTACCGTGAGGTCGTCTTCCAACGCCAGAAGAAGCTGGGCATATTTCCCGAAAACGCTGAGCTATCACCGCGCGACCCCGACGTGCCCGAATGGGACAGCCTGAGCGACGACCAGAAGCGGCTCTACGCCCGCTTTATGGAGGTCTTTGCCGGTTTCCTGGAGCACTGCGACTCTCAGATCGGGCATGTCCTGAAAGCAGTGGAGGACATCGGCGAACTGGACAACACCCTGATTATGCTCATCCCCGACAACGGGGCCAGCTCCGAGGGCGGCGTCAATGGTGCCTTCAACGAGATGAGCAGCTTCAATTACTACTGGGAGCAACTGGAAGATATTCTACCCCGCATGGACGAATTGGGCGGCCCCGCTTCCTACAACCACTATCCCTGGGGCTGGTCCTGGGCCGGCAACACCCCCTTCCGCCGCTGGAAGAAAGAAGTCTACCGGGGCGGCAGCACGGATAATCTAATCGTCCACTGGCCCAAGGGCATCCAGGCTCGAGGCGAGATTCGCTCCCAGTATGCCCACGCCATCGATATGGTGCCCACCGTGTTGGAGGTGCTGGGCATTGAGCCGCCCGATAGTATCCGGGGAGTAGCTCAATCACCCATTGAGGGCGTCAGCTTTGCTCACACCTTTGAGGATGCCGAGGCGCCCACCCAGCACCACACCCAGTACTTTGAGATGTTTGCTTGCCGGGCCATCGACCACGACGGCTGGCGGGCGGTATGTGGTTTTCCCGGCCCCAGCTATGCCGAGGGCGCCCAGAAGGGGCGCAAGTTTGGCGATGAGATCACGCCCGAAGTGCTGGACGATCTGGACGCCAACGGCTGGGAGTTGTACCACATCGCCGAAGACCCGGCCGAGTGCCATAACCTGGCCGACCAGCATCCGGAGAAACTGCACGAGATGATCGCCCGTTGGTATGTGGAGGCCGGCAAGTACAAGGTGCTGCCTCTGGACGGCACTGTGATGCAGCGCTTTGTTGCGGAACGGCCGCGAATCAGCAAAGCTCGCAGCCAATACACCTTTTACCCGAACCTGTCGGTGGTGCCCATCGGCAACACGCCGATGATCTTCAACCGGCCGCACAGCATCACCGCCGAAGTGGAGATTCCTATCGGTGGCGCCGAAGGCGTGCTCTTGGCGCAGGGTGGCGTTGCGGGCGGCTATGTATTCTACGTGAAGGATCGCAGACTCCATTACATTCACAACTACATCGGACTGGAGGAATACAAAGTTACCTCCAGCGTAGACGTTCCTGAAGGTCAGGCCACGCTGCGCTACGAGTTCGAACCGACCTCAGCACCGAATATCCGAGAGGGCAAGGGCGCTGGTGGCCGTGGCCAGCTCTACATCGACGGCAAGCTGGTGGGCAACGTCGAGTTCCCCACGACGGTGCCGATTACGTTTGGTATCGAGGGCTTGAGCTGCGGCTATGACTTTGGCGAAACCGTGTCGCACGAATATCACGCGCCATTCACCTTCACCGGCCAGATTCACCACGTAACGGTAGACCTGTCCGGTGAGCTGATCAAGGACGACGAGGCCGATATGGCGCGGTTGATAGCGCAGCAGTGATGATAAGCCCTCACCTTCCCCGGCCCCCTCTCCCAACGTTGGGAGAGGGGGCGAGGGGGAAACTGTGCTATTCCCCAGAACGGGGGAGTAGGGGGCGGCTGAGCAATTACTGGAAGACAATGTAAATGTCGAAGGGGTGGTGAGGGGAACATGAGGATGTTTAGACTGCTCTCACGTCTGATCTGGCTGGTGTTGGCTCTATCCCTGCTTCTCGCCACCTGCGGCGGCGAAACACCTCAACCGTTACCCACGCTGACAGTCACCCCTCAGGCTGGGCAGACGCCCGGACTGGAGGCGACGGAGCCGCCCCAAGACGAGGAGTCCGAGGAAGAAGTGGATGACCCGCTGGCCGAGATCGTGGTGACCCGAACACCGCAGCCCACGGCCACCCCTGGTCCGATCGCGCAGGAAATCGCCCGAATTGCCTACCGGACCGGGCTGGCACGGACAACTTTCCTCGGATTAAACGTCGCCGACTGGATCAACCTGGCTGTCTCGCTGGTGATCGTCCTGATTGGCTACGGAATCGGCAGCCTGATAACCGGGGTCCTGCTGCGCTGGATTGCGCGCCGTACCTCCGCCCGGGTGGCCGATGCGCTCACAAAAGCTATCGGCCCGCACCTCAGATGGCTGATCGTGGTCCTGGTCCTCAGTTTCGCCACCAACCGGTTGACATTTCTGAGCGCCGAGCTGAAGAAAACGTTGAGCGATGTCTACTTCGCGCTGGGTTTGGTGCTCAGTGCTCGGATCTTGTGGAGCCTGATCGACCTGGCCCACGCCTGGCAGCGCGAGGCTCTGAAAGAAGCCGGGCGTGTGGACGAGCTTGATCCGGTCCTTATGCTCCTCACACGAGTGGCCCATATCGTGCTGGTGGCCGTCGCCCTCACTATGTTGCTCTCCTACTTTGGCATCAACGTCACCGCTCTGACCGCCGCGCTGGGCATCGGCGGCCTGGCGCTTTCCCTGGCCGCCCAGGATACCCTCTCGGACGTCATCGCCGGCTTCATCATCCTGGCCGACCGCCCCTATCGGGTGAGTGATCGCATCGAGATCCAGGGAGTGGGCACCTGGGGCGACGTGGTGGAGATCGGCCTGCGTACCACGCGCATCCGCACCCGCGACAACCGCATGGTCATCGTGCCCAATTCCCTGATCGGCAAGAACCAGGTCATCAACTACACCTATCCCGATCCCCGCTACCGGATTGAAACCCACCTGGGCATCGCCTACGGCACCGACATCGGGACGGCGCGGCGCGTCATCATCGAAGCGGTGCGCGGTGTGGAGGGCGTGTTGCCCGACAGGCCTGTGGACGCCCTGTACCACGAGATGGGCGATTCGGCCATGATCTTCCGCGTGCGTTGGTGGATCGAGTCCTACGTGGACACGCGCCGTGTCATAGATCGGGTGCACACCGCCCTGCAAGAGACGCTGGACGCGGCCGGCATTGAGAGCCCCTACCCGATCCAGACCGTCAATCTGCAAGTCGCGCCGGGGGCTGTCGATCGTTTGTCGCGGGCCTGGGGAGAAGACAGCGGAGGATCGTAACGCATCCACCACACGCTTATCCCGGTGGAGAATGAACGAGACTTTTCGGAAAATGGCATTCATACCCGAAAGCAAACGGAATACGCAGTACGCAATACGCAGCTCGTTTAGGGAGGTGGCGTCAGTCCCGTGCTAGAAACGTGTCCTCAAGGGATGATGAGCTTCTGACCAGGGTATATCATCCCCGGATGGGTGAGGCGATTGGCCTCGATGATGGCTTGCGGATCGACGCCGTACATCCTGGCGATTCTCCAGATCCACTCCCCTGGTTTAACGATATGGATGGTGGCCCCTTTACCCGTCCTTCTCGGCGCTGCAGGAGGCGCGGACGTCGTCGTTGTGGTCGTGGTTGCGGTCGGCGGGGGTATGTGTAACACAAGCCCGGGCTGGAATTGGTCCGGAGACGTGAGATCGTTCAACTTAAGAATGTCCTCTGGATCAACCCCGAACTCGGCCGCGATACTAAAAACCCAGTCCCCTGCTTGAACCTCGTATTCAATTGCCCCCGGTACCTGTGTCGCTGCTTCCAACTCACTGACCAGAGTCTCCGTAACGACTGGCGTGGTGAGGGCCAACGTCGGCGTCAGCGTCGGGCTGGGCGAGGGTTGGGTAAAGATGAATGGTTCCGATGCTACATAAAAATCACTCACCGGTAACCCGCTGGGCACCGACTCGGGGATTGCATACAGCAACTCTTCCACCGAGGGAGATGTGAGCGCATACAAGAACGCCAGGAGTTGGCCGAATTCCTGCTCGGAAAGCGTCACCGGTTCTTCCACCAGCGGATCCAGGCCCTGCGTCATGGTCTCAAGGGTCTCTTGATCAGCCAGGACAGTCTTCTGCAACGCAGGGGAGAGTTGTGAAACATCGTAGCTGCGCAGCGCTTCTTGCGGATTAAGATGATGGTCCACGGCCCCTTCCAGCGTGGTGTATGCACCGTCGTGCATCCACGGTCCGGTGACGGCTACGTTGCGCAGGGGTGGGGTCCGAAACGCGAAACGGTCGACTGCCTCCCCGGTCTCCCGCGCTCGTCCCAGGTCCAGAGGCGCTTCGTCACCTTTGCCGGGCCCCAGTTGTGGCGCGCAGATATTGTGATGGGCCTGATCGGTGAACAAAACCCCTGAGTGGCACTCTACGCACTTCGCTTTGCCGTAAAAGAGCAGCGCGCCCTGCTTGGCTTCATCCGATAAAGCCGCCTGTTCCCCGGTCAGATAACGATCCCAGGGTGCATCAAGGAACGTAAAGGCCGCGATCTCATAGGCGGCTATGGCGTTCGCGGCGTGTTCGAACCCGAGATACTCTTTTGCCACGCCCGGATAGGCCTGCGCAAACAGCGTTTCATATTCGGGGATCGCCAGCAGGCGGTCCATCAGCCCATTCCAAATCTCCCGGAAATCCTCATCGGGTATTACGGCTAGTTCGTTGGGGTGTCCCATCACATCCGTTTCTCCGAGTTGCCCGCGCATCTCATCCCGGGACGTCACCGGGAACATGGCCTGGACTGCCAACACGTTGTCCAGGGTGTGTGGCAACTGGTCACCGGCTGGGGACGTGAAGCCTGTCTCCGGAGAACCGGCTACCCGGCTGTCCCAGAACATCGTCTGCCATTCCGCCGCTCCCCGGTTGAATACCTCAGGTGCGTTGCGGGGAATGAACCCCCGCTTAGCCCCAAGAACACGCGACGGTCCCAGTCCAATCCCATGGGTCCCTATCGATAAAAATAGACCATCGGCCGTATTCAGCAGCGGGTGATGGCAAGTCGCGCAAGCAATATCCCGGTTGCCGCTCAGTTCCTTGTCGAAGAAGAGTGCCTCGCCCAGTTTCACCAGCTCGGGCGAGGGTTGCGGTCCCGGATCCAGCGGGGTGATGCCGGACTCTTTGAGGGCGGCTTGAAGCTGAGCGTCCAGGTCGGCTTCCCCCCGGCATGCTGTTAATCCGATCCCGGCAAACAAGGCCAGACTAAACATCAGGAAGGTGAGAACACGCTTTTTGCAAGCCTCTTCCATGCTGCCCCTCCCTTAACGAAATCGGCACCGACGCAATAAGGAGCGAAATGCCCATCGTGAAGGCGCGGACTGGATGACCTGACACATTATCTCAGAAAGGCCCGAACCCAGAAAAAAGTGCATTATGTCATGCCAAGTATAGCATATTTCCTACAGCCTTGCAACGGTTTTGTGATTCGGGGGGCATTATGCCTTATGCAGTCCGTTGACTTCATCCCTACACCGTGTTACAATAGCGCCTGCCGTTTTGGAAACATATGCATCCGTTTGGAAGAGATGTCGGCTATGGCCCGTCCACGGGAAAAGCCGGCCTATCATTATGAATCGAGAGGAAGAACGATGAGCGACACGACAACGACCGACACGCTTGATCAGATTTGTGTGAATACCATCCGCACGCTCTCTATGGATGCCGTACAGAAAGCTAATTCTGGCCACCCGGGTTTGCCGATGGGGGCGGCCGATGTTGCCTACGTGCTGTGGACTCAATTTCTGAAGCATAACCCCGCCAATCCAAGCTGGCCCGGCCGCGATCGTTTCGTACTGTCGGGCGGGCACGGTTCCATGCTGCTCTACAGCTTACTGCACCTGACCGGTTACGATCTTCCGTTGGAAGAGTTGATGAACTTCCGCCAGTGGGACAGCCGCACGCCGGGACATCCCGAGTATGGCCTGACCCCGGGCGTGGAGACGACGACCGGCCCATTAGGCCAGGGTTTCGCCAACGGCGTGGGTATGGCCATCGCCGAGCGCTTCCTGGCCGAGACGTTCAACCGGCCGGGTTATCAAATTGTGGGCAATCACACCTACGCCATCGTCACCGACGGCGATTTGATGGAAGGTGTATCGCACGAGGCGGCGTCGTTGGCCGGGCATCTGGGATTGGGCAAGCTCATCTATCTCTACGACGACAATCATATCTCCATCGATGGCCCCACCGATCTGACGTTCACCGAGGATCGCTGTGTTCGCTTCCAGGCATACGGTTGGCACGTCCAGCAAGTGGATGGACATCATCGAGAGGCCATTGCCAGGGCCATCCGTGCCGCCCAGGCCGAGACAGAGCGTCCCTCCTTCATCGCCTGCCGCACCCACATCGCCTTTGGCAGCCCCAACAAGCAAGACACGGCCGCATCGCACGGAGCCCCTCTCGGCGAAGAGGAGGTTCGATTGACCAAGCAAAACTTGGGCTGGCCGTCTGATGCTCAATTCTACATCCCGGATGAAGCACTGGCTCGCTTCCGCCAGGCAGTTATCCGGGGAGAGGAACTTGAGAAGGAGTGGACGGCTCTATTCGACCGCTACGCCGCGGAGTACCCCGATCTGGCGGAAACCTGGAAGCAGGTCTGGTCGGGCGAACTGCCCGCGGGTTGGGAAGAGCAGTTGCCTTCATTTACCCCGGAGGATGGCCCAGTGGCTACTCGATCTGTGTCGGGCAAGGTGCTCAACGCCGTCGCGCCGGTATTGCCTACTTTAGTGGGCGGATCGGCCGATCTAACCCCTTCCAACAACACCGAGCTAAAGGAGTCCCCCTGGCTGCAAACCGGCGAGTTTGGCGGGCGTAACATCCATTACGGTGTGCGTGAGCACGCTATGGGCTCAATCATGAACGGTCTGGTGCTGTATGGTGGGGTGATCCCCTACGGCGGCACCTTCCTGGTCTTCTCCGATTACATGCGTCCCGCCATCCGGCTGGCAGCGTTGATGGAGCTGCCGGTGATCTACGTTTTTACCCACGACAGCATTGCTTTGGGTGAGGATGGGCCAACCCACCAGCCCATTGAGCATCTACCTTCACTGCGGACCATCCCCAACTTGGTTGTTCTCCGGCCGGCCGACGCCACGGAGACGGTCGAGTCCTGGCGCGTGGCGCTGGAACGCCACGAGGGACCGGTGGCGCTGCTGCTAACCCGGCAAAAGCTGCCGGTTCTTGACCGCTCTGCCCTGCCATCAGCCGAGGGTGTGGGGCGCGGTGCGTACGTCCTGGCGGATAGCGAAGGCACGCCCGACGTGATCCTCATCGCTTCAGGCTCTGAAGTTGAAGTAGCTCTGGATGCTCGCCAGCGACTGGCCGAGCAGGACGTAAAAGCCAGGGTAGTCAGTATGCCCAGTTGGGAGCTCTTCGAGCAGCAGCCGCCCGAATACCGCGATGAAGTTCTGCCGCCGGAAGTAAGCGCCCGGTTAGCGATTGAGATGGCCGCCCCGACGGGATGGGAACGGTACGTTGGCCTCCGGGGAGACGTGGTGGGCATCAACCGCTTTGGGGCATCGGCGCCATACCAGGTCCTTCTTGAACAGTTCGGCTTCACCGGTGAAAATGTGGCGCTCCGGGCATTAGCTGTGTTAGACAGGACACGTCGCTAATATGAGCCAAGATTCCGTTGAAAAACTCAAACGCTTGGCCGCCAAGCACGCCGTGGACATGGTGCAAAGCGGCATGATCCTTGGCCTGGGCCACGGTTCGACGACCAGACACGCCGTCGATATCCTCGGCGAGCGGGTACAATCCGGTGCATTGCGAGATATTGTAGGTGTGGCTACCTCGGAGTATACCACAGCTCAGGCTCGGTCGTTGGGTATTCCGCTGGCTACGCTGGTGGAGCAGCCGGTCTTAGACCTGGCCATTGACGGTGCCGACGAGGTGGACCCGGACTTGAATCTGATCAAGGGCCTGGGGGGAGCGCTGCTACGCGAAAAGATTGTAGAAAGTGCAGCGCGCCGCTTTGTGGTGATCGTGGACGAGACGAAGTTGGTAAAGCGGTTGGGCACCCGTGGTCCGCTGCCGGTTGAGGTGACCCAGTTCGTCTGGGAGGCACACCGCTGCTGGTTGGAGAGCCTGGGCTGTCGTGCCGAACTGCGACGCGAGGCCGACGGTGAACCCTTTGTCACCGATAATGGCAACTACATCATCCATTGCACGTTCCCAGGGGGTATCTCTGATCCGGTTGCTCTAGGCCGGACCCTGATTGAACACCCTGGCATTCTGGAGCACGGTCTTTTCTTGGGCATGGCGACCGAGGTGGTAGTGGCCGGGGGAGATGGCGTTCGTTTGATAAACCATGCCACATAGTAAAGACCCGTGCTGCCACGACACGGGTCTTTACTTGGGAGGGAGGTTCTTTTTGCCTCTGAGGAAGGAGGTCAATCAACTTTTCCGCTATATATTAAGTGTATCACATTAAGCTAAGATGAAGAAAAAATTAAAGGAAGATTAACGTAGATGTGTAGGGCGGGTTTTAACCCGCCGTTTTGACTTCCGAAATCTCCGTTGGCCTGCTCCGGGGCGGGTAAAACTTCGGAAGTCTGTATGTATGAAGAACTTATCATGAACCGGTCTGCCTCGGACAAACTGACGTTTTACTTGCTAAAAAACGTCAACAAAGCCATCCGCGAGTTCGACATGATCGCCGATGGTGACCGCGTAGCGGTGGCTGTTTCGGGCGGCAAAGACAGTCGCTCGCTGCTGCACCTGTTGCACGCCCGGCAACGGTCCATCCCTGAGAAGTATCACCTGACTGCGCTGCACGTCGAGGCAGACATCCCTGGCTATCCCCATCTGCGCCCCATGCTCGAACCCTGGTTCCTCGAGATGGGAGTGGATTATGCCTTTGTACCACTTGAGCTTCCGCCCCATGAACCTCTACCACTGGATTGCTTCCGCTGCTCGTGGAATCGACGTAAGACGCTCTTTCTTAAGACCCATGAATTGGGTTGCAGCAAGCTTGCCTTTGGGCATCACGCGGACGATGCGCTTCAAACCACGTTGCTCAATCTATTTTATTCTGGACGGTTAGAGACGATGGCCCCCAGTGTCGAGTTTTTCGATGGTCAAGTCACCGTTATCCGCCCTCTCATTTACGTCGAGGAGCGCCAGCTTGACCAACTGGCCAGAGCCTTGGCTTTTCCTCAAGACGAAGTGGCCTGTCCCCTCAACCGTACTTCGAAGCGTGCCTGGATCAGGGAGTGGCTACGCCACGCTGGCCCCGATTACCGGCAGATTCGCACCAACCTGTGGCGAGCCGCGCGACAGCAAAGCGGATTTTAACCAGTCAGGATGCTTCTCTCAACTTGCTCCCAATCGATTACGCTTGCACGGAGATTTTGTCTGAGTCGTGAATAGTGGTATACTCACCAAGTTGTTGCCAGGACCGACGAAACCCGTTTTTCCCACATGGAGTGCCAATGTCCGTGAGAAGCACCCATTGATCGGTGCTACTTGCTTGCAGAGGGCCAGAAACCGGGTTTATGACCAGCCCCAATTGGCCACCGGCGTATACAGAAAACCGTGGCATTCGGCAATGTATCAGCCGTAAGTCACCAAGCATTAGCCCAGGAGACAATTCGTTGTTGGGAATTGAAATAATCTACGTAGGGGCAGCTCTGCTCTTGACTATGTACGCCCTCAATTCGTGGATCTTAACCGCGCTCTTTTTCCGCCACCGTAAAGACCCGGTGCCACGCCCGGAGATGACACGTTTCCCTCGGGTAACAGTGCAACTTCCTATCTACAACGAGGCATTGGTTGTGGAACGCCTCATTGAGTCGATCGTTCGGCTGGATTGGCCGCGAGATCGCCTGCAAATCCAGGTGTTGGACGATTCGACCGACGAGACGACCGCTATTGTCCAATCGTTGGTAGACGACTATCGTGCTCAGGGGATTGACGTTGAATTGGTGCACCGCACCGACCGGCATGGCTTTAAGGCCGGGGCGTTGAAGGAGGGGTTAAAAGGCGCCACTGGTGAGTTCATCGCCATCTTTGATGCAGATTTCGTACCTGACTCTGACTGGCTACACAAAACCGTTCCTTATTTTCTGGATCGGCCGCGGCTGGGGATGATCCAGACGCGCTGGGCGCACTTAAACTATGACTACTCATTCCTGACCCGCTCCCAAGCCCTTGCTCTGGACGGACACTTTACGGTAGAACAGACAGCGCGTCAGCGGTCTGGCTTGTTGATGAATTTTAACGGAACGGCCGGCATCTGGCGCAGGGAGTGCATCACCGACGCCGGGGGCTGGCAGTCAGATACGGTTTCTGAGGATATGGACTTGAGCTACCGCGCTCAATTGGGAGGCTGGCAGTGCCTATTCCTCCCCGATGTGGGTACCCCGGCCGAGGTGCCACCTCAGTTGGCTGCCTTTAAGCGCCAACAGTTCCGCTGGGCCAAAGGCTCAATCCAATGCCTTAAGAAGTTGGGCTGGTCGGTAGCCGTTGCACGGCTGCCGTTGGCTGTGCGTTGGCAGGCGCTGGTGCACCTGAGCACCTATTTGATTCACCCTCTGATGGTATTGCTCTTGCTTATCAGCCTGCCTTTGATGCTCCTATCTTTTCGCTTGCACGGGGCGCTTGGGCTTCTCAGTCTGGTGAGCCTGGGACCGCCGCTGTTGTTCGTCATCTCGCAGCGGACACTCTATCCACGTCACTGGTTGAGGCGCTACGCTTTTATGCCGGGACTGATGTGGCTGGGCACCGGGGTGGCCTTGAACAACACCCGGGCCATTGTGGAGGCGCTGTTGGGGGTGAACAACGTCTTTGAGCGTACACCTAAATTCCGCATCGAGGCTCGAAACGACCGCTGGCTCGGCAGCCGATATGCATTGCCACTGGATGGTATGATTATTGGCGAGTTGGCTCTGGCGCTTTATGCCATGTCGACCGTGCTGGTGTCGCTGTGGCACGACAACTTATTCGCCGTCCCTTTCTTGTTGCTTTATGTAAGCGGGTTTGGCTATGTGGGGTTGCAAGGATTGTGGGACGCCAGGCTTGACCTGACGCTTTGGCTTCGCCGTTTGCTTGGGCGTCGCCCCTCCACTGAAGGGCGCAGTACCTCACCGCAGCAGATTGTTGTGTCCGAACGTCACTCTTAGTCAGAACCCCGGTTTCTACAAGAAACCGGGGTTCTTGTCAATCGGACGCTTGCTCATCCGACTTGCCGGCTGGTGGGGTCTTTGCCAGTTGCGGTGGAACCTCAGGCTCCTCTTTCATCACCAGTTCGCCGCGGAAGTAGCCATCTTCATCCAGTAGAAACGATCCTACTTCCACGTCGCCCCATACGCGCCCGGTGCTCAAAATCTCCAGTCGGTTGCTAGCTTTGATCTTGCCCGTGACGGCGCCACTGACCGATACATTGCGAGCGACGATGTTGGCGGCAACCATCGCATCGGAGCTCACGACCACGTTGCCCACTGTTTCGATGACTCCCTCTTCACATACGCCGTCAATACGTACGCTGCCGTCACACTTCAGATGGCCGTCAAAACTGGTGTTGGGTCCAATGATTGTCTCAAACTGATCCAGTGCCAGATTCCTATTACCTTTGCCGCGCACGCTTTGTCTCCTGTATGTTTAGCGGTGAGTATTACTGATCCGAACTCAGATCAGTAAAGATAATGGAACCCACTATACCGTAAGCTAGGCCTTTTGTCAACGTCAGCCGCGCTTTTCACTCTTTGTCCCTTGCCGGGATTTGATAGAGATGATATACTGTTATAACTCTTGGTCATGTAGGAACCTAGAATTTCACTGTATATTGCACACTTAGCAACAGAACGGGCAGGGCATCTGGCGGACAATGGCTCATCAAAAGCATTGTGACGTAGACACAAAAATACGCATCCGCCCAATCAGGAGTCTGTCGGATTTGCGCCGTTGCCACGAGATCCAACGCGCTGTGTGGGGATATTCAGACCTGATGGTTTTCCCCTACACCATCCTCATTTCCATGCAGCACAATGGTGGGGTGTTGTTGGGTGCCTATGTCAACGATGAGCTGGTTGGCTTCGTCGCTGGCTACTTGGGGATGGCTGGAGCAAAACTCTATCTCTTTTCGCAGCGTATGGGCGTGTTGCCCGATTATCAAAGTCAAGGACTCGGCTATCAACTGAAAGTCGCCCAGCGCGAACAGATGCTGCGCCAGGGGATCGATATCATTGTTTGGACCTATGACCCACTGGAGGGAAAGAACGCCACCCTCAACATCGAAAAACTGGGTGGTGTTGTGCGCAGCTACGCTCGCGACATCTATGGATTTGTACAGAATCCGCTCCAGACGGGTATGGCGACCGATCGTTTTCTGTTGGAGTGGCACCTAATGAGCGATCGCGTGCGTGAACGGATCCGAGGGCACTATCAGCGCCCGCGTGCCGAAGACTGGTTGAGCGGTGAAGATATGCCCCTGGTCAACTACGCTGCCTGGGAAAGTAATATTCCCCGCCCCCTTGCCGCCGACTTGGAGCTTGGGCACAATCAAGTGTTGGTCCAAGTCCCTTCTAACCTGCAGTATATCAAGCGTTACGATCTGAACACGGCGCAAAGTTGGCGTACCATCACCCGTACTATCTTTGAAAGTTATTTCCGGCGTGGATATGTGCTGACTGGCTTTGCCAGCAGCCTGCAACCTCGTTTGCCAAACCTCTACCGACTGGAACGCAAGACTTTTCCGGCTCCCATTGACTTCTCTGCCTGGGCTAACGGGGTATCTGACGAGTAATGAGTTATACTATTCGCCCAGCCACCTTGGCGGACGTGAACGGCATCACCGAAGTAGCTCGCCACACATGGGATGTCACCTACGCTCAGTCCGTTGCGCCCCACAACCGGCGCCGGTTTCTGGATCGGGCCTACACCCCCCGATCTTTGTGTGAGGCGATTAGCCGCGAACGAGTTTGGTTTTTCGTGGCCCTCCAGGGGGAGACGGTGCTAGGCTTTGCTCAATATGTTCGCCGCTCTGATGGTCAAGGGGAATTGGTACGCATTTACGTCCACCCCGATCACCAGAGGCATGGTATTGGGCGTGGTTTTCTGGCAATTGGTCTGGCTGAAATGGTCGCCAGTGGCATCGATCGGTGTTACGTCTCGGCTGAAGCAAACAACGCGGCCGCCCGTGCCTTCTATGAGCGATTCGGCTTTCGCCTGCATCGCGAATATGGACACTTTCTGGGAGACCAAATCATCCGGCTGGTCGAATACACTGCACCCATTCCCAAATTGCTTGGTGGGACTGGCTTAGCGACACTCATAAGGAAGAGAACGGAGCAAACCTAATACTATGGACAGTAGCCTCGACTACCTCGTGACCCAATTGCCATCCATGCTCAATACCCTTGAGGATTGGGTCAATCACGATTCACCTACCTTCGATAAATCCGCAGTTGACGCTCTGGGACGTCGGATTGCCGGCGCCTTTTCTGAGTCAGGCGCATCGGTCGAAACTTGCCCCCAATCGGAATATGGCGATCATTTACGCATTGCCTGGGGCCAGGGAGATCGACAAATTCTGCTGCTGGGCCACTTTGACACCGTATGGCCGGTGGGAGAGTCCGCCCGACGTCCCTTCACAGTGCGTGATGGAAAAGGGACCGGCCCCGGCACGAACGACATGAAATCTGGCATTGTGATTGGATTGTATGCCTTGCGCGCGCTGCTCGAAACCGCCCAAACACCAATCCACCGCTTGGTTTATCTCCTTACCAGTGACGAGGAGGATGGTAGTCCTACCTCGCGTGAACTCATTAAGACCGAGGCCCGACGCAGCGACTGTGTGCTGGTTTTGGAACCGTCGCGATATGGATCATTGATCACCTGGCGCAAAGGGATCGGGCGCTTCATCATAGAGGTAACCGGGGTTGCCGCTCATTCCGGGGTTGACCCGGAGAAGGGTGTAAGCGCCGTTGAGGAGATGGCTCATCAGATCCTTAAGCTTCAGGCAATGACCGATCTGGCGAGTGGGACCACGGTCAACGTGGGTGTTGTACAGGGCGGCAGCCGCGTGAACGTGGTGGCCGGATCAGCTCGGGCTGAATGTGACCTGCGGGTGATGACTGTCGCCGAGGGAGAACGTATGGAGCACGCTATCCAGGGGCTCACACCGGTCCTGGATGGAACCAGCATCAAAGTGAGCGGTGGTATCAATCGACCACCTTTTGAGGAGTCGGAGGCCGGACTGGCCCTTTACGAACGGGCCCGGGCTATTGGGGCGCGGCTGGGTTTGGAGATAGACAGGACCGGCACCGGCGGTGGCACCGATGGCAACTTCACGGCGGCGCTGGGCGTGCCCACGCTCGACGGCCTGGGCGTGGTGGGAGAAGGCTCCCACGCGCTGCACGAGCAGATCCTGATCGATTCCCTTCCCCAGCGCGCGGCGCTCCTGGCGGAGTTAATCCTGGATATCGGCCAGGGGTAGCATGTCCGATTTCTACGCTCACGTGTACCTGTCGCCTCACCTGGACGATGCCGTTCTCTCGTGTGGTGGGCTCATCCACCGCCAGGCCAGGCCCGGCCAGCCCCCCCTGGTCGTCACGTTGTTTTCCGGTCAGCCAGCGGCCGACGCCCAACTATCGGCATTTGCCCAATCGCAGCACACGCGCTGGGGGGCTTCCGAAGACGTGATGGCCTTCCGCTGGGCCGAAGACCGGGCGGCGCTGGCGGTACTGGGTGCCGATTACCTGAGGCTGAACTACCTCGACTGTATCTATCGCGGACGGGAACGTGGCGATCAGCCAGATTGGTATTACGCTTCTGAGGAAGCCCTTTTTGGACCAGTGCACCCGGCTGAACAGGATTTGCCGATTGAGTTGGCTGCCGCGTTGAGCGAGTTCATCCCCCCCGGCAAAGACGTGACGCTTTACGTCCCATTGACAGTGGGGAACCACGTGGACCACCAACTGACCTTTGCCGCTGCCCTTATCCTGAAAGCACAGGGCTGGAGCCTGCAATATTACGAGGACTACCCCTACGTCGAAACCGAAGGAGCGCTTTCGGCCGCACTGGCCGCCCGGGGAGTGGAGGACTGGCAGCCGGTGGTGACGCCCTTGGATGAAGACAACCTGGCGGCGAAGATTGAAGCGGTTGCTTGTTACGAATCGCAGCTAGAGGTGCTTTTCGGGGGTGCGGAGGCAATGGCTGACCGGGTGAGAGGCTACGTCACCCGGTCGGGCGGGGAACGGCTGTGGAGGTCGGATTATCCTATGTGAGTCAACGAGGGATAACTCGAAAAATGTCTGCGTATTGATTCATTTGAGCCGTCAGGGGTTTGCAAAATCAAGAGCAACTCCGCTGTCTCCTCGGTAGGATTTCGCCAGTGGTGCGGTAGCCCGGCCTCGAACAACAGAAAATCCCCCTCGTTCAACATATATATCTTGCCGTCAATTTCATACTCTACCTTACCCCGCACGCAGTAAACGAACTCGTGTCCAGAATGAATTACCTGCCGGTTGCCGCTCTCTGAACCAGGAGCCAGGGAGATGAAGAATGGCTCTAGCTCTTGGCCGTGCAACCGCTTGCCGATGTTCTCAATCGTTACCCCTTTGCTCTCTAGTGCAGGCCGCTCCCCCGCCTTGATGTGCAGTCTATCCGTTTGTACATCTTCGTCAAAGAAATAGCTCATCTTCACATTGAGCGCTGTCGCCAGATTTTGTAGCGTGGCGACACTGGGGGAGATTTCGCCCCGTTCGATCAGGCTGATTGCATTCGAAGAGATGCCAGCCCGACTGGCCAACTCCCGTTGTGTCAA
Source organism: Anaerolineae bacterium (assembly GCA_034412795.1). GTDB lineage: Bacteria > Chloroflexota > Anaerolineae > 4572-78 > NAK82 > JAUVPY01. Next base: position 25,389 of record DAOUMD010000250.1, read on the forward strand.
ATCCCGCTCTTTACGCAGGGCGCGCAGCCTTGCCCCTACCGAAAAAGATCGATCCATTCTTTCCCCCCATCTATTAAACCATCACGTTGTGACTCATTCTATTACGGTTCGGGATTTTTGACAAATGTTTTGTGAAAATGCTTCTTTACCATGTTCATATCACATATATATAACAAAATGGTTCTGGGGCGTGCATAAGTCTCGATATAGAACCAATATACTTGACAACAATCAAGTTTTATAGTAATATCCGTTTATCCACACGAAATTTTTCACAACAGGTTGGGGCTTATGCCTGCTAAAGAGTCTTGGCGCAACGTAGGTCGCAAAATTCGGTATCTGAGAAAGACACACCAGTTGACCATCAAGCAACTGGCCGCCGGAAGCGGTCTTTCGTCCAACGCTATCAGCCTGGTGGAACGGGGTGAAGTCGCTCCGACGGTCGAGACGCTCTGTAAAATCGCGTCCGCTCTGGGTGTATCGGCCAGTTCTTTGCTCCAGGAAATCTGCCCTACCGAAGTGATCCACACCCGGTCCCGGGATTACTATGCCGATCGGCTACCTGACCGGGCTTTTGGTGCCCTCGCTTGTGGAATTGTGCCTCGGCCACTCACCTCGTCTTCCAAGGTTGATGACGTCGTTGATAAGGATCAAGACGCCGTCGCCGACTATTCACACGAGTTTGTGCTGTGCCTCACCGGGCAAATCGAGTACGAGACCGACGGCAAGTGCTACACGTTGGAACCCGGTGACAGCCTGTCATTCAACGGCAACATTTTGCATTGCTGCCGAAATCCCGGCTCCGATCCGGCGGTGGCCGTAATCGTTCTTCAGCCTGAGTCCGAGAGACAGAAGTAAGGAGCGTACAAGTTGAGCTCGACCGTCTCCCTCAACCAAAGCGTATCAGAGACCCGCAAACGTGAGCCGTATACATATCACTACCACATTGAGCCTCCGCCAGCCGACGGCGACCGGGTCGATCAGTTTCTGACTGCCTTGGCCGCCATCCTGCGCCATAGCAACTATCGCTTCTTATTGGACATATATGCTAACACCAGCAGCAAATGTGGTCGCTGCGCAGTGACTTGCCAGGTCTATCAGGCGACGGACGACCCGCGTGACGTCCCTTGCTATCGCACCAATCTGCTATTGGATGTGTATCGACGCTATTATACCACATCTGGGTGGTTGCGCAGCCGGTTCGGAGGAAACGGCCTGCTTACCGAAGAAAAAATCGATGAGATGGCCGAGCTGTTCTACCGATGTACCGCCTGCCGGCGTTGCAAGATTGAATGTCCTATGGGGATTGATCATGGTCTGGTAGCCCATCTGGGCCGCTACGTGCTCAGTGAAAGCGGGATTGCGCCCAAGGGGCTGGTGGTATCGGTGAGAGAGCAGTTGGAGGGGAAGACAGGTAACACTTCGGCCATTCCCCTTCCCGCCTTGCTGGACAACATCGAATTCCTGGAAGAAGAACTGGAGGAGATGAAAGGAGTTGCTGTGTCCTTCCCGGTCGACCAGGAAGGCGCAGAATACATCTTCTTCCCGGCAGTCAGCGACTATTTGATGGAAGCGGATACGTTGATGGGAAACGCAGCCGTTTTGCACGCGGCCGGCGTTTCGTGGACGATCGGCACACGTTATTTCGATGGTATCAACTATGGCCTGTTCTACAGCGATTGGATCTTGGAACGCATCATCAAAAAATTGGTGGCGGAAGCACGCCGCTTGAAGGTCCGCCAGATATTGATTGGTGAATGTGGACACGCAGCACGTTCGGCCAAACAGTTCGTTCCGACCTACGCCCAAAATGGATCGCTACCCGTCGTCAGTTTTCTTGAACTGACCCAGCGACTTATCAAAGAAGACAGGTTGGAACTGAACCCGAACGAGATCACCGAGCGCGTGACCTATCACGATCCGTGCAACATCACTCGCTCGGGATGGATCGTGGATCAACCCCGCTACATTTTGCGCAGCTTCGTGAAAGACTTCGTCGAAATGCAGCCTCACGGTATCCAGAATTATTGCTGCGGTGGGGGGGGCGGGCTTGTCTCCCTGGACGAGACACACGATTTCCGCATGGAGATTGTGGGTAGAACCAAGGCGGAGCAGATTCGAGCCACTGGCGCCGACATCGTCGCCACCCCGTGCGCCAATTGCAAGAAGCAACTGCGTGAGCTCGTGAGTTACTACGACCTGCCCGTCCAGGTTGTTGGCGTGCATGACCTGATCCTGCGAGCCATCAGATTATAAGCCTGGCTGCCTATCATTTTTTTTCGCTCGGAGGGGGTTTGCGACCCTGCGCTCGGAAGGGGTCTGCGACCCCCGACTTTTCCTTGTCAACGGCTTGTAGCCCTTTCCTGGGAGGTTTCGGTACAATGCCAACCTGGCTTGAAATCGCAAAAGGCCCGATAATCCGCTTTACATTGGTGATCTTGGTTCTGGGATTGGGCCGTTTGGTCATTCTCTCGGTTTGGGGGATGATCACCGCCATTCGCCGGGCAGGGGATCGTAGGGTACCTTACGCCCAGGTGACAAAGGAAACCCTGACTTGGCTTTTTCCTATCAATCGTTTGCACCGAACGAGACCTGTGTTCAGCTATGCTTCGTTTGCCTTACATCTGGGTATCATATTCGCCGGGCTTTTTCTGAGCAATCACATTGCCATCTTGCAGTTCCACGTAGGCATTGCCTGGCCGGCTATATACCGCCCTATTCTAGATGGACTGACGCTGATAGCTATCGTCGGTGGGACGTACCTTTTGTTATCTCGCATTTACATCCGCGGCCCGCGCTCTCTAAGCGGCGCTATGGACTACATCCTACTGCTCTTGATCCTCAATATCGTTGTCTCCGGCTACCTGGCCGGGCGTCCGTGGAATCCAGTTCCTTATGACAGTCTCATGCTCTTTCACACGCTTAATGGTGTTGTGTTACTCCTTTTGATCCCATTTACCAAAATCGCTCACTGCGTGCTTTACCCTCTGATTCGATTATCTTCGGAGATCGCATGGCATCTAACATCTCAGGGTGGTACTGATGCGATCAAGACGCTTCGTGGACCTGAAGGAAGGAAGATATGATTGGTATCCTGGCAGACGTCACCAAGTGTATCGGCTGCTATCAGTGTGTAGAGGCATGCGCGGAAGCGCATCAGATGGCAGGGGAACGACCTTTGCCACAACACTCTCCTGACGGACTATCGGCCAGGCGCTGGGCGACTATCCTCGCACAACCTGAAGGGCGCTACGTGCGAAAGAGTTGCTTTCACTGCCTTGACCCGGCGTGTGTCTCGGCCTGCCCCGTCGGGGCGATGACCAAGACGTCCGAAGGCCCCGTGATTTACGATCCCAGCCTCTGTATGGGCTGCCGCTACTGTATGATGGCATGTCCATATGGCATCCCTCGCTATGAATGGGATCGTACTGTTCCCTATGTACGCAAATGTACGTTGTGCTACGAGCGATTACATGCAGGCAAGGTGCCTGTCTGCGTAGAAGCCTGCTCTGAAGGAGCGATCGTCTTTGGCAATCGTGATGAGCTATTGACCGAAGCGCATCGACAGATCCGCGCTGAGCCGGAAAAGTATATCCAAAAGGTGTATGGTGAGCACGAAGTCGGCGGCACCTCTGTCCTTTATGTCTCCGACATCCCACTTGATTTCCTGGGTTTCCAAGGAGACCCCGGGCAGGAGCCTTTACCGGATCTGACCCGAGTCTGGATGGAAAGGGTGCCGGGGATAGGTATTGGAATGACAGCCCTAATGACCGGCACCTTTTGGATCATCAGGCGTCGCATGCAAATGGAAACCGCCAGAGTAGAAGCCGAGACCGCGTCACCCGTCGAGGCACAAGCGGAAGATAGTGGCTAAACCGATGAATACTAGCTCAACATCTCTATGGAATCGCACACTGATAAAGGATGTCCTCTGGATCTTCGTCTTCGTTGGATTCGTGGCTGTTGTCCTACGTTTTACGATAGGCCTCGGATATGCCACCGGAATGAACGACACCACTCCCTGGGGTTTGTGGATCGCTTTTAAGCTGGCATTTGTTGCTATGGCTGGCGGTGGGTTTCTCCTGGCAGGAGCAGTATACATTTTCCATCTTGAGACGTATCGTCCTATTCTCCGACCTGCGATTCTCATGGCACTTCTCGGATACGGATCGTTTATTGTGTCCCTCTTGTTTGACTTGGGGCTGCCCTGGCACATTTACATGCCCATCCTTCGCTGGCAACACTACTCGGTTATGTTCGAGATTGCCTGGTGTGTGATGCTGTATTTCACTGTGTTGAACCTGGAATTCGGCCCAGTAATCTTAGAGCATCCTTGGTTCCAGCACCCGATATTCCGATGGGGCAGGTGGATACTCCACAAGGCAACAATCCCTATAGTCATTGCTGGTATCGCTTTGTCCACATTGCACCAGTCCTCCTTGGGGTCGCTATTCCTGATAATGCCCTTCCGCGTTCACCCATTGTGGTACAGTCCCCTTATCCCCGTTTTTTTCTTGATCTCTGCGATCGGGCTTGGGCTGATGGTGCTCGTGCTGGAAGGATTTGTCGCAACCCGGTTATTCGGGCGAGAGCTGCATATAGATCTGCTCTCCCGACTTGGTGCAATCGCTGGTGTGGTCCTGTGGGTTTACGTCGCTTTGCGCCTTGGTGATTTGGCCGCGCGTGGTGTCATCCCATCAACACTGGATGGGTCCTGGCAAAGCATCCTCTTTGCCGCCGAGATATTGATCGGTGGGATACTGCCTGCCACATTGTTGATGATACCCAAGGTACGCAACAGCCGTGAAGGATTGATCACTGCGGGGCTACTCACAGCGTTCGGCGTTATCAACCAGCGAATGTCTCTCAGCTTGTTCACGATGTGGAGGCCAGACGGCACCGGTTACACCCCGACAGGTCTTGAGGTGGCGATCGCTTTCGGCATTCCTGCTGCTGCCGGGTTGATATACATCTTTTTAAGTGAAAATCTGGCTGTTTCCGAACAGGGGCTTCCTGACCAGCAACTGTCGCCATACGCCAAGCCGCGTTTCGACCAGGGCACGGGAGTCCTCATAGAGAACACGCTTAGCAACTCATCTGTACGCCGCTCTGGGCTGGCAGTGCTGGTCATTGCGCTAACGATTGCCGCGTTGCCCTCTGGTGTGATGGCGACGAAGCAGAGGCCAACTACGCCATCTCATGCAGCAAAGGGATGGGAGGTGATGGCAATCGACGGCAATCAGGCTGACGATGTTGTCTACTTCAATCACGTTGACCATCAGTCACGCTCAGTTGAGCAAGTGCCAGGTGGGCAGCATGATGTAGCATGCAGCACATGCCATCACCTGAGCAACCCTGGAGATAAAGCGACTGCCTGTTGGGAGTGTCACCGAGATGTGTATCTATCAACATCCATCTTTGACCATACCCTGCACCAGGTCGAACTGGGCGGCAACGCTGGCTGTGTCGAATGTCACGTTGGTGAGCACATGTCACACACAGCTAAAGCCTGTCTGGAATGCCACGAGACGATGTCGCCTGCGGCTGGAGAAACGATGTTTAACGACCTGGCGCCCGGCTATAAGGATGCTATGCACGGCGCGTGCATCACCTGTCACGAAGAGGAAGCCAAGCAGCAGGTCAAGCCGGAACTTACGCAATGTCCTGCGTGCCATCAATTGGAAAAAGACGAAGTCGATTTCCAGATGGCGCTTGACCGTTGATCAGCATTCATCAAAAGGAGGCGAAAAGATGAAGACCATTGGCTTGTGCACGCATTTTTCACAGACTGATGAATGGGCGTTTGACTATGCGTTCAAATTGGCCCAGACCCCCGGAACCCAGTTGAACATCTGCCACTGGCTAGAGTCACCATACACAATCCGGCGTGATGTCGTTTACGATGATCTGTTCCAGCCCACAGAGACGGTGACCGTTACCCCTGAGCTTTTGAACAGGTTGGAATTACAGCTCCGGGAATATTACGAGCCCAAGCTGGGTGACTTCACCGACGTCGCGTTTAAACTCTGCGAAGGGGCATACCAGGTGGAACTAATCCGCTGCTTTCGGAAAAATCTGCTGGACCTGGTGGTGATGGGCTACCAATTGCCTCTAGAAGAAGTATCGGCCGAAGAGCGTTCCCTGCAGGACTTCGCTGCCAGCATAGATTATCCCATCGTCATTGTTGGTCTGGACGGGCCTGAAAGTTTCCTGCTCAACAAGAAGGCATTTGAGATACTGGATCAACTCGATCTGCCAGAGGGGAGTTGCAAGCTTATCCAACCAGTTTTAGCCCATAGCTGAAATCAGCACTTTCTTATTCGAACTGTGCAGCCTGGCCGAATGGGCACAATCTTTCTGTCTTTCATGTTGCTCTGTGGTCGCTAACTACGTCGTCCACCACCGGACGGCGTAGTTCGTCTTCTGAGGCTGTTGCATTTCGCCAGGACTTGTGATATTCTAGCCCAGCATGTCGTTCTGAGGGTGTATAGTCCTGATGTCACGAAAGTCTACTGAGTCGCTAATTGCCTTTCTGTTGGGATGGCTACTGGGCCGTCGCCGCCGTAGCTCTGGCTTGTCTATTCTTCTCTTGTTGATGGGGGCGTTGAGTTGTCTGATGGCTTTGCCGACGATTGTCTTTGGCCCACCTTTTGGTTGGGTGCGGGCCAGGGAGGTCGCCTCGTTGCCGCGACCAAGTCCGTCAGAGTTAGACACACTGGCCCCTGGCACGCGGGCACTCGTAGTTTCCCAAATTCCCCCCGACGCTCCTCCGGGTCCCTACGGTCTGGCCCTATTCTACGTCGAGGCTCGGCAACAAGGCACTGCGACTCAAGATGGGAAACAGAATGCAAGCACGAGTCCTTCTTCCGTCTGGCAGATAGAGATTCCCCCTCCGCAACGAGCCGAATTTCTGCTAACGAATGGTAAGCCGTTGATAGTTCAGTTCTCCGCCAGGACCAACTTTTTGAACGCCCAGCAGTTTGAAGAGGGTCTAGAGGGATCGGGAGACGAGAAAAAGGAACGCCGCTATGTCGGCTATCTGCCTGGCCAGACTTTGGCCGTCGAGGGGACCTGGGAAGGAGACGGTTTGCTAACGGCACGCTCTTGCTACGCAGGCATGCCTGATGAATACGCAGCCAGCTTGGCCCGTCAGCCGTGGCTTATGCTCCTGATGGGAGGCATTTGCGGTGGGTTGGGAATCAGCCTGCTGGGGGTAGGGTTTGGCCTGCGACTACTGGGAGCGTGAACCAACACGTGCCCGCTACCCTGCCGGCTGGGAGGATAGTTAGAGATTCCAAGGTTCCTACTGGAATTCAGAAGAGGTCAAAGGCAAGGTTGTCGTCAGGCCCTCAGTTACCAGCGTGGACAGCAACGCGCCGAAACAACAAAGGACAATTCCCGGCAGGAAAAGGGTGCCCAACGCCGCGCCCGTGCCGTAGCCGTGAGCTGATTTAAGAGCCCGCACGAACATTATTAATGCCAAGATCGATATGGGAAGAGTGATCAACGCGGGGATAAATCCAAGCGCTGGCTTAACGGTGCTCAGTAGCATTAAGGGTGAAAAAATGCCGGCGACCAGGCTAACCGGGCCGTAAACCAGTGATAGGAGATAACTCTGAACGACGAATTCCCCTCTACCTCCCAAAATGCGCCCAAACAGGTAATATATTCCTGAATTGAAAAAAAAGGAGATCAGCCCGGCTACCGCTCCACCGAACGTGCCGCCGCAGATGATGGGGAGCCACAGGACTGGGTCGAGCGTGTCCCCAGGCGGGAGCGACAGGGCTGGGTCGAGCGTGTCCCCAGGCATTAAAAAGGTCATTCCTACACTCGTCAGCAACACAAAGAAATAGGTGACGCCGTTGGCGAACAGGATGCCGGGTATAATCAGACCCCATCGAGCATATGCGTGCTCCTCGTCCAGCCGTGCTTGGTTGGGGAGGATGAATATCTCGGCCCAGGTGTCGAGCATTTCCATAAAGCTCTTGTGCTGCGCTTCGCGGGGGGGAGGTCCACCGACCGCAATCCCTTCGGGTGAGGACTCTGCCCCCATAGCGGGTGGGGCAGAGCCGATCTGGCTAAAGTCGGCATAACAACTGATACACCGTTGGCGGTCTGGGGGGTTGGCCACACCACAGGTGGGGCAGATTACCTCATCGCTGCTCTCTACCTGTCCTCGCGCCAACTTCTCCTCAAGGGCCTTCAATTCCGTCTCGGCCTGTTCATTGGCTGGATTGATGGTCAGCACGTTTTCCAGACAGATTTGCCGATCTTCATCGCTTTCCACCGCCTCGCTCAGATAGAGCCAGCCGAACTCGTTGTTCTCATCGGCGTTGATAACCTGCATCAATTTTCGCCGAGCTTCTTCCTTGTTGCCGATGCGAAGTGACGCGATGCCTGCGTCCAAAAGTTGCTGAATTTCAGTATCCATGCGCGCGCGGCCTCCGTTGGCAAACCTGACCTGCCTTAGAACCAGAACACTTATTTACATTTTATCACAAAAGACAGGCGCTTTTCAACCTTTCTACTAGGATATAGTTACCATAATTTGGTTCTGATCCACTCTGTCACCCACCGTCACGCGGACGTTGTGGACGACGCCAGGGCGGGGTGACTTGAACTCGTTCTGCATTTTCATCGATTCCATCACCACCACAATGTCGTCGGTTTCGACCGGTTGTCCTTCACTGACTGGTACCTTAACCACCACACCGGGCATAGGGGCCTTTATGAGCACTTCGCCCACGGGAGCTACTGGGCCGCGCCTTAGACCTGCTAGCCGGCGCGTGCGTTCATCCTGAACCTTTACTTCAAACAGGCCACCCCATAACACGACCAGGTAATCTTCGTCTCCCTCGTCAATAAAGACGTCATATGATTTATCGTTTATGATAATAGAATACAGACTGTGGCTACCCACGCCTTGGATATCTACAGCGTAGGGTTTGCCATCCACCGTCACTTCACCTTTGCGGTTCACGTCAACTGTAAACTCTTGGTCGCCGACAGTCGCGATGTATTTCATATCTCAATTCTCTGGTATTGATAATGTCTACAGTGGTTGCCGCAGGCCACGCTTGCGCCCGGCCAGCTTCCATGGGCTGGAGTCTCGCTGTTGAAGAAGAATCGCCTGCTGGTTTCGCTGGTGAGCCAGGAGTGTGGCCGCGATGGCAGCCACCTTCACTTGATCGGCGTGCGATGACTCGTCCAGAGTAAAATGTTCCTCCAGAAAACTGGTATCGAACTGGCCCCCTTGATAGCGAGTACTGTTCATCACTTGGATGTGAAACGGTAGGGTGGTTTTTATTCCGATAATCCGATATTCGGCCAGTGCACGCCGCATACGTAGGATAGCCTCACCGCGTGTCTCACCCCAAGCCACCAGCTTGGCGATGAGCGAGTCGTAATAAGGAGTGACTTTCATCCCAGGATAAACGCCACTCTCAAGGCGTACACCGTGGCCAGTCGGCTCCCATAGGCCGGTAATCTTACCAATAGATGGCATGAAGTCATGGTACGGGTCTTCGGCCAGGATGCGGCACTCGATGGCCCAGCCGTTTAGTTGGGTGTCTTCTTGCGTATAACGCAACTGGCGCCCTGCAGCAATACGCAACATTTCTTTTACAATATCCACACCGGTGACCATCTCGGTGACGGGATGCTCTACTTGCAAACGGGTATTCATCTCCAAGAAGTAGAAGTTGTGATCCCGGTCCATCAGGAATTCGATCGTGCCAGCGCTGACGTAACCGGCCGCCTGGGCTGCCTTGATAGCCACTTCCCCCATCTGGGTGCGCAATTGGTCGTCAATGGCGGGCGAGGGAGACTCCTCGATGAGCTTTTGGTGACGTCGTTGGATAGAACATTCGCGTTCGCCCAGGTGAATGACACTGCCGTGGGTGTCGGCCAGCACCTGCACCTCGATATGGCGTGCTCCGTCTATCAGTTTCTCCAGGTAAACCTGGTCGTTACCAAAGGCTGCTTGAGCTTCGCTGCGAGCGGCACGTATGCGATCGGGCAAGTCCTGGCGTTGATAGACACCGCGCATGCCTTTGCCGCCGCCGCCAGCGGCCGCCTTCACCAGCAGTGGGAAGCCAATGCGCTCAGCCACCACCATAAGCTCTTTGTCGCTCAAGTTCCTTTGGGTGCCCGGCACAACGGAAACGCCGGCAGTCGTCATTGTCTGGCGAGCAGCAACTTTGTCACCCATCAAACGGATTGCCTCCGGGGGTGGCCCGATCCAAATAAGTCCAGCGTCGAGTACTGCTTGAGCGAAGTCGGCGTTTTCGGACAGAAAACCGTAGCCCGGATGTACTCCGTCGGCTTCTGATCTTCTGGCCACGTCGATGATTTTGTCTATACACAGATAGCTTTCGGTGGCAGGCGCAGGACCGATGTGATACGCCTCGCTCGCCCGACGCACGTGAGGCGCAATGCGGTCGGCGTCGGAATACACAGCTACCGTATCCAGCCCGAGCTCCTGGCAGGCGCGCATGATGCGCACCGCAATCTCCCCACGGTTAGCAACTAAAACCTTTTTCAGCATAAACACTCCAATTTGGTTAAGGCTAGGATTAACATTAAGATCGAGCTCAACCTTAACCTTGATCCTTAGGAAGCGTCCAAGAATAACTTCCTGTTTTCAGGCCAAAACTCTGGGTGAAGCCCTTCAAAATGCGCAAAGTTATTTTTGGACGCGGCCTTAGCCCCAACCCTCACAACGGGATATTCCCGTGCTTCTTGGGTGGATTCTCGTCTCGCTTGTTTTGCAACATCTCCAGCGCGTTGATAAGTGTGGGACGGGTTTGTTTGGGCTCGATTACGTCATCAATGTAGCCCCGGCTGGCAGCCACGTAAGGATTGGCAAAAGCCTCACGGTATTCCTGCACCAATTTGTCACGCAGGGCGTCAGGGTCTTCGGCCTCGGCCAATTCGCGACGATAAAGAACGTTGATGGCACCCTCCGGACCCATTACAGCAATCTCGGCTGTGGGCCAAGCCAGATTGACGTCACCCCGGATATGCTTACTGGACATAACGTCATATGCTCCCCCGTAAGCCTTGCGCGTGATAACAGTAATTTTAGGTACGGTGGCTTCGCAATAAGCATAAAGGAGCTTGGCGCCGTAACGGATAATACCGCCGTGCTCTTGAGCCAGCCCGGGCATAAAGCCGGGCACATCCACAAGTGTGATCAAGGGGATGTTAAAGGCATCGCAAAAGCGCACGAAACGCGCCCCTTTGGCAGACGAGTTGATATCAAGGACGCCGGCCAGCACCATCGGTTGCTGGGCGACAACGCCGACTGAACGGCCATTTAGCCGGGCAAATCCAACGATGATGTTTTGCGCGTAATGTTCCATAACTTCCAGGAAATCGCCGCCATCTACCACCGAGCAGATAATTTGTTTCATATCATACGGCTTGTTGGGATTATCGGGGATGAGGGTATCCAGGATGTCATCGGTGCGTAGCGGATCATCCTGGCAAGGAATGCTTGGTGGGTCTTCCATGTTGTTCTGTGGCAAAAAGCTCACCAGGCGTCGGATGGTGTAGATCGCATCCTCCTCGTTCTCGGCGGCGAAGTGGGCCACACCGCTTTCCGTGTTGTGGACCCACGCCCCGCCCAACTCATCGAAGGTCACCTCTTCGTGCGTTACCGCCTTCACCACATCCGGGCCGGTGACGAACATATAACTGTGACCTTTCACCATCACAATAAAATCAGTCATCGCCGGTGAATAGACCGCCCCACCAGCACATGGCCCCAATATGCAAGAAATCTGCGGTACAACGCCGCTGGCTAATACATTGCGAAGGAAGATGTCCGCGTAGCCACCCAGCGATACGACTCCCTCCTGAATGCGTGCCCCGCCTGAATCGTTCAGGCCGATGACCGGCGCACCGTTTTTCATCGCCAAGTCCAGGACCTTGCAGATCTTAGTGGCGTGAGCCAGGCCAAGACTGCCACCAAAGACAGTGAAATCCTGCGAGAAGACGTAAATCAGTCGACCATCGATGGTGCCATAGCCGGTGACTACCCCATCACCCAGCGGTTTGCTCTGTTCAACGCCGAAGCCCGTCGCACGGTGAGTCACAAGGGCATCAAGTTCGCGGAAAGAGCCCTCATCAAGCAGCAAATCCAGTCGCTCACGGGCAGTCAGTTTGTCTGCTTTATGCTGTCGATCAATACGCTCTTGACCGCCGCCCAATTTGGCTTGCGCTTTCAATTGACGCAAACGCCTGACCTTGGGGTCGAGAGTCATAGTGCCTCCTGTGTTTTTGTGTTCTGAGTCACCTTTGTTAGTAACACTTGGTTTCAAGATTCGTTGCGATTTGGTAACTACTTTGACAATGTCAAGCCAGGGGCCATTATAGCATACGTCAGGGATCAGGCACAATGTAAACTGAATTTACTTCCTTTTCGGCCCGATGTGTGATAGAATGAAAGAGCGCGTGATCTTGAGTGAACATTGGCCGTATCTTCTCAAAAAGTAGGGGCAACCCTGAGTGTTTGCCCTTGGGGCAGGCACCCAGGTCTGCCTCTACCCCGAATTATAGAGAAGATACCATTGGCCGTCCGGCTCAAGGTCAAGCGGTGACGGCAGGCTCTATTAAAAACCAGGACAAAGATGTAAGGAGGAAATCATGGCCGAGGAATTCTCAAACGAGACGGAAGCACCTGGGACCGGGCAACCCAAATCTGAAACGCATCAAGCCTGGGAGGAGGTCGGGCGCCAGTTCGAACATCTGGGACAGTCACTGGCGACAGCCTTCAAGACATTGTGGGAGAGTGAAGATATGCAGCAAAACCTCGGATCGCTTCGGGATGGATTGCAGTCAATGGCCAACGACGTATCGGCTGCGGTGAGCAAAACAATGGCTTCCGCCGATGCAGAGAAAATCAAGGCTGAAGCGCAGAAGGCAGCCGAGTCGGCCCAAGAGGCAACTGAGAAGACGGCGGAGGAGATTCGCCCGCAGGTCACCAAGGTACTCAAGGAGGTGAACGAAGAATTGCAGAAACTTATCGAGCGCCTGGAAGCTGAAAAGGATGCTGATTGAACTAGCCTGATGAATCCAATCTCGGCTTTCTTTGTTCGGAACATCATCATTGTTTTCTTTTTCTATGGGTTGGCCTTTTTCACCATGGGGCTCGTGCTGGCACTGGCAAGCCGCAGGGCGTCGGAATTAAAGTTTGCGCGGGCTATTATTCCACTGGCGGCCTTTGGCTTGCTGCACGGGATCCACGAGTGGATCGAGATGTTCCAAAAGATTGCCACATTGACTGGTGGCTACACGCCGACGATTCCCCAAGAATCCGTCAGGTTGGCCGTGCTGCTGATGTCGTTCTTGATGCTGTTGGCTTTTGGGCTCTTGCTCTTGGGCCCGGAACCGATTGATCACCGACGGGTGCTGATCCCCATCCTGGGCATGATCGGTCTGTGGGCCGTGAGTGTGTTGGTAGTGACAAGGGCGCTCAGATCTCCCCCTGAAGAGGTCGTCGGGTTGGCTGATGCTCTGGCCCGCTATGGCCTGGGAGTGCCCGCAGCACTTCTGGGTACCTGGGCGCTGATGACACAGCAACGTGCGTTTCACCAGCACGGTATGCCACAATTCGGGCGGGACCTGGTCTGGTGTGCCACGGCCCTATTTCTATACGGCGCAGTCGGCCAGGTCTTCGTTCGACAAACACCTCTCGTGCCATCTACGATCATCAATAGCACCCTCTTCTTACAGTGGTTTGGTATTCCGGTCCAACTCTTCCGCGCAGTCATGGCCGCTATTCTCGCGTTCTACATGGTCCGTGCCTTAAGGGCCTTCGAGCTGGAAGATCGACGGCGTTTGCAGAAGGCCAATGAGGCGAAGTTGAAGGCCCAGACGGCAGCGCTTGATGCAGAGCGACGCGTCAGCCGCGAGATGGAACTCTTGAATGAAGAATTACGCTTGACAGCGCACGAGCTGTCTCTGTTGCTGGATCTGTCGAACTTGCTGGCCGAGTCTATGGGCTTGCAAGACAGATTACATCGTGCCCTGGAGAAGATCGTTCACAGCCTCAATTTTCCGGATGCCGCAATAATCTTACTGGTCAGACCGGAAACAGGAGCCCTAAAGGTACGGGCTTCAATCGGCTTTTCTTTAACAGACGATCTGGAAAACGAAGAATCACAATACGTCGCGGCTCTCGACCTGGGCGAGCAATGTGTCGTCAAGGCCGTAGCCATGTGCTTGCACCTGGATGGCACTGTTATCGAATTTCTCCCTGAAGAAGTGCTGGAGGATCAAGAGTGCCGGCGTCTCGCGAGTTCGGTGACGATGCTCAGCCTGCCGCTGAACGTTCAGCGACGCGTAATCGGTAGCATTGTGCTGGCTCAGACAGAGTTAAACGAAGGTAAAAAACTCTCGTTCGACGAATTCAAACTGATGGTGGGTATAGCTCAGGAGTTAGGTCTCTCCACTGAGAATGCCCGTCTCTACCAGGAAGCACAGGAACGAGAGACGATGTTGGCTGATTTACTACATCAAGTGGTTGGCGCACAAGAAGCCGAGCGCCAACGTATCGCCCGCGAGTTGCACGATGCTACTGGGCAGTCGCTGACCGCGATTGCGCTGGGCCTGCGTGGCGTGGAAACGATGTTGGAAAACGATCAACCGGTGGCAGTTGAGCAGGTCGAGGCATTGAAGTCATTCAGTACCAATGCTCTGGGTGAATTACGGCAAATCATCGCTGATTTGCGTCCGTCGCAATTAGATGATCTAGGATTGGCGGCTGCCTTACAGTGGTACATCCAGGAGTTCGAAAAACGTTACACTATTCGCACCGAATTCATCGCCAAAGGCAGTCGGTCCCGATTGCCTCCGGAATATGAAACTGTTCTATTCCGCATCACCCAGGAAGCGTTGACCAACATCGCCAAGCACGCCAACGCTTCAAGGGCCTTGGTTCGGCTGGAAAACTACCCGGCCCAGGTCTGTGTGGTGATCGAGGACAATGGGCGTGGTTTTGACTTGGAGGAGGCGCTGCGCAGCGACAGGCGAAGTGGTTGGGGACTGCTGGGAATTCAAGAGAGAACCTGGCTGTTGGGTGGACAGTATGAGATTGACTCGAAGCCAGGGCGCGGGACGCGCATCCGGGTGATTGTCCCCGTAAAGACGGAGGCAAAGAAAGATGTCGAGAATCAGACTGTTGCTGGTTGACGATCATCAGGTTGTGCGAGCTGGTTTACGGATGCTTTTTCAGGCCGAAAATGATATGGAAATCGTCGGCGAAGTTGACAGCGGGGAGGAAGCATTAAAGGCTATTCGAGACCTCCAGCCAGATGTGGTGTTGATGGATGTCGTGATGTCTGGTATGAGTGGCATTGAGGCGACGCGCCGTATCAAAGAGGCTAGTCCCGATACGGCAGTGCTGGCCTTGACAATGCACGAGGATGAACAGTACTTCTTTGAAATGCTGCAAGCAGGCGCATCGGGTTACGTACCCAAGCGAGCAGCGCCTGACGACCTGGTTTCAGCCATCCGCGTGGTGAGCCAGGGAAACGTGTTTCTCTACCCCACCCTGGCCGAACTGCTCGTAAAAGATTATCTCCAGCGCGCCGAATCCGACCCGGCCTCTGCCGCCAAAGAACTGACCTCCCGCGAGCGCGAGGTACTGACCTATATAGCCGAAGGATACACCAACCGGGAAATCGCTGAGGAGCTGGTTATCAGTGTCAAAACAGTGGATCGGCATCGCGAAAACATTATGCGCAAGCTAAACTTGCACAACCGGGTTGAGTTGGTGAAATACGCTATTGAAAAAGGGTTGATCACCGTCGGCTAATTCACTGACATACCCTGGGTTACACACCCCACGCATAAGATGGGGGGATTGCCCGATAGACTCTCTCCTCAAAACGTGATAAATTGGCTTTAGAGATAGTAATAACTAGCGCTGATAACTACGTTTAAGGAGAGACATGTTATGGATGGGCTGCTAGGGGTAGCAGTCATCGTGGGTATGTTCCTTTTGCGGATCGGGGTGCCGCTGGGGGTCACGCTGATCGTGGCATATTTCCTGCGCCGCCTGGATGCCAAGTGGCAGGCCGAGGCGTGGGCAGAGTGGGAGGCAAGCCAGCCTCAGGACGAACTCATCGCCGATGCGATGTCACTTCAGTCCGGCGAGCCCTGTTGGTCGCTAAAAGGATGCGATGAGACCGCTCGTGCCAACTGCGCCGCACCCAAGCAGCCCAGCATCCCGTGCTGGCTGGCCCGACGACGGAGTGAAGGCAAGCTGCCAGCAGAATGTTATAACTGTGCCCGGTTTTCTCTGAGGCAAATCGCCTAAAGCTAGGCCACCAATGCCCCAAATTAAATTTCAGAAAATGAGACAACAGAGTCATTGGTTGGCTCTGGCTGTCTCCTGTCTAATTCTAACCAGCATCATCTCCCTGACGCTGCTCCTGCCGTCGGGGAGTCTGGCTTTTGAAGATGACAGTACATTCTCTGTTCTCGGCAATTATCAAAGCCCCCAGCGTTGCCGCGAATGTCACGAAGCAGAATTCCAGGCATGGGCGAATACCACCCACGCCAACGCCTCATTTGATCCGATTTTCCAGGTATATTTGCAGCAGGTAGAAGAACCGGGTGAATGCTTTGCCTGCCATACCACTGGTTACAATGCCATCACCGGGCAGTTTATGCTGGCCGGCGTGACCTGTGAGGCCTGCCACGGTCCCTATCGGGATGGCCACCCGGAAGAAAGCATGGTGATTGCCACCTCTGAAGACTTATGCGGCACCTGCCATCCTAGCACCCTGGTCGAGTGGAACTCGAGCCGTCACGGTGAAGTAAGCGTGACCTGCGTGGCCTGCCACGAAGTCCATACCCAGAAAACTCGAGCCGCCGCCACTACCAACTCTCTGTGTGCTAGCTGCCACCACAGTCAGGTGCGTGATGCTACCCACACCATTCACAACCTGGAGGTCGACATCCGCTGTATCGATTGCCATCTCGCACGTCCGAGCGACGATGTCGATGGTGCTGTGAGTGGTCACGCGGTGACTGGTCACTCGTTCGGTGTATTTGTCAGCACCTGCAATGATTGTCACCTGGCTTCGATAAACTCCACGCCCGAGTCCCCTTGAGTTAGTCAAACATCGTCGCACGATGCCACCTGCTGAGCTTTCTGTCCATTCGAACGTGTAATGTTATCGCCATTTACGGGTTCAATATTGGCAATAATGTTAGCGGCGGCCCGCCCTCCATACTCGCATTGCGCCGCAAATTTGCGTTGCGGCGGTAGGAAAACCATGATAAGATGATGACATCTGAATCGGTTTGTTGACAGGGTAAGCTAGATATGTGATGCGAGTCGGAGCCGTAGAATGGCCATGCCCCTCCTGACGACAAAGCTATACATTCCTCCACCCTTGCCCAACCCGGTGGAGCGCCCCCGCCTGATCGAGCGGCTGAACGAGGGGCTGCATCGCAAACTGACCCTTGTTTCTGCCCCCGCCGGCTTTGGCAAGACGACGCTGCTCAGTGAATGGCTAGCCGGTTGCGAGCAACCGGCCGCCTGGCTCTCACTGGACGAGAGCGACAACGATCCGACTCGTTTCCTGTCCTACACTATCGCTGCCTTGCGGACAATTGAGGCCCGACAGGAACCTGTCGGCAATATCGCAAAAGGAGTGTTGAGCGCACTTGAATCCCCTCAGCCGCCGCCAAGTGAGGCCATCCTGACCACCTTGATCAACGAGATTGCCACCATCCCCGACCGGATCATCCTCGTCCTCGATGACTATCACCTGATCCAAGCCCAACCCATCCACGATGCTCTCACCTTCCTACTCCGACACTTGCCGCCACAGATGCACCTGATCATGGCCACCCGTGAGGATCCGCCCTTGCCCCTGATCCGTCTGCGCGCTCGTGGCCAATCAACTGAACTGCGCGCCACGGACCTGCGTTTTACTTTATCCGAAGCCGCCGAGTTTCTCAACCAGGTGATGGGGCTGGACCTTTCGGCGGAGGACATCGCCGCGCTGGAAAGGCGCACCGAGGGCTGGATTGCCGGCCTGCAACTGGCAGCCCTTGCCCTGCAAGGGACGATTTCGATGCAAGGACGCAGGGACGTTAGCAGCTCTATCCAATCCTTTACCGGTAGCCACCATTTTGTGCTGGACTATCTGGTCGAAGAAGCCCTGGAACAACAGTCCGAAAGCGTCCAGACTTTTTTGCTGCATACGTCTATCCTCGACCGGCTGACCGGCTCCTTGTGTGATGCTATAACAGATCAGAACAACGGCCGGATGATTCTGGAAACATTAGAACGCGCCAATCTGTTCATCGTCCCCCTGGACGACGAGCGGCGTTGGTATCGCTATCACCATCTCTTTGCTGACTTGTTACGCCAGCGCCTGCAGTCAACACAACCAGATCAATTGCCGGATCTGCACCGCAGGGCTAGCGCATGGTACGAACAGAATGGGTTTATTGACGAGGCAATAGAACACGCTCTGCGCGGAGAAGATTTCGAACAGGCGGCGTGCCTGATCGAAGAACAAGTTGATACCATCAGTGAGCACACCAGATTACTGCGTTGGCTTGATGCTCTGCCGGTCAAAGTGATCCTATCCAAACCACATCTCTGTATCTTTCACGCCAGACATCTATTCACTAGTGGGAAGATGGATGAGGCCGAAGAGCGTCTCCAAGCTGCCGAACAGACACTTGATCTTGGCTGCGATTCAGCAACTGGAAACTCATTGATAGAGCCGGGCCCATTGTCTAGCTCGGACAGGATGAAGATTCAGGGTCGCGTGGCTGTCATCCGCGCCTTCTTGGCCGTTTACCATGGAGATGTACAGGAAACCATCGACTATGCACGCCAAGCGTTGGACTATTTACCCGAACAAGACTTGACTTGGCGCAACGTCGCAGCTCTGCCCTTGGGGGATGCATATATGTTCAAGGGTGACATTGCGGCGGCCTACGATACTCGCCTGGAAGCACTGGAGATGAGCAAAAAGTCTGGTCACCCTTATATGATCCTGATAAGCAACGGAAGACTTGCCTGGACATTACGACAACAAGGCAAGTTGAAGCAGGTCATACATCTTTGCGAACAACAGATGCAATATGCAAACGAATGCGGGATATCGCAAACGCTGGTAGCGGGTTGGCTAGAGACCCAATGGGCCGAAGCGCTAGCCGAACTGGACGATCTGGATGGGGCCGTACAGAAGGCAAAAAAAGGCGTAGAATCGATGGGTTCCGGAAGTGAGAATCTGGCGGCTTTTGGTTGGAGCAACCTGTACCTGGTCAAGATTCTTTTCTCCAAAGGGGATATGGCTGGTGCAAAAGAGGTTATCCAAACGATGGAGAATATCGTTCGAGACTATGATATGCATCGCTCAATCTCAATTCAGATTTCTGCTTGGCAAGCACGAATAGGGTTGGAGGAAAATGAGCTAAAAGTCGCATCCAAATGGGTGGAAGAACTTTGTTCAGATGCTAATGGGAAACTCCCATTCTTAAGTGAGATCGAGTGCATTGCCCTAACCCGGACCCTTGTTGCTCAAGAGAGTGTGGATGAGGCAACCAAACTATTGCGGCAACTTTTTGTGACGGCAGAAGCTGGGCAACATACCTCAAGAATGATCAAAATTCTGATACTCCAGGCGTTGGCCTTGCAAGCCGGGGGTGATACAGACCAAGCGATCACCGCGCTGGAAAAAGCCCTGACCCTCGCCAAGCCGGGAGGCTTTATCCGCACTTTTGTGGATGAAGGCCCGCCGATAGCGCGTCTGCTCTACAAAGCCCTCTCTCGCGGGATTGCCCCAGATTATGTTCGCCGGTTGTTGGCGGCATTTCCCGTCGCCAAAGTGGAGCAAACTGACTCTCTAAAAGCTCAAACTTCCAGATCTGACTTGATTGAGCCACTGAGCGAACGCGAACTCGAAGTGTTGCAACTCATCGCCAAAGGGCTGACCAATCCAGAGATCGCTTCCAGGCTCTTCCTCTCTCCGCACACGGTCAAGGTCCATGCCCACAATATCTACGGCAAGCTCGGTGTCCACAACCGGACGCAAGCGGTTACCAGGGCAAGGACTTTGGGTGTATTGCCCTCCACCTGATTGCCTCGATACCCACGATAGTATACGTAAAGAACACAGCTTAGCGGGCCAGCCATAGGGCAGCGGCCCGCTTCTGTTGTCCCCTGGTACATCCCACAGTCTTAAGCCTACAACTAATCCCATGAATAAATCGTTCGGGCGATGACACTAATACCATGTTGCGGCTACACTGAGGGTGTAAGATTCATTCAATCTCGAAATAACCAAAAAGGAGAAAAGACGATGACTAACACAGAGGAATATATGAACGTTTTGATATTGTATTTTTCAGCTACAGGAAACACGGCTAAAATGGCAAAGGTCATTGAAGAGAGATTTGCTGAGGTGGGGTGTAAAGTCACCATGGCGAATATGACCTCCTATGAAAACAGACAGGAAAAGATTGATTTAACCCCATATGAAGCCGTGGTGTTTGGAGCGCCTGTTCACTCCAGGCGGGCTCCGAGAGTGATGAGAGAATGGTTAAGAACTCTGGATGGTCAAGGCAAAAGATGCTCAATGTTTTTTACGTATGGTGGCTTTGGTGTCCATCCAACTCATTATTCCACAAGAGAAATATTGAAAGAACAAAATTTTATCGTTGTATCATCCGCTGAATTCTTAGGCGCCCATACATTCAACCTTGGTGGCTGGAGGGCTCTGGAAGATCGACCTAATGAGCTCGATTTTGAAGTGGCAAAAGATTATGTTGATCTTACCTGCAAAAGATTTACAGGTGAGGATGATAGAATATTAGGTGAATTGGAAAAGACAGAATATACGGAAAAACAGCTTGATTCGGCCGAAACATTAAGATTTAAAAAGGTCACACAACTCCCGACCAGAGGCGGCAAAGAGTGCAGCCTGTGCTTGGTTTGTGAGGAATTATGCCCCACAGGAGCCATGGAAGCTGAATCGGGCGAAGCTGACAAGGAAAAATGTATCGCCTGTCTAGCGTGTGTATCGAGCTGCCCTGAAGAGGCTCTAAAAATAAACGATATGTCTAAAACCTGGTCGAAAAAGTTGGCTAAGGAAAAAGTTGACGAAGAAAGCATCCAGGAACAAAAAAGCAAAATATACTATTGAACGTTGGACTTTTGACAAATAGGAGTATAAAAATGAACTCAAAGACCGCAAGAATCATAGTGGATGTGGGATAATCCTTTCAGGATTATGGGTAGCTCGCATGTTAAGTAGTCTACAGGGGGATTCGACGCGCCTTCATGATCCGGTGGCGCTAAAGGAATTGGTAGAGGGAACCACGGAAGTAACAGTGACCAATGAGATGCTTTTGGTATTGTCAATGATATTGGCGGTTCCGATTTTTATGAGTTTCCTGTCCCTGACGTTGAGGGATAAAGTGAATCGCTGGGCGAATCTCATCACAGGCGTATTCTTTGTTGTGTGGGAACTCGTTTTTTTGACCTCTGTTTACTTCCAAGACCCTGCTTATGAGGTATTTTGGGGAATCGCGTACCTTGTATTCGCCCTGCTGGTTGTTTGGTACGCGTGGAAGTGGCCCAAACAAAAAGTATGAGGCGTTCCCGTGGTTGCCAAGTTTTAAGAGGGGGATAAAAACAGGTAGCAGCCCGTTTTTATCCCCCCAAGCCTGAAAATAACCCTATGATGAATACTTGGCCGCCAGACCGTAGAAATGTGCTCAGTGTTGGGGCTATTCCGCCATTGCAGGAGACAATTGATGAAAAAGGTCGGACAGAAGCTTAGCTTGGATCGACCGGCAACCTACCAAATCAAAGTGCCGGGACACATCGGCGAGAGCTGGTCGGATTGGGCCGGAGGGATGACGATTACGGTCGAAAGCGAGGGCGATGGTCCACCGGTTACTATCCTGACCGGCACCCTCGACCAGGCTGCTTTGCATGGTCTGTTGCGTCGGCTCTATTCCCTGGGTCTGCCGTTGATTTCGGTAGTTTGTGTTGATTGCGACTGATAGGTCACACGCTATTTGAGGAGTTCACACTCGTGAAAACCAAACATTGTCCTTGCGACGCAATTTATGATTCACCACCCGCCGCGGCCCCATTAGCGACCAGGTCTCAGGCCTGCTCATCGACAACCCAACCATCACCCCTGATCCTTCTTCTGTATTTCTACCACTAAAGAAAATGGCAGATTATGTTCACAGTGTTTGTTTTGCCATTTACGGGTTCAATTCAATTGCAGTGATGTCCGGGGTGGCTTGCCCTCCCACGCCAATTGTACGTAGTCTCCCGCAAGGATGCGCGTCTCTCCTCGGCGGCGCTGGCCTTTCTGGCGTTGTCGCGCAAGCGAGCTTATTTTGTTGGATGGAAGTAACGGTTACGCTTAAAGATAGAAAACAGTTCGTGGTCAAAGGCTGGGCCCTACCCTTCATACGCAAGTTGAAAATTTGACACGCTCTTTGAATTATATTAGTATATTAGTGGATACTATTATGAAAGAGCTACATCACAACTCTGACGACCTGGCTCGCATCCTGAAAGTGCTCTCGGTCGGCACTCGGGTACGCATAGTCCAGCTATTGAGAAGCCGCGCCTTATGCGTCAATGCGCTGGCTGCCCGCCTAAACGTTACGCAAGGGGCTGTGTCACAGCACTTGCGCATTATGAGGGACGCCGGGCTGGTCATCGACGAGAAACGCGGGATGGTACCCTAGGCTGTGATATGTACGAGATATTTGTGGGCTGAAGATTGACAAAAGGCCGCCCCTGATAGAAACTGTGCGATGCCAAATCACGCGTTTCATCAGAAGGCGACCTCTCGTGGC
>DAOUMD010000251.1:0-100852 GCA_034412795.1 Anaerolineae bacterium
CCTCAGCCTCATCCATCGCAGCGGCGAACACCTGCTGGCCCTCATCAACAACGTCCTCGACCTCTCCAAAATCGAAGCCGGGCGCGTCACCCTCACCCCCACCAACTTCGGCCTCCACCAGTTGCTGGATGACCTGGAAGATATGTTCGCCCTCAAGGCCAGTGACAAACACCTGTCGCTACATTTCATGCCCGAACCCAACCTGCCCCATTTCGTCCGCGCTGACGAGGTCAAGCTCCGGCAGGTACTCATCAACCTGCTCAGCAACGCCCTCAAATTCACCCAAGAGGGGGAGGTAACGGTGCGCGTGGGATTGGCCCCCCTCAATCCCTCCCAAAGTGCGGAAAGTGATAGCCTCCTCCCTCTGGAGGGAACGAGCGGGACGACATCCACCCATCTCCACTTCCAAGTGGCCGACACCGGTCCCGGTATTGTGCCCGAAGAAATGGACAGGCTGTTTGAAGCCTTTGCCCAAACCACGACCGGCCAGGCGTTTCAGGAAGGAACCGGTCTGGGTTTGCCCATCAGCCGCCAGTTCGTCCGCCTCATGGGCGGCGACCTCACCGCTCACAGCGAAGTGGGGCACGGATCGGTCTTTCAGTTCGATATCCCGGTTGAGCTGGTCGAGACCGCCCAGGTTGAAACCAAACCGCCCACCCGCCAAGTGATCGGCCTGGCACCCGATCAACCCCGCTATCGCATTCTGATTGTCGATGACAACCCAACCAACCGCCAACTGCTGCGTAACCTGTTGGAACTGCTGAGCCCTCCCACCGGCTCAGAACCGGCCTTTGAGTTGCGTGAAGCCAACAACGGCCAGCAAGCCATAGACGTGTGGCAGCAGTGGCAGCCGCATCTGATCTGGATGGACATGCGCATGCCGGTCCTGGACGGTTACCAAGCGACCCGGCACATCAAAGCCACACCCCAGGGGCAGCAGACCAAGATTCTGGCCCTCACCGCCAGCTCCTTTGAGGATGAGCGGGCGGCGGTGCTGGCCGCCGGCTGTGACGACTTCCTGCGTAAGCCGTTTCGGGAGAGCGACCTTTTAGAGATGATGGCCCAGCACCTGGAGGTGCGTTACGTGTATGCCCAAGAGGTCGAGGCTCAAGAGCCAGGTCTCGACGAAAAGCCTAGCATCCAAGATCTGACCTCCAAGATCGCCAGCCTGCCGACCGGGTTGCTGGACCGCCTGGAAGCGGCGGCTATCCGCGCCCAGATGGAGGAGGTGAATGAGTTGATCGAGCAAGTCCAGGCTTATGATGTGACCTTGGCCCAGGCCCTGGCCAAACTGGCCGGTGATTTTGAGTATCCGGAAATTGCCCGCCTCATTCAAGTCATCAAGCAGCCAACCCATCTTGAACCAGAGGCCGATTGATCAAAGCGACTTTGTGGGGGGATATTTGAGATGAAGTGTGGAGATAAACCCATCTTACTCACGATGCTGGCCGGGCTTACGATCTGGCTAACCCTGGCCGCGCCTGGCCCCCTTTATGCCCAGGGTGGCGATTCGCCACCGGCGCCGATCGCCGGGGGAAGCAACCTCAGATTCGAGCATCTCACCCCGAAAGAGGGCCTGCTATCGCTCACTGTGCGGAGCATAGTACAAGATAGCCAGAGCTTTATGTGGTTTGCCACCGCCAATGGGCTCTGTCGCTACGATGGTTATAGGTTTAAGGCCTTTCATAACGACTCGTACGATCCCCATAGTTTAAGTACAGAAAATCTGGGCATGCTCTATGAAGACCATGAGGGCGTGTTGTGGGTGGGCACCTGGGGCGGCGGCTTGAATGCCTTTGACCAAAACACCGAGCAATTCACCCGCTACCTGCACGACCCCAATGACCCCCACAGCTTGAGCCATAACTGGGTCAACGTCATCTACGAAGACAAAAGCGGGCGTCTCTGGATTGGGACCGATGGGGGATTGAATAGATTTGACCGGACCGGCGGGCAATTCACCCACTATCGCCACGACCCCAATGATGACCGCAGTTTGAGCCATGATGTGGTGCAGACGATTGCCGAAGACGCCGCCGGCAACCTCTGGCTGGGTACCCTGGGAGGCGGGCTAAACAAGTTCGATCCGGCCAGTGGGCAATTCACCCGCTATCAGCATGACCCGCATAATCCCAACAGTCTGAATTACGATAATGTCGACAGCATCGCCATCGACGCCGACGGCAGCCTGTGGGTTGGCACGGCGGATGGGCTGGATCACTTTGACCCGGCGACCGGGCAATTCACCCACTATCGCCACGACCCTGACGATCCCCACAGTTTGAGCGACAATGATATATCCGCCCTGTATTCAGACGACTCCGGGGAAGTGTGGGCCGGTACCAGGGCGGGCGGACTGAATCTATTTGATCCCGAGACGGAGAGGGTTACGCGTTACCCATCCGATCCCGACGATCCTGACAGTTTTTGGGGAGACTGGGTCTTGTCCATTTACGCCGATCGGTCCGGCGCCCTCTGGATTGCCACCGGGGCCAACGGAGTCAACCGGCTGGATCGGGGCGCGGCCAAGTTTGAGCTGTATCAATATGATCCCAACGATCCCCACAGCTTGAGCCCAGGCTCAATTTGGTCGATTCTCCAGGATCACCTGGGCACACTGTGGGTTGGCACTGTTGGCGGAGGATTGAATAAGTATGACCCGGTTGCCGGCGGGTTCACCCATTATCGCCACGACCCGAACGACCCCCACAGTTTGATCGACGATCAGGTTTTCGCCATCGCCGAAGATGCCACCGGCGACCTCTGGGTCGGCACCAAACATGGCCTCAATCGGTTTGACCGGACGAGCGAACGGTTCACGCGATACACCCACGATCCCGCTGATCCTAGCAGCTTGAGTGAGGATTTGGTTGCTGCGCTCCATATCGACCGGGACGGTCACTTGTGGGTCGGCACCTTTGGCGGAGGGCTGAACAAATTCGACCCGGCCACGGACGGTTTTCGCCACTATCAATCCGATCCGGCCAAGCCTGACAGCCTGTCAAGTAATCGGGTAGTCACCATCGTTGAAGACCCGTCGGGCGTGTTGTGGCTGGGCACGCTTGGTGGGGGGTTGAACAAGTTTGACCTGGAGACAGAAACGTTTAGGCCCTACCGTCACGAGCCTGATAATCCCAATAGCTTGAGCAATGATGACGTGCAACATATCTATATGGATCAGGCTGGGATGCTGTGGCTGGCCACCGGCCGGGGATTGAATAAGTTCGACCCCCAAACGGAGACCTTTAGGCACTACTCCGGCCAAGATGGCCTGGCGACCGATAATATCCTAAGCGCTGTGGGAGATGAGCACGGCCACCTGTGGCTGGGGACTAATGGCGGCGGCCTTTCACGTTTCGACCCAGACAGCGAAACCTTCAAGAATTATGACCAGAGCGATGGCTTACAAAGTAATGATTTTATGGCACGCGGGGCTTACAGAGATGCCAGTGGCAAACTCTACTTTGGCGGGGCGAATGGGCTGAACGCCTTCTATCCCCATCAATTGACCGAGAACCCTTACCTGCCCCCGGTAGTTCTGACTGATTTCCAGATCTTCAACCAATCCGTGCCGATTGGGGGAGAAGACTCACCCCTGCAAAAGGTCATCAACGAAACGGACGAAATAACGCTGTCATACCAGCAATCCGTCTTCTCCTTCGAGTTTGCCGCCTTGAATTATCGCGCGCCCGAGAAAAACCAGTATGCCTACATCCTGGAAGGCTTTGATGCGGATTGGAACTACACGGATAGCTCCCGCCGCTTTGCCACCTACACCAACCTGGATCCCGGCAGCTACACCTTCCGGGTCAAAGCCTCAAACAATGATGGGCTCTGGAACGAACAGGGCAAAGCCGTCAAAATCACCATCACCCCGCCCTGGTGGCAAACGGTCTGGTTCAGGAGTCTGGCAGGCGTGCTGGCCGTGGGCCTGGTTGTTGGCGGGTATCGCTGGCGAGTGCGAAGCATCGAAGAGCGCAATCGTCAGCTTGAAACTCAGGTGACCGAACGCACCAATGAACTGCAGGAGAGTGAGACCCGATTTCGAGCGTTGTCGGGCGCGACTTTCGAGACGGTGGTCGTCCACGATGATGGCGTTGTTCTGGATGTCAACGAGGCTACAATCCAACTCCACGGCTACACCCGAGCCGAATTGATCGGCCAGCACCTCAACAAGTTGATCGCGCCTGAGTCGCGTGAGGCAGCCGCGAAACATATCCAGGCCAAATCCGAAGAATTGATTGAAGTTACCGGGCTCAAGCGGGATGGTTCAGTCTTTCCGTTAGAAGTGCGCGCAAGGAACATTCCTTCCCAGGGACGCAATCTCAGGGTTGTTACCGGCCGGGATATCACGGAACGTAAACGAGCCGAGCAGCATCTCCGCCAGGCTAAAGAAAGAGCCGAAGCCGCCAACCAGGCCAAGAGCACCTTCCTGGCCAACATGAGCCACGAACTGCGCTCTCCCCTCAACACCATCATCGGCTTCTCCGACTTGATGCGCCGCGAAGCCCTGACCGGCCGCGAACCCCTTACTCCCGGCCAGCAACAGAACCTCAGCCTCATCCATCGCAGCGGCGAACACCTGCTGGCCCTCATCAACAACGTCCTCGACCTCTCCAAAATCGAAGCCGGGCGCGTCACCCTCTCCCCCAACAACTTCGGCCTCCGCCAGTTGCTGGATGATCTGGAAGATATGTTCGCTCTCAAGGCCAGTGATAAACACCTGGCGCTACAATTCAAGCCCGAACCCAACCTACCTCATCTCGTCCGCGCTGACGAGGTCAAGCTCCGGCAGGTGTTGATTAACCTGCTGAGTAACGCGCTCAAGTTCACGGAGGAAGGCGGCGTGGTGGTGCGGGTGAGCAGAAGAGCAGAGAAGCAGAGGAGCAAAGGAGCAGAGGAGATTGATCTTTCCTCCCCCTTCCCCCCTACTCCCTACTCCTTACTCCATTTCGAAGTCGAAGACACCGGTCCCGGCATCGCAGATGAGGAACTGGAGCAAGTCTTTGAAACCTTTGCCCAAACCACGACCGGCCAGGCGCTTCAGGAAGGAACCGGTCTGGGCTTGCCCATCAGCCGCCAGTTCGTCCGCCTCATGGGCGGCGACCTCACCGCTCACAGCCAAGTGGGGCACGGATCGGTCTTTCAGTTCGATATCCCGGTTGAGCTGGTCGAGACCGCCCAGGTTGAAGCGAAACCGCCCGGCCGCCGCGTGATTGGCCTGGCACCCGGCCAACCCCGCTATCGTATTCTGATTGTCGATGACAACCCAACCAATCGCCAACTGCTGCGTAACCTGTTGGAACTGCTGAGCCCGCCCACCGACTCAGAACCGGCCTTTGAGTTGCGCGAAGCCAACAACGGCCAGCAAGCCATAGACGTGTGGCAACAGTGGCAGCCGCATCTGATCTGGATGGACATGCGCATGCCGGTGTTGGATGGCTACCAAGCGACCCGGCGCATCAAAGCCACACCCCAGGGACAGCAGACCAAGGTGCTGGCCCTCACCGCCAGTTCCTTTGAGGAGGAGCGGGCGGCGGTGCTGGCCGCCGGCTGTGACGACTTCCTGCGTAAGCCGTTTCGGGAGGGCGACCTTTTAGAGATGATGACACGCCACCTGGGAGTGCGTTACGTGTATGCCCAAGAGGTCGAAGCCCAGGAGCCAGGTCTCGATGAAAAGCCTAGCATCCAAGACCTGACCTCCAAAATCGCCAGCCTGCCAGCCGGGTTGCTGGACCGCCTGGAAGCGGCGGCCATCCGCGCCCAGATGGAGGAGGTGAATGCGTTGATCGAGCAAGTCCGGGCTTATGATGTGACCTTGGCCCAGGCCCTGGCCGAACTGGCGGATGATTTTGAATATTCCAAGATCGCGAGTATCATTCAAACAACCAGACAAGCCTGACAAATAGGCGATGATAGCTCTAGTTTGTAATGAGCGCTTGCAGGAGCAATCATGAAGACTGATAAACAAGCCCTCCCGGTTCAAGGCAATATCCTGGTCGTTGACGACAGCCGGGCTGATTTGCGCCTTCTGGTCGGGATATTGGCCGAAAGAGGGCATATTGTCCGGCCCATCCTTGATGGGGCCTCGGCTTTGACCGGGGCACAGGCCGAGCCCCCTGATATGATTTTGCTTGATGTCAACATGCCACACATGGATGGGTACGAGGTTTGCCAGCGATTGAAAAGCGACGACCACACCGGCGACATCCCGGTGATCTTCATCAGCGCCTCGGACCAGATTTTCGATAAAGTGAAAGCCTTTTCCATAGGGGGGGTGGATTACATCACCAAACCTTTCCAGACTGAAGAGGTGCTGGCCCGGATTGAAACACACCTAACCCTACACAGTATTGAGCAGCGCCTGAAAACTCAGAACAGCGCGCTGCAACAGGAGATTGCCGAGCGCAAACGGGTTGAAGCCGAACTGCAACAGCACCGCGACCATCTGGAAAAGCTGGTTGCGGCACGCACCGCCGACCTGCAAGTCGCCAACCGCCAATTGCAGCGGGAGATTGCCGAGCGCAAACAGGCGGAAGAAACCCTAAGAGAGAGCGAAGAGCGCCTTCGCCTGGCCCTCGAGGGAACCACTGACGGCATCTGGGACTGGAATCCCACGACAGGACAAGCATATTTCAGCCGTCGTTATTATACCATGCTGGGATACGAGCCGGGCGAATTCCCCCCGACTTATGAAAGCTGGCAGCAATTGCTCCACCCGGATGATAGGGAAGCGGCCGAAAAGAACGTGCACCATGCAGTGGAAGAACATATCCCCTTTGCCGTTGAATTCCGACTCAAGGCAAAGAATGGAGAATGGCGCTGGATTCTGGGCCGTGGCAAGGTCGCTGAAGTGGACATGGAAGGAAGGGCCGTTCGTGTGGCTGGATCCCACACCGACATCACCGAACGCAAGCGGGCCGAAGAGAGTATGACCAAGTTCTTTGAACAATCCCTGGTAATGCTTTACATTGCCGATATGGAGAAAAACGTATTGCTTCGCGTGAATAATGAAGTTGTCCGCATTACAGGGCGCACAGAAGAAGAACTCCTGTCCAAACCATTCCTGGAATTTATCCATCCCGAAGACCGTGAGGCGTCAATGAAAGCATTGGCCGTGCTTGCTGAAGGCAAACCGATAATCGGATTTAGAAACAGGCACCTGACTGCCGACGGTGATTGCCGTATCTTCGAATGGATGGGAACACCCGATACCGAGCGTAAATTGATATATGCCATGGCGCGAGACGTGACTGAGCAAATTGCCGCAGAAGAGGCGCTCCGGATAGAGAAGGAATCTCTGGATAAACTCTTTGAGGGCCCAGTTGTAGCCGTTTTTTTGATTGATGAGAACCGAAAGATCAAACGCATCAATAGCACCTTTACCAAGTTATTCGGCTATACCCCTGAAGAAGCCATCGGTCAAGATATCGTCGACCTTATTTTTCTTGAAGACGATGAATTAGAAATGTTGACGAAAAGGGCCATAAAAGGTGAGCGTATTGAGCTCGAAACTCGACGACGGCGTAAGGACGGAACCCTTGTAGATGTATTGATTTCCTACGCGCCGGTTTTTATTGATGACAGGTATTTGGGAACCTATGTCACCATGCGGGATATAACTCAACGCAAGCGGGCTGAGGAAGCGCTCGAAAAACGTATCGTGGCGTTGACCCAGCCGCTGGACACCGCCGAAGGCATTGCTTTCGAAGATTTGTTTAACCTGCCCGAAATCCAGCACCTCCAGGACCTATATGCCGAGGCTTTCGGCGTCGCTGCCCTCATTACACTTCCAGACGGCACACCCATCACTCAGCCCAGCAACTTTTCCGAGCTCTGTGGCGAAATCATCCGCAAAACCCCGAAAGGAGTTGAGAATTGTAATTACTCTGATGCGATGGTCGGGCGACATAATCCCTCCGGGCCCAACGTTCAGCCGTGCCTGAGCGCCGGCCTTTGCAACGCGGGCGCCAGCATCACCGTCGGTGGGCGCCACGTCGCCAACTGGTTGATCGGCCAGGTCCGGAATGAAACCCAAAATGAGGAAGAAATAATGGAATACGCCAGTGAAATCGGCGCAGACGAAACGGCGTTTCGCGCCGCTTATCACAAAGTGCCCACCATGTCGCAGGAACAGTTCGAGAGAGTGGCCCAGGTCCTTTTTGCGGTGGCCGATCAGCTTTCCACGTCTGCCTATCAGAACGTCCAACAGGCGCGCTTCATTGCCGAGCGCAAGCGCGCCGAGGAGGAATTAACCCGATACCGCCAACACCTGGAAGAACTGGTCGACCAGCGCACCACCGAGCTGAACGCGCGCGTGGCCGAGGCCGAGCAGCTTAACCAGGCCATGTCCAACCTGCTCGAAGACCTGCAGACAGCCAACCGTAACGCTGAGGCAACCTCTGCCCGCCTGAAGGAAGTCAACCAGGAACTGGCCGACTTTGCCTACGTTGTCTCCCACGACCTGAAGGCTCCGCTGCGGGGCATCAGCCAACTGGCCGGCTGGCTCTCGGAGGACTATACACCCGTCATCGACGCGCAGGGCCAGCAGTGGTTGAGCCTGCTGATAGGACGCACCAGACGTATGCATAACCTCATCGAAGGCATTCTGCAATATTCCCGCATTGGGCGCGTCAAAGAGAAAGAGAGAGACGTAGACCTCAACCACTTGGTGGAAGATGTGATCGCGCTGCTGTCCCCGCCGCAGCACATCCAGGTCAGCGTGGTGGGCGAACTACCTACGGTGGTGGGCGAACCGGCTCGCCTGGCGCAGGTGTTTCAGAACCTGTTGAGCAACGCCGTCAAGTTTATGGACAAGCCGCAAGGCAGGATTGAGATCAGTTGTGTGGATGAAGGAATGCACCGACGCTTCAGCGTGGCCGACAACGGCCCGGGCATGGCCGCCCAGTACCACGACAAGATCTTTCAAATGTTCCAGACCCTAGCTCCGCGCGACGAGATGGAGAACACCGGCATTGGGCTAGCGTTGGTCAAAAAGATCGTCGAAACGTGGGGTGGCCGGGTCTGGCTCGAATCGGCCGAGGGTCAGGGAAGCACCTTCTACTTCACGCTGCCCAAATAGGCGGACCTTGTCCACATCATCAGCCCAGACATATGTCTTGTGAGTTCGTCACATTCGTATTATAACTACCCATCGGGAGACCACAGAAAAGTATGAGAAACACCCGACCCATTCTGCTCGTCGAAGACGATCAAGTCGACGCTATGACCGTCCGGCGTGCCTTGAAGGACATCAAAGTGACCAACCACCTGGCCGTCGTTGGTGACGGCCTGGAGGCCCTGCAACACCTGAGCAATCCGGGCAATGAAAAGCCGTGCATCATTCTGCTCGACCTGAACATGCCCCGCATGAATGGCATCGAGTTCCTGCAGGCTGTCAAAGCTGACGCGATTCTCAGAAGAATCCCTGTAGTCGTGTTGACTACCTCGACCGAAGAACAGGACAAGGTCAATAGCTTCAACCTGGGCGTGGCCGGCTACATGGTCAAACCGGTGGACTATCGCCAATTTGTCGAGGTGGTCAGGACGATCGACTTGTACTGGACGCTGAGTGAGCTACCACCCGGGGAGTAAATGCCCATGGAAGAAAGACTCAAACTCCTGTTGGTTGAGGACGACCAGATAGACCGACTGGCCTTCAAGCGCTTCGTCGAGCGCGAGAAGTTGCCCTATGAGTACCAGATGGCCGGGTCGGTCGACCAGGCCAGAGCGGTCCTGGTCGAGGGTTGCTTCGATGCCGTAGTGATCGACTACTTGCTGGGCGACGGCACCGCCTTCGACCTGTTCGACGAGATAGGCGACTCCCCCACTGTGGTGATCACCGGCAGTGGCGATGAAGCTATCGCCGTGCGGGCCATGAAGGCCGGGGCTTACGATTACCTGGTCAAGGACGCCGAGGGCAGCTATCTGACGGCCTTGCCGATTACTATCGAGAAGGCCATCGAACGCCAGCGTGCCCAAGAGGAACTGCGGCGCTACCGGGAACACCTGGAGGAGATGGTGGCCGAACGCACCGCCGGGCTGACCCAGGCCAACCAACAACTCCGGGCCGAAATCGCCGAGCGCCGCCGGGCCGAAGCGGCGCTGCGGGAGAGTCAGGCAGAAATCCAGCAACTGAAGGAGTTCAACGAAAGCATCGTCCAAAACATGGCCGAGGGCATCATCATCCAAGACGCCGACGGGCACATTACCTTCGTCAACCCGGCGGCGGCGGCCTTGTTGGACTGCGCGCCCCAGGAACTGACAGGTCAGCACTGGACGGCGATCATCCCCCCCGATCAGCATCACATTGCCCGGGCCGCCGACGAGCGGCACACATACGGTCAGGCTGATCGCTACGAACTGGAGCTAGTGCGTAGGGACGACACGCGAATTCCCGTCCTGGTCAGCGGCAGCCCTCGCTTCGAGGGCAACCGTTTTGTCGGCAGTATGGCCGTCTTCAGTGACATTACCAAACGGGTGCGGGCAGAGCGATTGCTGCGAGCGATGAACCAAGCTGCTCTGGCTGTGGAGAGAGTCTTTACCCTGGATGAGATATTCTACGCAGTGGCAGAGGAGTTCAAGAAGCTGGGGTTGTCTTGTCTGGTTTTGCCGACGGACGAGAGCCGCAGCAGGCTGTTCATCAAGTACATGAGCTATGAGAACGAAATCGTCAAAGCTGCCGAGAAGCTGACAGGCATACGACGCGGGGATTTCTGGATACCGGTCGACCGCGCAGGCACATACTGGGAGGTGGTCAGGGAGAAGAAGACCGTCTTCCGAGAGGAATCCGCGAAGATGGTGCGAGAGCTATTACCCCAACCAGTGAAGAGGTTGGCCGGGCAAATAGCCAGGATGCTGAAAATCTCGAAATCCATCGCTGCCCCCCTCATCGTGGAAGACCAGGTCATCGGCGTGTTCGCGGTGCTGTCGGCTGAACTGGTCGAGGACGACATACCGGCCATCACTGCCTTTGCCCATCAGTTTGCCGCCACGTGGCGCAAGACCCAATTGTTCGAACAGGCCCAGCGAGAAATCTCTGAGCGGGCGAGGGCGGAAGAGGAGCTCCGCCGTCGAAACCGCGAACTGCAACTGCTCAACCGGGTGATCGCTGCCTCGGCAGCCGAACTGGAACCAGAGCGGGTGCTGGACACCGCCTGTCGCGAACTGGCCAAGGCCCTTGAGTTGCCCCAGGCAGTCGCCAGCCTGCTGAATGCGGAGAAAACCCACATCGTAGTGGTCGCCGAGTATCAGCCCCAAGAGCGCCCCCTGCTGTTGAATAAAACCATCCCGCTGAAAGATACCCCGGCCTTCCAGCACCTGATTACCCATAACGAGCCACTCGCCTTGGAGGACGCCCAACACGACCCACGTCTGCTGCCCATCCACGACCTGATGCGCCAGCGTGGTGTTGTCTCAGCGCTTTTGCTCCCCTTCGTCGTCAAAGGCGAAACTGTGGGGGGCCTCGGTCTGGGCGCGGTCGAGCCGCGTCATTTCTCGGCCGAAGAAGTCAGCCTGGCCCAGAGCGTAGCCGACCAGGTGTCCGGGGTGCTGGTCCGGACCCGGCTCGACGAGGAACGCCGGCACCTGGAGGAGCAATATCACCAGGCCCAGAAGATGGAAGCCATTGGCTTGCTGGCCGGCGGCATTGCCCATGACTTCAACAACCTATTGACCGCCATCAATGGCTTTGCCGAAATGTTGCAGTTTCAACTGTCACCCGACGATCCGGTGCAGGAAATGGTGGAAAGGATCCTCGGGTCAGGCCGGCGCGCTGCCGACCTGGTGCGCCAACTGCTGGCCTTTTCTCGCAAGCAGATTATCCAGCTCCAGGTGATAGATCTTAACGCGGCGGTAACTAATATGGAGAAGATGCTACGGCGCATCATCGGCGAACACATACATCTGAAAACCAACCTGGCGCCAGAGCTATGGCCGGTGGAGGTGGACCCGGCCCAAATCGAGCAAGTGATTGTCAACCTGGCCGTCAACGCCCGGGACGCCATGCCAACCGGAGGGGACCTGACCATCGAGACAGCCAACGTGGTCTTGGGCAAGGAGTTCGCTGCCCAAAGCCTGGGAGCCCAGCCGGGCGAGCACGTGCTTCTGATCGTCAGCGATACCGGGGTGGGGATGAGTGAGGCAGTCAAGGCGCATATCTTCGAGCCCTTCTTCACCACTAAGGCCATTGGAAAAGGTACCGGCCTGGGCATGGCCACCGCCTACGGGATTGTCAAGCAAAGTGGAGGGCACATCTACGTCGATAGTGAACAGGGGCAGGGCACCACCTTCAAGATCTACCTGCCCCGGTCCAAGGCAGCCCCCCAACCGTTGCCAGGCCCGCAGGCTGGACAGGACATGCCGTCCGGGCATGAAACGATTCTGCTGGTCGAAGACGATGCCCATGTGCGCGAGCTGACCCTGAGAGTGCTGCAGCGGCAGGGCTACACCGTGTTGGAGGCGCGAGACGGGGAGGACGCGCGGCGGCTGGCGGCCAGCCATGCCGGCCCGATCGACCTGCTGCTGACCGATGTAGTGATGCCAGGTATCAGCGGAATGACCCTGGCCGGGCAATTGACGCAGATACAGCCCAAACTGAAGACCCTGTTCATGTCTGGCTACACCGACGAAGCGATTGCGCATCACGGTGTATTGGATCCCGACGTTGCCCTTTTGCAGAAGCCCTTCAGCCCGGTGACGCTGGCACGCCAGGTGCGCCATGTGCTGGACACCCCACGCTGAAGAACCGGACTTATTGTAATACTGAACCTGCGCTAAGGATTGGGAATTTAATAACTTCTTCAAATGCAAGCGAAATACTAGCCTGATTCAGTCGGCCAGGTAGTGTTGACATTTGTGCATTCCCAGAGATGCATTTGCTTATCTGTTGCGGTGTTCTCAGACGCAAAGACTCAAATGTCAACACGGCCTAATGGGTAAGTTATTAAATCCTTAGTCCTAATCATTCGCTTGGTCAGCCGTTGCGTTCCTGCAGCAGCTTGCGTCTGCACGATTACGACCATGTCCAGTTGGCCAACCAGCCTGGCCTGGCATATGGCCGGGATGGAATCGAGCGCGCGGTTAATTGCCGCAACCATGCCGGCGCTTGCGCTCCCCGCCGTTTCGACTTCCAATCGCAGGCTATCTTTCCCGCTGCGCCGGGTTATGACCGCCGCAAAGTCTAGCACACCCTCAAGAGGGAACAGCACCTCATCCAGGTCAGCCATACACACATGCCATCTCTCGCCCACCGCGACATAACCGCCGGCTCGACCTCTGACGCGTTCCAGCGTCTTCAAGAGTGTGCCACACGGACACTGGCCCGGCACGAACCGGCTCAGGTCACCCGTGCGGTAACGGATCAGGGGCATACCACGCCGCGTGAGGGTTGTGAACACAATCTCGCCCGTCTCACCGTCGGCGACAGGCTCGCCGGTCGCCGGGTTGACGATCTCAAAGTACAAATCTGCCTCGCGCAGGTGATAGCCACGATGCGCCTGACACTCGACGCCACCGCCCAGCCCCATCTCGGTCATGCCATAGTGATTGTACACCTGGCACCCCCAGGCGCGTTCGACGGCTCGGATGATTGCAGCCGGGACATAATCAGTCGTCAATAATACGCTTTTGAGGCTCAGCCCAGGGCGAGAACGCGCCAACCTGAGAGCTTGCACGGGCACACCCACCAGACAATTCACATGCGCCTGAGCCATTATGCTTAGCGTCTCGGCTACATCCTGGACCGGCCCGTGCCGGATACCCGCGGCACCCAGCCGTCCCAGCGCTATCGCCAACAAGTCGCCCACGCTGCCGGGACGCTCGCACGGCAAAAGAATCAGGACGCGGTCGCCAGGGGCAGCCAACGTGGACATGCCGATGTGGAAAAAATCAATCGTCAGACCCTGGTCATCACGGGTAAAATACAAGCGCTTGGCTGGTCCGGTTGTGCCAGAGCTATCCAGGGTGACGACGCGTTGAATCTCGTCCTGGGAGACACACACAAACTGCAAGGCATTCTCGCGAATGTCCTGGGGCGTGGTAAAGGGAACCCGCGCCAAATCTGCCAGGCAGTTCAGCGTGCGTGGCGCGGCGACCAGTCGCTCCCGATAAAAGCGGCTTTTTTCGCGGGCAAGGTGTAGTGTTTCTCGCAGCTTCTGAAACTGATAAGCCTCAAGGGCCGCGCGTGTTAGGGATTCAGCGCGACGGCCCAGTTTGCTTGCTATCCAGGGTTCGAGGGGCGTGATCGGCAATCTCATCTTTTCAGTTTAATAAGTAGAGGTGCATACGGACCGGCGCCGCCTGCTGCTGACGCCGGACACGCAGCGCGACAGCGGCCATATGCGGGAGCATATTTGCCGGGTGCACGCAATAGGTCCGATGATCGGGCGCATCAATAATCAATGTGACCTCTTCGGGGCGGGGGCCTGGCTCGACTTGAAAGCCCCACTGTTTGAAAAGTTGGACAGCGTCCTCTAACGATAACGAATTGAATGTTGCAGAGTCGGACATGATCCTTCCTTATGTTATAAGGCCTTATGTTATGAGGGTTGATTAGAGTTCGAACGATACAACGACCGCCCGCGCTGGTCGGTCAGATTGTAAGCACAGAACGGAACGAGTCGGCCATCGGGGCTGACCGTGTGGATACAACACCCCCGCAATCGTTCCAGGTCGAGGGTCCAGGCGTCCTGGAACGCCATCCCCGAAATGCAAAAGGCAAACGTTTGGGCACGGGCCAACAGCACGTCCCACTCGCCCAGGCTGGGGCCGGAATCGTTCGCTGCCTCGGGCGCAGGCGCAGACCAGTTCCTGGCGACAAA
This sequence comes from Anaerolineae bacterium, assembly GCA_034412795.1. GTDB lineage: Bacteria > Chloroflexota > Anaerolineae > 4572-78 > NAK82 > JAUVPY01. The sequence goes on from DAOUMD010000251.1 coordinate 14,820, forward strand.
TCGTCTGGCCCGTGCAGCTCCCTCGTCCGCAGGCTCTGGCTCACAGCAGCAGCTTTTGTCCGGCGTATATCGGGTCAGCGGCACGAGCCTGCCATCGGGCATGAGCACCAGGTTGGCGTGAAATGAGCATGTGGCATTCTCACATCCAGAAGGCTTGAAATTTGCTTGGGCGACCAGCCCGCCCGTCTGTGTTTCGATGGCTCGCATGATCTCGGGGAGTGTGATGCGGCCGGCGTCACGTGGAGGCCGTGGGTAACGGCCAAAATAGCTTATGGGCTGAAAGTGCACCCCGCGCACATGCGGCGCATAGCGCAAAGCGAACTCGATGATGCCGCCAACGTCGTCCGTGTTGATGCCCGGCACGAGCGTGGGGACGAGCACTAAGCCCACCTTTTGTTCAACGCAGCGCTCGACGGCGGTTTGCTTTTGCGCTAACAGCCTCCGGCCACGCAGGTACTCATACGCTTCATCGCGCGTGCCGTCAAACTGCAAGAAGACTGTGGCAAGCCCGGCGTCTTGCAGTCGTTTGAGATAGCCTGGCTCCCTGGCAATCCGCAGGCCGTTTGTGTTAACCTGGAAGAATTGGAATCCGAGCGAACGCCCCAATTCAATAATGTCAGGCAGGTCGTCTCGCAGGCATGGCTCGCCGCCAGACAATTGGATATTGTACGGGCCGCCTGCATCCAGCAGTCGCCGGTACCATCCCGCTATCATCTTCAGATCAGGGTCGGGCGTGGGATGCTCGCCTGAGCCGGCAAAGCAGATAGGACAACTCAGCTCGCAGCGTTGAGTGACTTCGAAAAGGGCCGAGCAGGTCTCCTGCTGGTGTTCCGGACACAGGCCGCAATCAAAGGGACAACCTCTTTCGACGGCGGTAAAAGGGGCGGCCGGGTTGCTGGGGAGCTTGGGGCGAACCCACGAGGAAAACGCCGGCTGACCACGCCAGATCACCGCCTCGAAATCGCCGTGCTGGGGGCAGGTCTTGACCAGGTAAATATCCTCGGCCCTGGAGACGCGCCAGGCCGGTATACGGGCGAGGCATGTGGGGCAGACGCTCTCAGTAGACGACAGGACCAGTTCTACCTCAAAGCTCATAGCGACTCGCCCGCGAGATCAAAGCCATTTTCTACCAGCAATTCCTTGACCTTTTGAAAAGTCCCGGCCACAATGTTTGGACACCGGGCGAGCATGTTGCCTGGGTCATCAGCCAGAATGTCCTGGCAGCGAATGCCGCCGTAAGCCTGGCCGTGCTCCGCTTTGAACCATTGCACCAGGTCTTCGAGCATGAAATTCAAGCGGGGATCTTCTTCCTCTTCAGGTGTTCCCCGGCCTGCGTATAGCCCCAACACACACGCAGCACCGGTCAGCGTGCCGCAGATTTCGCCGGTGAAGCCGATCCCGCCGGCCAGCGCGCTCATCGCGCGCACCAGACCGGGATCACTATTGCCTTGCAGTTCCAACGCCAAGATGGCGAGTATCTGGCTGCAAAAGAACCCCTGCTGCTTCAGTTCCATCATTCGATTCAGGTCTTCCATAAGATATCCCTGCCTCTCAAGCGTTCAGTTGCCGACCGATCGCCGCTAGTCTGGGGATTGTCTCACGCGAACGAGTAACCCCGGGCAATCAACAGATAGTATCCGAGTCTGGCTCTACGTATCGCCGACCGGACGTCTACCGGATCAAAGTAGGTCGAGGTCGCCTGGTGCCAGAATTGCGCCATCGAGCCGTGCGACAGGATCAGTTGGACGATCAGGTGTTTGAGCGCCTCGGAATGATCTTGCCACACGGTAATTTGAAAGCCGTGCTTGCGCAGCCTGGCGGCGATGTCTTGTCGCGACATGGCACCGCGCAGGCACGACTCGAACGGCAGGCGGCGCAGCGCCAGGAGACCCTCTGGATTCCGGACATAAACGTCGCTCACGATCAAGCGTCCACCAGGCTTGAGCACGCGCCGAAATTCCGCCAGCGTCTGATCAAGGTCTGCGATCAGCGACAGACTACATTCGGCCAGCACAGCATCCAGGCCCCCGTTGCCTAGCGGCAGGCATTGGCCCATAGCCTGGAGCAGTGGCAAGGCCGGATTTCTGCGCCGCCCGGGTTGGAGCAGCCCGGCAGAAACGTCGAGGCCAAGCGCGGCAAGGCGATGCTGCGTTATCAAGTGCTCAACCGACGTACCAGGGCCGCATCCCACGTCCAACACCCTGGCCCCGGCTGGCAGGCCGCATAGCGCCAGCGCGCTGTCCGTCAACGCCAGGCCGCCAGGCCTGAGCGTCTCGCCCAGCACACTCTGCACGGCTGGCTGTTCGTATAATCGGCAACCAACTTCGGAGCACATGGCTTATTTGTCTTCCAGCGTCTTTTCCACCTCAGCCATTTTGCCCACGGCTAATTCTTCAGTGACCAGGGTCAACCCGCATTGGGGACATCGCAGTAATTCTACCGGATAAGCGCTCCCCAGGTAGGCCACATTGACCTGGCTGCTTGCCAGGGGCAGATCGCATTGGGCGCACACCCATTGTTCTTGTTGGTCTGGTGGTTGGCTCATGCTTGCTTATCCTCGACGATTTCCATGCGGTGACTGTAAGCGTTGTGGATGACAAACGTTTCTTGTTGAGGCGTGTACTCAACCCAGTAGGTGACAGCGCCGGGCCGGTAGCGCGCCAGGAAACGACCGGTCCTGGGGCTCAACAGCTTGCTGCCGGTGCGTTCGGCGTACTCGATCACGCGCTGAACGTCCTCCGTCAGAATGAGCCGCTCCTCCAGCCGCGCGCGCACATCGTCCACGACGACGATCTGAATCGCTTCATATTCCTGTTGCCCGTCCATAGCCTCTCCCCAAACCTCCTTAAGCAATTGACGCTTGAGCCTGGCCCGATTCTCGTGCCGCTGAGAATACCCCGGGCTTGGACGTACAGCACAAGTCTCTGGCTCGCCATAGAGCAGGTCCAGCAGGTACAGCGTGCGCTTGCCGCGCGCGGCAAAAAAATCGCGGCACACGGCGCAATAGGTCACATAATCGGCCTGGCTCTCCGCAAGCCGCCGCTGGACGACCGCCTCCGCCAGCGTGCGGTTGGCCAACCACATCAGGCCGCCGTAACTACAGCACTCAGTTTTCTCGCGGCTCAGCTCCAGTTCCTGGATCTGGTACCCCAGCCGCTGCAAGATGTTGCGAACGCTGGTGTGAACCTGGCTTTCGTAGCGTGTGGTGCAAGGATCATGCACGGCCACGACCGCAGACGTCGGGGCGGAGCTTGAATGTCCCCCGGATGGCAGGCCTCGCTCGTCCAGCAGCGTCCACAGCGAGACCAGCGGGATAGACGGCAGGTTGGCCTTAAATATCTGATAGCAGCTTGAGCAAGCTAACACGACCTGAGGGCCACCCAGCGAGCGATGCTTTTCTTGCAGTTCAGTCAAAGCAGCCTGGAGCAAATCCGTTCGGCCCGCCCAGTCGGCGGGTGCGCCGCAACAGCCCAAGATCAAGCCAACGTCGCCCAGCGTATCTTGCAGGTACGCATACATCTTGCTCACGTATTCGGGCGACGACCCGGCCAACTGGCAGCCGGGGAAAAAGACATACTCGCTTGTCTTGGTGCTGGGCCGGTGGCGCGCCAGGGCAAACTGCTCACCGTTGCTAAATTGCATGTCGCGCAATGCAAAGTCGTGAGCCGAGGGCGGCATTCGGCCTTGCTTCACCATCTCTTGCCGCGCACGCTTGACGATCGACCCCATGTTCAGCTCCTCCGGGCAGACCTGGCCGCACAGCCCGCACAAGCTGCACGAGTTGATGAACAGGTTGCTTCTGCGCTCACCCTTGACGATAGACAGGTTGTTGTAAATCTCGCGCAGATACCTGCGCGGATAACGGCCATAGTGTGCCAGGTACTCGCACACCTTGACACACTCCATACATTCACACAGCAAGCAGCGCCCGGCTTCCTGCATGGCTTCGTCCCGGCTGTAGCCTTCCGCCGGGCTCGACATCGGCACCACAGGCAGCGGGGGAACGCCCTGCGTGTCGGTATACAGCCGCGTGGCGTAAGCGCCTTCGTTGACACGCGCAGCCGTCAACGAGACCTGCTGCAGATAGCGATCAATCGAGATGGCTGCACGCCGCCCGTCCGAAATGGACTGGACCGGCGAACGGTTTTCCGCACCCCGTAAGAGTGTGCCGCCGGCGAACACGCCATCCGCGCCGGTGGCAAACGTGACCGCGTCAACCAGGTAGTCTCCAAAAGCGCCTGCGCCCGTCGCCACATATACGGCGTCGAACTCACTGCGCAACACACCCAACGCAGCATCACGACTGATTCGCGTGTTCAATCGCACCTGGGCGCCAACTTGCTCGACAATCGCCAGCTCAGCGCGGATGATCTGCCGGGGCAAAATGTCCCGCGGCGCGTTCCACAGGCTGCCACCCAACTGTTCTCGGGCTTCGTGGATCACGACGGCGTACCCTTTGCGCGCCAGGTCAAACGCGGCCGTCAGCCCGCTCAAGCCGCCGCCGACGATCGCCACTCGTTTGCCGCGCTTGGGCAAGATACGTGGTTTTTCTCGCGGCCCGCCCCAATCGGCGCAGGCTTGTTCGAGCGCTGCAATCGTTATCGAGTCTCCGGCTTCGTTCCGTTTACACACCGATTGGCAAGGGTGATCGCAAACTCTGCCGATGATGCCGGGGAAGGGCAGCGTCTTGTTCAAAACCTTGAGAGCTGTGGAGAAATCCCCCTGGCTGAGCGCCGCCGTCACCGCGCGGACATCCACGTGGATGGGGCAAGCAGCCATGCAGGTGGGAGCACATTCTTGAATACATCGGTCTTCCAGTTGGCGCAGCTCGCTCTGTTCGATCACTCATCGCCTCCTCATCCACCTACTGCCTCTATCTTCACTGCACACACCTTGAATTCCGGGATCTTGGACACGGAATCGAGACCGGAAAGGGTCAGTAAGTTGGCGCTGGATTCGGCAAAGTGGAACGTCGCAAATATCAAGCCGGGCCCCACCCGGTCAGTTACCTCGGCTTTGGCGACGATCTGGCCCCGGCGCGATACGACACGCATGGGTTGGCCGTGCCCGATGCCGGCCTTCCGGGCATCCTCCGGGTTGATTTCCACTAAGGACTCGGGGTACATAGCTTCCAGGTTACGAGCGTGATGAGTCATAGCACCACCGTGCCAGTGATACAGAACACAGCCGGTGGTCAACATCATAGGATACTCGCTGTCGGGCAACTCGCTGGGTGGCGCTTGGTCAACCGCCACAAATTGCCCCAGCCCTCGTGTGAATCTGCCGACGTGCAGAATCGGATTCCCAGGATGCTCGGCGTGGGGCACCGGCCATTGGAGCGGCGTGCCTTCCTCCAAGCGTTGGTAGGTTACACCTGCATAAATAGGGCAAAGCTGGTTGATCTCGCACATCACGTCGGAGCTACTCGGATAGTCCCAGCCGGCGAAAGGCGCATCAGGCCGAGGTTCGGCCGCGCCCAGGGCCAACAGGCGTTTGGCCAATTGGGCAACGATCCATGCGTCCGGCTTTGCCTGGCCAGGCGACTTGGCCGCCTGGCGCACGCGTTGGATGCGCCGCTCGGTATTGGTGAAGGTGCCCTCTTTTTCGGCGAAGCTGGTGGCCGCCAGAACCACGTCGGCGAATTGTGCCGTCTCGGTCAAGAACAGATCCTGAACCACAACGAATTCGGCGCACTGCAATTCGTGGCGCACATGATTCAGGTCCGGCTCGCTGGTCATAGGATCCTCGCCGACAATGTACACACAGCGCACGTCGCCCCGCTCGGCCGCCTGCAAGATCTCCATAGCGGTCAGTCCCGCCTGGTTCGCGAGAGGAACGCCCCAGGCCTGCTCAAATTTGTCCTGGATGGCAGGGTCAGTCACCCGCTGGTAGCCGGGATAGACATTGGGTAGGCCCCCCATATCACAAGCTCCCTGCACGTTGCTCTGACCGCGCAAGGGATTAACACCGCTTCCTGGAACCCCAATGTTGCCCAACACCATCTGCAGGTTGGCACAACTCATCACATTGTCCACTCCCACCACGTGATGACAGATGCCCATAGCGTACAACAGCGCCCCGGGGCGATTCTCGGCCATCATCCGAGCGGCGGCTTCGAGCTTATCCACCGACACGCCAGTGATATCGCTGGTGACCTGCGGGGTATACTTGTCGACAGTTGCCTTCAATGCCTCGAACCCCTCGGTACGCCCGGCGATGAAGGCTTGGTCATGCCATCCTTCGCGGATGATGATGTGCATCAAGCCATTCAACAGGGCAATATCTGTGCCCGGGCGGAGGCGGAGATGAATATCGGCATGCGTGGCAAGATCAATCTGGCGCGGATCGGCCACGATCAGCTTGACTCCCCGGTGCCGCTTAGCACGACGAATTTTGATGCCGATCACGGGATGCTGCTCCGTGGTATTGCTGCCAATGACAAACAGACACTTGCTCTGTTCAGTAACGTCCTGGATGGAATTGGTCATTGCGCCACTGCCGAAGCTTGTCATCAGACCGATGACCGTGGGATTGTGTCAGATGCGGGCGCAGTGATCGATGGTGTTGGTCCCCAATACTTGACGGGTGAGCTTGTTTACCAGGTAATTATCTTCATTAGTGCATTTGGACGAAGTCAGCATGCCGAAGGTTCGGCTGCTATGGGCGCGCTTTTCATCGACGAACTTCCGAGCTACCACATCCAGCGCCGTGTCCCAGTCGGTCTGAATGAAAGTTTCGGGGGTGATATCTTCCCCTCCAGGTATCCGCCCGTCCCCATTGCCGCCGCCAGCAAATACTTGCCACTCACCGCTCCGTATCTTTTCTTCAACATCATCCAGCCAGCGAGCACGCACCAGCGGCGCGCGCAGCCTGTCAGGATGATGGATGTAATCGTACCCATGGTGCCCTTTGACACACATCGCCATGCCGTTCACCGGGGCCGCCCGGTTGGCGGTGACACGCACCACCTGGCCGTCGCGCACGTTCAGGTCGAAATTGCACCCGACACCGCAGTAACTGCACGTCGTGCGCACCTTCCGTATCTGGCTGGGACGTCCCTTACCTACGCTCATCTTGTCGTACAGCGCGCCCACCGGGCAATAGGACACACATTGCCCGCAGCTCTCACAGCCGGCATCCAACATGGGTTGGTCGGCGCCAGCCACCAGTTTGGTCCTGAAACCCCGATGGGCAAAGTTCCACACATCCCGATTCTGCCGCTCGTTGCAGGCCCGAACACAGCGACCACAAAGGATGCATTTGTTGAGATCGATGAGCACGAAGGGGTTGGGGTCGGGATCGACGGGATAAGTGTGCCTCAATCCGTTGTGTTTGGGCCAGGCTATACCGTAGTCGTAAACCAGATCTTGCAACTCGCAATCGCCGTTGACCTCGCACCGCATGCAATCATTGGGATGATCGGTCAGCAACATCTCAAGGACAAACTTGCGCGTCTGGCGCGCCTCTTCGCTTTCGGTGTGGACTACCATCCCTTCGACTACAGGGGTCGTACAGGCCGTTAGCAGACCACGCGCTTTCTCCACCGACACCACGCACATGCGACAAGCGCCCACGTCGGTCAGGTCGGGATGGTGGCACAGCGTCGGAATTGCGATACCGGCGTTGCGCGCCGCTTCCAGGATGGTGCTGCCATCACTAGCCGTCACCCTCTTACCATTGATAGTCAAAGTTACGGTCATGAAGTTCTCCTTCAGGGCATGTTTGAAAGATTGGGTATGGGCCAGGTGATATAGTACGCGCAGAACAGCAGGTGAACGGCACGCGTGGAAGCCGTTCACCTGCCGATAGCCCGTTATCCTGGCGTGCAGATCGGGGGACGACCTGCCACACACCGGGACAGCTTAGGACTAAGGATTTAATAACTTACCCATTAGCCGACTGGATCAAGCCAGTATTTCACTTGCATTTGAGGGAGTTATTTAATTCTCAATCCTTAGTTGGCCTCAAGTGCCTTGAGACCGTCCAGCACCTTTTCCGGCAGCGCAGGCAGATGCGTGATGCGCACGCCAGTCGCATCCTTGATGGCGTTGGTAATGGCGACGTGCGGCGAAGTCAGCGGCAACTCGCCCACGCCAGCAGCGCCGAACGGGCCGTAATCACGCGGCGTTTCGAAATAGTGGATGTCGAGCTTGTCAGGGATGTCCCTGGCAAAGGGGATGCCGCAGGCCAGCATCGTCGTGTGCTTGTCGAGATCTTCAAAATCCTCCGACAGCGCCAGGCCGATGCCCTGCGCCACGCCACCATAGATCTGCCCATCCACGACCAACTTGTTGTTGATCTTGCCGATATCGGCCATGACCGTCATGCCCTCGACGGTTGTCTTGCCGGCCTTAACGTCTACAGCGACCTCGGCCATAAAGACACCGTACATATAAATGGCGAATGGCCTGCCCTGACCGTTCGCGTCGCAGGCCGCATTCATCGCCGCTGTCCAATTGCCGACGTGGCGCAGTGGTATCTGATCTTCCTCCATCTCGGCATAGGTGCGGAAACTGCCGTCCGGCTTACGCATCGCCGCTAACAAGTTGTCACATGCATTCTTGATGGCGTTGCCGGTGACCACTTGGCTGCGGCTGCCGCCTGAAGGCCCACCGTTGGGCGCGAGCGCCGTATCGTTCAGGACGAGCCGGATTTGGGTCGGCTCAGTCTTCAGCGGCAGCAGCGCCTGGTGCGCCGTGCCGACGACGCCGATATCAGCGCCCTGGCCGTGATCTTGCCAGGTCGTGTAGATGGTGACGCCGTCCTGGGTCAGCTCGGCCCAGGCCTCTGCCGAGTCGGCGCCGTCTATCCCGGAGCCATAAATGCCGACCGAAATGCCCACGCCTTTTTTGACTTGTGGCGTGGATTCTTGCTTGGCCTTTTCCTTAGCGGCCTTGTAAAGCGGGCGCAGCTTGTCAAGCATTTCGGGGAAAGTGTAGACTTCGGGCGATTGGCCGGTGGGCGTCGTGTCGCCGGGGCGATAGACGTTCAGGTAGCGCAGCTCCAACGGATCCATGCCCATTTTTTCGGCCAGTTCGTCCATCAGGCTTTCTGAGGCCAAAAAGCTCTGCGGCGAGCCATACGCGCGGAACGGGGCGCCCCAGCCGTGATTGGTGCATACCGTCCGGCCGATGCCACGAATGTTGGGGATGTTGTAGCCCGCACCCAGATACTGGGCACCACGCAATGTCAGCAGGTCGCCGAACTCGGAGTACGGGCCGTGGTCTACCGACCAATCGCTTTCCATAGCGATGAGTTTGCCGTTCTCATCTGCGCCTAGCTTGAGCGTAATCCAGAACGGCGAGCGCTTGCCGGTGTAGGTAATAAATTGTTGATAATCGTACTCGAGGTATACCGGCCGGCCGGTTGCTATGCACGCCACGCCCAGTAGTGCTTCCATCGTAGGACAGAACTTGTAGCCGAACGTGCCACCGGCCGGATTCTGGACCAGGCGCAGTTTGTCCGGCTCGACACCCAGGCCGGGCGCAATCATCGCGTGGTGGAGATACAGGCCGATACTCTTGGTATGGATCGTGAGCCGCTCTTCTTCGTCATAGTACGCAAAGCCCATGTCCGACTCGATCGTCAGATGTGGCTGGCGCTGCAAATAGAACTCGCCTTCGACGACATGCGCCGCCGACTCCATGAGTGGCTGCGTGTCCTGCCCTTTGGCAATTTGCTGCTCGTAATACACGTTCGGTGTGCCAGGGTGGATCTCGATGGCATCTTCGGCCATAGCAGCCGGTGCGCTCATGTAAGCGGGCAATACTTCCAGCTCCACCTTGACCTTTTCCGCGGCGGCCTTGGCCTGCGCCGGCGTGTCGGCGCAGACGATAGCGATGGCATCGCCGTACTGGAATACTTTACTATCGCACAGGATGGGCCGGTCCCACCCGTCGCCCTTGTTCGTGGGGAACGTAGTGAGGCCGGTAATACGATTCTTGCCCTTGACGTCCTTGTGAGTGACTATCTTGACGACGCCAGGCATCTCTTCCGCCTCGGAGGTGTCAATCGAAAGGATGTTGGCATGCGAAACCTTGGCCTGCACCAACGCCAGGTGCAGCGCGTTGGGCGGCAGCTTGAGGCCCAGGTCCTGGCCGTAGTCGAGCATGCCCGTCACTTTTGCCACCGCCGTCGGGCGCGGATAGCGACTGCCCCATATCTTGCCGTCGGGCGGCATCTTGAACTCGAGCGATTCTTCAGGCATCTCACCGCGCAGCACCTTGGCGGCATCCATGACGGCGTCCACAATGGGCTTGTAGCCGTTGCAGCGGCAGGCGTTGTGGTGCTGAGTCAACCAGCTTCGCACCTGCTCCCTGGTAGGCGAGGGGTTTTGATCCAACAGGACCTTGGTGGAAACGACTATGCCCGGTATGCAAAAGCCGCACTGGGGTGCGCCGTGGACAATGAGAGCCATTTGGATCGGATGCAGATTGTCTGGCGTGCCGATCCCTTCGACCGTGATGATTTGGGCTCCATCCGGCACCTTTTTCAGCGGCATGATGCAGGCCAGTGTAAGCTTGCCATCCACGATGACCGAGCACGCACCGCAGTGACCGTCGCGGCACGAGACCTTGGTGCCGGTCAGGTGCATCTGGTTGCGAATAACATCTACCAGCATTGCTTCGGGGTCAACGATGACTGTCTTGGGCTGACCGTTGACGTTCAGTACCTTTTTTTGCATTTTGGGCCTCCTTGTGTTTCTGAGCTGGTAAACCAGACAGACTACGGTATTTGAAAGATTGAGCAACTGTGCTTAATTGCGGCATCCCACCTCCTATAGAAATCAAGCCTGACCTTGCACGCGGCCTGATCGTTATGATGAACCAGCATAACGGTTCCCAAAATATTTGGACAATTGAGCAGAGGTAATTGCGGCATCCACCTCTTTAGAAACCAAGCCGGACCTTGCACGGGGTCTGATCGTTATGATAAACCAGCATAACGGTTCCCAAATTTTTTACCCGGGGAACACAATTGGGATCTAGTGTGGACTTATCCTGATACAAACCTACACCGAGCAATCGCGCTGGCGCTATATCGAAAAGGAAATAGGGATACCCCTAAAAAGCATAAAGATGAAAATGGAGGAAATAGCAGTTGGACGCAGATGATAAAGACAAGCGCAACTACAATCCAGATTATATCACAATCGAGTTACCTTGACAATGTCAGCACCCTGGCAATCAAATCCCTTCTTACCATTCTCTTGCCTTTGCCGGTTACAGCGCGACGTTTTCTTCAAGAAAGAGATAGTTTGAACCCATCTTGCACCTGACTAACGATGATGGGGAGGAATTTTATCTTTAGTCCTCTTGTTAGCCCATCATCATATTCAGCACTTCCCTTTCAATTTGTTTCATGCCGATATTGCCGAGCCTTGCCAGACTTCGAAGGGTTTCAGCGGGGTTTGGACCAACGATACCGTCTCGGACAGATGGCGCGACGCCAGAGAGTGCAAGCAAAGCAGTCTTCAGGGCCTGGGATGCTCCGGTCCCCACTTTTATTGCACAGCCTGGTTTTGCACCGTCACATATGGCTCCAGCGCTGTTGGCGACGATGATAGATATCGCTCTTGCAGCACACTCAGCGCTGCCACCTAACAAATAGATGATTCCTGAAGCAGCCCCCATGCTTGCAGCCAGAACCGCATTACAGAAAGGCGAGAGATTACCCATAAACGATTTGACGTAGGCAACCGTACACTGGCTAATTGCAATCGCGCAGGCCAGTTCAACATCGCCAACTCTATGCTCGCGAGCCAACACTAATACAGGGAGCGTGGCAACAAGTCCCTGATTACCACTGTATCCACTCGTCATAACGGGCACTCTCTTTCCAGACATCCGGGCGTCGCTAGCGGCGGCAGCAAGCATCGCAATTCGATTATCCAGATCGTCACTCAGTAAACCCATGGCAATCGATGCCTGCATTGCAGCGCCAATTCCAAGCCCTACCTGTTCCTGCAGACCAAATTCAGCAGCCGTCAGGTTCATTTCTGCTCCCGAAAGCAGGAAAGCTCTGTCTTCTGCAGAACAGTCCGAGGCAAAGTCCCAGATATCTTCAAGCGACATATTCTGCCAATCAACCTCTGACGCATGTTGATGGTTGCCATATGGTTGGTTAACCCAACCCGGCAAAGCAATGGGATGTCCATTGCACTCGACGGCAACAACATTCGTATGATGTTGAGTAATGAGGGTCCTCCCCATTCCTTTATCTGTATGCACTCGGGCGTCTATGTACACATCTGAGGTATACTGCTCATGCTGGCTAACCAGGACTTTGCCTCCCTCAACCAAGGTCTGCGCCCGGCCTACGTCGGATTCCGAAATATTGTTCAACACTGCCAATCGGGCATCGGGGCTGCCGCCAATTGCGCCCAAGGCGGCCGCAAGCAATCCGCCATTTACCCCACTTTGGTTGTCGAAGCCCACCACTCCCACATTGTAGGTGTTCTTGATCACCCCCGCATCACATTTAACCCATATACGCTGTATTTCACCCCCTACTGCCTTGAAAGCCAGAGAAGTTGCCAATGCAAGGGCAGCAGGCTCAGTACAGCCGACTGATTCTTGGACACCAGGTAAGTATTCCATCAACCCCATTCGAACACTTCTCCAGAATTTGCCACAATCCGCGCAGTTAGTGATAGACCATACGACCTTCCTTGAAAACTGCCCAGGTTTGACGCAGGTCGCTTATGCGCGTCAACGGGTCGCCATCGACAACGAGCATGTCAGCGAGCTTACCGACTTCTAACGCGCCGACTGTTTCTGACAAGCGTAAACACTCTGCGGCTCGGCTTGTAGCTGACATTAACACATGCATAGGAGTCATTCCCTCTTGATTCATAATCTCTAACTCCTGCAGCAGGCTTTCACCCATAGGAAACCAGTATTGGCCAGAGTCCGTACCGGCCGTGATCTTGACTCCTGCGGCCAATGCCATGCGAAAGGACTGCGCGTGCCTGGCGACAACTTGCACCGCCTTTTGATACATGTAATCGGGCACCTCGCCTTTTTCACCACGTTCTACTAAACGGCGGTAAACTGCGAGAGTGGGCACCAGGAAGATGTCCTTCTCCTTCATTTCGCGCACGATGTCTTCCTCCAGGAAAATCCCGTGTTCGATGGAGTCGATTCCTGCAGCGATGCAATTGCGCGCTCCTTCGGCGCAGCTAACGTGGGCGAAGGCAAACCTGCCCTTCTTATGCGCCTCCTCGACACCCGCCTTCAGTTCTTCCAACGTCATTTGGTTGTCCTCGATGCGCTCCGTAGGAGATCCGGCCCCGCCCGTTGCCATTAGCTTGATCCAGTCGGCGCCCGCCTTTAGCTCTTCACGAACTGCTTTACGCACCCCGTCGGCCCCATCCGCTTCATGGTTGCCATAATTCCAGCCATGACCACCTGTCATACAAATAGCTCGCCCCGGCACAACCAGCCGGGGTCCGTCGACCCACCCGGTTGCAAAGGCGTCCTTCAAGGCGAAGATTCCATGATGCCCGCAGGTATCCACGCGCACCGTCGTTACACCCACGCTTAAGCAGCGCCGACCATTGACCACACCTCGCAAAACAGAGGATGCAATGTTCTTCGGGGTTATGCCATAGGGTTCTTCCTCACGAGACAGCCCGACCGGATTAGCATGGAGATCCATAAGGCCGGGCAGAACAACCCGGCCTTCGACGTCGATGACGGTGGGATCATCCGCCGGGATAGCAACTGTCCCCTCCGAGCCGACCGCGCTGATACGCCGGCCTTCGATAACCACGACGGCCCGGTCTAACGGGGCTTCGCCGGTACCATCGATTAAACGAGCTCCTCTTATCACCAAAGACATTTCGTTCACCTTTTTCGAAATCGAATTGTTTTACCACTCGAATTGTGGAGGGCGAAGCCCTCGCGCTATTCGCCGGCTTGGGCCGGTTAGACCCCATCAGGCTCGATTGGGGGCGCTCCCAGGAGGCGCCCCCATCGCCACTAGGCAAGACTCGCGGTCCAGAGATAGATGTCCGTGTCGTGCCGGGGGAACCAGCCCTCGAGTTTCTTGTTTATCCCCACAATATTGGGCTCGTAGAACATCTGTGCGACGGGCACGTTGTCCCAGAGCAGGTGTGAGAGCTCCTTGTAGTATCCCTCGGCTTCTTGTTGGGACAAGGTACCGTTCGCCAGATCGTAGAGCTCGACGACACGATCGTTTTGTTCCACAAAATGGGTGATGCCGGCGTTATCATCTCCCCAGCCCGTGTAGATTATGTTGAAATCCGCCGGGTCATAACCGCGTGTGGCCCACCCAACGTAGAACATGTCATACTCGCCTTCCTGGGCGGCCTTGGTCCAATAGGTACCCCACTCCAGTTGCTCGAGCTCCGGCTCGAAGCCAACCTCGGCCACCATACTGGCCACCGCCGTCGTGACTTGCTTGTCATTCATATAACGTCCCACCGGACCACCGATCTTGATTTTGGCTCCCTTGCTCAACCCGGCCTCGGTGAAGTACTGCCTGGCCTTTTCCAGGTCGTAGGCATAAGGCGCGAAGCTCTCTCCGGTGACGCCCAGTGTGCCGGCCGAGAAGGGCTCGCCGGCCACCTCGGTCAGACCCCCCATGACTTCTTGCACAAGGGCTTCCCTGTCGATGGCGTGCGCCACTGCCAGCCGCGCCTTAACGTTATTGAACGGCTCACGACCGCAGTGGAAGAACATGCCGTTGATACGGTTAGAGGGAGTCGAGAGCACGTCAATATCTGTATGCTCCCTGACCCTGTCTATGGCGTCCGGGCTGAGGCCATCGATCAAGTGAACCTCGCCTGCCTCCAGAGCCGACAGCCGTGTGGCGGTCTCCGGCAGGAAGCGAAACGTGAGGGTGTCGTTTTTTGCCGGGCCATCCCAGTGGCCGTGATACTCGCGATTGGCTTCCAGGACGAGGTGCTCCCCGGGCCGATATTCGACGAATTTGTAGTGTCCAGTACCAATGGGATTGACTCCAAACTCCTTCCCCTGCGCGGCTGCATACGTTGGAGGCAGCATCGGCGTCAGGTACAGTTGAATGGGCAGCGAGCGGTTCAGGGTCTCAGTCAACAGGACTACGGTCAGGTCATCCTCCACCCTCACCTCTTTGATTGAGCTCAGCCTGCTGCGGGGATCAGAGTGCACCCAACTCTCATTGGCTGGATCCAGAATGCTTTCGATCGTGTACTTGACCGACTGAGCATCGAAGGGTTCACCGTTGTGAAATGTGATGCCTGGTCGCAATTTGAATCTCCACCCCGGCGGGTCGGTTACCGGCTCCCATTCGGAGGCCAGGATACCGGTTTGCTTGCCCTCGTTATCGGGATAAAGCATTTGCTCGATCACGTGGAAGTGCTGGTTCATAGCTTGTGCTCCCACCATTATGCGGGAGTCCATGATCTCGACATCGCTCCCTATCCCCATGATGATGTCCTGACTGGGTTTGATCACAGTCGGCGCCTCGGTCGGTGTAGCCACTGGGGCGGGGATTTCTGAAGGAACACAAGCCCCCAGGGCGAATCCGGCAGATGCTGCACCCGCGACCTTCAAAAACTGGCGACGTGTTATGCCTTTTAGTACCTTAGTCTCTTGCTTTAAGCTCATGATTTTGCCCCTCCTTAACTAACCTATAGAACTGAAAAGATTGACCGAAACTGATGCCGCTCATCTCGACCTCGTGCTAGAACATCACCTCCTTCCCGATAACCCTCTCCTTTTCGGAATCTCTCTGGTGAGCCGAGGCGTTACGTATATTTTATGCGTGGGTCAATCAGGACGTAGACTACGTCGAGCAAGAAGTTGATGACGACAAACACGACTCCAGACAAGAGCACAACTGCTTGCACGACTGAATAATCAAGATTGCTAATGGAGTCCACGACTAGAGAGCCTATCCCAGGCCAGGCGAAGACTGTCTCTGTGATCACAGCCCCACCCAGAAGAGTGCCCGTTTGTAGACCGATTACGGTTACTACCGGTATGAGAGTGTTCGGCAAAGTGTGCCTGATTAACACAACCCTCTCCCTCAGCCCCTTGGCCCTGGCAACACGCAAATAGTCCGCACCTAACACTTCGAGCATCGAGGATCTGGTCAAACGAGTTATCAGACCCATCATATAGAACGCAAGGGTGATCGTCGGCAGCACAAGGTTGCGCCAGCCCCCGTAGCCTGATGTTGGTAGCACGCGCAGCCACACTGCGAAGATTATGATGAGGACGATGCCCAGCCAAAAGCTTGGCACAGACTGACCGAGTAGAGCGAAAGCAACCGTAAATGTGTCTGCCACCGAGCCCCTCTTTACCGCTGCAATGATCCCAGCCGGGATGGAAATGAGAGCGGCCACGACCATGCTGGTAAGAGCTAGCTGCGCTGTGGCCGGCAAACGCTCTATTACCAGCTCCAGCGCCGGCCGATGATAGCGCAGGGAAGTACCCAAATCACCCTTGGCCACGTTTCCCAGATAGATGACATACTGCACATAGATAGGCTTGTCAAGACCAAGTGCTTTGCGCATTTTCTCCATTTCTTCAAGTGAGGCGTCGGGTCCCGCCATCCTGATGACTGGATCTCCCGGCGCGAGCCGTACGAGGATGAAAACCAGAGTCAACGTGCCAAACAATACAATAAAGGAATGGAACACCCGTTTTAAGAGAAAGGAACTACTCACCCCTAACACTCCCTTGGCAACCCTATGAATTCAGCAAGTCGTGAAACCCTGCCTTCTACATTCTTCTCAGCCTCGGATCGAGAAAATCGCGTAGACTATCACCCAACATGTTCATTCCCAGTACTGTAATCATCAGGGCTAGGCCTGGGAAAGTCGATATCCACCAAGCATCCTGAATATACTCTCGCCCGTCGCTCAACATATTGCCCCACGAGGGATCAGGTGGCGGTACGCCTAAACCCCAGAAGCCAAGCGCGGCTTCAGCAGTGATGACCCTGGCCATTTCGAAGGACGCCATTACCAGCAGAGGACTAAAGAGATTGGGGAGTATATGTCGCCATAGGATGCGCAAATTGTTGGCACCCACTGCTCTGGCCGCATCCACGTATTGACTCTCCCGCAGCGAGAGGGTCGAAGCGCGGGCTACTCTGGTGTAAACATACCACGAAGTGATCGTAAATACTATCACCACATTGGGCAAACTCGGCCCCACCAGGGCAACCACCATGAGGACGATCAGAATGAAGGGCATGGCCATAATGACGTCTGTAACGCGCATAATGATACTATCAAGCCATCCGCCATAGTAGCCCGCGACTAGCCCTAGAAGCGTTCCGAGGGTGCCAGCGCTCAACACCGAAAACAAGCCAACGAAAAGGGAAATACGTGCACCAAATATGATGCGGCTCAACAAGTCCCGGCCAAGCTGATCAGTACCGAGCACATACTCAGCATTTCCATCTGATTGCCATGCGGGAGGAACCAACCGGCTTCTCAGTTGCACCTTGTTGGGGTCGTGCGAGGCGAGCAAAGGGGCCAGGACAGCCACAATGACCATAATAGCCACGAATGCGCCCCCTACAAAAACCTTGGCATGCCGGGTGTAACGTAGCATTCGCAGCTTTTCCAGGTATGTAAACTCGCGCACCCACTTCAGTGGAACCCTAATTGCTTTTCTCTCATTGGTTCGCATTCTTGATATGCTCACCGACCACCCACTCTATTGATTCCTGCAACTGTTCATACGTCGGTCCACTGGCACAGCAATCTACCTCGCAACCGCTGTCTCCACCGCCTGCCGAGCGGCAATTAGATTTCCTTCGGGCACGGTAATTGGAAAGGTACATCCAGCGGCGACAATAAACCGACGCCCATCCACTTGTCTAATGGCATCGTGAATTTGGGCCTGTACGGCAGCCTGCGTTTCATAGTTTAGGACAATATGTTGCTCAATACCGCCTATCAACGCCCCGCTGAACAATTGCGTCGCCTCAGCTAAGCTAGGCCCTGCCGTCCGATCATGCCAGTTCACAGCCTGCACAGGGTAATCCGCTAACTGAGTAAACATTGGGTATTGCCTGCATATATGAAGCACGTTGAACCAGCCACCCGCAGCAGCTTCCAAGACGGCCAGGTCATAAGGACGACCGAATCTACGATACTCCTCTTCGCTCATTACTGCATGGTTCGCGGCTGCTGTAGAGAGAAAGATACCGTCAGCCCCCTCACGGATGGCTGCCTGTGCGAAATTTGCACACGTCTCCGTCAATGCACTGAGCGCCCGCTCCACCCGCCTCGGGTCGCGACGTAGATGCACCAGGTAGGCCTCATCACCGGCAAGGAAGCGGGCCATATTAAGGGGATTGAATACTGTATGAATAACAGGCGTTCCCGGATCTCGTTCCTCCAGAACTATACGCAGACACCGCAACTGCTCACCATACATTCCCTTGTGCACATCCACCGGCTTGATGCAGTCCCAGTCCTCTACTCGCTTTACAACTCGTTCCACATGCCTGCGATCGGTGATCGCACGCCCGTCCCAAACTGTCTTGGCTCCATAGTCGTCCACGCAGTAAGTGTGAGATGGCGGGATTTTAATAAAATCGAAGTCATACCGGCGTTGGAAATCGAGGGTACATCGCGCCAGCGCCTCAGCATTCTGGTCGTCGATCGGCCAGTGCCTCCAAAGAGCAACAGGCACACGATCGACGGGCTCACCCGCAAGGGCTGCCTTGACCCGCTCCCGCTTTGTCATCTTCTCTGTCATTATCGTTCCCCTTCTGGGAATACCATCTATCGCCCCCATATCGGAATCAGAATATTCTCCACCAGGTGCAGTAAACTCGCCTTCAAGCTGCGGATATGTTCCAGGGTCACTTGGGCTGCCAATTGCGGATCCTTAGAAGCAACAGCTTCGGCCATTTCGCGATGCTGCCTGGACGAGATGGTCATTCTATCTCCAATCACCATCTGCCCTACCCTGAGCTTGTAGATTTGACTGTTAAGCTGCTCCTGAATTCGCCTGTATCTACAATTGCCCACCGCTTCAAACAGAATTTCGTGATAGCGTTTGTCTGCTTCAAGCCATTGTTCAAGGTCATTCGCTTGAGCCGCTCTTTCCATGATCTCCACTGTGCTCAGCAGTTCAGCGGTGGCTTCGGGAGCGATTTTCTGTGCAGCCTTGCTCATAAAAATTGGTCCAAGCGCCTCTTTGATGTCGAAGATCTCATCGATGTCCCCGATGCCAAGAGGATTGGTATACCAGCCGCCATCTGGACCTCTGCGCACCAAACCGTCACATTCGAGACGAACCAAAGCCATATTCACCGGCGTCCGGCTTACGTCAAGACTTTCGGCAAAACCAGAAACACTGAGCTTCTCGGCCGTCAAAGCCACCTGATCACTTAGAGCTGCGAGAATTATGCTGTAGACCCGATCCACCAAGTTCCCGGAATCCTCAGATCGTTTCATGTATACCCCCGACTAGAAACCTCAATGGAGAACCGCATGACTCTTGAATATGATAGTGAATTCAGAATTGAATTCACTTACGAATTCATTATATCACACATGGCCATCAATGTCAAGATAATGTTGTGCTACCGGGGAGATGATTGGCAATAAAACTGTTGGTCAGTGATGGACACAAAGCAGAACAAGCCACCCAGAAACAATGGCAGATAGCTACCGGCAGCCAAATCGGGCAACGCAGGCAGCTCGAAGCCACGACTCATCCCAGATTTGAGGTGGAATGAGGAGGCGAGACAGATCACCTGGTGTATTTTTATGACAATGGTATAAACACACGCGGGAAGTCTGTTGAATGGTGCAGACCAACTTTTATGCCCTAGCAGGCTGTCGGAGAGAACGATTTCGCCAGACTTCGGAAGTTTTGGAAGATGATTTTGCCGCCAAATCGACTGAATAATTCAGGTTCGTTGACAACGGCCAAACCTGTCCTTATCACAAACACGAGAAGAAGCACGAGACCTTTTTTGTCATGAAAGGCCAGGTTCGGATGGTGGTTGACGACGAAGAGAAGGTATTAAACGAAGGAGATGTCCTGGTGATGCCCTCTGGCCAGCAGCACGCCTTCACAGGGATGGGGCCCGCTCTCCTCCTCGAAGTCTCGATGCCCAGCAAGCGCAACGATAATTTCTTTGCCGATAAACACATCGGCGACAATGGCATAATCTGAAAGAATAACCTACACAATGCCCAGAATAGGAGGCACTATGTCCATTTACTTTCACCAGCTTACGTCCCCGGAGATCCAGGAAGCTGCGGATAATAATGCACTAATCCTATTACCAGTGGGACAGGTCGAAGAACACGGGGCACACCTCCCCCTTGAAACAGACTGTATCATCGCCCGCGAAACAGCCAGAGCTGTGGCTGAGGAAATGTCCATGGAAATCCCTGTTTTGGTCATGCCCACTGTCTGGACCGCCTACACAGTACGGCAGGTGGCACGCTGGCCCGGGTTGATCACCTTCCGGGAACCGGAGCCAATGATCCAGATGATCTATGACATTCTGGCCTCGTTGGTGGAGAATGGCTTCCATAAGATCGTCATTGTCAACGCACACGGCAATAATCCTGCCATTCTTGAGTTGGCCTGCCGTAAGATTGGGGCAGATTACGACGTGTTTCCCGCTCTCACCTATGTGCTGGGTATGAGTAAAACGATTGGCCCCCGAGTGAGAAAATCTAAGATGGGTGGCTGTGGCGGTCACGCGGGTGAGGAAGAAACTGCCCTCTTGCTTCACCTGACTCCAGATCTCGTGCACATGGACCGAGCTACCAATGAGGATATTGTTCGCTACCAAACACGCTTCTTCCCCGGGGACATCTATTCGAACATCCCCAATCGAGTGAGCGGCATCCACTGGTCTACCTGGGGCGTGGTATCCTCGAAGACAGGCATATACGGCGACCCCACGGCAGCCGAAGCCGAAACTGGCAAGGCGCTTTTTGACGAGATTGTAAAGAACTACAAGGATTTCATTCGCGAGTACTACGCGCACACACCGCCCCAATCGTGAGCTTTTCCATTTAAAGCCAAGAAACCGGGGTTTTTGTCGTCTGACTATAGGGTTTGGCACGTTGCAAGGTGCTTTTTCATAGTTGCGGTTGCACAGTGAAGTTCAAAACCCCAGTTTCTTACAAGTTGTCTAAACTCAAGATAGGAGACAGACGGGGATGGATGCACTCCTGAGCCTTGATCTGGGTACCACCGGCTGTAAGGCCGCTGTTTGTTCTATACAAGGAGAGGTTTTGGGCACCAGCTATGTCGAATATCCTCTCATTAAGCTAAGTCCCTCCTGCGTAGAGCAGGATGCAGACTTATGGTGGTCGTTATCCCAGAAGGTGATCCAAAAGGCAATCGCAAAATCCGGCGTCAAGGGGCGAGGCATCCGCGCACTGAGCGTCAGCAGTCAGGGGATATCGTTTGTACCTATCAATCGCTCGGGCCAGGTGCTACGTAACGCCATCAATTGGCTGGACACGCGAGCCACTACTCAGGCAGCCGCTATTCGGAGGCGTATCACAGACGAGCACCTTTTTCAGGTAACAGGGAAGCGGCCAGGTGCCTTCTATGTGCTGCCCAAGCTGCTCTGGTTGCGGGAACACGAGCCGGGGCTCTTTGGCGAAACTTATAAGTTTCTAATGGCGCACGACTATCTGCTCTACAAATTGTGCGGTGCAACGGTTACCGATTTTTCCATGGCGGGTGGCAGCTTGCTATTGGACCTGCATTTGCTTAACTGGAGTGACGAATTCCTTGCTATCTTTGAGATTAACAAGGAGCAACTGCCTGATCTGGCCTGGGCTGGCTCGACTGCAGGGGAACTGGGCTCCGCCGTAGCTGAGGTCATAGACCTGAGACCTGGAACCCCGGTTGTGGTTGGGGGGCAGGACCAAAAATGTGCGGCTCTGGGGGCGGCCATTCGACCCGGCGTGGCGACGGTATCTCTGGGGACAGCCTCGGCGATTTCTTGCCTGATCGACAAGCCAGTGTTGGACGCGGAGCGTCACATCCCGACTTTTCCCTTTGTGGTTCCGGGATACTGGGATTTTGAGAGCTTAGATTAAGAGGGGGCGGCATCCCCAATCGGGAGCGGGCGTTCGCCCTGGGCCTGTACCAGGGCGAACAGCGCTGTGGCGGCCAATAAGACCGCGCTGACCTGGTAAATTTCCCCCAGCGACAGCCAGCCGGCATGCAACAGGCCCAAGGCCACCGGCGGTCCCAGGGTGCTGCCCAAATCGGCCAGGGTGTACGTCAGGCCCAGCGCCCGGCCCCGGCGCGCCCGGATCGATCCGGTCGCCCAGGATGGCCGGCACCAGCGTCTCGACGCTGCCGCCCATGACCGGTGCCAGGCAGCCCCCCAGCAGCGCCAGGGTCGCCAGCTCCCTGCTCATCAGCCAGACCCCGGCCACGCCCAGCACGATGGCCCCGGCCACAACCGGCCATCGGCGTTCGAGCTTATCGGACAGGAAGCCGACCGCCGGGGCGCCGCCGATGCTGGCAGTGGTGCTCAAGGCCACAAAGGCACCGGTGAGCGTGGCCAGCGGGATGACGCGGTCGGCCAAGCGCAGGCCGTCGCCGAACAGGCCGGACAGCCAGAGGATGGTGGTGGCAGCCAGCACCCCCCAACTCACGAAGCGCACCACAAACATGGGCAGCGCAGCGCCCGATACCGCCCGCCAGGGGAAGGGGGCGGGCGGAACATGCGCCGGCTGGGCCTGGCTTGCACCCCGTGGCGTGGGGCGGGTTTCCGGCAGCCAGACCAGCCACAAAAGCGCTGCGCCCCCGATCAGCATTGCACCCAGCGACAGCCCACGCCGAAAACCGAACAGGTCGGTGAACAGCCCGCCCAAGAACGAGGCCGCGGCCACGCCCAGAAAGAACCACATCTGGTACTGGCCGCTGTGCCGTCCGCGGTTCTCATCGGTGGAGATGTCCAACACGAGGCGTTGCCGCCGATGGACAGCAACGCCCAAGCCATGCCCCAGGTGACGCGCCCGACGAACAAGGGCCAGAATCCGCGCCCCACGGCGTATACTATGCTGGACAGGGTGCCAAGAGCCAGCGAGCTGACCAGCAATGCCCGGCGCGGCATGCGGTCGCACAGCAGGCCGACCGGGCCGTTCAACACCAGGCGCGTGGCCCGGTTGACGCCCAGCAGCATGCCCACCATGCCCAGCGTCACCCCAGCTTGGGCGGCGATGCGCGGGTTGGGCAGCACCGTGTACAGCGTGGCATCGCCCAGCAGCGATACGGCCGTGCCCAGGCCCAGCAGCGTCAGCACGCGCCGCGGGGATGGCTGAGGCTTCAAGGTAGCCCCGGCATGTCCCCCTCCAGGTTCGCTGCCCATTATGGCCCATTGAGACCTCTCGGAAAATACCGTTCGCACGTGGGCGTGCTCACTCCGCCATGCGCAATGAGGAGCGAGGCACCCCCAGGTGCCGAAGCGTTTGCCCCGTTTGGTAGACTTTCCGAGAGATCCCCCATTGTGAGCGGAGGGGGAATTGGAAGGTCTATTTCTCTGCGGGTTCCCAGGTCACTCCGCTAGCGCGTAGTGGTAGACACCGATGGGGGTGCCAACCCACAGCGTGCCATCGGGCGACAGGGCCAAAGCAGTAATGGAAACGGGTGCCCCCTCGTGGGCGTCGAAGGTGGTCCAGCTTTGCCCGTCAAACCGGGAGAGGCCATAGCCCGTGCCGAACAACAGCGCGCCGTCCTGATCCTGGATGATGCCGGGGACCAGTTTGTGGGCCAAGCCGTCGTCGCTCTCGGTGTACGACGTCCACGCCTGCCCGTCAAAGTGCGAGACCCCACTGGCGGTGCCGAACCACACAGACCCGTCCGAGACCACGGCGATGGAATGGATCCGATCGGCGATCAGCCCGTCTCCCGTGGTGTAGGTAGTCCACTGCTGACCATCAAAGCGAGAGACGCCCGCGTTGGTGCCGGCCCACACCGTGCCGTCCGGGGCCACGGCGATGGACTGGACGACCTTGTGCGCCAGGCCATCCTGCGGCGTGTAGGTAGTCCAACCCTGGCCGTCATACTGGGAGAGGCCAGCCGAGGTGCCGGCCCACACGGAGCCATCCGGGGCCACGGCCAGGGACAAGATGCTGTACTGTGGCAAACCGTCCTGGCTGGTATAGGTGGTCCAGTTCTGGCCGTCAAAGTGCGAGACGCCATTGCCCGTGCCCATCCACAGCGTGCCATCTGGGGCCACGGCCAGGACATAGACGTGGTTCTCCGCCAGCCCGTCCTGGTCGGTGTAGGTGGTCCAGTCCTGCCCGTCGAAGGCAGAAAGGCCAAAGCCGTCGGTGCCGAACCAGGCCACGCCATCCGGGCTCACGGCTACGGCCTTGACGTGGTCCTTCGCCAAGCCATTGGCGGTGCTATACTGGGTGTACTGGGTCCAGACCCACGCCGGCTGGGCCGCCACTGGGGTGTCGGCCGGCTCGGGGCTCGGGGCGGCGGCGGCTTGCGCCCCACCCGCGGAGAGATATCCAACCAGTTCCACGGCGTCAATTTCGTTCCAGGGAGCCCGAATCACCGACTGGTCAATCGTGACCTTGATGCCAACCGCCATGTAGTCGGCGTCCGCTACCGGAATGGGGAGGGTGTAGGGACACTCCACCTTTCCTTCGGGCTGCCCCACATAGATGCTGTGATACTCTCCTTCGGTGTCGAGCAAATCGACGGAGGCTACTTGGTCTGGGGTGTTGGATTGAATGATGTTCACCTGGCTGGGGTACACAGGGGCATCGTAGCGCAGTTCAAGCCACTCGACGGTATCTGGGCTAGAGGCGGTCCAGGCGTTGATACTGTCACCGCAGTCAAAAGTGTCCGGCGCGCCGGTGGCCTGGCTGGCAGACCACTTGGGATCGCCGTACTGGGAGCTGGCGGCCGCGGAGCTGGCCCACTGGCGAATCTCTCCGCCCGGGCCGACTTCAACCTCACTCGTGGTCACTTCTTCAGTCAAAACCTCCTCCTCGAGCTCGGCTGATGGCTCGGGGGTTGGTTCGGGAGGTATGGTTGGTTCGGGGGTGGCGGTCGCTTCGGGGGGTGCAGTTGGCTCCGGAGGTGTGGTCAGCGTGGGAGGAACAGCCGTGGCCGCAGCAGCAGGTTCCGAGGTCTCCGCTGAGGGTGGCTGCTCTGCCTCTTTACCACCCAGCAGACCACAGGCCAAAATGGACAGGGCCAGCATTAACAGCACAAAGAGAGATACGTAGTTGCGCTTCATTGGAAGTCCTCCTTACAGTAGACATGGCTTTGCGCTATTCATCCACTCTGCGTCTGATTGGATGCTCACCTTGTAAGTAATCAAGTCGGCTGAGGAAGCCGATTCGAGTCGCAGCATCTTATCATGGGTTGTCTATCCTAGCAATACAATTGAAGTGTTGGGTGCGTTCGAACTCTACCAGAATCTGTCATCGCGAGGAGCGAAGTGCCCCAAATGAGGTACTTCATTATAAGGTCAATTGACGCTCAAGCACAACGATGGCAGCGCCGACTGCCCGGGCATCAATGCCCAGGCCGACGGGCATAATGGGAACGTCGGCCAACTCTTGGACGGCCCGGGCCGCGGCCGCGGCTCGAATCGCCTCAAACAGCACATCGCCTGCTTGAACGATGCTCCCGCTCACCAACACCTTTGATTTCGGGTGTGTGTATAATTTGGCAACCTCTCCCAGACTTGATTTCTACTGTGACAGATTGTGCTCAACCAACTGAGTGTTCAGAACGCCAACCCCGAAATAGGTCATCCTCGACCCACAACTAGCGCGGACCTGTTCTGAAGCCGATACTCGTCTAGTATATCTCGGCGTAAACAGGTATATAGTTATTTGCTCGCCATGGATTGGCAAATCCCGGCCTTTTGCGCCTAAATCGGGGATTTGGCAATCCCCTCAGAGCAAAACGAACTATAGACTTATTTACGCCGAGTTGTACTAGGAAATCGCTACGGGTAGGCATGATATCCTACCTGTGGTATCATAGACGACACTCTTTAAGGGAGAAACAGGTTTGAGAAAAGTTGTTGTCTTAGGCGGCTACGGCACTTTCGGCAGCCAAGTCTCTGAAGCGTTGGCGGCCGGGCAGGAAGAAACCAGGCTTCTAATTGTCGGTCGTGATGCGACACGCGGCAGGGTCTTTGGCCAATCGCTGGGCGTGGATTTTGCGCAAGGCAATATTCACGACCACATTTTCCTTGCGTCTGTGTTGGAGGACGCTTTTCTGGCGATCAACACGGCAGGCCCCTTCCAGCATACAGACTACCACATCCCGGAAGCTTGCATCAGGGCTGGGTGTCATTATCTCGATATTGCCGATGGCCGTGCTTATGTGTCGGGCATCGACCGACTTCACGCCCAAGCACAAGAGCAGTCGGTGTTCGTCTGTGCAGGCGCCAGTGCCGTCCCGGCAATTACCGGAGCGATGGTGCAGGCGTTGAGCAAGGATTTGACGAACCTGAAGGAGATACGAGCCGCGCTCTCGCCCGGAAATAAGAATCCCCGAGGTTTATCAACAGTTGAGACTATTTTGAGCTTCTTGGGCAGGCCCATCAGATTGATGAAAGACGGAAAATGGGTGGAGTCGTTTGGCTGGGCGGAGAGTAGGGTGGTTAATTATCCTCCGCCAATCGGCAGGCGCCGGGTTCAACTGGTAGATGCACCTGATCTTGAGCTTTTCCCGGATAGCTTTAGAGCGCAAACCGTCACGTTCAAGGCAGGGCTCGAGCTTGGCTTCTTTAACCTGTCCCTCGGTTTGCTGGCCTGGGCCAGGCGGCTGGTCCCTGAATTTGATCTAACCCGATTTGCCAAAGTCTTTACCCAGCTTAGCTCGCTCTTTTACCCACTGGGGACTCCCCAGGGCGCTTTGGCGGTTTGGATATCCGGCGAAAATGAGACAGGGTTCGTGGAGCGCTGCGTGGCCCTAGTGGTACCTCGGGACGGTCCGCGTGTGCCCGCCTGCCCGGCGATTTTGCTTGCTAGGAAACTGATCAGCGAAGGCATACCCAGGACGGGCGCTTACCCTTGTATCGGGTTCTTGGAGCTTGAAGAATTGAGCACTTACCTGGCAACGTATGGAATTTTCACCGTAACCGGGGATAGGAGCGGCTGGCGCCCTGGCCCGAGCTAGTACATCTCGGCGTAAATGGGACCATAGTTATTTGCTCGCCAGGGATTGGCAAATCCCGGCCTTTTGCGCCTAAATCGGGAATTGACAATCCCCTTGGAGCAAAATTAGCTATAAGCTCATTTCCGCCTTGGTGTACTAGCTATTGAGCAATGCGTTGGTCTGATTGTAGATAAAGGTAATAATTTCCTGATTGGCAATAAACACCGTAATGAGAGGTAGAATAAAGGCAGAGAGAAAACGCGCCGTGCGAGTGGCCGACAGCCCCCAACTTCGAGCACTGAAGACTTGATCGTGCAAGGTCATCAAGTTTTGCAGTTCAGAGAAGTTATCTGAGTCTAGACGTTCAGCCTTTGCGTAAAATGCTTCTATACGTCTCTGTAAAGCGGTAGTGACTTCCCTTTTTTTCGCATTGACGATCTTGCTCAATTGACATTGGGCATTTAAGAACAACCCAATCAAAACCAAAAAGCCAACAATTGAGACAGCTACACCCGTGATAACAATCAAGGGTGTTTTTTGTATGAAGATCAACGGCGACAAGATAACCACCAGCGCAATCGCACTCGTCCACAATATGGTCTCGTATAAATCAGAGATGCTAGCCACAAATGCGGACTGTTCAGGGTTGAAGGCGTACAACGGTGCCGCGTAAACTTCGATTGCTTTTGAAAATCGAATAGAGGTGATGATGGCTATGTGGCTGCTGTGGCACCAGACATGTCCGGTTATGGCAATGAGTATAAAAACGGGCCAGGCAGGGGGACGTCCAAAGATTTCTAGGAGCAGGACAAAGGCAAATGGTAGGATGGCTATAGCCACCACGCAGGCTACTAGAAATTGATTAGGAATAACGCTGATGCGCGTCCATAGCTGGCGTGAGGAAAAAGCTTCGATCTCTTCTAAGGTCAGGGTGGAGTTTACTTTGCGGACAATCACTTCGGAGGTGGCCAAAGTTGAAAAAACAGCCAGACCCAAAAAAGGGTACAGCCAGGCTGACTCGGGCGGATCGTAACGAAAGATAGCCAGGGGAGCTAAGAACAGCGCCGTCAAGAATAAACCCAACGTCAAGGGAACCGTTAGAGGCACTGCACGGCGTGACGACGGATCAGGCTGCCGGCACAAGCGGGCTAGCAGCCGGTTCAGCTCGTGCATCAGATTGTACATCAAGATGTGTCTGCGGTGGAAATCTTCGGGGTCGGCAAGCGATGACTGTTGATCGGTCATAAGCCCATTGCCTTGCTTCGCACGTCACCAATTATGGCTCGAACCAGGAAGTCCATGTTAGTTCTCAAGAGGATCCTTACGACAAACTCTGAGATCTGGGAGTTGATCAACTCGCCCGCGACCTGGTCCCCAACCGTGGCGTTTGCTTGAGGGTAATTCCTCATGATAGTCCGCAGAATCCGATCCCAATCGTTCTGGTTCCCCCCCACATCCAGCTTGGGCCCTGGCCCGTAGCGTTTGAGGGCATTGAGAAGGTCCACACCCCAGTGGGGGTAATGCAGATGCCAAAAGGCAAATTCAGCAGGTTCAGGTATGCCGGGCGTTTTTCCAAAGATGGATTGAGAGGGTGGTCTTCCCGGAGTCAGGAGATCTATGAAAAAGCTGAGGATCATAATCCTTAATACGCTACCTTGAACCGGAATTCCAACGACATCGGTCAAAGCATTCACCATAGACATTAAAGCGGCTTCTTCTTCCTCAGAGAGATTCTCTGGCAATCTGAAGCCTCTACGAATGGTAAAGTTATCTTGTGTATGCTGCAAGACGCTCATCCAGTGGTCTACACTCGCGGTGTCAAAGCCACCCGATGCCACATTTAGCCCAATTGGAGAAGGGCTGCTCTGTTGTAATTCCGCGAAGTACCTGGAATGTCCTTCGATAAAACCCTCTGAAAGAGTACGGATTAAGTGATACACCCAGGCCGGGTCTTGGAAATCGCCTCGACAGAATCTGACAACTAGATTGTGACCAACAGCGCTGATTGCCTCCCAAAAAGCCGCGGCATTATCAATCAGGGGTTTCTGAAAATTCGGATTCTCGATCGCGTTCCTCACTTGATCGTAGCCTTCTTGAAGGCGATAAGATAGTGCGTTGTGCAGGACCCTCAATTGCATAGAGTCTGACAGCGCATACCTATCTTGACCGAGGTCATCAACGGCACCCGATAGCCCGGTGGGCTGGGCCGTATCTTCATGCGGTACGCAGCAAAGGTATCCCTTCTGGACATCCCCCGATAAATTAAGCCAGGTATTAAACAGGGATGCAGGTTCGGTCGCAGCAGACTGACGAACTCGAACGCTTGTGAGTTCACTGCTACCATTGCGCACATGTATCCTAGGCTTGCCGTTCGCATCGATGACGTATCGTTCAAAGCGTCGTGGCTCGTTGTTGTTCTTCGGCTTGTAGAAATAGAGTCCGGTGGCCGGGTAAAGCCTATCTTGATGGTCTTTAAACGTCTTGGAGAGGAAAAACTCAGCCATATATCTCGCCTCATACTCCCACGTCTAACCTTGACATCTGGCGAAACCGCCAATCTATAGTACCTTCTGCAACCCGGTTTATAATACGCCAAATCTCGGGCAAGGGGGTTACTATCCCTAACTGGTGGCCGTCACCCAGAATAATAGCGCGTGGTTCAAGTTCGATCGCCTTCAGGTTTTGCTGCAATGCTCTGTCAATCTCCTGCACTTTCTCCTCTTTCTCCTCGCTGGTCAACCGAAAGGTATGTCGCGAGGCCTGCATTACCCAATCCAGTACCTCCTGCACGACACGCTGCTGCCGATCCAGGTCCTCTAAATCTTGGACGGCGCGATCTAGCAAGGTCCGTAATGGCTCCTGCATTGCTTGTCCGGCAGCCTGCCATACCCAGCTATCGGACTGGCACAGGTGGGTGCCCACCCGATAGAGGGCTGCACCTGCCCCGGCGACAAATCCATGTTCCAACTCAATCCGCCACCGAACCAGGGCTTCGGCATCGACCAGAGACTCCCCTGCCGTTTTTTTGCACAAGGTGAACACGTTGAGTGGCCGAACCGTCCAACCACCCAGGAAAGACCTTGGCGCGCGGGTGATCTCCGTTAGAGGTGATAACAGCGTCCGCTGCCGGTCAATCGCCACCCACCGGGCCCGGCCCAATCGCTCAGGCGTGATGGCTGGCGCGGCCTGAATCCCCTCCTGACCAGGATAACCCCAGGATTTAACCACCTCTGTCCCAAAGGTAGTGGCCATATAATTCAGCACGGGCCGCTCAACCGCTCCAGAGTCTTCACCAACCTTATAATCAAAAGGTGCCGGCAGAACCAGGACATGGAAATCCTGACCAGAGTCTATGTTTGAAGCAGAGTCTCCATCCCCATCTCCTCCGGGTTTTTCAAAATTGTCGGCCAGCACCACCAGGATGGGCTTGCCAGGGAATGATCCACCTCCCCTTTTAGTTTTCATAAACTCGGCCAATCGTTCCGACCACATCTGACCTCTCAGGACACCATCTACGATCAAAACATAGACGTTTCGAGAAGTAAGCTGTAAACGCTCCTCATCCCAATACGGAGGCTTAAGGGGAATACTGTTAACTGGTATTGATTCCAAACCTATTTCCGACCGGTATACTGTTTGCAGGGACAGGACATCCGAGGCATGGGCGTTCGCCTCCGGTTGCAACACAACAAAAAAGGGCGCTATCTGATCGGCGAAGGTCACGATGCCCCCTGTTCCTGGTCCCACCTCTCCGCTGCCATCCCTATTCCGTATGAGAGGAATCCGTTGGTTGAGCAACCACTGCGCTAAGGGATATTCCTTGAAATTCTCTTGCCAGTTCTTCTCAGAAGTGAGGTGTCGAAGTTGCTTGCGTTCGGCGCCATTTCTGTGTTTGGACAGGCGTTTGAGAGCATCGCCGAGAGCTGGCCCCAATTCCCGTATCAGTGCCGACGCGGCGTCATCTCCTTCGTCTTTTAGCCTCCTGGCGACTTCCCTACGCAACGCTTCGTGGATGATGAGCGCCGTCTTTGATCCGTCTTGGCCAAGCTCAACGCCCCCAGGCAGACGCTGGATCTTGTCCTCGGCTGAAATCGGCGGGCCAGCAGCCCGCTCTTCCTCCACGGTATAAGGGCCGTAACTCCTGTTGGTTCTCTTCAGGTACTCTTTGTATTCTGCCAACACCTGCAGTATTTCACCATCTGATGGAAAATCTCTGTTGATCATAGCCTCCCTAGCCCGTTACGGTAAACTTGAACGTGAAGTCTCCGCCTGGTGTGCCATCGCCTGAGGGAAGTCCAAGCGGCTCGCCGTCAAGGCGTGTGCCATCGGTGGCGGTGATCGTGGGGCGTTCGCTGGCTGGGTCCTCGCCGCCAATTAGCGTCACGGTGTATTCCACCCCGGTCTGGAAAGCTTCTTCACTATGGAAGACCACCCCGTAACCACTTCTGAACTCAATTTCTCCCGGTGCATCAAAGAGAATTTCACCAGGAACCTCTGTGCCGTCTGCCGCGCTAACCAAGAAAGTAGATGTTGTGGCACCCTCGCCTGTCGTGATCGTGTCTCCATCGAAGGGCTTGTTGAATTCGACGGTAATGAATGAGACGCTGTCAGAGCCGGGATCGATTTGCAGAGTCGCGGTTGGATTCTGAAGATCACCACGATGCTCGTATTCAGTGTCATAGAATGCCACCCGTTTGATTTTCAATGGCGGCGCCAGATCACACAGATTGGGGAACCTACAGCGAAGGTCGATATAGCTTTTTTCTCCGGTGTTGACCACCGCCAATGGCGCGTAGTGATGCGTGACGCCGTGCGGCGGCAAGGCCACCGGATGCAGTTTGCCTTCGTTGTCTGGTTTCTGTGGCCACTCCACGTCGCCGGTGGCCGTACGGGCCGGGATCAGCCAGTAGTCGCCGGTGCGGTAGTGAGGGTCCGAGCCATCGTCGTGGAAATAGATCTGGACACCGTTCTCGAGCGTCAGCCAGGTGTCTTTCTGAATGAGGAGCGTGCCGCTGTCGTCATGTAAGTCGGGCACGTGTGGATCGCTTGGATCGGCGTAGTCCTGGCGATGGTCCCAGCGGCGTAACAGGGGGTGTTTCGCCAGGTCCTTCCCCGCCCGGGCGCCCTTCTCCCCTTCCAGAGTGATTTGATGCGTCAAAGCAAACACATCGACTTTGATAACCCAGCGGCACTCTTCACTGCGGCGCTGGAGAACGTAATCGTCGTCGACGATCTCGACCCAGTCTCCTTCTTTCAGGCTGCTTCGGCCCTGCGGCGCCAGGCCATCTACTGTGACCTTGGTGATCGTTTTCCCTTCTCCGGGTGATTCGCTTAGCTCGCGAATGGGGAAGACCACCGAGCCGTTATCGCGCGACCACTTGAAGGTGGGTGTCCCATCCGAGAGGCGACCGCCTCGATGAACCTCCACGCGATAGAGCTGGTTCTCACGACCGCGGTAACGGTCCTCGGGATCGGTGATACATGGGTCGTGTCGGTCGGCTTCGTCGGGGTCTTTGGCTTTAGCCTTCAGCAACCCCCGCTGCGCAGGCTGCCAATCCTTTACCCAATTGTCCCATCTATCACCCTGGAAGTGCGTCTTGTCCAAATCGTTGGGGGAAGGGAAAGGTGTAGCATTCCCATTCTCGTCATAGTACTTGTCCGTCACCTTCACCTGCCACACGACCTGAGCCCGGGTGGCTGTGTCGGGTCCGCCCAACGCAACTTCACGGATGGCGTCATCCTGAATGTAGGTGATGTGGCGCTCCCAAACGTCCAGGTAGACCAGATAGGTATTACTAGAGTCGATCCCGCTTCCCGACTCAGGGAGCGGATAATCAGGTTGCTCCGTGTAAAGGATCGGAAGTAGATCTCCAGACGGGTCCCGCCGCATGTTGTTTTCACACAAAATGCCATCAACGTAGTAGCGACCAGGTCCAATATTAAAGTCACGACTACCATCTGCCGTGATCTCAAACCCTATGGGACCGGATGCCGGTCCGCCGTGGGGACCGATGAGGTCCGCCGCGAGAGTCTGCATGTAGTGCAAAAGGATGGCAACCTGCTCGTTCCAGTCGGCGTCCAGTTGAACCTTACCTTGCTGCATAAGCACACGGCTAAAGTGCTTGAGAGGATCAAACCTGTAGCGTGAAAAATCGCCTTTCATAATACCCTCCTAGCTTGCGAAAATGATGCCAGCGTTCATACCGGCTGGCGTGTATTCTTCGAGCCGGGCGCGCAAGTTGGCGGCTCGCTGGGGCTGATATAGGTCGTGGAAGGCGCCCATCTCCGATTCATCGTCCGCGCCGCGTTTGATCTCATCGGCGCAGGTGTCGGCCAACTGGCAATAGGTTGGCCTGCCGTAGCGCGTGTTGTTGAATTGGGGCCGCACGCGCAGTCGCTCACGCTCCAGCGCGCGATCTCTTTCCTCCGCCGAGATTTGGCGCGCCTTGAATTCAGTATGGATGGGCTTCTCCACCAAGTCGGGTTGGCAGCGGTAGCGGCGCGGCGTGCGTGAGCCGGGGGACACGTAGCAGAAGCGCATACAACCCCGCTGGCGACGCGCGACCCGGACACGCCCCATAAAGATGCTGTTCTCGGCGAGTTGGATGGCGTGCGTGTTAACCCGGCCGAAAACGATACTGCGTTGGATGGTCAGTAGGGCGTGCGCTGCCGCCCGGCCAGGCGCGCCCAGCGCTTCGCAGCGCGTTTCGTCACAGTCTTCGCCGGTGGCGTCCAGAATGCTATCGCTGATGTGGATTGGAACCGGATCGGTGGCCACCTCGTCCGCGCTAATCTGGATTGAGCCCAGAATGCTGTGTTCGATGTGGATGTTAGCCTGCGTCTTGAAGATCTCCAGACTTGGCTCGGTGGGTCGCTTGGGCTCGCAGTCGTTGTGCAGCTCCCAGCCGGGCACCAGGGTACAGTGCCGGATGGTGATCTTGCATAGGTCCTCTCCGGGTGGTGTATCGACATCCTCTGACTCAGGCTCCGGCTTGTATATGTGGATGCTGCGCCCCATGATGAGCAGACCATCCAGCGTGAAGCGGCTGCCGGCCTGGCCGGAGATGGAAAAAGCGTCTGGCCGCTCGGCCCAATAGTCCAGCAGGCGAATGATGGGCCGGACGCCGTTTGAGGCGCGGATCTGCAAATCCTCATTCTCGCCCAGATCGACCTTGATCGGCTCGGTGTAGACCCCGCTGTTGGCGATTTCGATGATGGCAGATGCTGGCTTGGGTTGCTCCCCGTTCCAGGCCCTGAGCGCATCGTTAATGGTCTCGTAGCAGTCCGCCCGGTCGGGACATACCTGGTAGAGCACCGACCCCTTGGGCTGCGACAAGGTTCGCTCGTACTCGCCTCCGCCCATGTCGGCGCTGAAGCCGTAGTGATAGCTGACGCGCACGCCTTGCTTGGGCAACTGATTGGCGGGGAAGATCATACGGCCCAACTCGGGATCGACGGCCACGCGATCGCGGGGGGCCAGGTACTCCCAGTCCCTCAGGTTGGCGGGAACGACGTCTTCACGCGGTATCGGCTGCGGTGCACCTTTATACGGCCAGTCCGGCGCCCAAATCAGCATGCTTTTCCAGTCGGGCGCCCAGGGTTCCTGGCTCTTGCCCTCCCCATAATAGTCCCCAGACGCCTGGATGCGTTCCCCGCCGTCTTCCTCCACCCTTTCTTCGAAGGGACGACGCCGGATGGGAATGGGCAGGTTCAGCGGTTCGGCGATGTGGGTCGGCTCCGGTTCCGGCTGCGGCCGGTTGTAAAGCGGTGTGTCGTTGCCCAACACGCTGAAGGTGTAGCAGCGAGGGCTGACGTCCTCCAGGCAATAGGCCGGCGTTCTGGTCACCGAATATGATTTTAGCCGCCACACGAAGAGGCCGATGCTGGGGATGTTATAGCGGCCACGTGTGCGCCGCGAATTGATGCGCCGCACGTCCACCGTGTGCGCCAGTTTATCGAATGGGCCGTCCAGATAATCCAGATCCTTGCCCTGGCGCAGGTCAACCGTGCGCCCCCCATCAAGCCGGAGGTGATTGGTGGGCTGCGTCCAGCCCAACAGTTTGAAAAACTCCACGACTCGCGCCGGCCAGCCGGACACGTTGTTGGCCAGCAACTCTAGCAGGGCCAGCGTGCCCTTGCGGCGCCGGTAGCGGATGGTGTTGGCCACCTCGCGGCGCGGGATCAGAAAGCGATTGAGCTCGCGCCCTCGCTCCGTGGTGACCTCGCCCGGCTGGCCCGCCTCGTGGACGATCCGGTAGCCGACCAGGTCCCCGATGTAGGGCACCACCCAATCCTGGCAGGTTTCGATAAACCAGTTTTCGTACAGTTGCGCGATGTCGGCTTCGACGACGTCCACCTGCTCGGCGATGACGCGCAACAGCGCCTGGAGGGGGTAACCCTCTTCCACATCGCGCAGGCGGTAGACGGCGGGCAAAAGCTCGTAGAGGCGATCAGGGTTCTTGTCCATCAGGATATCTCCGTCAGAATCAGGGTGTCTTGAAGATCAGGACTGAGAAAAGCCAGTTGGGCAGGCGCGATGCCGTTTCCATCGTCCGGTTCCGCCATCTTGACCGGGATGCGCGCGCGTGACCCTTTCTTCGGGCCACCCGCCCCACCGCCGGTCAGCTTCTCCAGCTTGTCGGACAGCAGGGCTTCGTCCTGGGCCTCAGTTTCGGAGACGCTATCCAGCACGTCCAGGTCTACGTAGGCCACACCGGGCACGCGCTGGATGACGCTGAGAATCTCACTCTGCAACACATCCTGGCCCAGCTCGCGCCGCTCGAAGCCGAGCGCGTCCAGCAAGGCGTCGCGAATCTGGCGCGCCACCACCTCCCATACGTGATCGGGCAGCAGACGCACCCGGGCGTTGATGACGAGCACCAACAGTTCGCGCACCTCGACCTCGATGGGCTGGTGCGGGTCGCCGTGTTGGCGCAGCGCCAGGACCAGGTTGCGATACAGGTCCGATTCCGGGTCGATGGGAATATCGTTGGCGCCGGCGATGGTCACGTGAACCACCTGGCGCAGGCCGTCGCTGAGGCATACAGCGCTGGCTTTGCCGATGCCAGCAAAGGTACGGGCGAAGTCGGCGTAGTCCTGGACCGACACCAGCCGGTCCAGGGCCATCACCGCCAGCGGGGCGTTGCGGCGCGCCTGGTCGCGGGTCTCGGGGTCGGCGCCGCCGGAGGCGCGCCTGGGGTTGATGACACCCTTGACGCCCAAGGGCCGGCTGACCAGCAGGCTGATCTGGTCGGCTGCCACGTTGCCCGGCTGGCCGATGCCGCTGCGGTAGGTGGCCCGGATATTCTCCGACCCGGTGGGTGGGCGGGCGCCGCGCTGGCCATCGCCAAAGACGACCGTCGTCTTGCCTTCGTTGTCGGTCTGGGTGATGTATTTGCGGTCACCGGGTGATAGGGCCACTTGCGATTCGGCTTCGTGCCAGCGCACGTCGTTGACATAAACTTTGAGCGTGCTTTCGGCGCCGGCCGGCGTGGGCGCCGCGGTGTAGGTCAGCGGCGACTGTTTCAAGTCAAAGCGCTGCCGGGCTTTGCCGGCATCGCCGCTCCCCAGCACCTCCTGGCGGGTCTCGCCATGGGTGGCCTTGGCTACATTGGCGTAGACTGTGACCGTGTCGCGGCGATAGGTGTATGTGAGATCGTTGGCCAGCAGCAGCCTGGTGTGCGTCCTATCGCCCGGTAGGGCGGGATCGAAGTCTTCCTCAACGCCGGCCAGCATGGCCAGGTCTCGGCCCTCGACCCCGCTGGTCCCGGGAACGTCGGTGCGCTCGCCGGTGATAACCAGCCAGCGGCCTGTTTCCAGCCCGTCGTATAGGTCATCCAGTTCAATCTCGGATCCCCCAATGTCTGTCTCGAAGGGTTCCTCGGCTAACTCCAGAAGTTCGCTTTGGGCGTAGACGGTGGTGCCGCGTATGATCTGAAAACACTCCGGGTCGCCCTCAGGAGTGGATTGGCACTCTACATCAGGATTCCACCATCCGTCTGGATGTTCGTCAAGAGGCAGCCTGATTTCAGTTGTCTTCATGCTCAATCCATACGCAGTGCGGGGTCGGATGATTACCTCAATGACCTCGAAAACTTTTGCGGAAGAATCTGCTCTTTTGACGGCAACATAGCTGCCGGTCGTGATCTCTTCATAAGCGGCGTCGAGATACAGCACGTCTCTTGCTTCATCAGGCGCACGTGTCCATTCAGGCCAGTCCTCCGGTAAGGTGGGAGTGTTGTTCCCGTCATAGTCAACTTGCCTGGGCACATTGTGGCCAAAGAGGGCGGCGCTGGTGCGCAGCGCGTAGACCTTGGCTAGTCCGGGCTCTGTCACCAAATTCCGTTGTGCCACGAAAAGCGTGTCGCTCAGCGCCGGCAGCAGCGTCGTCAAGAGTTTTGACTTCATGTCGGTCTGAGGCAAGTAAAGCTGGCCAACGCTGCGCGTCAACTGAAGAGGGCTGGGGGGTGGGAGCAAAGGTGCTTTGACAAGAGGGGCGACAAGCCCGACTAGCAGGCCGATGGGCGAAATAGGTGTCTCCATCTCCGGCGGGGGACTTGGTTCTTCGGCTATCTCTGGGGTCAGCGCAGTGTACAGCCGCCTGGCCCAATCTAAAAGCGTCGCGAAGCCTAGCTCCTCAAACACATACCTAAGTTGATCCGCGCGTCGCGCCAGCCTTTGGCGAGCGAGCTCCTTTTCAACATCACTGGATTGGGGATTTTCATACAGCTCGATCAGGGCTCTTAGTGAGGTCTTTGCCGCATTGAGTTCGAAGGCGCCAATCTCTTTGCCAAAGGGCTTTCCGCTCGTACGGTTTTGATCGACCAGTACTTTTAGCTCCTCGAGATCAAGCTTTTCCGGGTGAACCTCGTGCTCTTCTGAGGCCGGGCGCAATCTCAACTGGTTCAGAATGATGTCCACCTGGCGGCGCACGCGCTCAAGCCATTCTGCCAGGACGTCAAAATTGAGCGCCCTGATTATCCTGATCGACTGGTCGAGTCGCGGGATCTCCGTCTCGATGACGTACACCAGGGTATTCCGGGGATAATCTGGTGCTCGCAACAACTGCACCAACCCTGCCATTGACTGCTGTGTCTCATTGGCCATGCGCTCGCCGATGGCAATGCTGTAGGGGCCCTCTTCTTCCGGTACGCGCTCCGGTTGGATCAGCAGCTCCAAGTTATCGACATAGAGGCCAATATCCCCCTCTAGCTTGAGAATCACCTTGGTGCGATCGGCTGCTGCGTCGGTTTCCACCCGGAGGACACGGCGGAACCGCTTGTCCCCATTCGAATCGATGACCACCAGAGGATCGTTGGGCTTTAGATTGGTGTCGATTCCCTTGAGATGGACAGTGTCTGTGCTTTCGGTGATTAACTGCGGCTTGCTGAGCCGCGGTCTGATCGCATTCCACTCAACCCGCGCCGGCAGCGGCTCCGACGTCTCAAAAGACTGGGGCAGCTCATCCGGGCCGGGCAGGCTTTGGGCGCGGGTGCCGGCCGGGATTTCGACGGGGTCGCCGTCGGCCACCAACTCGAAGGCCAGGTAGACGCTGGCCGCCACGCCGGGGCGCAGCCTGTAGCCCACCAGGCGCGCCAGCTCCAGGATGGAGCGCCGCTGGGTGGCGGTGCGCAGGTAGCCCTCGTTGGCAAGCCGCTCCTGGTAAAAGGTTAGCACGTCGGCCACGGTGGCCCAGGCGTCCAGCATGGCGATGGATGGATCAGCCCCGTCGCGCGTCGTCAGGTCGCGCAGGGGATATTTTCTCTGGCTATCCTGGTCCGCGCTGGGGGATGGCATCTCCAGGTAGAGGGTCGAGAGACGCGCTTTCATCGTCTCCAGGAAGCTGGCGTGGGTGCCCACGCGGTAGGCCAGCGCGTCCAGGCCGGGCCGGTTGGCTGTGGGCATGGGGGTCAGAATCTCGATGCCTTCGCAGCAGCCGCAGCTTGGGGCCGGCGTCATTTGGTTCATCGTCCACCTCGCATGATAAGCGTCAATTGGCCATTTTCGGGAAAGCTGGGATCGTTGTCCAGGCGGCCCACTTCCAGCGGGCCGAGCGACAGAACGCCCGCCTCGATCTCGTCGTTGGGGCCCTCGTAGAACCGCTCCAGTTTATTGACCTGAACGTTCTCCACACCCGGCACGGCCTGTGCCTCGGCCACCAGACGGCTCAGGTAGATGCCCTGGCCGAAGGTCAGGTTGTCGGGATGGAAGAAGCCGAGACGCCCGTCGGGCAGCATCCGGTTGCTGAAGATGGCCAGCAGCGCCGCTTTGACATGGCCGGCCAGGTAATCGGGCAGCACGCACACCTCCAGCTCGATGTCGAGCGGCACCTGGCGGGCCGGCCTGACGGCCAGATCGTGCCCCACGCGGCGGTAGGGATACAGGTACCCGGCGATCTCGTCCAGTAATTCCTGATCGGGTTCGGCCCCGCCCCTGGCGTCGATGGCCACCAGCACCTCGTACCAGCTCCCTGTCCAACGCAGCGTGGCCGCCGCGCGCTGTACCTGGGCGGCGAATTTGCACATCACGATTTGGGCGTAGTCGTCGGCGGTGATGGCCCGTTCAAGCTGGCGGCGAAAGGCGTGGGGCGCGTAGAGCTTGACGTCTTCCAGCGGCTCCGGGGCCCTCCCGCCGCTGGCCGGCAGCGGGTTGCGGACGCTCCGGATGCCGTCCTGCTTGACGCGGCGATAGACCAGGTGCGAAATAGTCTCGGCCCCGATGTTGCCCGCCGGACCGCCGCCCACCCGGTAGGTGGTCACGAAGCGATCCCCGGCATCCGGTTGGTCCCCCATCTCGCCGTCGCCGAAGCGCAGATAGGAGCGCCGATCATTGTCCATTTCGGCCACGAAGTGCGCGTCAGCGGGGCCGCTGCCCAGCAGGTCAAATCGCACGTCCCAGCCGCCGGCCGGGACGCGTATGGCCTCGGTCTCGTTCTGCGGGTCCGGCTCGCTGTTGGGCGCATCGTCGTCAGATTCCTCGTCTTCGGGATCGGGCTCCATAACGGGGAGACCCTGGGGCGGACAGTCCGGGTCGGCGAAGCTGGCCAACTGGATCCAGGGTACGGCTTGCCGCGGGTCCTGGTGAATCAGTTGGCTGGCCGACGTGATTTGTTCGGGCAGAGGCTGGCTGAAGGTCAGCGGTCCCCGCTCCAGGCGGGGGCGGAAGCGGCCGGGGAGATAGCTGATCTCGGACAGCCGGCCACACTCGCATTCGGCCCGGGTCTGGTCCACCGGCACGCAGCCCAGGTCTTCGTCGTGCACGCGGCGGCCGTGATCGACCAAGATGATGTTGCCGCGGGCGATGCTGATGTCCTCCAACGGCTCGCAGTCGGGCGGGTCGCTGATGGCCGAGATGCACACCGGGAAGGGGAGTGCGTCTTCCTCGGCCCAGGTGATTTCTAGCACCGGCTGCTGGCAAAGCTCGTCCACGATGCATTGGCAATCGACGATGCGCACCACGTGGCGGTGCTTGGGGTCGGCGTCGGCCGGATTGCCGGTCTTGGGGCCCCTGATTTCCTCAAAAAGCACGTAATCACCCGACTCCAGTTGGAGTTCCCGCTCGTATTCCACCCGCACGCTCTCGTCGGCGGTTTCCTCGGGCGCGGAACCCTTGGCTGGCTCTTGCTGGTACTCCGGCTCGGGCGCTTTGGGCGTCTCGATAGGTATCTGGACCGCCCTGCCGTCGTACAGCGTGGCCGTGGTGGCTCCCTTGGGCAGACAGCACTCCGCGTCGCCCCAGGTGTAGAGACGTATCCGGTTGTGCGCCGGGTGTAGCTTTATCGGCTCCGGGCGGCCTTGCACCACTTCGACGACCCAGCGTTGATGGCGCATAGCGGCCTCGTAGCCCCGCTCAGCCCCGTCAGGTCGTTTGACCAGCGGCTCGAACCACTCGAACTGGTCGCTCGCGACTCCTTGCAGCTCGTGCTCGGCCAGCACGGTTCCCGCCAGCGGCAGGGCTTTGCTCAAACTGGTGACAAAGCCCGTGTCATCGGGGTCCAGTTCCAGATTGCTGTCCACCTCCACGAAAAGCCAGGTGCGGGCGTTATTGCCCTCGTGCATGGCGTAATCGACCAGCCGCGCGTGGCGGCGCACCGAGATGCGCTGGCGCGCGGTGCCCAGGTAGCCCTCGGTGGCGGCCGCATCCTGGTAATAGCTGAGGTGATCGCCGGCGTAGGCCAACACTTCCACCAGGGCGATGCCCAGGTCGGGCACGTGGCGCTCCTGCCAATCGGGCATGACGAGCGACAGCCGGTCGAGGATCAACTGGCGGAAACTGGCGTAGTCCTTGGCCAGGTAGTTGATCTCCGGCTCATCCAGCCGCTCAGGAGGGCAAAGGTCCGCTTCGGCGCAGTCCAGATCGCTGGGGCAGTTCTCCTGGAAGCTGAACTCGACGCAGGCATAACGCGGATCGAAGCCCGCCAGCGGTTGGTCGGTGGGCCGGTCATTTTCGTCCAGCTCAACCAGGCACAGCCGGTAGGTCGAAAAGTCGCCCGGCTTGTCGAGGGTGACGACCATGCAGTCGTCACGGTCGGGCTCGTCCCGCCGGCACAAACGCACGCCGGTGACCCGGATATCGCGCACACGCCGGCCGCCTTCGATGCGCACGTTCGCGATCTTGATCGGCTCGTCTCCTGTTTCCTCGTTCTTTTCGGGCGCTTTGTCCAGGAAGTAGACGACCAGTTCGACCGTCCCGGTCGCCTCGTCTATGTATATCTCTACGTAGTCGAGGCCATTGAACCTGGGGTCCTTCCGAACATTGTGGCGGCGCTCTTCGTCGGTACAGATCAGGGTAGGTTCGTTCATGACACACCGCTCCGCTCAAATGTTTGGGTGCGCTCTTCGCCGTTGCGCCGCACCACGTATTTCACCACGACACGCAGCGTCGCGTCCCGGCTGGTTACCTCGACCGCCCGCACGTCGATGACGTCGCCCAGCCAGCGCAGCAGCCCGGCCTGGACGGTGTGCTGCAGCGCGGCAGCCAATTCAGGGCTGTTGGGTTCGAAGACCATACCCAGCAGACCGCTGCCGAAATCGGGCCGGTTGACCCGCTCGCCGGGGCTGGTGAACAAGAATTGCTCGATCATGTCGCGGATGTGGTCGTCCTCGCCGGTGAGGGCGGTGCGACCCCGGCTGTCGAAATGGAAAGGATAATCAATGTTTATCATGTTCCCTTCACCCGCGTTTGCGTTACAGTGATATTCAGGCCAGTGCCGGTGGGTGCGCAGATGGCCTGGCTGTCTTGCAGCAAAACCGGGGTGCCCCCAGCCCGTACCCGCGTGGCGGCAGTGATCCACTGGGCGGTGACGCACGGCCCGTTGGCCGCCGGTGGCGGGGGCAAGGTGCAGCCCGCGACGGTATATACCGTCGGCTGGGTGACTACCGGCTGGCCGCCGACCTTGACCCGCGGATTTGAGACCGGCGGCTGCGCCTGCCCGGCGTGCATGCACAGCACGGTGGCGCCCACGTGAAGTACGAAGCCCGGCATCACATCACCTCCAATGCACCATTATTGACCGACACGTTTGGGCCGCTGAGCTTGATGCTGCCGCCCTGGCCGTCGGTTATCTCTATTCCGGTGGTGTTCATGACGATCTTCATGCCGGCTTGTGTCTCGATGGTTATGCCGCCTGCGCCCGGCGTGTCGTCCAGCGTGATGGTGCCCACATCGGTCTTGAGTACCTTTTTCTCGGGCGCGGCCGGCGTGATGGGCAGCTCGCCCTGGGCCCAAAAGCAACCGGACCAGATGGGATAGTCGGGATCGCCGTGTTCGAACTCGATCCAGACCGAGGCGTCGGTGGGCGGGATGGCGAACAGGCCGACGCCGTCCCCGGCGTAAGGCGTGCTGGGCAGGGCCCAACCGCTGTCTTCGTCGCCGTAGATGTCGGGCACCCTGGCCTTTATGCGCCCTAGCATCAGCGGATCGCGGTTGTCGGCCACCACGCCTCGGTATTTTCCGTAAAACGCTTCTCCTTGTTGGCTCATACCCGCACCATGTGTTAGACTGCCCCAAGCCCTTCGCGCTTGAGCGTGAAATTCTGTTTGTACTCACCGCGCCGGATGCGGTGGATTACCTGTTGGACGTAGTAAGTTCCGTCGTAGGAATTGCCGACGCCGTGCACTTCGACCAATCGTCGCGCGCGTAATGCCTGGCCGTAGCGGGCAGCATCGAGTTGCCCGTACGCGGTGACCGAATCCCCGGCTCCTCTGGCCTCCGTCAGGGCGCGCAGCATACCCTGGAAGAGGTTCAGGTTGGCCGTGTCCCTGGGTACCGTTGTGCGCAGCGGCTGGGCCGGTCGGCTGGTCAGTGATGGCAGGAAGCCGTTGGGAAGAGAGATCGGGATGGACTGGCGCGTGATGGGTTCGGTGATGGATACCCGGGGCGTGACGGCATCCAGCGCGCTGTAACCGGGTTGGATTGAATCGACGTTGGTATTGGCCCCCATGTCGTGCATCAGGGGGGGCTGGGACGCGCCCGACCGCTCTTCGGGTCCCCAGTAGGCCCGGTTGAGGCCCGGTACGGCGCCCGGCTCGACGTAGAAGACGAAACCGTTGCGTCGGGACAACTTCTTGATGAATTCCAGGTCGGTGCACTGCTGGCTCGTGATGCGCTCCACTTCCGGAGGCACTTCCTCGGTGGTGGTGACGTCCGGCACCAGACCGTAGGAACTGACAATTTGGGTCACGATGGCCGAGTCGGACAGGTTACGATAGGTGGCATTCCTGTCCTCATATTCAAGCTCGACATCGATGTTTTCCCCCTTGACTGTCAGTTGCGACTGGCCGGGATCGCGGCTGGGCGCCAGGTCGTGGCGGGTGATGATGCCGTCGATCAGTATCTGGGGCAGCGTCCCGATGATCACGATAATCGTAGCCCGATTGGGAGGATCCAGCAGGCCGTCGCGCAGCAGACCGTAATCGAGCAACGGTTCCTTGCCCACGCTGAACGTCATCTCGAAGAAGTCGCGCTCGCTGGCGCTGTTGGTCACTTGCACGTTCAACAAGGCATCCACCACGTGGTAGGGCGCGGGCATTGGCACTGTGGGCCCGATCAGGAGTTGCAGGCGCACGCCGAGGTCAGGCATGGATCAACCTCCCGCCTGGATCAAGGGAATGCGCAGCCGCCGCCCGATTTCGGCCGTCAGCTCCTGCGGATGCATGGCCAGGTTGGCATCGCACAGCCGCCAGAATTGCTCCGGGTCGCCCAGGTATTGGGCGGTGATGTTGTCGAGTCGCTCACCCTCGGCCACGGCGTGCTCGGCCAGGACGGCGCTGGTGGCC
Organism: Anaerolineae bacterium; assembly: GCA_034412795.1. Taxonomy (GTDB): domain Bacteria; phylum Chloroflexota; class Anaerolineae; order 4572-78; family NAK82; genus JAUVPY01. Next base: position 59,203 of record DAOUMD010000251.1, read on the forward strand.
GGGGGCACGAAACGACGGAGCACGTAGGCGATCTCGCGCCCGTCGGGCGTGGTCCACTTGGCGGTCTCGATGCCGTGATAACGGCTGGTAACTGGAAACATAGTTCACCTCAAATTATCTTCAAAGATGTGCCCAGGTTCTCGGTGCTGTTGATGATCTGGCTGGTGGCCAGGATCTCTTTGGCGATTTGGTGCGCCAGGAAGAGCCCGTGGCCGAACTGGGTCACCTTGAAGTCGTCGTAGCTGAGCACGTCCAGCGACAGATCTAGCGTGGCGCGGATGGGGTTGAGCATCGGGTCATAGGCCTCCTCGGTGATGCTGAAGCTCGTCACGCGTACCGGCAATACCCGCTGCGGCCCCCAGATGAAGAGCGTCGTCGGTCCCTCGGGGGGGATGATCTCGATGTTGCCGGCCTGGGCCAGGGCTATGTTGGCGAGGACCGTTTCGCTCTTGGGATAGAGCAGCATTTCCAGCGCCGATAGGGTGGGATAGATGCCCGTGGCGATGGCCAGCGGATTAAGCTGCTCCAGTTGATCGGCCGCGTCCACCTCGACCTTGAGGGTGATGGTCTCCTTGGGCGGGCCGGCCAGCCGATACACATCCGACTTTTCGCCTCCCTCGCCACCCATGGAACGGGCGTCCACCCGGCGTGTCATCTGCTCCGGGTTATACTGGAAGACGATGATGCTGGCCAGCGGGTTCACCGGGTCAAGGCCGACGAGCGCCCCTTTTAGCAGGCGGGGTGAGCCGGGAAATGTGGTCATGGGGTAGGTCCTTTCAAATAGTGCTTTCTCTATTCCGTTCGGTTGGCTACGTTCACCTCTGCTTATTGAATACGTCCTGAAAACCCGGGTTCGACTGGCGGTACAGGTGTGTTACATACAGTCTCAAACGCTGCGTTGCGCCAAGCCTTCACTTCTAAATCGACTAAAGGAGCTAAGACGTGTTGTAACATGGCTTCCGCTGCGCCTATCGCCCGGCCTCGTAGCCTGACTAAAGCAGCCAAGGATCCTCGGTTCACAAAAACCAGCATATTTCCATAATCGGCAGGCGGGATACATCCTACCTCCCGTAAGGCAGCGTTCAGGTCAACGTTGATGTGTACATTCGCCATCGCCGCGCCACAGAACTCAGTCTCTCCAACCAGAGCTGGGGTTTCTGACGCACCCTGTTGCAGTGCTTGGCAAAAGCGAAAGGCTCGCTGCCATGCGGCATGCGGTTGACTGTTCAGAGCACGAATGAATTCTTCGGCAAAATGAATATTCAACCGCATAAGCGCGTTAGGGCGTTGAAAGGCTGAAAGATTGTTGTTGATCTGTTGGGTGATTTTTCCGTGAGCGTAAGTAAAAAACCATCGCAAATCACCATCACGATAAAACGCTTCGGCGGTGTTCAGTAGATCTTGTTCAATAACTCTGTTTCGATCCACAAGAATAGGGTCTAATGCTTCACTTCCAGGTTCAGCTCCGGCAAAACTTTGGGGTCCTTCTTGTCGCTGAATGACGTTTTGAGATATTCGTTGAGGAATTGGGTAGTTATTGTGTAAAGAGTTAGCTATGGCATTTGCTTCAGTCTCAAAGACGTCTTTAGAAGCCCCTATTTCTAGCTTTTCACTCGGTGTGGATAGCAAGTTCTTCTGCTGCACCACGTGTGCCAACTCGTGAGCCAGTAACCGTCGTCCCTCACTCGTTCTGGGCGCATACTGCCCCGCCCCAAAGACCACATCCGGCCCCACAGTGTACGCTAGCGCGTTCACCGCTCGCGCCGACTCCCCGGCCTTGGCATCAATATGCACCCGCACCCGGCTGAAATCGTGGCCGAAACGCGATTCCATGTAAGTGCGCGTGGCTGGGTCGAGGGACTGGCCAGGCGCACGCAGCACTTCGTGCACGATTGGAGGAACGCTGGTTGGTTCGACCTGGTTTGTGGCACGGCGTTGTAAAGGCAGCCGTTTCTTGCGGCACTCGGCGCATTCGCCGCTGGCGACGGTGTGCTGGCCGCAGGCGCATTTGCGCTGTAAAATACGGCTGCGAACTAGGGTGAACATCGGAGCGGTTGTATTTTGTTGTTGGATTAGAGTTCGTTCATTCATTTTAATATGAGTTACGCAGTTGACGGTTTCTATGTTATTTCAAGCGAAGAATGAGCGAGTGCTCTTTCTAGAATCGGCTTTCAAACCGATATTTCAAAGATTTCTCGTCCTGCGCACTTGAAATGGCATACCAAGTTCGTAAGTCCTATTTAATTCTCTGCTTATTCTGAAGAACGGTCTGTTTGGTCATTTTGCTGGGTATCTGCCCTAAAAATCAAATGCTGCACTTGTTTACACTCTAGTTTCCGCTAACTTTTTACCACTATATGTAGTGGTTCATTCATAAGTTGGTTTCTATATATTGTGCGCCAAGTGACATAAAACATAGTGATCGCTCGAAAAATCGGCTAAAAATACCTAAAAAAACACAACTTAGCGGAAAGTAGAGCTACAGGAGGTCTGTATTGATTACCTTGGGGAGTTTCATCCCTTTTATCTTTTCGTAGGCTTTACGAGCGCCCACAGCAACGTATTCCTTGGTTAGCTCTTCTGAGAGCGGTTCCGCGGGTGTAAGCGGGCCTGTCAACCCGTGAAGTGCAAGCCATTCGCGCCCCTGTTCCAAGTCGTCACCGTCACTCTCCCAGCTTTCGTCCAGGTCAACGGCAATACGTCCGTCCGTCCGTTTCACAAACCAAACTTTGACCATCGATCCGCCGCCGAAAAAGCCTCTGTTTACCATCGAGCCCCAGAACCGGAAGGAGAGCGTGAAGGGTAAATCCTTGATGGCCGTGCCGACTAACGTCTCACGTGTTTCCTTGTTCAATTCGGTGACAATACCAGCACGCACTTTGAATTTGGGGTTCATCCACGTGCCAATGGAGCCGAGAGGTCCAACAATCAACATACTGCCTGGTCGCTGTGCGGTTTCATCAATCGTCGGATCCTCTCTAAACATCCTCTCGCGTCGTTCCTCTCGCGTTTTGCCGCTATACTCACTGGCTTCACCTTCGATGTACAGCTCATCCACCATTTCCCAGTAGCCAATCGTAAGTTGCCGCATAATTGGAGCATTGTCCCTATTTAGTTCGTTGAAGGTTTCATTACTGGTATGTAGCATGATTGCCAGCTCGGTTTCTGACATTTCAGGAACCTGATTAGTAAACTCGTTGTGGCGAGTTTTATTGTCGACGAGTAGCATGTTGTCGAACGCGGTGACGTAATAGTTGACAAGCCCTGATTTTGCGCTGTTGGCCAACCCATACGTAGCACTTGATTTAGGCGCAGAGGCATCTGTTGCGGTAATAATGCCCTTCAACCGATTGGACACTCCCCCTATCGCTTCACCTACAGTTTTACCGGTAGCGCCGATAACAAAATCCTGTATCCGAGACTCTTTGATTACTTTCTTTATTGCTGTGCCTACCATACCGCCTATTACGCCCGCCAGACCTGCGGATACTACGCCCAACGCAAGTTCTAATATAAACGCAGCCGGTTTCTCTTCGACAATTTCGACATTGTCCTTCCATGTTTCGGCGATCTTGCTCTGCTTGGTACGGATTAAATCAAGATTATTGGAGATCTCCAGCAGCAGACCCTCACGCCCTTTTTTGAGTAGAGGTGCCCAGGGCTGTTCTTTGTCGGCATCAGCGCCGTTTTTCCGCTGCAACCCCGCTGGTGTAAACCGTTGTTGCAGCGTATGGGTCAGCTCATGGGCCAATAATCGCCTTCCGGTCGTGGTGCCCGGCGCAAACTGCCCGGAGGCAAACGCCACATCGCTTCCAACCGTAAAAGCGCGGGCGCTCAATGCCCGCGCCGTTTCTCCGGCCTGCACGCCGGTATGCACCCGCACCTGGCCAAAATCATGACCGAAGCGAGATTCCATAAAGGCTCGTATTCCGGACGGGAGAGGTTGTCCCGGCGAGCGCAGCACTTCATGTACGAGGGGCGGGGCGGCGACTAGACCGGGCGAGTCGGTGATTCGGCTCTGCGCCAGGGGTACAGTCGCCTGGATCGAGATCGCTTTGTCCTTTTCTGGCCCCTTTTGCAGCAGTTGAGGCAGGTTGGACATTTGCATCACCTGATCTTCCACGCGCTCCGCTTCCTGCTCGTACTTGTCTCCCGGCTGGTTGACGGTCAACTTGGCCTGAATCTGCTTTGGTGCACTCGTGTTCACCTGCACCTGGCTGAAATCGTGGCCGAAACGGGGCTCCATAAAGGCTCGTGTCTCGGCGTCCAATGGCTGACCGGGGGAGCGCAGCACCTCCTGGACGATGGGTGATGCGGTCTCTGGGTTCGTGTGACCGGCGGCTTTGCGCTGCAACCGCTTCTTGCGGCACTCGGCGCACTCGCCCCCGGCGACGGTATGCTGGCCGCAGGCGCATTGGCGCTGCAAGATGCTGCCCTGAACTTGCGGTGTCGGCATCGTTTGGGTCTGCCATTGGATAGCTGTTTGCTGTTTCATTGAATTCATCCTTTTTCGATTGGCTTCATCTAACCTGGCCGAGTGAGAACCAAATAGAGTACAACGCGAAGGTATTAATTGATCAATTTTATATGCGCCCTTGCGTCTTGGCGACTAAAATAACTCCGTTACGGCTCATAGGTTCGTTCAGTGTTTATTGTTGGTTCATTCCTCCATATACCGCCCCGGTAATCTGCCAGCCCGGGTGGGTCGGATTGTCGGGGCGGCTTAAATGCAGTGACCGGCGGATCGGTGGGACAACCTGTCACAGGCTCAGCCGCTTCTTGTGGCACTTGGCGCACTCACCACCAGCGACTCTATGCTGACCACAGGCACATTTACGCTGCAACACGCAGTTCCTAAACTGGGGTAATTCCTGTATCTGTTGTTGTGTCTGAGTTATGGCTCTCCGACTCATCGATTGATCATTTCCTGGTGGCTACGTCATTAAATCGGGTTACCTTGGCTGGTCAGGCAAATCAGGACATTCTCCGGTACTTGAATTGGAGATGGAATGTCATACTTCGTAAATTGCGTGGTATCGGATGCTCCATATGGTTCAACTTCAATCAAGGTTGTATGCCCATATGCGCCATGGGTCGTCGGCTTGAAACGATACGTTGGTTTCACACGCAGATTATCAGCAGCCGTAAAGCGATGGCCACCAAATGATAAAAAAAGAAGGTCCGTTTCATCAATCCGCCCGACAACGCGATAAATAGGACACAACCGATGAATATTGTGCGGACCTCTTTGCGCTTGAATGGTTCGTATCTCGTAAAGACCATCCGCATTAGTGGTTGAAATTGATGAAAGCTGTGAAGGCCAGGGACCAACAGTATCAACTGGTGTGAAGGTGTAATTACGCTCAAAATCATGGTCGCGTTGATATTCTTGCAGTGAACTGGTGATATTCACCACACCAGAAAAACGTGGGGTGCTGACATTGCGTCGGATTGGATTACTCGCTGTCACTAGACCACAAAAGTTTTCAATATCCGAACGTGAGTAGTTCATTGCAGCTCGATAGAAGCCAATCAAATTCGATGGTAAATCTTCTTGTGAAAAGAACGAATGACCGGCGATATCGGTCCATTCTTGTAATGTCTCGAATACAAGAGACAGGCGTTTAAAGATACTCAGTGCGACGCTCAGAACTTCCTGACTTGATAATGGACGCAGCAATTGAATGGAAAATGAGGCATTACTCAATACGATGCCCCCTGGCGCGGATTGCATATTAGGCGTATTCAGTCGCCCTGTGGTTGCTGATGCCCCCTGACCAGCCGTACGTAACGCATCTGAAGCACTTTGCACCTGGGCAATCAAATCACGAGCTAGATTAGGCTTGGCATGACCCCAATCAATCCATCCACAATTCGCAGTGAAACTGTAGCGCTTTGGTATTTCGTCTTCCTCTGGAATTCGTGAGACGCGGAGGTTACCGTCATTTGCCTGTTGTACCACATGCGCCAACTCGTGTACCAGCAACCGCCTGCCTGGGCCCGTTTCTGGTGCATACTGTCCCACTCCAAACACTACATCCTGCCCGACTGTATAGGCCAGCGCATTCACCGCACGAGCCGACTCCGCCGCCTTCGCATCCGCGTGCACGCGCACCTGGCTGAAATCAAACCCGGCACACGGCGAGGATTCATCCGATGCGCCCAACCCCGGCGCCCGCATCACGGTCTCGGCTACCCGGTCGGCTTCCCGCTCGAAGCGATCATTCACGGGGCCAATCGTCAATTCGGCCTTTGCCATTTGCGGAGCGGCCGTACGCGGACGCACCTGGCTGAACTCGTGGCCAAAGCGCGGTTCCATAAACGCGCGCGTGGCCGGGTCCAGCGGCTGGCCGGGCGAGCGCAGTACTTCGTGCACGATGGGCGGCACGCGGGTCGGTTCAGCTTGGTGTTCGGCACAGCGTTGCAGTCCTACCTGCGTTTTGCGGCACTCGGCGCACTTGCTGCCGGCGACGGTATGCTGGCCGCGGGCGCATTTGCGCTGCAACATGCCGACCGGCAACGGGGTGAATGTATTCTGCTGTTGTACGATTGTGCACTCATTCATTTAATCGTTCGCTTCTTTACATCAAGCTGATGGTCTCCTGGGTGAGCCGGGCAACGTGGTCATTGGCCAGATCCTTGAAACCAAACGTCCAATAGGTCAGGCTACTTGGTCGTCGCCATCGATAACATCCACTCCAACCGAACCCAAGATACCAATGATAATCGCCCCCACTGCTGCTCCAGCAGCCCCAATGATTATGGCCGCTTCACATACTCCAGAGGCGAAACAGGCAATAATAGTAGCCAGTGCTGCTGCCGTTAACAGTGCGATTATCCAACCAGGAAGCAATTCTCTAACTTGGCTCTCCGCCTGTTCCCGTGCTCTCTCTCGCTCAAATCTTCTCCCTCGCTCCTTGCGCTGTCTGCGACGACCGTAGAAAAAGTGTCCTCTGATGCGGGCACCTGAGGGGTCAACGACATGATAGTGGGGTTGCCCTCTTGCAGGATCAGGATCATGGGTTATGGAATGACCTGGACCGAGTTCGGTGGCTCGAGCGAGCGCAGCAATTCGCGCCTGACCTTGATTGCTGAAATAAAAGCTCTCGCCTGGGATAAAGAGGTCAGGATCAGTATGTCTTTGAAGCAGGATTGGTTGATCGGTGATGTGCGTAGATGATTCTAGCCCGCTTTCACTGGTTACGTGGTTTGCTATTGTTTTTGCTTCATGTTCTCCGTGATTGTCTGGTGCGCTTATGGTTATTCCGGTTGAGTTATTAAGTGTGCTATCCCTCTGCTGCACCACATGTGTAAGTTCGTGTGCCAACAACTGCAGCCCGGTAGCGATCTTGGGTTGATATTGCCCAACTCCGAACACAATATCTCGCCCTACTGTGTAGGCGAGCGATTTCACCGCCATCGCCGAATTTGCTGCCTTGGCATCAGTATGCACCCGCACCTGGCTAAAATCATGACCCAACCGAGTTTCCATAAAGGCCCGCGTCTCAGCATCCAACGGCTGCCCTGGCGAGTGTAGCACCTCGTGGACGATAGGTGGGGCGGTCTCAGGGTCGGTATGACCGGCAGCCCGCTGAATGTTCATTCGCTTCTTCCAACACTCGGCACACTCGACGCCAGCGACGGTATGTTGGCCGCAAGCGCATTTGCGTTGGAGGAAACCCGCGATCATAGGGGTGAACGATGGTTTTGCTGTTGCTTTTATCTGGGTTTGTGATCTTATACCCATCGGTTATTCTCCACGGCCCGGAGATCTTCATCCAACTATCTACATCGACAATCCTTTAGGTCCATCCTTCTACCCGCCGTATCAATATGTTTGCTGGATCGTTCACATATTCATTAGCCCGAGTTGCTCCAATCGCCGGTTGGTCGGCCACTGGTGTCCAACGAAATCGTCTGGATTGTCCCAATTGTCGATCATCTCGGGTTATTCGAACACCGCCAGCAGGATCAGGGGTAAAATCCACGTAATCTTGTACGCTCCAGTAGATGAGCTCAAGATGCCGCCATTCATCCGTGGCGGTGTTATGTGCTGAAACGAAACTGATAAAATTGTCTCCCTGGCGAAACTGAAAGATATTGTCTGTGCCGTCAGAAGCATCTCCGGTAACATCCGAACCATCAATGTCACGACGGCTGGATGCCTCGTCAGATGAGGTCAGATTAATATCTGTTGAAAGTGCACCACCGGCATGGCTGGCGACGTCTGCAAACTCACCAGGTGCCGCCCAAACAATTGCATCGTTTAAATGATCTCTCAATGGAGTAGTAGGAACGCGCAGTTTACGCTCCAAAAACCGCCCTCTCCTATCATCATTCGTACGAGTCCAGTAAGCTCTATTCCATGTAACCCGATCATTTTGCAGGAAGCCAACTTCCCAGTTCGCTAATTCTGCTGCTGTATCTGCTTCTATATGTATGTCTGCTTTTGCTTCGAAGTCTCCATGGACAACTTCTGCTGTGTCTCCCGCAATGGTTGTTGTACCCGCTGTCCAATGGTTGATCGTCAATGGGCTATTAGGTGAAAAGCGCACGGCCCGTTGAATCATCGGTGAAATTCTGTGTTGGATGGAAGGGCCATTCAAACTTACAGGTTGTTGGGTAACGGGCGTCAGTTCATGCGCCGGATGCATTTTGCCTGTTGCCATCTGCGCTGTACGCTGTCCTATGCCAAAGGCGCTATAGTGCCTCAAGGTATCAACCACGCGGTCAGCCTCTCGCTCGAGTGAACTATCAACCGTGTCGATCGTCAGGCTGGCGCTTGGCGTTCTAGATTGGCTGCCTTGCTGCACCACGTGCGTTAATTCGTGTGTCAGCAATCGCTGCTTATTGCTCGTCCCTGGTGCATACAGACTCGCCCCAAACACAACATTCCGTCCAACCGTGTAAGCCAGGGCGTTGACCGCCCGCGCCGACTGGGCCGCCTTGGCATCGGTATGTACCCGCACCCGGCTGAAGTCGTGGCCGAAGCGCGGCTCCATAAACGCGCGCGTGGCCGGGTCCAGCGGCTGGCCGGGCGAGCGCAGCACCTCGTGCACGATGGGTGGCACGCTGGTCGGTGCAGCCTGGTCTGTGGGACGGCGCTGCAGCCCTAGCTGCTTCTTGCGGCACGCGGCGCACGCACCTCCGACGATGGTGTGCTGACCGCAGGCACATTTGCGCTGTAATACACTGCTGCGAACGGGAGTGAACATTGGGGCGGTTGTCTTTTGTTGTTGGGTTAGAGTACGTTCATTCATTTCAATTCTCTGGTTACGATATAGGCAGTATATTCACCGCCCGCGCCGACTCCGCCGTCCTTGCATCCGTATGCACCCACACCTGGCTGAAATCAAACCCGGCACGCAGCCCGGATTCGTCCGATGCACCTAACCCCGGCAGTCGGATCACGGTCTCGGCTACCCGGTCGGCTTCTCGCTCGAAGCGATCATTCACGGGGCCGATCACCAATTCGGCCTTTGCCATTCGAGGAGTGGCAGTATGTGGACGCACTTGGCTGAAATCGTGGCCGAAACGGGGTTCCATAAACGCGCGCGTGGTCGGGTCGAGCGGCTGGCCGGGGGAGCATATGACCTCAGGCACGATGGGCGGCACGTCATTCACGGGCCACGGGCTGCCCGTAGCGCACTGCAGCGTTCCTTCCCGCTTCTTGCGACACGGCTCATACTTGCCACTCCCGCCAGTGTGCTGACCGCACGCACGCTGGCGTTGTGAGAGGGACGACAAGGTATGAGTCAAGGACGGTTGGGAGACGGGCTTGAAGTGCGTCTGCAAGTGTATGCTCATACGAATCCTACTTCTCGCTCACTTACCCTAAAAGGGATTGGTCGTGCCGTGCCTCGCCGTCGTCCATCCTGGAGTTCCCTTGATCAGGCTCGCAGCCGCGTTACAACACGAGGAATACGAGAACCTATTGCCCTCACATGTCACGTCCAGGTCGCAATGATCGCCAACCTTGAACCATTCCGTTCTGGGTCGGCGGTGCCGGAACCAGAACCCATCCGAGTCGTACCAGGTACCATTGAGAGGAGTAGTCAATGTCGTTCCTGCCTCCGGTATTACTGCATAGTCGCTGAGTTGCTCTACAGCGCAGCCATTGAAGCGAACCTGTCCCGGACCTATGGGCGTTCGGATACAAATACCGGCAAAGGTCTCCAACTGGATAGATTGAGAATCGCCCTCGCCTTGCCTGGCCTCTCCGCCCTCCCCTTCTCTCGTAGCAACGGGGCTGCTTTCTGGCGGGCCTTCGTTATCTTGCATCCGTTGCCGCGCTAATCGTGGAGATTCCCTCAGTGCTGGAACAAGCAAACGCGCCTGCAAGAGTGCACTGGCTGATGCTGTGCCCCCCTGTTCTACGCCTTCTCCAGGGTGCGTGGTTTCCAAGCGGCTCGGTAGTTGATGGATACTATTCTGTTGCTGGATGGTATGCGTCAACTCATGCGCCAGTAGCCTCCGTCCGTGGGTGGTTGCCGGGGCATACTGTCTCGACGCAAAGACCACATCCCGCCCCACTGTATAGGCCATTGCATTCACCGCCCGTGCCGACTCCGCCGCCTTGGCATCGGTATGCACCCGCACCTGGCTAAAATCGTGGCCGAAGCGAGGTTCCATAAAAGCCCTCGTCCCGGCATCCAACGGCTGGCCTGGTGAGCGCAGCACTTCATGGACGATAGGTGGCGCGGTTTCGGGGTTGGTGTGGCTGGCGGATTTGCGCTGCAGGAGGCGGGTTCGTGCAGGTCTAAAACTTGATGTCAAGGTTGCTGGCACCTGAGTCTGCAATCTTATATTCATCCCTTACCTCCTCGATTTCTGCTTATTTATTAGGAACACGGGGTTGGGCACGGCATATGAATTGCCACCCCGGTGCCGCGAATCAGGCCCAACCCAGGTAAGCCATTAATCCGTATCACGAGCGCATCGGTCGACGGTCGGCGATTCATCACGTCTTGAAGCCAGATGCGGAACTTCGTTCGGTTACAGGCGTCAGGCTGGATGCGAACTTCATGAAAGGTTTTGATGCTTTCGAAGGCACTGTCCTGAGCATTGGAATCGGCACTAGCATAGTTCTGGAACATTCCCAGGAACAGATCAGAGATCGTCATTTCACATGGCGGCGTGTTGCTCACCCGCCATAGATCAATAAAGAAACGCGTGAAGGTTTCAGCGAATGCTTCCAATTCTTCGTTACTACTAATTGTTAAGGGCTGTCCGACTGCCGTCTGGATTGAGCATTGCCGTACGTGTACTTCCTCATGAGCAAGTACTTTCTGCGTGTAAACCAGCCCACCTTCGTTCAGCGAACCTAGTCCGAAGACGACGAAGATATCGACGTTATCGCCTCTCGGCTGGCAATAAGTGACCGCGTCTCGATTGGCCTGCCCGGTTTTGCTGTTCAAGTTTGCATCGAAATTAATTGTGGGGCTCGCAATGCTTCCATACTCGGTGTATGCGTTGGCAGTGGTGGCATCCTGTAAGGTCCCCTCGTTGTTTGTTCCCAAGTGGATTGTGGAGGAGGTGCCAATCGCCTCGCGGATCAACTCGATAAAGCACCGATCGCGGGCATTGCCCGCCAGACTCCTGGCGTTACGAATCCGTTGACTCCACTCCAGAGTTGCCCAGGCGGGGTCGCACTGCCGCGCGATATGGGGCCGCAGGGCCTTACTGAGCCGCACATCTACGGATGTTGGTTCTGTTACCTTCGCGAACTGGTTCACTTCACGTTCAAACTGGCTGCCAGCTTCATTCACTCGTAATTCGCCTGTCACTTGGCTGTAATCTGCTTGTTGCACGACATGGGTCAACTCATGAGCCATTAATTTCCGCCCTGATACTGTCTGGGGAGAGAATTGTCCGTCACCAAATACTATGTCATGGCCGACAGTATAGGCCAGCGCATTCACGGCCCACGCCGACTCTGCCGCCTTGGCATCTGTATGCACCCGCACCTGACTGAAATCCTGGCCGAAGCGGGGTTCCATAAAGGCCCGCGTCTCGGTATCTAAAGGTTGGCCCGATGAGCGCAGCACTTCGTGGACGATGGGTGGCACGGATTCCGGCTCACTGCGTCCGGCGGATTTACGCTGCAATCGTTTCGTGCGGCACTCGGCGCACTCACCGCCGGCGACGGTGTGCTGCCCGCAGGCGCATTTGCGTTGTAGTATTATACCGTTCTGCAATGCCGTAAACATCGGCGGGGTTGTCTTGTGCTGTTGTGCTTTGGTGCGTTCGTTCATTTCGTCGTTTGTCTATTCATATCGAGCTAATCGTCTCTATGGACGGGCCGGTTAGTTGGTTGACTTCGCTGCGTCGCCTCCCCCACCCACCGGACAAGTGTGCATCCAGCCGACGCGTCACCGTCTCGAGGCTGTACTGGAACACTGAGATGCCAGCAGATGTCTGGAAATCGATTACATTGTTAGTAAAACGCTTTTGCCGACCGTGTCATCACCCATTTGACTGACTCCTACTCTTCCCATCGTACTATCTGAACAATTACTGGTCGATGATCTTCACCTTGTTCATGTACGGCAATCCCAGGAACCAGTCGGGAAGTTCCTTGTTGATCGCTTTCTCCAGGTCGGAGGCATCGTAACGGGCGTTGAAAGCGGCGTTGCCCTGGGGGCCGATGGATGTCTGACCCAGGTGTGAAGCCCAAACGCTCATAAAGCTGTTCTCTCCCTCAGCGATATGGCACGTGAACAGATTCGACTCGCCCGTCGGTTCAAAGGCCTCCGTTTTTATGCTTACGATATCCTCCTTGCTTAGGGAGTGAGACTCCTTGCCCCAGCCCCAATTTAGTAGCATGTTTGTCTTCGTGCCGTGGCCAAAGTAGACAAATCGGCTCACCTTGACGGCGCGGGTCGGGGTAGCTTCGGCTGGGGAGACCAGCCCGGTGTTTAGAAAGTCGATGACCTGCTTCACTGTGGATACCTCTACGACGGCCACTCCCGTTGCCCTCAGGTCCTTCAGAGCCTTCTTGTAGATCTCCTCGCCCCGCAGCTTGTAACCGGGGCTGAAGTACAGGATGGTCACTGTGGTACCCGGCAAAGCGGCCACGACCTTCGGCACCGTTCTGCGAGCGGCGTCGGAGAAGTTGTATGCGTACTTGTCGTATCCCTTAGTTGGGTTGGTGGGAGAACCCACTAGAATCACGGTGGCAGTCGGAATCGGAGGCACCGCCAGTTCACCTGGACTTTCCCCGGCATCTTCTCTAGGCTCCTGAGGTGTGCGTAGGATCCTTCCTTGAGGCACTGACTGCACCACATGAGTCAACTCATGGGCCAGGAGCCTTCGCCCCTCTGTTGTCTGCGGCGCAAACTGCCCTGCTCCAAACACGACGTCCTGCCCAACCGCATATGCCAACGCATTCACTACCTGCGCCGATTCTGCCGCTCGTGTGTCCGCATGGATACGCACCCGACTGAAGTCATGCCCGGCCATTCTCCCAACGTCAGGTTCCGATGTCTGAAGTACCTTCTGCGCCGCCCGGTCAGCTTCTTGCTCATATCGATCTCCTGGTTGGTTAATTGTCATACTGGTCTGAGTTGTCGGTGGTGTATGTAGCTGCACTCGGCTGAAATCGTGGCCGAAGCGCGGCTCCATAAACGCGCGGGTGGCGGGGTCGAGCGGCTGGCCGGGCGAGCGCAGCACCTCGTGCACGATGGGTGGCACGGTTGTTGGTTCGGCCTGGTTTGTGGCCTGGCGTTGCAAGCTCACACGCTTCTTGCGGCATTCGGCGCACTCGCCGCCGGCATGAGTGCGCTGGCCACAGGCGCATTTGCGCTGCAAAATACTGCTCTGGACCGGTGTGGACATCGGTGTCGCTATCTTGTGCTGTTGCGGTGCCGAGTCTTTACTCATTTCCTCGTCTCCCCATGTTGTCGAGTTGATTGTTCCTTAGAAACGCTTGTCTTCAGTGTAGCTTGCGTTCTTGACACAACCATCGCCTGCTCCGGCGTCGACCCCGCTTCGTGCTAGTGATGGTCTTCCTGCTAGCTGACCTTTAGTTCGTCCGAGCCTTTGGCGGACACACATGACACGCGCCCCCGAAAGGGCAGGCTCGCGGGAACACGGGACAGGCGGAGGTGGCATAGTTTTGGCCCACCAAGGGCGCTGAAGGGCGCACCGATGCCTGGCTGAAGTCGTGGCCGAAACGCGTCTCCGGCGGGGCATGGGACGGCCTCTCATGTTCCGGTACAGCACGCACCGCGCTGTGCTCCAAAGGCCCCCGGATGGGCAGGCTCCTGCTTTCCTTCTTGTTCTGGTCCACAGCAGACACCTGTTTCATCGTCCGATGCCTCCATACACTGCCTGGGCGATCTGGCCGCCCAGTTGAGCCGGATCGCTTTCGCCCGGCAACTGAATATCGCCGCCGCGCACACGGGCCAGCGCGCCGCCGCTCAGCAATCGAGGGGTCAGGCCACCGGTGGCCAGCATGTGCGACAGCTCCGCCTGCACCGCCTGTTGCAGTGGCCCCTCTCCTCCGGGCGGAATATCTACCCCGTCCAGTACCAGTCGCTGGATATGGATTTCAAGCTTCATATTGCTCTTGCCCCCTTAAATCGGTCGCTCACGTTTCCGGCTGGGCGGGCGCCGGTTTTCTGGAAAGAATGTCTTCCGTCATCTGGGTGCGTAAGCTGCTGCACCGCCCCCTGATGGCGTCGTAGTGCTCGTCTTGAAGCTGGCCCTCGTAGTCACCTTCCAGAGTCTCCCGTATCGTCTCTTGAACGTCGGCGTAGGCCTTTTGCGAATCCCGCGAAAGATACATACCGCCCGTGCGGAAATACCAGTCGCGCAGCGTTTCGCTAAACTCGTACAAGTCCCGATACGTAACGTCTGGGTTTCTGGGCCATTTGGGCAAAATCTCCGTGTGCTGCCACAGGTACTTGTAGGCGCGTGTGCGGCGATCACGCAAGTCGATGTCGATCTGCGCTCCCAGCTCCAACGCGCTTTCAAACGCCTTCAGCGCCTGCTGTAGCGTCAATTTGTAACGTTCGACCCCGGAGTCTACAGCGCCATCAATGATGCTGCGGGCAGCATACACGCCAACTACGATCAGAATTGTGGTGGTGAGGCTGGACCCGACGGCCGCGGCAAAAATTGTCTCCCAAGGCATACACTCAATACCTCTTAGCTTCACACGTATCGTTGTCAAGATGGCTCCGACGCTTCTTGGGCGACCGGCTCCGACCAGCGGAAATCGGCCTCGCTGATGGGCCGCTCCAGCTTGCGGAACTCGGCGCGGGCGGCGGTCAGGACCAGCGGCATGGTCACGGGTACACCCTGGTGCGCTGCCAGAAAGGCGGCGTTGAGGGCGCAATTATGTATACCCCCGCCGGCCAGGTTGAGGCGCGCCAGCCGGTCGTAGTCTAGCCCCTTTACCGGTGTCTCGGGCGGGAAAACCTTCTGCCAGATCAGCTTGCGCTCGGCCGGACCGGGGAAGGGGAAGTTGACGATGAAACGCAGCCGGCGCAGAAAGGCCTGGTCCAGAGCGCCCTTCATATTGGTGGCCAGGATGGCCAGGCCGCGATAGGCCTCCATGCGCTGCAGCAGGTAATTGATCTCGATGTTGGCATAGCGATCGTGGCTGTCCTTGACCTCGCTGCGCTTGCCGAACAGGGCATCCGCCTCGTCGAATAAGAGGATGGCACCCCCATCTTCGGCGGCGTCAAAAAGACGGCGCAGGTTCTTCTCCGTCTCGCCGATGTACTTGCTGACCACCGCCGAGAGATCGATGCGGTACAGGTTCAGGCGCAGTTCGTTGGCGATGACTTCGGCGGCCATGGTCTTGCCCGTGCCGCTGGGCCCGGCGAAGAGGGCGCTGATACCCAATCCCCGGTTCATCTTCTCCCGAAAGCCCCACTCATCATATACCAGGCCGCGCTGCCCGACTTGGGCCGCGATGCGGCGCAGCGATTTCAGCTCGTCTTCGGGCAAGACGATATCCTGCCAGGTGGCCTTGGGGTCCAGCCGCTGGGCCAGGGTGTCCATGCGGGGCCGGGTGGCGATCAGGCATGCCTGCCACAGACTTTCCGGGGGAAGTTGGCCGTTGCCGCTGGCCGCGTTGGCGATGCTCCCGATGGCGGCCACGTTCAGGTTGAATTGGCTGGCCAGCAGGGCCGGGCTGTCAGCGGCGGCGCCGTCCAGCGCGGCGGCCCAGGCCGCCCCTTGCTCGGTCGGGGTGGGCTTGTCGACCTCCACGGCGGCGGTTATGGGTCCCAGGCCGGGCCGGATTTCACGTGCTCCCAGAAAGAAAATGCCCTGGCCCCGGGACAGGAAACGGCTCAAGGGGGGCGCCTGGCCCTCAGGCTGGGTCGGGCCATCCACGTCCTGAGCGTCCAGGTAGAGGGCGACTGGCAACAAAATACTCTCGCGCTGCCACAGCCGGGCCAATGTCTCCAACTCGGCGGGCTGTGTCGGCAGCAATCCGACCGGCAGACGGTTGAGATGAAGACCAATGTCCTCGGCTGCCCTCTGAGCCACCAGTTGTTTGCTGACCGTGTCCGAGCCGATCAACTGGATCACCGGCGGCCGTCCGCCGCCTGCCGCGCTCAAATAACCGACTGCCGTCTCGACGGCCGCTTGCTGCGAAGGGGGCAGGGCGGGGCCGGGGTTGGCATCGAAGGGAACCAGCAACGGCCCAAGCCGGTCGTCCAGGTAGTTGAGCCCTTTGAGATAATTCACGATCCGCTCGTCGGCGCGCAGCGCGCTGGTGGTCAGCGCCTGGGCGCCGGGCTGGTTGATCTCGATCAGCCGCCAGTAGCGCAGCGGTCGCTCGGGCGAGAGCGCGTCCCAGGCCGGGTCGTCGAAGAGGGCCAAGGCCAAGGCGAAGGTTGGGTAAGCCCGATTCGGGTCGTCCTGGACGCGGGCGCACAGGCCAGCCACCCGCATGTCCAACTCCATGGCCGCACACAACAGCAGCACCTCCCGCTCGAAGCGGGAGAGCCCGAAGCGCTGGCTCAAGATGACCAGCGCGGGCGGCGGATTCATATCTTCCGCATCAGACATGGCGGCCGCTGCCCGGGCTTCGTCGGCTCGGTTCGCCTGTTCGGAGGGGGTGGGCAGGGACGGTTTTCGCCCAAACAAGCGTCCCCCTGCCAGCCGCTCTGGCGCGGCAGGCGCGGCTTCGTCTGGTGGCCTGGCCTGCCGAGTTAAGCGCAAGCGCAGCCAGTCCAGCGCGGCCGCCAGGTACGTGTCGTTTCCCTCTTGCCAGCGATCCAGATCGTTCATGATATGCTCACCTTGGGGCTAACAAATCGATTGAATGTTGGACTTTCAGGATCGTCATCCACCTCCAGGAGGCTTTCGGCGCCGTCAATCTGGAGACGGACCAGATAATCGCCCGCCTCCACGCCACTGATGGGGATGATGATCGTGTTGCTGGTGGCCAGGGGCCCGGCGTATTTCAAAATCAGCACTTTGAAGTTCTCAGTTTGCGCACTGCCAATGGCCGCTTTGACCTCATCCAAGAACTCTTCCTCGGTATTGAAGTCCTCGTTCTGGATGTTTCTCAGCCCGTTCAAGATGCCTTGGGGTACGCCTTCTGCGTCCAGATTGTCCAGGACCTCTTCGGTTATCACGTAATTGGCCCGTGGCTCGACAAGAATGGTGTATGCCTTGGGCGCGTCGTCGACCATCTCATTCAGAAGCAGGACGACGCGCTGTCGCTTGTCGATGGCCAGGTCGACGGTTACCTTCAGACCTTTCGGGGGGGGCGGCTCCTCGCCCTCCGGTAGCGGTAGTTCGACAACTTCAAGCGCATTTTCATCGATGGTGGGGCGCAATACAAAGGGCGCGACGTTCGACTCGAAGCCGCGATGGGGCACGGGCGGTGTACCCATCAGGAGGTGATGGATCACTTGCACGCCCTGCACCCCCGCCCGCAGCGCTTCGAAGACATCGTCCGGCAAATCCGGCGGTGCGAGTTGCAGGCTGATCCGGGTATCGGTCACGTCGGGGGGCGTCACTTCGTTTCCGGCCAGAAGCAGGCGAGTGTCGTCGCCGCGCAGTTGCCGGCCACGGATGACTAGGCTGCTCCCCACAACGATGGGCTCGTTCAGCTCACCCTCCGCCGTGACCTCCTCGATGACCGGTTGGCGGAAGGGCTTCACGTACAGGTTGCGGTCACGCACCGGCAGGACGCCCCGCGGCGTTAGCTCGCTCTCAATGAAGATAACGGTGCCCATGTAGGCGACCGAGAGGGTATACGGGATCTGAAAGAAGACCGACCAAAGCTTGGACAGCTCCTCCAGCGAGAGGGCGATGGGTGTGAATTTGACCTGTTCAACCTCGTCAGCCAGGTTGGATTCGGCCAGCACGGAGTTCGCGTTTTGGGCTGCGTAGATCATATCACGGGTCAGGACTGGTCGGGCGTGCAGGGTGCGCACCACGGCCCCCAGCACCCGTTGCGGCTCGAAGTCGATCTCATCGCCGTAGAAGGTCAACAGATAGTGCAGGTCGAGCGCCGCGCGTGGGCGTTGAACCAACTCTCCGCGTGGGTCGCGGGTGGGCAGATCTGCGTTGCGGAAGGCCGTATTGGGCGTTACCTGGTAGAGGAATAGGTTGGCGCCCTTGTCGGGTGTGCCGTTGCCTGTCCCATTGGGTCGCACCGCGCTGACTGTCGCACCAAAGACGGCGTTTTCTACCGGAGTCTGCAAGACTTGGACCAGCCCCGCGGTTACAGTGGCGATGGCCAGGTGGTTGCTCATGTGCGATCTCCTCCGCTGCGTTGACGCAAGTACTCATCCAGGCTCATGACCGGCGGTCTGGAGCGTGTCTTTTTCGGCGCGGCCGGTGCTGGTGTGGCCCGCACTTCGACGCGGCCGATGGTGACCTGAACGCTGGGACCCGCTTCCGGCGCTGGCGTCTGGCTGCGAGGCGGCGCGACCGGTTCCAGATAGGGTATCACCTCGGGCGCGGCGACGATCGTAGCCGGGCTGGCCTGGGCGGGAGGGGGCTCGGGGCGAGGATGGACCAATTGTGGGGCCTGCCCATTGCCGCTATGCGAGGGCCTCGCTTTGGTTTCCCTGGCGGGTGGTGCTGGTCGTACGGACGCCCCTACCATTCGTTCCACCCTGACGTGCCGGTGGCTTTCGTGTTTAGGCCCGTCGTCCGAATGCGCTGCTTCGGACCGGGTGACAGGCGCCGTCGCCACTGCCACGGGTTGTGTGACTATACGCTCAACCGTGACCTGCTGGATCGCGGGTTCAGGGTGGGGCTTGGCGTCACCCTCGGTGACGTCTCGGGGCGAGGCCTGCTTGGCTTGCCCCTTGGGGCGGCCAGGGCCGGGCGCGGGCTCACTATTGGCTGGCTGGAGGTTGATCACTCTGGGTTGCACGAGCGGCCCCGGCTCCGGCGTGCTTTGTGCCTGCGTCTGTTTCGGTCCTGGCTGGGCAGGAGCTGGACCTGGCCGCATTTCCTCTTGCTGCGCAGTTGCCGACCGACGAGGAAGCGGCGGATCCGCAGGCTGGCTCACGGGCTGGACCACGGACGTACGCGGGGCACCCGGATCCGGCGGGTCTGGCTCGGCCGCCCGGCTGCGAGCAATCCCGCGCGGCGGCAAGGCCGGCTGCCCCACTCGGGGCCAGGTCGGCCCTGGAATGTCCCCGCTGGCTGAACCGTCATCCACCCCTTCCAGCGCCAAGGGCTCAGCGGCGTCCGATACATTAGTAAGCGGCGATGGCTCGAACAGAGAGGCTGGCCGAGGCTGCACCACCTCGCCCGAGTCTATGCTTTTGGCTATCAGATTACCCAGAAAGTCACTCACGTTTTGTCCTCTAAGCTCCAGCTACCAGCTCCAAATAGTATGCCCGTCGCCAGGGGCTCATGGCCAGGATGTCGCTCTCGCGCCAGCCGTAGGCGTAGGCCAGGGTGTGCACTTCGCGTAGGATGCGATGCGCCCAGGCGTTGATCTCGGTCCAAAAATAGGTCACGATGTCAAAGGCTGCCTGCCACCTATGCTCGCATTCCGGGCAGGTTAGATCGAGTTGTACGTCGGCCTGGGGGTCGGCCTGGGCCATGCGTTCCACCACGGCTTCGATCACCTCAACAGGCAAGCTGTCGGCGTTCGTCTCTGCGCCGTCGTGCTGGGCGGTCAGCAGGCAGCGCTCCAGCAAAACCTGGCGGGTGGCGTCCACCTCATCCATCCCAGCGACGGCGGCCAGGTCCAAGCTGTTGGGAAGGCGAAAGTCGACCTGGTAGCCGTCGTAGGTGAGGGATAGAGATTCCACCCCCTCGCCCTCCTCTGCCTGTAAAGGAGAAGGCTGGAAGGGTGGCGGCGTGCGTATGTCCCGTACTTCAAAAACTAACTCCAACCGCTCGCTACACTCCGGGCATGTCGCCAGCCCCACCAGTTGCGGCCCAAAGGCCCACTCTCGCAGGGTTAGCAAGCGTGCATCCCGCTGGCCGATGCTGAGCGCCGCCAGGGCGTCAGGGGGCGTGCCGGGGTTGGCCGCTGCGAGCAACGTCAGCGCCCGCTGGAGGGCCGGCTGGGCCAATCCCCGTTCCCAGGTATCCAACAACTCCCAGGCCGACAATGCACGCACGCCTGACTCACCTAGCCTTCCGGTACGGTGAAGGTCGGTTCAGACGGCTCAGTCACTGCGACGTCGATCTCCCAACCCTCATTCTGCAGCGTGAGCGTCTCGATGGCCACCGCGTTGGCGCTGGCGTCCAGTTCTGGAAGTGCCTGATATTCGGAGACCCAGCAGCGATAGACGTTGTAGGCGATGGCCAACTGGCCGGCCTCGTTGTAGACTTCGATGGTGATGTCCTTGCGAAAGTCATTGAGCGAGATCTGCATGCCCAACCCTGCACCCTGATGCCAGACCTTGTTGGCCCACTTCTGGAACTCAGGATCGTGGGTCACGCCCCGCTCAAGCGTGATGGGCTCAAAGCTGGTCTGCCCCGGTGACTTGCGCACGTTACTGGGGTCACCGCCCACGCGGTGATCCACGACCTCAGTGGTTCGCTTCAGCGCGCCGATCTTGCTGACGCCGGCGACGTAGTTTCCATCCCACTTGATGCGGAACTTGAAGTTCTTGTAGGGGTCAAAGCGTTGCGGCTGTACGTTGACGCTGAATTCAGCCATGGTTTCCTCCTTATGTCTCTATCTGCCCGGCCAGTTGCTGGATCTTGATGATGACGAACTCAGCCGGCTTGAGAGGCGCGAAGCCGACCAGGATGTTGACGATGCCGAGGTTGATGTCGTTCTGGGTGGTGGTCTCATTGTCGCACTTGACGAGGTAGGCCTCGCGCGGCGTGCTGCCCTGGAAGGCGCCCTGGCGGAAGAGGTTGTGCATGAAGGCTCCCACGTTTAGGCGGATCTGGGCCCAAAGCGGCTCGTCGTTGGGCTCGAAGACCACCCAGTGGGTGCCGCGATACAGGCTTTCCTCTATAAAGAGGGCCAGACGACGGACGGGGACGTACTTCCACTCTGAGGCGAAGCGGTCGTCCCCTTGCAGCGTGCGCGAACCCCAGATCACGCGGCCGGCGGGTGGCATAACTCGCAAACAATTGACGCCGAGCGGATTTAGCTCACCGTTTTCGGCGTCGGTTAGCGCCGCGCTCAGCTCCGGCACGCCTCTGAGAGTCGCCTCCAGGCCGGCCGGAGCCTTCCACACCCCACGCTGCGTATCGGTGCGGGCGAAGATGCCGGCCACCGCTCCGCAGGGCGCAAAGGTCTCCGTCTGATTATCGCGCAACGGGTTGGGCTGTCGGAGACGGGGGAAAAAGATCGCTGCGTTTTTGCTGGTCGTCCCCACCCCAGCGTTGATACCGCTTTTGACTGCCTCCTTGTCAATCCAGTCTGAGGGTGGATCGATCAATAGCATTGCTCGACGGTCCTCGCAGTAGGTCGTTGCCTCCGGAATCAGGCTGGTGTAGAAGGCGTCACTACGCTCTTTGGTAGCCGGAATACAAAGCAGATTGAAGAGATCCGCGTCTTCCAAAGCGTACAGCCCTTCTTTCTTGTCCTGGTCGCCCTTGAAGTCGTCAAGTTCCAGTGGATCGCCATCTGATGCTTGGCCGTCAGGTTGCACCCACGAGTTTGTGCCGTTGTTTTCCCACAATCTCTTGTCTGGCGCTGGATCTTCGTGTTTGTTCGGGCGCGTGTCTGGCGGTTCACCGCTGACTCGGACCAACCTGCTTTCGTTCTCCAGAACCAGGTCTACCCGGCGCGGATGGTCATCCGCCACAGACACGTTGCGAAATACCTCGATATTACCGGTGTCACCGTCTCTGATTGTCAGGTTGAACAGGTTTGCCGCGTCCTCCCCTTTTACGTCGTGATCAACGCGGGCCCGCAGCTCGTTGCCCCAGGTGCCTTCGTAGACTGCTTCCAGGTTAAGAGTGTCAGCCGCCAAGCGGGCTTTGGTGACCGGTGCCGCCGCCCCTGCTGCCGCCGCAACCGCAGCGTCAACCGCGCCTGCCGCCGCCACAGCCACCGCTTGAGGAGTTTCCGCTTCCTCGACCGCATCGACCGCCGCCTGGGCGACAGCCTTGGCCGCCATAGCCGCCCAACGCCCTGCGTCATCTTCGTCTGGCACGGCTCCCAGTGCGGCGTCGGCCACGTCTTGAGGAGTGGTCGCAGTCGCTACGGCAGTGTCCGCCGCCCCGGATACCGCGTCCGCCGCTGTCTGCGCCTCAGTCGTGGCGGCCTCCAACGCATCCTGTCGTTCCTGCTCGTTAGCAAAGGTAGGGTGGAAAAGCCTGACAATGATGGCCTGGCTGCCTCCGTTCAAGTAAAAGTCACGAACAGAAAAACTTATGGCACTCTTGGCCCACAGCCCGCCATAAATGCGTTCGAAATCGCCGTAGTTGTTGATCGTCCTGGCTTTGTTGACCGACCCCCGCCGAGCCCGGCCGACAAAAGCGGTGATGGAGGTGGCGACACCAGTGATGGTGCGCACCCCGCTGGGTACTTCTTCGATATACACGCCTGGATAAGTTGGTGTAACAGGCATTGTGTGTCCTCCTTACTTCAAGTCATCCTCTCGATCTGATTGCAGAGTCCAATGCTTTTGTTTTGACACCATATCGTTTTCTTGACGGCTTAATCCTTCACGGTCCCATTGACGTTTTTGGCATAGTCTGCTCTCCTCTCACCGGGCGTCTCATTCAGGCAGGTTTGAGATCCCAAGGTTTGTCCCGTGGCCCGAGGTAGAAAGGCAAAAGCCCTGGGGCCTACCTTCCGGCTATTGATCATCTGGGTACACACCCATGTCCTGTAGATAGGGCACGACGAAGGCGATAATCTCATCCATGTTTTTGACATAACGCTTTTTGCCACTGGGCACGTGGGTAATGCGGCCGCGCCACGTCGGACGGCCAGCTTCTTCGGCGGTCTCTTCGAGCCAGACTTTGACGATGAACGAGTGTGAGTCTCCTTCGGAAAAACCCAACTTGTATACTCCGTCGTCCTGCCCGTATGAGGACTGTGTTTACGCTTCAAGATGTCGTTTCACCTGCGCCAAGAAAGAGCAATTGCGCGGAAAGTTGCTCAGACATCATCTAGATTGTTATTGTTAAAGCGCCAGCTCGTTTTTTCGAATGTGTGAAGATATTTGGAGGGACAGTTGTGTTGGTTGCATCGAAGTGTAGCACAGCGGCGTCTATTCGGTGTCTCTGATGCGTCTGTGCCAGCGTCTATCGGGACCAAGAAAAGCTGCTACGCGCTTTGCGAAAGCATCCCTGAACCGCAGCGGAAGTGGCAAAGCGCGTAGCAGCTCCACAAAAGCTAGAGTTAAGGGCGGCTATCCCCATCGTTGGCGACTGCGTCGACGATTTGGATGATGTCCTGCAACTGGCGACCGACGTCGACGAACGCCAGTTCAAGCTGTTTGAGGTGGTGAAGCGCTTGATGCGGTGTGGCAGGTGTCTTTTGGGGGGCTAGACCGTTGCCTCGGTTGGGTACCTGATGCAAGTCGCGTGGCTGACCAGAGCGGATTTGATCGTGTAGGGCAACCGTGCGCTCTGAGGGTCCCACATCCAGCTCTTCGCGGAGTAGGGCTACGCAGCGTTCGTACTGGCGCAAGGCGGCGGTGCGATCCCCGGCCAGATAATGCAGACGCATCAGACGCCGGTGGATGCGCTCGTGCGCCGCTTCGCAGCGCAACGCGGAAGTGCCACAGTCCACGCCAAGCTCGTATTCACCGTGTGCCTCGCAGTAGGCCATCAGTTTTTCCAGCATGGCCAGATACATGCGTTGCAGCCGCTCCCGCTCGAATAGGCACCAATCCTGGTACCAGCCATCGAGCAGATTACCACGATACAGCTCCAACGCTTCCTGCACCCTGCGCGCGCCCGCTTCATCCAGCTCCTCGCCGGGTATTCCCTGTACTTGGGTGCAAAGCCCTTCGAACTCCGTCACATCCAACCAGAGACCGTTCCCCAGCCTGAGCCGCAAGAACTCGCCGTCTGCTTCCAGTATCGCGCAGTCAAGTCCGGTCTGCAATTGCCAAAGGGTGTGCCGAAGGTACTTCATCGATTGCTCCGTCGTATTCTCCGGCCACAGCATACCAGCTAGAGCTTGGCGAGCGTGAGGACGTTCTGAATGTAGCAGCAAGTACGCGAACAACTCCTGTATTCTGCGAGCCTTCAAGCCATCTAGGGTTTGACCGTCGCGTTCCACCAGGAAATTGCCAAACAGCCAAACGTTTAGGACACACATATATCCCCCCATTCAGCTTACCGGAGCAATCAGAGAGTCTGGGTTGGTGTCCAGCTTCGGAAAGCTCAAATCTCAGGACCAGGCATCGTCGAGGTTCCAATGTGGCCCGCAACAGCCGCCCTGTAAAAATAAACGAAACCTAGACCAATTTTTCGATATTGGTCAGAAGATCACAACCGCACACGTTGTCAAGGCTCGGATATGGAAAATGAATAAGACCCCTCAAACGTCAGCGCTGTCGCTGAATTGTTTTGGGGCCTTGGTTCATCAAGCTCGCTGGTCCCATCGATCAGGACAGTCGTGGGGATCAAGCTCGACGGGTCTGTAGCAGTCAATGTACGAAGCGCTAGTCCGGGCCGGTAAAGAAGTGGGGGAGGAGGAGTTTCACTGGTTGGGTGCGGGACTGCCTTGGGATTTGCGCGATGGTGCTCAGTGCAAGGTATCTAAATCGAAAACTCCGAGAAGTGGGTAGTATTGCAGATTCTGTGTAAAAAGCC
The DNA here is from genome assembly GCA_034412795.1 of Anaerolineae bacterium. Classification (GTDB taxonomy): domain Bacteria; phylum Chloroflexota; class Anaerolineae; order 4572-78; family NAK82; genus JAUVPY01. The sequence continues at coordinate 84,388 of DAOUMD010000251.1, forward strand.
GACTTTTGCGCGTGTAATGATGCAATTTACACAATTCTTGGCATACTGCCCCGAAGTGACTTTTAGGATACTGGCTGTGGTTCAATATTGCACTGAAGTACTTTCCTACTTATTTTGAGTATAGCATGGTTTTTAGGTAAAGTCAATATAATTTATCGAAATAGTGCGTTCAGATGCGGGGACAATTTTCCTGCAAGAGCCATCCCCAAACCACAGAACGCTTCACTAAAGTTGGCTCCTATGCCATTTGTCCCGCACAAGGTATCCAGAACCAACCTAAACCTAGCGTCAAGCATTGCAATATCGGCAAAAACAGCAAGTTTCTTCGTCCTTATGACAAATCTTTATGTATGACCCCGAAAATGAACACACCCCGAAGTGGCTACAACGCGCTCATGGAGGAGACCTGCAATCTCTTAAGGATCTAGCATAACAGCATAGGCTCCAAATGCATGTGACTTATGAAGCTTAAGAATTTATTTGCGTAACAGCCAGCTTCATCTATGGTTCGGCTTGAATTGCCAATCCGCCGCGAGCTTCAGGCAATGTAGCCGTTACAGCAGTTACCTGATTAAATTCTGAAAGACCATAAGTCACGCTAGGAGACCTTTATCGCCTAGACGTGGACTTGTAGTGGCAGCCGTATAGAAGAAGGGCCGCTGCGTTGGCAACGCAGCGGCCTTTTCTGTATGGGGCCGTGATACAGATCAACATAACGCAAATGCCCCCAAGGGGATTTGAACCCCTGTCGCAGCCTTGAAAGGGCTGTGTCCTGGGCCTGACTAGACGATGGGGGCGCACAACTAGCGTATTCTACCACAAGGGCAGTAAAGCGGCAAACCTAATTGCTGGCATTGAGCCTCAATGCTCAACACTGAAACGACCATAAGATAGTTGGGTCTTGCTAACTCAAGGTCGTTTCGGCTGGATAAGCTCTAATGCCCAACCAAGCCAAAGAAGCCCCTGTGCACAAATTCAGGGGCTTTTTCGTTCTGCCAAGCGGCTATCTCCCCGGCGGCTGTCGTATGAGTAAAACCCGCCAGGCTTAATCGTTGCCGCCTCACGCCGTACGCTAGCTCTTCGCTCCGCGCCGGCCGGAGAGCGACAACCTGTATGTACGTAAATTCGTTTCTGTCGTTAGGGAAGCGACTTTATAGCCTGCGCACGTCAGCCGCGGCAGGACCTTTCCGTCCTTGCTCGATCGAAAACTCGACGCGGTCGCCTTCCTCCAAGTTGCGGAATCCTTCTCCCTGGATGGCAGAGTAATGCACAAACACATCCTCCCCGCCGTCGCGAGCGATAAAGCCATAGCCCTTCTGACCGTTGAACCACTTGACGGTTCCGGTTACGCGTTCACTCATTTTGGAAAATCTCCTTCTCCCAAAGGTATACCGGTTGACGACGCGGGGTTTGTTACGGGTTTAACAACAAACCGCCCAGACTTAGCAAATCTGGACGGATATGTACTACCTGAACAGAACTTACCACGCCTTGGCGGCCATAGTATACTCCAAAACCGCGACCAAGTCAAAAAGACGCGAACAGAATAGCCGTCATACCGTAGAATTCGGCGGCCCAAGCGCAGGTTGCCGAGCAGGGTAAGCTCCCCCTACTATTCAGTGGTTTGTGGTCGTTCGTGATAGCCCGTTGCCTTTTCGATCAATTCCTCGTCGGTCTTTGGCAGTGCCTTTCCACCTTCCACGTGGCAATTCCGGCAGGCAAAGTCCAGTGAGACTTGAGACAGCACCTGCGAGCCATCTTCGGTGAACTGGCCGACCTGATCCGGGTCGATGGCCATCATATGCGTGCGAATGTCGCCGGTGAATTTCTCGGCGTCACCCCATGCGTTCTTGATGATGCGTGGCATATGGCAGTCGATGCAGGTCACAAGCAGTGCGGGATGGGCCTCGGAGTCCTGATACTTGGCATTATCGAAGTGGCAATTCTCGCATGAGGTGCGCACGGCATTCTCACCAGCCTGGCGCAGTTGCACCACGCCCGCGTGCGGGTCGTGGCATTGCACGCAACGTATGATAGCGTGCTTGCCCGGGAAGAGCTCTTCGTATTGCTCGTGGTGTTGGACAAAGCCACCGCTGGCGTTGACCGCTTCAGTCGCCTCACGTGCGTGGCACTCGCCGCACAGCTCGGAGTCGCGCTCTACCACCATACGTACGCCCCTCGGATTGGCAACGTGCAGGCTGCCGGGGCCGTGGCATCTTTCACACTTGATGCCTGGCTCGGCCCAGGTACCTACAATGCCGGGTAGCTCATTCTCACCCGTGGGGTCGTAGCCAGTGGTGTGGCACGACCCACAAGCGTATGGCAGATTTTCCTCGCCCGCGTGGTACTTCACCCAGCCCGCCTTTTTGCCAAGGATGGGATTGGCGAAGTTGTACTGGCTGAGGTACTCCTCGTTGCCCGATTCTCCGGGCGCATCGGTGATGATATAGCCATCTTGGTTCATAAAGCGGGCCTTCCAGTTGTACCCGCCGATGACGTAGCTGACATCATCCCACGTGTAGCCCACGGGCAACTCGGAGATTTCGGTGAAGGAGTGATCGGGCAGCTCTCCGTTCACGACCGGGTTCAACGTCCAGGCGTGGCCAGACCTCATAAAGACCTCGAAGACCTCTTTATGGCATACGCCGCACGTCTCCGAACCGACGTACTCGGCCCCGAAGGGAGCCTCCTGGGCGCTGGCCAAGTCGGCAATTTCAGATCGAGTGGCATATGGAGCTGTCAACAGCGCCAGCACCACAACAAAACCTGCGAGTACGGCGATTCTTTTCATGAATCTCACCTCCCGAGAAACTGACTGAACCTTACCCCCAAAACATCCGTGGCAGCATCTTTGGGGCAACGAGGTACTCCTTCAGTCATTAACTCCGCACTTTTGACTATTATTCTTGAGCAAGTGCAAAGATCAGGGCGGTTCGCGACTTGCGCAAAGCCGCCCGATAGTAGAAACCGAAAGCTCCACTAAGGATTGGGAATTAAACAACTTCCTCAAATGCAAGCGAAACACTAGCCTGATTCAGTTGGCTAGGTAGTGTTGACATTTATACATTCCCAGAGATGCATTTGGTTATCTGTTGCGGCATTCTCAGGCGCAAAGACTCAAATGTCAACACGGCCTAATGGGTAAGTTATTAAATCCTTAGTCCTAATCTAGTATGGCAAACGGATTAGCGCATGGTCTAGTGTAGGGATTATAAAACTTAATATACTTAACCTTGCGTGTTACGTCAGAGCCATTCCAGAAAAAATCACTTGAAAGCAAGAACAATTTTGTGACTTCTTCCCCAAACACATCCACTGCATTTGTGGAATCCAATAGTTTGGTATGCGCATATAGGGGGCTAAACATACCCAGCCAACCCAGGCGTAGGGTTAACATTGGATTTGTTGTCTGTGCAAAATCATTGGCGAATTTTTCTAATCCTGCTTCATCAAGCTGAAGATAGTCGAGTTTCTTACGAACGAGGGTAACAACAATATCCGAGATATCCCCCTTTCTCACCTTAAAATTCCACCATCCCCCGGCGTATAGTAATATCCCGGTAACTAATGCGGATAGAATAAATCTGCGGCGACTCATTTTGGTTGTCATAATTGTATTTCCTTTAGGAAGCGTCCAAGAATAACTTCCTGTTTTCGGGCCAAAATTCCGGGTGAAACCCGTCAAAATGCGCAAAATTATCCTGGGACGCGACTTTAACTCAGCAAATGGTGTGCTGCCCAAAGGGATAACGCTGACAGGGTAAGGGTTGGGTTAGCCGGTGCTACTGTTGGGAATGCACTGCCTCCCAAGACCAATAAATTTCTGATCTGGTGATGGATCAAATATCTGTCAATAACACTGGTCTGAGGATCATTTCCCATAACGGTTGTCCCCAAAATGTGCGACTCAGTGCTATGCGGCTTATCCAAAATGACTACGTTTTCAACCGGAAGCGGTTCTAACAATTCGGGCAAGAAAGATGGCAACATCTCCATGCCTTTCAGGGCATAGTCGGAATGAGCCGTAAAAACAGTTTCCGGTAAGTCAGGATTGTCTGGGTCAAACTTTACGTAATTTTGCTCGCTAGGAAGATTTTCGTGTATGCACTTCAACCTTAGCCTTTGTTGCCATTTTCCCTTTTCAGTCCGAATCATGGGTACATTCCAGTGCTCAATTAAGCAACCTGCATGGTTTTTTCTATGTTCCCCATCGTAGAGCATGTATCCGTGACCGGTCATACTGGTACTCCCCTGAAAGTTATCTACACCATCCAAGTCAACAAATACGTCAAGCGATACTTGTTCATTCAGATACTTGCCAAGTAGTGGATGGGAGATATTCGATCTCTGCAAAATATGGGGATTGAATATAGCATTGGCTCCCAATACAATTAGGTCTGCCTCTGCTTGAGACACGGAACCATTTTTGAGATAACTTACCCCAGTAGCTGTCCCCCCTTTCGTCTCAACGGTTTGTACGGTTGCTTCTAAAACTAGAGTTACTCGGGGGTCTTCGTAAAGATGATACATTTCGTTGAGGATTGTGAATTTAGCGTTGATGGGACATAAGCGACACACGCCGACGGCGCAACACCGTAGGCGTTTGAAAGTAGCTACGCGGGCACGTGCATTGGGTTGATGAAAAAAGAGATCAGGGTAAGCTGCTTTGAAGATTTTATCTGGATCCGAAAGACGATGCGGGGGCTGTGGATAAGGTGTGCTGCGTGGAAAAGGATAGCCGTCATCCGGCCCGGAGACGGCCATGATTTCTTCGGCTTGAGCACAATATTCCTCTAATTCCTCATAGCTTATTGGCCAATCAACGCCCACGCCATAGGTAGATTGCATACGAAAATCATTGGGCAGCATCCTGGTAGTTACACCCCACCAGCTATTTGAGGCGCCGCCAAAACTGGGGTCGTATGCCCACTCTTTTTCAGGATGGTTGTTTATGAACGTGTCTTTGGGATTCAAGCTGGAGGTAGCTTGATTTTCTACTTGCCATGCGTGGGTGTCCAGTCGCCCCCGTTCCAGAACTAAAATACGTGCCGTCGGGCTGGCTTTTTCAAGATATGGAGCCAAAAAAAACGAGGTTGCAAAACCGGTACCAACGCAAATCACATCATATTTTTCTAGCATTCTATTAGAACCTGTTGAGTCTCCTTACATCTTGACATTCATTCACTACTATAGCACATTTCTTTAATATTGATAGTTACAATTTGATTACGGCCAGCGCTTATCACACTGGGTGGTGAGCTTTTCGGACCGTATTCTTGACTTGCCGGGACCGGTTAGAACGGTTATGATAGAGACTGCACATCAAACCTGCCCCCATTGTATATAGATCGATTCTAAAACGCAAGGGTCACGTCAATCTTGCGCAAAATGTGTCCGGTGCACTGACAGTCATGCCGCGATGGTGCCATTCGGAATTTCGAGGAATGACGACTTGGCGAAAGGTAATCAAGCTCTTTTGAAAGCGGGCATTGATTGTGATATAATCAACACCACGATACTCGTTCTGACTGAGACAGCTAGCCCGACGGGGCAACCTCCCGCAGTCGCCAATACCATTTCCCAGGTCTGGCTCCATTCTTCCGACAAACGTGCTGCCAGGCCTGCGGCAAACTACTCTAGGCAAGGTGACTGACTTATGCTCATAAAAGACCATGAATCCAGACAGGACGTCGCTGTGGCTCGGGACGAAAAAGCCAACGGTCTCGCGGTTACCTCGGACTCCGAAGAACCACAGCCAGTTGAAGGTTCTTCAAATCGAAGGGTAGGCGCTATCGTCGCAGTTGTAGCGTCCTTGGCGATTGCCATAATGGGGGTGACTGGATGCAGCCTGGGGCGGCAGCAAACAGCGTCGCCCACCTCACAGGCAACTGCCACCTCGCAGGCCTTAGCCCAGTGGGCCGAGGAAACCGACACACCGGCGGCCGGGGCGGCAGACGCAGTTGAAACTGCGACGGCCAACCTGGGAGAGCCGGATGATGACGGGGATGGGCTGAGTAATCGTCTCGAGACGGATCTGGGCACACAGCCTGACGCAAAGGACACTGACGGAGATGGTCTTTACGACGGTCAGGAATTGTACGATGTGGGAACCGATCCCCTCCGGGCGGACAGCGACGGAGATTGGTTGTCGGATGCCGACGAACGGTTCTGGAGAACGGACCCGTTGTTCGCCGACAGCGACGGAGACACGCTCCCAGATGGGGTAGAGGTCTACTTGCGCACCACCAGCCCCATCAAGGCGGACACCGATGGCGACGGCCTGCTGGATGCAGACGACCCCAACCCGGCCGGATCGCCCAGGCCTACTCCAACCCCGCCCGCAGCCAGAATCTCTGGCCTCAGCTACGATTCCGATCACCCGGCTGTGGATTTCCTCTTGAACCAGGTACATCTCGTCCGCTATGATCGGGAGAAGCTGGTGTGTGTTTCTCGGGCCGGGTTGAACGGCCTGAACCAACCAGAGTTGGAAGACGGCAATGTACTGGGTCCGTATAAGGGCGATTACCGTTGGACCGGAGAGCAAGGCACCGCCTCGGGCAATGTGCTGTTCAGATATGTAAATGGTACATTCGCGGTCATCCGCGAAGAACCTTGGGAAAGGTTCCCTGGCGGCCGGGTTTCCCTACCGTTTGAGGAGGCCATGAACATGCTCGAAAACGGCCAAATTGTCTATCTTGAAGGAGCGGCGCGTGGGGTGCCGGAGTGTGACTAGGTTGACATTGTCACCCAACCTCGACGAAGCTCCCAAAGCGGATGATGAAAATGCAAGATGAAGCTAATCAGAAAACTGTGAGGATCGAACACCTGGCTGAACATATTGATGCTGGGCATACTGATGCTGGGCATGGGGATGCTGTTCTCACATTAGCATCGTGGATACAAGAGGAATGGGAGCATTCATTCCTTGAAGCAACATTTGAGGAACTGGTCTCAGAGCTTGAGAGAAGAACAACTCGTCGTAGAATCCCGGAAACATTCGTGGCCCTGGAAGGCGACAGACTGGTTGGAACAGCGAGTATTGTCAAGCATGATATGTCGACTTGTTTGGAACTCTCGCCCTGGTTATCTGCGGTGTATGTGGCTCCCGAGTATAGAAACCGAGGCATCGGTTCAAAGCTGGTTCGAAAGGCAATGCAAGAAGCACATATCCTTGGCGTGAAGAGGCTCTATCTATTCACGCCCGATCGAATGAGGTTCTACACTCGGCTGGGTTGGAATATTCTTGAGCAGACGACGTATCATAAAGAAGACGTAGTGATCATGCAATATGAGGTAGATGCGTTGTAGCACTATGATTGGCCAACCAGGCGACGATATACCCCGGCCCCCAACAATAGGAGGTGCGAGATATCGAGAGTACCCCTTCATGATAGAGTTCTTCGGATCCTCCTTGTCGCGGCTGCTCTGTGTCTGGTGGGCAAGGCGTGGCCAGAACCAGAAAAGGCGCTCGCTGACGACCCAGATTTCATTCGTCTCTGTGCACCCCTCATTGCACTGGAACAGGTCCAGGTCATCGACGGCACAGGTGCGCCGCCGAAAGAGAATCAGATCATCCTGATCAAGAACGGCCGCATCCAGGCGATTGGTGATGTGGGCGACGATTCGTATGGCCACCCTCGATGGGGCCAGGTTTCTCGGAGTGGAAAATGAGGTGGGATCGGTGGCTGTGGGCAAGGCCGCCGACCTCTTGGTGGTCAACGGCGCCCCCTCTGCCGACATCCACGACGTGAGGAATGTGGTGTTGGTCTTCAAGGATGGCGTCGCCTACGATCCCGCCCGGCTTCGCGAGTCGGTCAAGGGCGTGGTTGGTTGGCGATGAATACTTTAACTTAGGGAATTTGGACAAAACAAGTTAACAATGTTAATAAAATATTGAAAATGTGTAGAGAATATGGTATATTGGATGTGACAATGCTCGGTGCGACCGAGGGGGCTTCCTTGAGCAGATAATTCTTCACCGTCTTCCACTATATCTGCAGCCACGACTCCATCCTCTTCCACAAGCACGCCGCCCGGTCAAGTAGGCGGCGTGTTGTTGTTTGAACATATGGATATTGAATAATCCCAGGAGATGGCTGAAATGTATGGACTCAACATCGATCCCAGAAACCCGCACGGAAACCCGGTCCCGGGGGAGTTACGCGCGTTCGGCGTGAAAACGGTACGTTTCACCTTTAGGGATGCTACTCCAGGTAGCCGGCCCGACCAGGACACCATGCGCTTTTACCGGTGGCACATTGAGACCCTGGCTGAGGCGGGGATTGACTCGCTGCTGGTTTTGAACGACGAGACCTATCCCCATCCTCCCCCTGCATCTGCTTCGGTTGAGGTTTGGAAGGCGTACATTGACCGCTTCGCCGGACGGGCCGCCGAAATTGCCAAAGCGTTGGCTACATGGCGACCAACCTTCCAGGTTTGGAGTGCTCCCGACTTAACCTCGCCCCAGTCCGACTATGAGCGCGGCTACGAGCCCGGCTATGAGCGCGGCTATGAGCCGCACCTGCTTCCCTCCACGTATGGCCAACTGCTCCGACAAACGTATCAGGCCATCAAAACAGTAGATGCGGGCCTAAACGTAATTACGGCCGGCCTGGTTTCTGGCCAGCCCGATTGGCTGGCTGAAGTCATCCAATCGCCCGGGGGGGACTTGCCTGCCGACGCGGTGGCTATTCACCCCTACGGCAAGCGCCCCAGCCCCAACTGGCCTGCCTCCGATTGGGGCACCGGCTACGTAGGCGACCTCATCGCCGCTTATCAACAGATCACCAGCCTGCCCCTCTGGGTTACAGAAATTGGGGTAGACACTCTGGACGACGAATTTCAGGCCACATACTTGCGTCGCTTTTACAACACCGTGACCGACCAATTCGGCGGGGGCGTACAGCACGCTTTCTGGTTTTGTTATGCCGACGGCATGGCCTATCCTTTTGGGCTGGTCACCCATTCCGGCCAACCCAAACCGGCCTACCACGCCTACCGTGAGCTGGCAACGGGGAAGGAGTCGGTGACCGTAGTGGCCCAGGCGGCGGTATCGCTCGATAGCTTGTACAGTTACGCCCGTTACTTGGAACAGAGCATTGTCTTTGGTACGCGTGACCACGCCCTTCAGCGCCAGATGGAAGCCGACTCGCGCTGGAAATTCCAGACGTTATCACAAAATGATATCGGGCGTATTACCCAACACATCCTGGCCGGTTCCAGCTATGCCCTCAACCAGCAAGAAATTGAAGGTCTGTACGCGCTCCAGTCAGGTAAAGATTTGTACGGCATGCTTCGTTCGATTGTGTCGGCTACCCATCAAAGGACGGGCGCTCTAACCGGCCGCATCGGCGTTCACACCCGCATTTCGGCCGAAACAGATTATAACGCTGCCACGAACACCGACGCAATTATGCAGGTACTTAGCCACGTGCAGCCCGGAAACCGCATGAGCGTGATGGACCAGGTCAAAGCCACCGCTGACGAGACAAAACTCCGCGCTCCGGACGTCTTTGAAACCGATGTTTACGGCCGGCACCGCAACGGTTTGATCGAAAACCATGCCTGGAATCTACAACGATTAGTCCGTGCTATTCGCAACCATGGCTATCAGGACCGCATCATTTTGATTATCCGCCTGGACGGGCCGGACAACGGGGCTAACGTCAACCCCTTCAATTCCAGCAGTCTGTTAAAATATGAGTTGGCCATAGACAAGCTGATCAGGTATTTGGAAGCAATGCTGCCAACCGTGCCATTCAAAATTGTCCTGGGCAACGAACCAGACCTGCCCCAAGAACGGCAGTGGAGCGACCCCCACGCTGATCCGCGTGCCTTCGTCCTCAACCAGTTTGCTCCAGCCACAGGCAACTTTGTGAAAAAACTGGCTCGCCGGCGCCCGGACGTGGTCTTTATTTGCCCGGCCCTGTCGGCCAACATGAAGCACGATCACCCGACTTACTACACCGCTCTTTTTGGCAACGATCGCCCCGAAAATCTGGTGCCGGCCATGCACGGTTACTCGGTTGATGTGGCTGCCTTGCCCGGCGACCAGCTCAACCTACTGGAGCAACAGGCCGAGGCGCTGCGTCGCTGGGGTGGCTTTACGCACATATCCGGCACGGAGATCGGCTCCGGTAATCCCTTTGGCGATGTTGAGTCGCTAAGCGAAAAGGGCCATTTTGATGACGTGGTGGCCTGGCTTCTGCTCAGCCAGCATCACCAGACTCCAGCAGGCCAGGACAACAATTGGAATTTCCGTATCGACCCCGCTATCATCGACCCGGCGGCACAGCATCTGGGTAGTGTGGTCAACCACAGTAAAACCCGGGTGCTGAGGAACATCAGGGAGCGGGGCGGCGAAGGCCTGCAGATTTTGCAAGGTCACGCTCCCGACCGCTCGGCCTATGGAGTCGAATATGTTGACCACAACACTCCCACCACTATGGTTGCCGGGCAGACCAACGAGGTGCAGGTTACGCTGCGCAACACCAGCTATCGCACCTGGCCGGCCGCCGGCTCCCATCCGGTTCGCCTGGGCTACCACTGGTACAAAACCAGTGGTGCTGAGGTGCCGTCCTCTCTGTACGACGACAACCGAACCGTGCTACCTCACGATGTTTTGCCGGGCGATATGGTTACCCTGCATTGCAACCTGAATGCACCCCGCAACCCGGATCGCTATGAATTACGCTGGGACCTTGTGGAAGAGTCGCGTACCTGGTTTGCCTGGCAGGGTGCTGCTACCCTCAATATTGAGGTGAACGTCGCGACAGAGGAAATACCCGTCCCGTCAGAACCCAGCCAGATTAGCGTGAGTGCCAGCCACAACAATCGGTCACAGGGCGACGATAATCTGCAATACGCCCTGGATAACGACCCCTATACTCGCTGGAGCACACGCACGCCGCAAGCACCCGGCATGTGGTTTCAAATTGATTTGGGCACCGTGCGCACCATCAGCCAGGTGCAGTTGATTAACGATCGCTCTCCGCACGATTATCCGCGTGGCTTCATAATTAGAATCTCGCCGGATGGTCAAAGCTGGACCACCATAGCCGAGAACGGCCTCAACGATCAGTCACTCAACGTCACTTTTAGCCCGAGGCAGGCCCGCTACATTCGCATTGAGCAGACGGGGAGCGATCCTATATACTGGTGGTCCATTCACGAGGTCAACGTAAAGTCTGCTCCAGAAGAAAACGGTGGGGACGACGGCCACCAGGAAGAACCAGGGGCGGAACCGCCGCAACCCGAGGAACCTCAACCAGAGCCCGAACCGTCGCCGGAACCGCCGCAACCCGAAGAACCCCAACCAGAACCCGAACTGCCACCCGAGGGGCCACCCGAAGAGGAGACTCTGCCCTTGAGCGTCCGATCCAGCCACTACAACGTTCGGTCGGGGGTGGATAACATTTTGCAAGCCATCGATGGCAAGCCGGAGACGCGCTGGAGCAGCCGCATCCCTCAGCAGCCGGGTATCTGGTTTGAAATTGACTTGAACGAAATTCGGGCAGTAAGTGGTGTGGCGCTTGACAACGCAGGGTCGCCCAAAGATTACCCCCGCGGCTACGCAGTCAATCTGTCCAGCGACGGCAACCGGTGGACCGAAGTGGCCCGTACACCCCACAATGACCGCTCGCTGGATATAACGTTCAGCCCCTATCCAGCCCGCTACATCCGCATTGAGCAAATTGGCAGTGACCCGGTTTGCTGGTGGTCTATCCACGACGTCACGGTAAAATCAAGCAAATTTACGCCCGGTATCACCGCCAGTGCCAGCCATAACAGCGTGCTTTCGGGGGCCGACAACGTTGCTCAAGCGTTGGATGGCCGGTCCGAAACCCGCTGGAGTACCCGCGCTGTACAGCAACCGGGCATGTGGTTTGAGTTGGACCTCAACCAGGTGCGTACCGTCAGCGGACTTAGTCTTGATAACACCGGCTCCCCAAATGATTACCCCCGTGGCTACGTTGTCAGCCTATCCTCCGACCACAACCAGTGGATAGAAGTGGCCCGGGTCGACCGCAACAACCGGGCTTTGGATATCAGCTTTGGTGCACAGCCCGCTCGCTACATCCGCATCGAGCAAATCGGCTCGGCCGATCGTTGGTGGTGGTCCATTCACGGCGTTACCATCAAAGAGGAAATGTAGTATAATAGGAGTAGCGATCCCCTTACGCTTCGGTGCACGGTACAGGTCAGTTTGGTCAACTTTGACCCAGGATATTTGTCGACGTGTAACCTGACTGCTCTAATCCTTGGTGGCGGTTGATATAGGTGTCTTTGTCATCAGCAAGGTTAGTTTCGTATGCCGTTGTGATAGGCGGGAGCCTGCTTTTGTATTGCGCTTGCGCCAAACAGGGACACCCCACGGTAACACCAGCAGAAGCCCCGCCTTCTCCGAGGGCTGCCGTTCCAACACGCCCAACACCGCTTGTCCCCACCTACGAATCATTGCCTAGCCCGACTCCTTCGATCGAGCTGGCAGAGCAGCCACTCACTTACACCCTGACCGTCACCGACCATGTCCCTCCTTCCACCGATCTGGCGATTCATGTCCCAGGGCCGGTTCAAGTTGTCCCAGGTGAAACGACCATCTATACCTTGACCATTCGCAACGACGGCCCGGCGCCGGCCACAGGTATCCTACTCACCGACGCACTCCCGGAAGGCGTGATCCCGGTCTGGACCCAACCTGCTCAACCTTTATGCGGACGGCAGCAGCGCAACGTCCGTTGCGATTTAGGTGATCTGCAGGCAAGTGACGCAGCCACCATTACCCTGGACCTTTCCGTCGGCGGGACCGAGCCCCTCATTACCGACACTCAACTGGCTGGGGTAACCCCGAATCTGTCTGCGCCCACTTGTGCTATAGATCAAGATTCTGCCCAACCCCAGGTCACGTGTCGCCTGACCAGCCTGCAACCTGGTGCCGACGCACAGATACGCATCGGTGTAGTTGTGGACGTCTCGATATCGCCGCTTGGCTTACAGCCCCTCGTCCACACTGCCACCGTCGCGGCGAACGAGGCCGACACGAACCTCTCCAACAACCAGGCAACGTCCACCATGACGGTCGGTGCGGCCGTCACTGTTATTCCCACCACCACCGACCTGGTTGTGCAAGCCGACGGACCCTCAAGCGTCATCGCAGGTCAGCCATTTACCTACACCTACACCATCACCAATCGAGGAGAGCTGGACGCTACCGGCGTGAGTTTTGAGGATGTTGTGCCGTCGGACATGAATCTTGTCGCTTACGCGCCGGGTTTACCCCTTTGCGAGCAGCGAGACGATACGCTCACCTGCTACCTGCGCGATCTGGACAGCAACGAGACCATTACCTTTACCCTGCTGATCACCGGTCATGGCGGGCAGCCAATGAAAATGGACCTGGATCCGCTGATGCCGGGTTGGCCCATCTGCTTTGTGGTGAAAGAGCAAACTTGGCAGCATATCGTCCACTGTGAACTCGGAGTATTGGAACGTGGCCAGGCAACCCGCGTTCAGTTGGTCCTCATGGCCATAGGGGTGCTGGAGCGGACGACGGCCAATACGGCTTCCGTGAGTGCCAATGAGGCCGAACTGAACCCTTTGGACAATACGAACACCACGACGATGACCGTACAGGTCGAAGCTGACCTGGAAGATTAGGTTATGGCTTTTTTACTCTACATTCTGCGGCGCGCCAGACAGCATTGGCAGACCTTGCTCACCCTCAGCCTGGGGGTGGTCCTGGCGACGGCGTTGCTGGTCAGCGGCCCGCTGTTGGTGGACACCGTCACTGAAATGGGACTCCATCTCACGCTTCAGAGTTCCAGCGTGGCAGATGGGAATCTACGCCTCACCACATCCACCCAAGTAGATCAGGTTGGTTTTCAGGCGCTCGACAGTGATATACAAGCGCTGCTCCGGGCTGTGTTGGGCGAACACCTGGAATGCGTGGTATGGTCGGTAGAATCCAAATGGATGTTCCCCTGGGTAGGCGGCCAATTGGCGACAGATCAGCGGGTCAATCTGCGTTCTTATGAAGGCATACAGGATCACGTCGAGAATGTCGCGGGCGCGTGGCCGGGGGAGGCGAGCGGTGAACCCGACGTCATCCGGGCTGTCATCAGCGACGGAATGGCCCGCTCGTTGGTCTTGCGCGTGGGTGATCGTTTACCGCTGAGCTTTAAGCAAAACAGCACTGAGCCGGACGTCTGGATCGAGGTGGCAGGGATCGTGCGTCCCAAAAATCCCCGCGATCCGTACTGGTTTGGCGGGTTTAGCCCTTTGACTTCTCAGAACACCCAGCGCTGGTCAGCCCAGTACAATGCGATTGTACCTGTGGATGCTTTCTTTCCGGCCGTTTCCTCGCTGTTTCCCGGAGACGAGGTTGAGGTGGCCTGGCACGCGCTATTGAGACATAATGCCTTTTCCGCCGCCGATATCGAGCCATTTCAGGTGCAACTCACCGGCCTGAAGGCCACACTAGACGCCTTTTTACCTCGTGTGACGCTGTACACAGGCGTACCAGATATCCTGGCAAGATTCCAGAGGCAGCTCGAGTCTATTCGTGTTCCTCTCTACATCTTCGTCGCCGAAGTGATGCTTCTAGTGCTTTATTTTGTGACGATGGTCGCGGCGCTGTCGATGCGCCAAGTGGAGCGAGAGTTTGCTATCCTGCGTAGCCGGGGTACTTCGGGTTGGCAAATCGCCAGAATCCAGTTGGTTGAGGCGCTGATCATCCTGGCGGTGGCCTTATTGAGCGGCCCTTGGTTGGGGGTGGGGCTGGTGAAGGGTCTGTCCTGGGCAGGGCCGCTGGCCGACTTGGAGCAGGCCGGTTGGAGTTTGAGCCTGAGCCAAAGCGCCTGGCTGGCTGCCGGCGTTGGCACACTGGCCTGCCTGGCGGGCCTCTTACTTCCTCTTGGCCCGGCGTTGCGACGTAGCATCGTTATGCATCAGCAGATGGTGACGCGCAGCACCCGCCCCCCGTGGTGGCAACGCCTGTACTTAGACGTGTTCGTCTTGGCGGGAGGGCTGATTCTGCTGTGGCGTCTGCGCCTGTATGGAGAAATGATCAGCGGTGGGCCGGGCGGCGCCCGGCTGGATTGGCTGCTGTTGCTCTCGCCGGTAGCTTTACTGTTGGGCACAGCTACCATCTTGCTGCGGGTATTCCCGTTGGTTCTGCGGGCAATGGCCTCCCTCGCCGCTCGTGGGCGAGGGCTGGAAGGGGCACTGGCTTTGTGGCAGGCATCGCGCGACCCCACCCACGTGACACGGCTGGTCTTGTTGCTCACACTGGCGATTGCGCTGGGCAATCTCTCCACGGGATTGAACATCACACTGGATCAAAGCGAGTACGATCGAGCCACCTATTTGGCTGGTAAGGACCTGCGTCTGATCTCCCAGCGCGCTGTCCCGCTGGTTGATATGCAATCGGCGTCAGGCGTGCTTCGACTGTCCAGCGCATGGCGCGGCCAAGGCACGTTAGACCTCAAGTCCACCCAAATGCACCCTAGCTTTGAGCTATTGGCCATCGAGCCGGACTCGTTCACAGGCGTCACCACCTATCGCGACGACTTTGCCGACCAGAACATGGACGAACTGCTAAGCCACCTGGTGGTTCCGGAAGGACAGCATCCCTCTTTGGTGCTGCTCCCCGGCCAGCCGGCGAGATTCGGGCTTTGGTTGTGGGGGATGCCTGAGGACAAAGCGGAACTGAACTCGTACGAAAGGTGGATAGATGGCGACGACGACGCAGAGCGTGTGGGCGTGGTGGCGAAACTGCAAACGACTCAAGGCGAACTGTTCACCGTGCACCTACAAAGGCCGGAAACCACCGGGCAGGACGACCTGCAGACAGATCACTTTACGCTGCAAATGAACGTTGAGGGGCGTGACGTTGGGTTGCGCGTCCGCATCAAGCCGGATAACAAGGGCTGGCACTATTTCGAGAGCCCCTTGCCGGTTTTACCGTCCTCCAGCTATCCGCTGAGCCTCCACTCTCTGTGGTTTCAAAATAAGGCCACCAGACTCGGCGAGCCGATCCCAAAAGCGATATCCCTGGTTATAGACGACTTGACGGTGATTGATTCGGAGACCCAAGAACCGCACATCGTCGAGGACTTTGAGGGCGCCACCCGCCCTTTGTTCTTGGACATTATGCAAGGCCAGAGCAGGTATGTTGGCCTCTTCACCTCTCTCACAGGCGTGGCATCTCGTTCCGGGAGGTGGGGGCAGCGCGTGTCTATGGGGTTTTCCCACCCCCAACAGACGTATGCCCTGCGATTGCAACAGACTTGGACCAGGGAACCCTTGCCGGCGCTTGCCAGCCCAGCTTTTATGGAGACCACTGAGCTAGAAGTTGGCGACGTGGTCCGAGCCTGGGTCAATGGCCCACATCAAGTCGATGGCCAATATCAAGTCGGCGGCCCACATCAAGTCGACGACCAACATGATGTTGGTCGTCGACTTGATG
>DAOUMD010000252.1:0-1750 GCA_034412795.1 Anaerolineae bacterium
GCCATTGTTCTGGATGGGGCATAGTATGTACGGGTATCTCATCGTCCACGCTCTCCTGCTCATCGGGTTGGGCATTGGCTGGGTTAAGAATTTTCCGCGTTGGTCATATGCCTACCTGAGTGTGAGCGTGATGACCTCAATCTGGTTGACAGGTGTGGTGACTGTAGGACTGCGACTATTTGGTTACACCTTTGGCCGGGAGGCGTGGGGTTGGCGGGGATGGGTTCCACTACTGGCATTGACGGCCGTTATGCTGCTATTCACCCGCTCCTTGCAACCGTTGGCGCAATTGTTCAAAGGAATACAGCGCGACTGGACGCGACTTTCATTCGCCCTTTACGCGGCGCTGACCTGGCTGTTTTTGGGGGTCGCTTACGATGGCAAAACCTGGTACAACCAGACCCTCTATCTGCCCCTGAATCTGTTTCTGCTCACATTGGCGATTACCGGCGGCGCGTTCTTTTATATGCGTGGGCGACGACAATGGCCGCGTACGTTGGCGCTGCCGGCAGCATTCATCCTGCACGTTCCCATCTCGGCGCTGGTAACGACGTTGGCTGGCTATTCTGGACCGCCGCTAACGGCCGTTGGCCGGCTTATCCTCCCCCTCGTGTGGCTAATGTGGGCCTCTGTGCCGCTGTTACCGGGGCTGGTAAGCCACACCTGGCAACGTTTCCGGCCCGCCTGAGGTATGCACGATGAAGCAAACGACCGTTTCTATTCTCGTTCAACTTTATAACTGGCTACTGCGCTTGTACCCCTCCGATTGCCGGGTTGAGTTCGGCGACGAAATGCGAGCAGTGTTCACGGCAAGAGTACTCGAAGCCGAAAAAAAACAGGCTGGCGTCAAATACTGCGCGTATTCTCCATGAAATCTGCGATTGGCCCGGTGTGGTGTGGCGGGAGTACTTGTACGCACAGAAAGGCTATAAGCACGTCGAGTGACCCACTAGTGATGCAGAGCCAGGTCATTGACCACAGCCAGCAGCCGATCCACCTCGGCTGCTGTATTGTAATGGGCGATCCCAACCCGCACCATGCCGCCACTCTCTTCAACCCCCAACCGCTCCGTGACCGCCAAGGCGTAGTAGTTGCCATCCCACACGAAGATGCCCGCCTCCCCTAGCCGCTCGGCCACCTGGCGCGGGGTATAACCGTCCAGGGTGAAAGCGACGGTTGGCGCGCGCTTGTCAAAACGGTCCGGGTCGGTGATGCCGTAGACCGTGACATCTGGGATGCCCACCAGCCCACTTATCAGTCGCTCGGCCAGCGGGCGCTCGTAGGCGCGGATGGCAGCCATAGCCGTCTTCAGGTGTAACCTCCTACCCTCAAACTCAGAGTACTGGTCGGCAAACGGCGTCCCGAATTCGGCCCCAATATCGGCCAGATAGTTGATGGCCGCCGTCGTCCCGGCCAGCCCTTCGTGGTTCTTGGTGCCGGTTTCGAACTTGTGGGGCGGTACGTCATCCGCCGGACGCACTTTGTAGGCGCGCAGTTGGTCCAGCAGCTCGTAGCGGCCGTAGAGGATCCCTAAGTGGGGAGCGAAAATTTTGTAGGCCGAGCAGACCAAAAAGTCACAGTCCAGAGCCCTCACGTCAATCGGGCCGTGGGGCGCGTAATGGACGGCGTCCACGTAGATCCAGGCCCCTACGGTGTGGGCCATCGCGGCGATGCGCCGCACGTCGTTGATGGTGCCCACCGCGTTGGAGGCATGGCCCACCGCCACCAGCCGCGTCCGCTCGTTGATGAG
>DAOUMD010000253.1:0-16465 GCA_034412795.1 Anaerolineae bacterium
TACTGGAAGAGGGCCATGAACATCAGCACCGTGAACACGGCGTTGAAGACGTCGTGGCGCAGGTGGCGGCTGTAGTGCATCACCGCCGGTGAGATGAGCAGGAAGACGGAGGCCAGGAGCGCCCCCAGCCGTCCCAGCCAGGGGCGGAAGCCAACCGGCAGCATCACCAGGATCACGCCAAACAACGCCACCCCGGCGCGGAAGGTAAAATTGTTGTCGCCGAACAAGAAATAAGACAAGGCCGTGACGTGGAACAGCAACGGCCCATGCATCAGAGGGTCGTGATGGTAACCGTCACCGTCGTAGAGCTTATACGAATACAGGGCATGTAAGCTCTCATCGTGACTGACGGCCCGAACCTCCAGATCGTAGAAACGGGTGGCTACTGCCAATACCAAGATCACCCCGTAGAGGATCACTTCCCAATTGAGGCTGAATACGTTGGACAGCGATCGATCCCAGGCGCTATCACCTTGTTCTGAGGAAACAGTCTGAGATTGAGAAACCATAAGCATCCTCAAACTACCAAGAAATTACCACTTCCCCCGCTCAAAGAGGGGCCACGGGCAACTCGGGGATGTGGCCGGGGTCACAGACCCCTTCGGAGCACAACGATGCTGTTTCAAGAGAGCGAGTCAACGGATCGACTCGCCCTGCGTTTCGCCCTCTTGTTCGAGATCTTCCGGGGGTGGAGGACCCTCCACCCACAGCACTGCGTATTCATAATTCACAGGCGTGGCGGCAGTACGCAGCATAATCCAACGGATCAAGGACTGCCCCCCCAGACCAACGGGCGACCAAAAAGCACGAACTGCAAAATCCTGTCCAACATACCCTTCGTCCAATGACAGAGAGTCATCAGCAGGGGTTAATAACACCGTAAAATCGCCCAACTCGTAGGTCTCGCTCTGGAAAGCGCCGGAGAGGCCAGAGGGTGGCCATGAGTCGAGTTTATCTACCCAGGTCACATTTTGGAAACGACGCACCCCCCACTCAACGGCCGGCCCCAGGCGGCGGTCTGCGATAATGTCGAGCAAATAGCGATCGCCCGCCTGCCAGCTTGATAGCTGCTCTAATGTGATCACCATATCAGGCAGGCCCTCGGCGGCTGGCACACCGGTCAAAGGCTGGCGTGGGTCAGCCATCCGCTGGTTGTTCAGACGCGCCCCGATGGCAATCGTCATAATCAACAGGAGGGTCACGGCCACCAGCGCTGCGCCCCGAAGCGCGGATACCGCGTCATACCACAGCCCAAAGAGGACCACCAACCCGACAAATAGCCCCAGGCCAGCCACAGGCAACCAAACGGTCAATCCACCGGAGCGAGTATACATCATCAGGCTGACGTAGGCATAGCCGCCAATAATCAACCCCGTAATGAAAAGGATACCTTCTTTGTGCCAACTCCCCTCTTCGCGCAACGAGTCCCACAACATTCCCAATGCCAGTCCGGCTAGCAGAGTGAGCGGGACCAAAGGGACCAACACCTCGCCTTGAGTGCGCCCTGAACGAAGCAAGTTCAGGACAATCCCACCCAAGAACCACCACGCCAGGTAGAGATCAAATAGTCGCCGCCGCATCAGGCTGACTGACAAGCCAAACAGACCGGCTAACAAAATCAAGGCTTCGTAGAGAGTAAGCAAAAATATGGCAGGATAAGCGCCTGACTCGGCCATAGTTGGAGCAAAACCACGGAGCCAAATGGTTAACAAGTCGGCGGTGGCCCCCAGTCCATCCAAGTTGAAAAGCAGGGCGGTGGTGACTGCCAGCAGCCCAACAACCAACACCAGTACCAAGCTTCCCCAACTGGCTGGCTGCGTGCGTAGGGCGGCAACCGCCTCTCGTGCAGATGCAGCGTGGCCCTTGCCGCCGACGACGGCCACCAACACCACAAAGCCGAGTAACAAGGCCAACGTCGAGTAGGCAGAAGGCGAAGCAGTAAGCAACAGCATCAGCCCGACGGCAGCGACGATTAGCCAACTCAACCTGGAAGATCGCCAGTTGGGCTGCCAATCGAGCCAACCGAATAACCCTGCCGTCAGTGTCAATCCCCCCACGGCCGCGGCAATGTCTCCATTTACGCTGCGGGAGAGATAAACGGCGGTTGGGGAGATGGCGAAGAGGGCTGCAGCAGCCAACGCACCAGCCCGCCCCAGGTATCGACGCAAGCCGAAAGGAAGCAATACCAACGCCACGCTCAACAGCGCCGGGCCCAGCCGGGCCGCAAGCTCACTTCCCCCCAGCAGCACGAAGCCAACTAAGTTTAAGGAGGCAGTCAGTGGACTGTAGCTGACCTGATCTACGGGCTGGTTATGGTAAACGCGCCAGGCGACCAAAGCCTGCGTCGCCTCAGCATCCGACAACGGAACCAGACCCAGATTCGTCAGCCTCAGAATCAGAGCCAGCAATGCCAGCCCCAGATAAGCCACTCTCTCCACGGTCAACCAAGAGAGCGACGAGGAGTGATCGAGGAAAGGCGCCAAAGGTGGTGACGTCTCGGGTTGATCAGCCATAATTGGTTGTTGCATCGGTCTCACTTCGTTCCGGGATTGGTGAATTCTGATAGGTTTGTAGTAACGACTTCAGTCGTTTCATTCCGTAATCAACGACTGAAGTCGTTACTACCAGGCTGCCCTGGCCAGCAAGTGTGACCTCGTTGCCTGATTAATTTCTGAAGATCCATCAGTCGTTTCATTCGCGCAATCAACGACTGAAGCCGTTACTACCAGGCTGTAAGGCGGTGTCTTCTCTACGTTGATAGATAGTTACCCCACCTTGCTGGTAGACTACGTCCAGCAGCCGCTCGAACTTGTCCAAACCACTGGGGTTATAGCGCTCGCGTTCCAAAGGACCCACATAGACGTACGTTATATCATAATTGTCAAGCAACGTCAAAGTCTGTGCGGGGTCCACGGAATTGTAAAGGATATCCACATCGGGTTTGCGTTGGGCCGGTTCATCATAGGTGCCGCGCCACTGATACTCATGAAAATCCCAACCCAGTATGGTCGGCAGCCCAGTCAGCGCCGAGACGCGACTTAGATAACTATACGACTCACCCGGCGCTTCAAGGATAATCGCTCCATCGGGCGCGTTGGCTTGCAACCAGCGAATGGCGGCGTAGTCGTCAGGGTGAGCCGTCTCCAACCAGGCCATGCCGTCCAGGACAGGCTCAGCGCCGAAATTCCCGGCCTTGTTAGGTATTGCCAGGACCGGATAGACCAATGCACCCAGGACCAGCAAAACCAGGACCAGCCGCCAGGCCAGGCCACCCACGCCGTGAACCCGAGTTACCACAACTGACACGCCGTATGCAGCCGCCAGCGCCAACAACACCCAGGCCTGGAAGTAAAACTTGAAGACGGTGTTCATACGAGTGCCAAAGAGATCACGCAGATAGACAAACTCGACGGCCAGCGGCAGCAGCAAACCGACGCCGATGAGAATCAACGCAAAGGTATCGGTGGCTGGAAGCTGGGGGCTAAGGGCTGGGGGCTGAGAGTTGGGAGTAGCCGTTGGTCGACGATCAGCCATTGTAAACAACAGTAGCACCACCCAGGCCAGCAGTCCGGCCAGGAAAATAAAGGTCCACGGATTGCCCAATCGGATGCGGACGGCCAGCATCGCCAGCGACCCCAGGCTGGCGTCTCCCAAAATGGCCTGCAAATTAGAGTCTTGCAATAGCCCCTCCACCCAGCCCCGTACTGAAGGGGAGATCAATAACACCCCGCCAATGAACAGAAAGGCCACCACTGGTGTTATTAAACTCAAAGCCAGCAAGATCGGCAATCGTCGCCGCCAGTTGCGTGGACGCAACACCCGCGAAAGCACCGCCAGGTAGCTGACGGTTATGAAAAGGAAGGGACCAAAGAAAACAAGGAACTGTTGCAACTTGGTCGGGTTAAAAAGGTTGGGCAAGATCCCCCCTGCCTGCGACTGAAATCCGACATAGAAGGGCAGGTATAACACCCCCCCCAGCACCCCCAGCGCCAAGCCGACAGCAATCGACTCAGTGACCCAATCTGTATTTCCCTTCTGGGCACCAGGCAAGCCATTCCTTACCCGCCAGAAGGCGAAGGCCAGCGTCACCACGAAGAGATAAATGGGGAAATCCCAGGTATTGAGAAATCCCAACGCACCCAAACACAAAGCATAGATGAAGAATTGGACCCAGCCTCCAAACGCTGACGTGATGAGATTAAAGATTAGAGATTTGACACGCGAGATTTGGGACGTAAGATGTGGTGTTTGTTGGTCCCCTGACTCCCCGACTCCCTGATCCCCCGATTCCCTGATTCCCTGATTTGACATCAGATTAAATGCCAGAGCGAGCGCCAACAACACAAAGGGCAGCGCCAATACGTGGGGATGCACATCGCCCAACAGGAAGCTAAAGAAGGGGAATTCGTCAATGACCTCCCAGTTGTTAGGGGGATTGCAATCCCCGGTGAGTAAGCCCTGGAACGAACAGTCGTGAATGACCCGCGAAGCACGCCACCACCAGATGAAACGAGTTGGGACCCAACCACCGGGCACGGGTGACTGGTTAATATTCATTATGTCAAGCCACTGCCAAAAGCTGGCCGGTAAGAGCCCCCGGCTGTGGAACACTTCTAGCAATCCCTCCAAGTTACCCAGTATCCCAACGAACAAGGCCCCAAGCAAACCAAAACCTATGGCTCGTCCGGTATCCTGCGCGCCTTCATCCGTTGCCTCGGCACGACTGGTCACCAAATTGTAGACAAGGCTGAAGGCACCGGTCAAAGCCAATGCAAACAGCGTTGGGATGAAGAGATTGTATGCGACTGCCGGCGGCAGACCTGACAGCCGGGTCACCATACTCATCAGCACGTACCCAAAGTAATAATAGCTGATGCCGAAACCGGAGAGCCAAGGGTCTGGAGGAGGAAAGCCATCGCTGCGCAGAGTGGCATTGATGAAGGCAATCTCCATCCATTTCTCGCCGCCAGCCGTCTCCAGGTTGGGATTATAGGACTTGAAGACAGCCCAGCCGAGCAGAGCCACGACGAAGAGCAGCTCTACAACCAGCCAATAGGTCTTGTGTGCTCGCAGCCAGCCCAGTGGCGTATTCCCCTGGTTACGACGGCCGAAGTACAGCCATATCCCCACGCCAGCTACCACCAGCATAGCCACCAGGGTCCCGCCAACGCTGTTCCGCCAAAAACCCAGGCTACCACCCAGCCAGAGCAAATAGCCGGTCAACAACAGTCCCAAGGGACGAGCAAAGGCATAACCTCGATCAGGCAGGTTACCCAGCAGGCGGAAGGCCAGCAGCAGCCCAACCAGGCCGAATAATTGTAGAAGCAGCCACCAGATGAGAATAGGAGCGTAAATCATGATCAAATCTCAAATCGCAAATGTCAAACGCCAAGTTGCCCTGCGGTCAACTCAAAGCCATTGACCTCATAGTACCTGTTACGTTCTACCTGTTACTTGTTACCTGTCACCTGATATATCCGCGTACGCTCGTTTTCATACGCCACGGTCAGAAGGCCTTGATCCACCAGCATGTCGAACTTGTCTATCCCGTCGGGCACAAAGTACGTCACTCCCCACTGCATCAGCGATCCGGTCAACTGGGGGTTATAGAGAGTCTGCTCCAACTGACCGAGGTAGATGTACGAAATGCCCAACTCCTGGATGAGCTCCCAGGCCCGTGCCAGGTCAGCGGTGTTCCAGAATTCCATATAACGCCCATCGCGTTGGGCAATTTGTTCGGGCCAACGTTGCTCGTTCTGATGCAGTCCTCCAAGCGGAGTCGGCAAGCCGGTATAGCTAGCGACCCGCATCCCCCCTTCGCGATAGAAGCCGATCTTAGCCTCAGCCAACACTGGCGTGCCCTTCACATTCTCTTGTAACCAGCGAATGGCCTCGTAATCGTATTCCAAGTTGATGGGGTTGTCTTGCGGCCAGACCAAGGTGCCGACGGTCATATAGGCCATTCCATTCAACGTACCCACAGGGGGTGAGCGGTCAAAGCGATCACGTACGCGGGTCGGGGTGCCCATAGCCGGATAGACCAGCGTAGCGACGATGAGCAGCATTAGCACTAACTGCCACGCCAAGCTCAAAACAACTCTTCCCCAATCCCCCGTTGGAGCAGGCCATGTCATCAGTCTGTCATGAGGCGCTCGTTCCCAGGACAACAAGGTATTCCACAAGAACGCCACCAGGTAAGCAGAGGCAATCCCCAGCATCACCCACACCTGGATGTAGAACTTAAAGAGCGTGTTCATTCGATAATACGAGCTCCCTCCCAGAAAATCGCGCAGGAAGAAAAACTCGACGCCCAGCAGGAGGAGCAATCCGGCGAACAGGAGCAGACCGGCAAACGTCTGGCCAGAGTCCGGCTCCGGTCGTAATAGCAGCAGGAAGGAAAGCCAGACCAATGGCAGCAAAAAGGCGGGCACTCGATAGCCGAGCACCCAAAGAATGATCGCCACGCCAACGACGAACACCAGCGACCAGAGCACAGTCCAGTAGCCGTATCCAGCGGGGCGCACTAATGCACTGTACATCCGGGCCATATGAGGGGCCACGTTCCATCGCCGCAAGAAGAGGCTGATAGTGCGCAACGCTCCGATTCGAGAGCGTGGGTAAACTAATCTGAACACCAAATAGCTGACGGCGACGAACAAAGGCAATCCCCATATCTTGATGAACTGTCCCAAAACGGTCTTATCGTGGACTACGCCTAACCCTACATCTAGCGGCTGGTAATTAGCAAAAAAAGGCAGATAGAGAAGATAGCTCGCCGCCAGCGTAAGCGCGCCAAACAGGAGAGCCTCCAAGATATAGATCAGCAAGCGACGAAGCTCCAACGGATGGGCTTCCGACGTGTTCTTAGCACCCTCACGGTAACGCGCCAGCCAGAATGTAAGGGTGATAACCCCCAGATAGGTAGGAAGATCCCAGGTGTTGATAACCGCCAGTGCCCCCAGACACAAGGGCAACGCCAGCCAGCGCAACACGTATCCCCACGAGAACTTGTGCAAGAAATCAAGGCCTTCCAGCGAGAGAGCTCGCATCGTGCCCTCAGATGGAGACATTCGAGGTTGGAGATTGGAGTTCAGGGATTGGTGACTTGATACTTGAGATTTGGGGTTTGGGGTTTTAACAGGCCGCAGCCAGGTGTAGGCCAGCGAAAGGAAGAGCACCGTGAAAGGGATCCCAATCATATGTGGGTGCAGGTCAGCGAAGAGGAAACTCCAATAGGGGAACTCGTTGATGGTGTCAGGGATGACACGCGACGGATCCCAGTAGTTGTAGGGAGGCAACTTAGTGCCCTCGATCAACACGCTTTTCAGCCCGACCGACGCGCGCACCGTCGGTTCCAGGCCAGGCAAAGCACTCTCGAAACTGCTGCCGCCATGTTCGCCAAGCATGTCCACCAGTTGCGTCAAGCCGGCCAGGTTGCCCACGAATACCACCAACAACACTGCCAGAACCCCGACTGTCAGGGCGCGTGAAGTTGACTGGGAGGGCCGGCGCGCCAGATTGTAACCCAAGCTAAAGACACCCGCGGCCGTCAACCCTGCCAGCGTCGGCACCGCCAGGTTGAAAGCAATCGCAGGCTGGATACCCGTCAACTTGACGAGCACACCGACCAGGAAGAGACCGTAGTAGTAGTAATTGATGTAGCCTCCGGCATAATAGGGATCGTACGGAGGCATGTGTGTGCTCTTGACGATGGCATTGAGGAAGCCAATCTCCAGCATCTTCTCCCCGCCATTCCAGGGCTGCCACAGATCGGGATTGAGCAGGCGCAGACCGATAAAGAATAGATAGACCAGGGTGAAGACGGCCTCGCCGGATAGGATCAATTTTAGGGAGTAAGAAGTAGGGAGTAGGGAGTAAGAAGTCTTTTCGACCGTGTTGGCATCCCCACGCCGCCGCCTCCGAAGCACCAGCCAGGCGGAAACGACACCCAGAACGACCACAACCCCGATGATCGTCGGCAACGTATTTCCCCAGATGGGCCCCATAGGGAGAAATATACGAAGGCTGGAGATCAACCACACGCCATATCCAACCAACAGCCAGCCCAGGCTCTTGGACAGCGGATAGCCCAGATCTGGCAGGCGACGGAAGAGGCGATGCGTCAGCGGCCAGGTCAACCAGCCGACGACCTGCACGGCCAACCACCAGATGACGATGGCGGCCAAGGTCGACCGGTTAGCTAATGAGTTCCAGTGATAGTCATCCACCACGGATAACTCGTCTACCGGTCGATCCAGCAGCAGCGATTTCCTGGATTCCAGATCTGCGGAGTCGGAGACCGGATCGGGAACACTCTCTCCCCGGCTACGCAATCGTGTCAACAGGGTTGGCGGCCCGACATAGCCATGGACTGCGCCCTGCCACGCGTCGCCCAACAACGCTTCCCACTCAGCGTCGCTCAACTGGCGCGTTTTCTTGAAGATGATCGGCCGGGGATGATCGTAAACAGTGAAGCTCTCGTCCGCGTCCTGGTCATCAAAGACAAGAGGCCCCAAACGCGGCGGCGTGTCCAGACTGTAGATCTCTTCAAAGCCCAGCTCGCCGCCAAAAAGCACCTGGTAGTAACGGGTGCTCATCGGGTATCGCTCAGGCAAGCGGGGTATGGTCCGCCATAGCCGGTTCGAGGCCAGCACCAGGTAATCGCAGTCGCGCAGCGTGTCGCGTATGGTCTCGAACTTACCCCGGGTGTCCTCCTCGTACATAGGCAGCGAAGGTTGGTAATAATGATGCGCACCCGGGTTCATCCCCGGCTCACCCCAGGAACGGGGAAACCCCTCTTCCCAGTGTTCCACGGCGATGCAGGCCCCATCGGGCACGTTCTCGTACACCCAGCGCGAGGCAGTGACCCACGAGTGAGGCGTGCCATACACTCCGTTGACGAAGGCCAGTGACCAGATGGCAGCGACCAGGAGCACCACTAAGGCTATGACAAGGGAAAAGTAAAACGTAAAACGTGAAACGTGAAACGTAAATCCTGATTCACCAATTCCCCGATTCCCCGATTCCCCGATTCCCTGATTCCCTGATTCCCTGATTCCCCAATTCCCGGATGCGAGGCTTGCGACCAGGCCCACGCCAAATAGAATGAACAAGGGGACGACCGGTACCATGTAACGCATGAACTTGGCTAAAAAGAGACCGGTCGGGCCGAAGTAAAGGACCACCCAGGAGAGGAGAATCCACTCGCCAGGTTTAGCGCGGCCCAAGATGGCCCGTATCACAACCCAGGCAAGACCAGCAAAAGCCAGTAGCCCCAGAGGCCAGCCCATGCCCCAGCGGATCTGCTGCTCTATGAAATAGAGATAGGCCGGTGTGCCCCGATACTGACGGGTGAATGGAAAATCAGCCACACCACTGACCATATCTCCTTGTTCCTTGACCACCACTTGCCAGAAGCTCTCGAAGTCCAGAAAAACAAAGGGCGAGGTGACGGCAAACACGATGAAAGAAACCGCACCCGCGATCACCAGGTTGCGCAGGGCAAGACGGAAAACAGTCCTTTGCTCATCCAGCGCTGCTCGCATCACCGAGAGTGCGACGGCGACCAACGGCGCGGCTATGATGGGCAATGCGCTATACTTTGAAGCAACCGCCAGCCCAATGCCCACACCAGTCAATACCGATGCCCCAACGCTACGCCGGTCATACATGAGTATTGAACCGTAGAGGGCCAGAAGGGTAAAAGTGGCTGAGACCGGGTCCACGGCAAAGAAATGAGATAGCTGAATGTGAAGTACAGTGAAGGCCACCAGCGCGGCTGCCAGCAAACCAGCCCATGTCCCGTAAAGCCGCCGTCCAATCAAGAAGACCAGGTAGATGCTGGCGACATCGGCTATAGCGACCAGGATGCGACCTATGAAAGCGTAGCCAGCCATCGACTGGGCCTCAGCCAAGATGTGCACCAGTGACTCGGGTAGGCCCAACCCTTCGGCCAGGGGAGCCAGACTCTCGGCAGCGCCCGCCGTCAGCACCAGGGTGTACAGTGGAAAATGACCATAGGTGTAGCTGCGCCGGTGATCGCTGTTCACGTCCCAAAAGGGGTTGAGGGTGGAGCGCCGTGGATCGAAGGCAGTCTTGAGATCACCTGGCCACCGGATGGAAGGGGCGTAGAAGGCCACGGTGGATCGCTCGTCGGGATGGGGCAGTGTGCCGCTATCCCAGGCGATGTTGTACAGGCGCAGTAAAGCACCGACGAGCAGAATCGCTATCAGTAGAAATACCTGGACACCCGTCAGGGCAAGGGATCTGGAAGTTTCAGACCCCTTTGGCGATTTCGAAGACCCTACGGGTGTGGAATAATCGGAGGGTAGGCTTTCAGTTTTTGGCAGCATACGGGGCTATTGTATCACCGGCCTGAGGGAGGAGCAAACTTCGGACAAAGATGTTCAACATTCAGACCTTACAGGTTGTCCGACGTACTGTCGGCTGAAACCTGTCAGGTCTGGGTAGTTCACTTTGAACACACCCACAAAATGAGGGCGTCGATCGAATCTAACATAATCCGAGTCAAGAAGTCTTGACATTTTAACCAAATACTATATAATAGGGTTAACAATACATAATATCAGAAACCTGGCCCAAGCGGCCGGGTATCCAAATTTGATTAACAACCAAAATGTGGTGTGGCCCCGGTTGTTACAGGTGCTGCACGCTCACTTTTATACCCAATACCCGTATCTTCTCAAAAAGTAGGGGCGAACCTGGGTGTCTGCCCCTACCCAAGTATCTGGCCCAAGGGCGAACACCCAGGTTCGCCCCTGCCCCGAATTATTGAGAAGATACCAATACCCCTGGATGTACCGCCTGGTGTAAATGCCAAACATTGGCCCCAACAACAATTCTCGCCAGTGGAGAGATACACCCAGGAACGCGTATCGAATATGCAAAAAGAAGAACGCGCGGGAAAAAGGAAATCTGCGCCGTGGCGGCGAGCGGAAGATTGGTTCCCGATTTTTTTCGGCGGAGTGTTCTTGGGTATCCCGGCCCTGTGTGTCCTGCCTTTGATAGCGCTGGTGGTCATTGGAATGTGTGTGAACGTCTATCTGGTCTGGGGATTGTCCTCGCAACCAGTCAGCGTAGATCAAGCAGCCCCTGCGCAAACAGAGGTGGCCATTGCAGAACCGGCGGCGACTTTGGCCGCTCTGGCCACCAAGGTCGCTGAGCTCTCACAAACGGCCGCTTCTTCGCACACCGTGACGTCCACGCCTTCTGCGCCATCCATCAGTGAAACGCCAAGTATTCCCATCTTAGTATCGCATCCTATGGCAGAATATACCATCGAAGGCTTGAGAAGGCGGGCTTATCCGGGTGGGACCATCCAGGTGCGCTCCGTACTGACTGTAACCAACAGCTTCACCCGCTACTATATTGATTATCCCAGTGATGAACTCACCATCACCGGGGTTATGCAGGTTCCACACGGTGAAGGCCCTTTTCCGGTAATTATCCTGAATCACGGCTACATCCCACGAGACAACTACTGGCCCGGCGCAGATACGTGGAATGCGGCCCAATACTTGAATCGGCACGGTTATTTGACCATCGCACCGGACTTTCGGAGTTGGGGCGAGTCTGACGTGGCCAACAGCTTTTTCAGCACCGGCCAGGTGATCGACACCCTTAATCTTATAGGTTCCTTATCCTCCGTCCCGGAAGCGGATCCCGAGCGGGTCGGTATGTGGGGCCACAGCATGGGCGGAGGCGTGACCTCCAAGGCGATCACGATCGACCCGCGTATTAAGGCAGCCGTACTGTATGCACCGGTGAGTGCCGACGATGCCGAGGTACTGACGCGCTGGGGGACGGGCTGCAAGGGAGGGCAGCCAGATGGATTTGCTGAGGAGTGTGCCGGGGCCGAGGTGCTCACCAACGATATTGATGAACACCTGTATCAGGCCTACCGATCTGCTCTATCCGATCCTCAGATCCTGTATCAAGTCTCACCGATCAATTACTTTGATACGGTGGTCGCCCCGGTCCAGATTCACATCGGGACGGCGGATACCACGACGCCCCCTGAATGGTCTGACGCCATCAATCGGGCACTGCAGGAAGCAGGCAAAGAGATCGAGTACTACCCCTATCCCGGGCAAGGGCACACCTTTGAAGGCGAGCACTGGCGTTCGTTTATGGAACATGTGACACAGTTTTTTGACCATCATTTGGCCAATACTTCTTGAGCGGAGGAGAAAGTAATGGAAGAAAATGAGGAAATGAACAATGAGGAAGTGAACGAAGAAGAGACGAGGACGGGCATACGGTGGCTATGGTTCGTGGGCGGGTGTGCTTTGAGTTTTACCACCCTGTGTGCCGTGGTCCTGTTATTACTGCTTTTAGTCTCCACAACCGTCAACGCCTACCTGGCATGGATCCTGTCAGGCTACCAGGTGAGCATCTACCGGCCGTCGCCAGGTTCAACCGCCGCGGCTGCGGCCACCCCCACCACATTGCTGGTCGTAGTGCCGACCCAAACTCCGACGCCCCCACCCCCAACCGCAACGGTGACACCGACTTGGACGCCCATGCTTCCCCCAACCGAATCCACGTTAGAGGCTCAAGTCGCCACCCTGGCCGCGGTAGCTACCCACGCAGCAGAACTCGAGGCTGCCAACACTCTGCCCGCTACCCCAGAGGTAATCATGCCTGAAACGCCGCAAGCCACCGCCTCGTCAGCCACGGCGGCGAGTGTCGCCGAAGCCGGCAGCGAGGCAACTACAGGGTCAGAGGGTTCTACCATGTCTGCGGCCGTGTCATCATCAACCAATCAATATGATCTCATCCCCATCGAGGGAGAACGTGAGAGCCGCCCGCCCGAGGAACACGGAGACCTAAACCTGAAGCTGAGAGACCCTCAACCGGCAGACTTCGAGACGGCGCTGGTTGACATTCCCGGTTCGGGCATAGATCCTGACGCCCCGAAACTATCGGCGGTCTTCGAGCCTGATTTTGCACAGACCTATGCCGTCCACGACTGGGATTGGGGCAGTAATTCCAAGGGGAACCTGATCGATGATGGAAGCGCGGTTCTGGCAGGTATCAAGACAACACCGGGCGAACCCATATTCATCCCCAAGACCGACCGAGACATTTACGATGGCAAATACGTCGCTGTGGTGCTGTACGCCTCGGAGGACCAGTTGACCTTCCTCTATGCCAGGGCAGGGAGCGTGGTCAAAGGATACACCGTACATTACTTAGGACTCCAAACCGACCCTAACCTGGTGAAGTTATTCCAGGAGAGCGAGGGAAGCCAACTGCCTGGTTTGACTCTGGACACTCCAGTCGGGGTGGCCGCCGGTGAGGAGCTGATCGTCGCCATGCGGGACAATGGGACGTTTTTGGATACACGCTCACAGCGAGATTGGTGGGAATGATGGACGGGTTTTGGAGCAGTAATCGGGGGAGGCTGTTTCTGGGTGGCTGTGGTACCCAGGTAGGTATTGTAATTGCTTCGGTGACTATAGTCGGGACAGCCTTGTTATGTGCCATCTGCGCCCTATCCGGCGGGTTGGGTATCGCCATCACACAGGAATTTGCCGGCCAGCCTGCCGGCCTGGACGCCGGGGCCGTACCCAACGAAGAAGCCGAAGCATTGCGTGGACAGATCGAGTCGCTCGTTGCCCAGGTGAAGATCTTAGAGGCAAACGGGTCAAATGCGCCCTCGGAACCCGCAGCCCCGGCACCGACACCCCAGCCGTTTGTGATCGCCCATCAAAGTGGGGTAACCCTACGAAGCGGCCCAGGTGTTGATTATAGCAAGGTCGGCACCCTGACACTTGGCGCGCGTGTGGAAATTGTAGGTCGCAACGGTGACTCGTCTTGGTGGCTCATTTCCACCCCCCAGGGCCTGGCCTGGGTGTCCGCTGACATTGTGGTAGCTTACGATGTGAACGACGATATCCCGGTGGTGACGATACCCGGACTCTTGACATTGCCGGCAACCGGTGCTCCGTCCGACTCATCGTCGGCGTCCGCCAACACGCCGTCGATAGATCCACCAGGAGCTACACCACCAGTTCCATCTGGAACGCCAACCTCGTCCATTGTTGAGAGTCGTATTTTTGTCGAAGACACAGTCGGTTGGAAAAGGGTCTTTGAGTCGATGAGCACCAAGCCGCCTGCCAGCGCGAGCTTTTCACCCAAGGGAGATCAAATTGCGGTCATGGACGGTATTAAGCTCTACCTGGTGGCGGGCGATGGCTCTTATGGTAAGATTTTGGTGACCGAGGATGAAACCCTAACGCCAATTGGCGGGGGCGTCTGGTCACCGGATGGTCGGTTCATTGCCTTTATGGCTGAAAGGATAAACTGCGATCCATGCCGGGTAGTCGGCATGGTACGCGTCTCAGACGGGACGGTTAACTATCTGGAGACCCCCGATAACCAGGATAGCGAAGCACCACGTTGGACGCACGACGGGCGTCTGTTGGTAGTCGTTCATCCAGCCGAGCCAGCAGATGGCATCACGTACGTGTACTCTACAGCAAGTCGGGGTCAGCCTGCGTCGGGAATCTACGTTTTGAGCAGCAGCCACGAGGGTCAAAAATGGTTGCCCTGGCTACCGGGCCGGGTCTGGCAGGCTGGCGTTTCTGAGCGACCGGACACGTATTACGACTGAGTTGACCTCAACTTGAGTTTAGACAACTTGTAAGAAACCGGGTTTTTGAACTTCACTGTGCAACCGCAACTATGAAAAAGCACCTTGCAACGCGCCAATACCTATGGTCAGACGACAAAAAACCCGGTTTCTTGGCTTTTATCTAAACTCAAACATCAAGAAGGAGGAAGGACATGAGCAATCTTCGCATGGTAGCGGACCTGATGGACATTGCCGCCCGGACGGCTCCCAAATCGGCGGGCCAGGACTACGTGGTCATCCACATTATCGAGGGCGACGAGATCAAAGCCCTGGGTGAGAAGATGGCTGAGTATGGACAACGCACCGGCAGGAAGGACTTCGACCGCGATGGGAAGAATGTAGTAGATTCAGACACGGTGGTTCTGATTGGCATCAAGGACGCCAAATCCCTCAATCTGGACTGCGGCGCCTGTGGGGCTGAGACTTGCGAAGCGCTCCTCATAAACAGCCACGAGGGTGAGTTCCGTGGGCCTCAATGTGCCTTTCGCCTGCTGGACATGGGCATTGCCCTGGGATCAGCGGTCAAAACTGCCGGCATTCTCAACGTGGACAACCGGATCATGTACCGTGCGGGGGTAGTGGCGCGCGAGATGGGCCTCATAGATGCCGATTATGTCATGGGGATTCCACTATCCGCTACGGGGAAGAGCATATACTTCGACCGCCGCTAGCGCGTTGCCAGGGGCGGGGTGAAAAAAGTCGGGGGTCGCAGACCCCCTCCGAGCGTAGGGCAGGCCCAAGTGTCTGTCCCAAGGGCGAACACCTTGGTTCGCCCTTACTTTTTGAGAAGATACTTAAAAGGGGCAGGCCGACTCCTGCCTGGGAGTCGGCCTGTTACATGGGGAAGGCGAAAGAGATGGGATACCATAGGCTAAGCTGCAATCCTAGCAGCTTGTCGGAGAAAGACTTCGGAAGTTTACAACAGCGCCTTTGCCAGCATAGTTGCCTGGATTATTCAGTCGATTTAGCGGCAAAATCATCTTCCAAAACTTCCGAAGTCTGGCGAAAAATGGTTAACAGATTTTTAAGAGTCGGTTAACAATTCGTAAAGGTTTTACCAAGAGGTCAAGCTGCTGGCTCACCTATTCACGCTCCACGCCAGCATGGTCAATTCCAGTAAAGCATTTAAGCTCATGTTCAGAACAAGTGCGAACGTACGAGTGCAAAAACAAATTTGGGAAAGTCTATTCATCGTATCTCACCATACTGTCACTTGTTCTGAACATGAGCCAGCATTTATGGGCAGCGTGCGAGGGGTTCAGGGTGCCAGCACCGTAGTCCTTTTCGACGGCTATGGGAAGACACATATCTGATGCGACGATGGTGTGAGGTCACCCGTCACCTAGTATACGTAGTCTCCTGGAGAGCTTCATATACTGCAACCAGGGTTGATCGGACAATTCCGCAACCGCGCGCGGCGAAAGGGTGGCTGTAAAGACTTGTCGTCCGCCCGTCACACCGCCCACCCCCAGGTCTTCCAGAAAGGCAGCCTCGGCATCTTCGGGAGCGTACGCGGTGTGGATAAAGACCGATAAAGCACGCTCCTCTGGGTCCCCGACTTGATCCAGGGCAGCGGCCAGCGCTGCATCCATTTTTTGATAGTCCATATCAGCCCATGCTCCTCGCCACACTCTTTTATAGGCTCAAATTCGGGATGGTTTACTATTTGGTTGATACTACTTACCGGTCAAATCAAAAAAAGTAACCTCGTAAAACGTAAAACGTGATGCGTAAAGGCACATTTGCAAGGCGCATTCGCCCAGAATCATTACGCTTTACGCCTTACGTTTTACGAATTTGTCTGGC
>DAOUMD010000254.1:0-9530 GCA_034412795.1 Anaerolineae bacterium
ACGTGTTTGAGGACACCGACGGCGACGGAACACAAGACGTGGGCGAGCCGGACCTGGCCGGTGTGGACGTGGTTATCACCGACAGCCAGGGTATCACCCAGACGGTGACCACCGACGCCAACGGCGACTACACGGCGGGCGTACCGGCGGGCAGCACCACGGCCGACGTGGACGAGACCACGTTGCCGGCGGGTTACGTGCAGACGGCGGGCAGCGACCCGACGACGGTCGACGTGGCGGCGGGCAGTAACACCGACATGGGCGACGACGGCTACCAGCCGCAGGCGACGGTATATGGCCACGTGTTTGAAGACACCGACGGCGACGGCCTGCAAGATGTGGGCGAGCCGGACCTGGCCGGTGTGGACGTAGTCATCACCGACAGCCAGGGTATCACCCGGACGGTGACCACCGACGCCAATGGTGACTACACGGCCGGTGTGCCGGCGGGCAGCACCACGGCTGACGTGGACGAGACCACGTTGCCGGCGGGTTACGTGCAGACGGCGGGCAGCGCCCCGACGACGGTCGACGTGGCAGCGGGCAGTAACACCGACATCGGCGACGACGGGTACCAGCCGCAAGGCAGCGTGAACGGCACAGTGTACCTGGACGAGGATGGCGACGGTGTCTACACGCCTGGCACGGACACGCCGTTGTCTGGCGTGGACGTAGTCATCACCGACACCAACGGGACGAGCTACACAGTGACCACGGATGGCAACGGTTACTTCTCGCAGATCGTTCCGCCGGGTAACACTCAGGTGGATGTGGATGATGCCGATCTGCCGGCCGGTGCCAGCCTGACAACCGGCAGCACCGATCCGACGACGGTCAACGTACCCGTGGGCGGCTCAGCTACCGACGATACAGGCTATGTGCAAATCGGCCCCTCGCCCCAATTGCACCTGGATAAGCGTGTCTCACCCAGCGGCGTAGCTAGCCCTGGCGATACGCTGACCTACACCCTGGCTTACTCGAACAGCGGGACCTCGATGGCCACCGGCGTCGTCATCACCGACTTCATACCGGCCAACACCACCTACCTGCCTGGGAGTGCCACTGTTGACACCGGTATTGTCGAGTTCTACGATGGCACGGATTGGTCGACTGACGAACCGGCCACAGTGGTTGGTCTGCGCTGGTTGGTAGGTGATCTGCCGGCCGACGACGTCACCCGGGAGGTCAGCTTCCAGGTGCAGGTCAACATGACCATCGTAGCCGGCGCGGGCAGTAGCCAGACGGCCTTGCAATACACACCCGACGGCTGGCGTGTCTTGGAACCTGACACGTCGATGCCGACGCCTACCCCAACGCTCACCATCACCACTGCCTCAACGGCAGAGCCGGCGGCGCCCACTGCAACGCCGGTGCTCACGCCGACGCTAATGCCTGTGGACCCCACTGCAACGCCGGTCATCACCATCACGCCTACTGTCGAAGTTACGTCACCGGTCAGTTACCGGGCGCCCGGCTGGGCTGCGCCTGCCTGGCAGCAGATCACTGTCACGCTTGCGATCACGCCGACGCCGCTCTTCACGCCGACGGAAGCCCCCGTCACCGAGACGCCGACGCCGGCTCCGATGTCGATTGAGCTACCAATCACCGCGACATCTGAACTGACGACGACACCAACAGTGGTTCCGACGTTCGCCCTGACGCCGACTGAGGTATCTACCATAACGCCGAGTGTGCAGCCTCCCACTGAGACCGTTATGCCTACCGAGACACCAGTACCGACGTCAGTGTTGACAGAGACGCTGACATCCACCCCCACGCCCGGTGCGCAGCTTCCCGGCGCGACGATCACACCTACCCTCGAGACGCCCGTTATCGAGGTAACGCCCACCGCGGTCATCACGATAACGCCCGTGCCGACGATTTCGGTCACCCCCACATCGGCTGTGACTGAGACGCCCACCATCACCGCCACGGCCGAGCCGACGGTTACCGCAACGCCGGCTGTCACCAGCAGCCCAACCCCAACCCCAACCCTAAGCGCAGAGATCGCCGGTCACATCGTGCCCTTTGAGGAATACCACTTGACTATTGCCAACACGGCGACTATCGACAGCAACGAAACGCCGACCCAGACCGATAGCGTGGACGTGCCGCTCGTCACGGTTGTGGACCCGCGCCTCACCAAGCAGATGGACCCGGCCCGTGCCCAGGTTGGCGACGAGATCACTATCGTGCTCATCGTGCGCAATCATGGCAACGCCAATGCCACCAACGTGGTGGTGCGTGACCAGTTAGCGCCCGAGTTGGATCTGTTGCGGGTGTCGGCTACACGCGGCGCCGTCGACGCTGTTTACGGCGCTGGTGGGGTTTTCACCGTGACGATAGACATGCTGGAACCCGGTGAAGACTTGATCATCACCGCTCGCGCTCGCGTCAACGAAAGCGCTGATCCGTTGCCGGCCATCATTCGCAACGAAGCAACGCTGGCCTTCCAGGAAGGTGTTTCTCGCGTATCGAACGTCACGCTGGTGAATGTGCCGGTCCAAGAGAGGGATGACGATGACGACGATGACGATGATGACGATGATGACGATACGGGGTCTTCACCCACACCTACTCCTACCCCAACCCCGATGCCGGTTATTCTCATCACGCCCACGCCGGCCGTGTTTTACTTGCCGGAAACCGGCGTCGGACAGTCGCCGGCAGGAACAGGGTTGCCCGGGGGGATAGTCCTGCTGACCGGTCTACTTGCGCTCGCCGCACTGCTTACGCTTTTTGCGGCGCTTTCCGCGGCAGCCAGGCGGAACTGACGGCGGTTCTGGGGGGATGAAGGAAGATTGGAAGATTGGAAGGTTGGGAAACTGGAAGATTAGTAGACTGGGAAACTGATAGGGCGTGTTAGACCAATCTTCCAGTCTTCCAATCTTCCAACCTTCCAATTTACCAATCTCCCAATCTTCCAATCCACCAATTTAGTGGTATAATCCCCCCTGACATGGGTAGACCTCGCAGGCGAATCACCTATCTGGACTATCCCCTCTTCCCCGAGCCCAAGCGTCCCTGGGGCCGGCTGATTCTGGGCGGGGTGGTGTTGGGGGTCTTGGTTTTCCTCGTTTGGGGGTGGCTGAGTCGGATCGTGCTGCTCCCGGAATTCTCCTTACCCCGGCCCGGTGAGATATTTGCGCCCAATCGAGTGCCCCCCGCCGGCGAAGCATCTGAGGCCGGTGGCGAGCAGGTGGTGCTGGCCCGCTCGGCGGTGATCACGCCAATTGTTACCTCCCCCCCGGGCCCAACTCTCCCCCCGGGCGTGGCGAACGGGGATCTCATTGACGAGGTAGACGAAGTGGAGATCCCCTGGGCCGAACTGGGTGACCAGGAAGAGGTTATTATCTACACCGCCGAGTCCGGCGATACGCTGTGGAACATCGCCCTCCAGTTTAACCTGGACCTGGACACGCTGCGCTGGTCGAACCCCGACCTGGAGCGCAACCCCGACTTGCTGTCGGTGGGCACGGAATTGGTTATCTTACCCGTGCCCGGCGTGTATCATACCGTCGAGGCAGGGGAGACGGTGAGCGCCATCGCCGAACGCTACGGCGTCGCCCAAGTCGACATCCTCAACTACCCGCTCAACGATCTGGACGAGCCCGAGGACTTGCGAGAAGGGCAGAAACTCGTCATCCCCTACGGACACAAAGAATTGACGCGCCCCACCCCGCAACTTTCTCTCGATAGCCCCTTCGCCTGGCCGCTGGTAGGCCGCATCACCCAAGACTTTTACGATGCACATCGTGCCATTGACATCGGCGCACCCTACGGGTCGCCCGTTTACGCCGGACGCGAGGGGTGGGTTGTCCGTTCCGGCTGGGCGCGCACCGGCTATGGGTACACGGTCATCATCGACCACGGCGAAGGTCTCTTGTCCCTATACAGCCACATGAAGGGCCAATGGGTCAACGTTGGTGACTGGGTCGAGCGGGGCCAGCTCATCGGCGAGGTGGGCAGCACCGGCAATTCCAGCGGTCCCCACGTCCATTTTGAGGTGCGCGTGGACGGCGAGCGTTTGAACCCCCTGGACTACCTCCCACCCGGCGAGCCGAGGTAGGGGGGGAGTTGGTTGGATGGTTGGAAGATTGGAAGACTGGAAGATTGGTGGATTGGAAGACTGGTAGGTTGGTAAATCGGTAGATTGGTAGATTGGTAAGTTGGTAGATTGGGGATTGAGATAGGAGCGGAGATTGGAACTGGAGATTGAGCCCCCAAACACTCTATGTTCCCATATCTCGCGATCTTACGTTTCACGTTTCACGCATTACGCATCACGTTTCACGCATCACGCATCACGTTTGACGTTTGACGTTTGATATTTCCCATTTCCCATTTGTCATTTGCCATTTCCCATTTGTCATTTGAAATGCTAACGAGTGTAATGATCATTGTCGGGTATACCACCCTATACGCGGCCGTGCATAGCTGGCTGGCAAGCCAGCGCATGAAGGATTGGGCGCGGCGCACGTTGGGACCGGCGACCGAGCGCTGGTACCGCTTCGTTTACAATGCCCTGGCCGGAGTGACGTTGTTGCCCTTTCTGGCCATGCTCGTCTGGCTGCCGGACCGCGTTCTGTATACCCTGCCGCCGCCTTGGTTATGGCTGGCCTTGCTGGGCCAGTTGTTGGCGTTGGCCGGCATCCTGTATGGCCTATGGCAGACCAACATCTGGCACTTTTTAGGATTGTGCCAGCTTCTTGGCCTATCACTGGATGGACGCCAGGATTGCAGACCGCCGCTGGTTATCTTCGGCCTCTATCGTTGGGTGCGCCATCCGCTTTATTTCTGGGCTCTGGTGCTTATCTGGTTGACGCCCCAAATGAGCGTCAACCGGCTGGCCTTGTTCGCCGCGTTTTCCGTCTACCTCTACGTGGGCACCTTCTTTGAGGAGCGGCGCCTGGTCGCCGAATTCGGCGACGACTACCGGGCCTACCAGCGCCAGGTGCCCCGCCTTATCCCCTGGCGGGGGCCGAGGTGGCAAGCAGAGGGTGGATAGTGAATGTAGCATCTGCAGGGTTCGTTGGGGCAGCGGTACATAGTGATCTTTGTTGCCTTTGTCCCACCGAACCCTGTGGATGCTGCGCGAGTACTGGGTCACCCATCGCCACCCAAGTGTGGAACTTTCCGGACCGCCGAAGAATTCATCCGGCGTTTCTTCCAGCACGTCTTGCCCAAAGGCTTTGTCAAGGTCAGGTATTACGGCTTCTTCAGCCACGGCAATCGCCATCTGCTTAACCACATCCGGCGGCTGCTCGGGAACGCCAACACTGCTAAACCAACAACCCCTCAGCAAGTCCATCCAACTCCCCAGGACCGGTCTTTGCGCTGCCCCAAGTGCGGGCAGGCCATGCGCTTGGTCGAAACGCTCCAGCCCCAACGCCACCGCCCCCCTTGAGTGCGGTCTCGATTCGTTCCCATTGATCCAAGTGGTGTGATGTCTCACAGCGCCAACGGCTTCGTCATGCCTGTTTTCGGAGAAGCCGCTAGATCAGGACATTTGCCAGTCAATTATCATTCGGCATAGCAGCCAATACGGCCCCTGTAGCTTCTGAACTGCGTCAATTCTTGACTGTCTCCTTAAAATCACCATCTGTAAGCAATCACAAGACACTCCCTCTCTGCAATATTCCCCCCTTCTTAAATTCCAAATAGTGTGTTCGGCTCGGAGTAACCGGCTCAGTTCAAGTCGGATTGTGTGGCGGCTTGAGCTTGCCTTATCTTTGGCACCTTGCCTGAGTTGCCTTCCTTCAATTCAAGACTCTACGCCTGAACCGCGCCACACTAATCCATAATACCTTATGTACAGTTGACACAAGCAGAGTTTGTTGATACCCAAGCCTCGTGCGGCTGGAAAGGCTTCTGCCCCCCATGCTCTTCCGATCCTCCCTCTGTAACAGAGCGAAAACCTCTCTAACTATCATTAATCCTCCCCCAAAAAACAATTATGCCGATTCTAAGAACCTGTTTGAAAATCATTGGCTCGTTGACCCCTACATATTGGGGTACACTGACCGATGCGCCTACATGTAGGTTCAAACCGGTCCAAAACGGGCTAAGAGCCTGTTTGAAAATTGGCTCTAAGGGTTTTCCTATTGAAACTTCCTCGTTTTTGTGATATGCTAGGCAAAGCCTAATATTGTTCGTCGAGTTCCCCCCTTTCTTACCCCAGGAGGCACTCCGAATGACCGATATTGAAAGCCAAAAGTTTGGACCGCTACGACGCGACCTGAGTTTACTGAATGATCGCCGTACCCTTTAACCTAAAACACATAGCGTCACTACCTGACTGACGTCGCCTTTTCTACAGCAATTATCGGACTTGACCGTGCTTCGTGGACCGTGTGACGGTTAAGCAGCCACATTTTTCAGATGAGAAATGAATAACAACATTTCAGGCGTTCTTGAAAAGTGCATAGATACTGAGCCAAGCGGTACGCTGAAAGGCTGACCGAGATGGTGTATGATATGCTCAAATCAGGTATTGGCCTTTGGTACGAGGACTGGTATATTGATCTAAGAACACAGCGAAGGAGGCACACAATGGCTCGGCGAGCAGATGTCAATTTTTCGGACGAGACTTACGGCAGGCTTAAGGAAATTGCTGACAGAAAGGGTGTATCCATGACTGAGGTACTCCGTGACGCAATTGCCCTCGAGGACTGGTTCACTGAGGAGGAGCGGTCTGGTAGCCGCATTCTTATTGAGCGTGATGGAGAAACGCGAGAAGTCGTTCGATTGAGGTAGACCTCAAAACTTGACGAAACAATGAGTAAAGAACTAACATCTGATCAGAAATTCTCGGTCTGAATATTTCTCAAACGGGATTGTGCCGAGGAGATGAGTTCGCGAGACATTCAACCCGCGATAGTGCCCCGCTTGAGTGTTGGTGAGAAAAGTCACCACGGAGACACAGAGTTCACAGAGATTTT
Organism: Anaerolineae bacterium; assembly: GCA_034412795.1. GTDB lineage: Bacteria > Chloroflexota > Anaerolineae > 4572-78 > NAK82 > JAUVPY01. The sequence continues at coordinate 6,942 of DAOUMD010000254.1, forward strand.
TTTGTAGATTTCTCCGTGCCTCTGTGGTTGAATTCCGCGTCTCACTCCATCACCAACACTTTGCAGGGGAACTACCCAACCCGCCAATGTCACTAGAAATCAGCTGTCAAATCCGACGGTGACTTGTGTTAATTGAGTTTTGTGGTACTCCAAAGTCTGGTAAAGACTCAGTTATTCAGGTACTTCGCCAAGTATCCAGCTACGGCCGTGTTGAGGTCATTGGCGAGAGCGCACATCGCTGCGCATTGGATGATAGCCAATTTGAGTTGAAGATTTTATGGACGGTTTTTGATACCCACTCAGTTCTGAGCCATCTGATTGAAAGCGGAATCGTGCAGCACTCTGGGTTAACGATTATCAATAGAGGGCTTTTTGATCGTCTAGCTTTTCTGAGGCTTCTGCGCCATGAAAACGAGAGCTACGCGGAGGTCGCTGGCGCGATAGAAAAATGGTTGATATCCGATGAAACACTATTTCAAACAGATTTGATATTTCTATTCCTGTCTTCGTATCAGAAATCGATGGAGAGAAAGCTGAGGTCCAAGCATCGTTCAAATGCTGATACCCGTATCCACAACCCAACAGTATCTGAAAAATTCAACAGGATATACCTTGAACTGTCCGAAGAATTGAAAACCGAGCTAAACATCGTTCTTATAGACGACTCGGTAAGAGACATTAGTATTGAAGAAAAAGGTCACCTTGTTAATTCTCAAATCTGGCAAAACTGGAAATGACCTAAAACCGGTCGGCGTATTGTTAGTAAGACAGGAACCTTCAGAGCCGATTTCCCAGGCCGAGAAGCTGTTGTAATACACTGTACCTCAGCGCTGAGACTATAGGGAGTATACCCACACTCCTTGCAAGTTGTCAACGGACTTGATCGAGACGATATCCTAGCACAGGATTGAACATACACCCGGCTGATGAACAAAAGTGATTCAACATCAGGCTTCAAAGCAAATGCTACGAGGCCTTGGTGGGTCTTTTTCGGAGGAACACTATGGCTTCATATGACCACTTCAAGGAGTCTGGCAGAGATTTGCCCTACGCGGCTGGCCACCATTCAGAGAATATACGTGCTATCAAACAAGTGATCGAAACAAGCAGCAGTCTCCTCGTTCTCGGGCTTAGTGGGTCTGGTAAGTCAAGCATTCTGCGCTTTCTGGTATCCAACCCCGCGGCGCAATCTAGCGGAATGTCTTTTGTCTACATTGATTGCAATTCATTGGATTGGGAAAGAGACAAAGAAACCGCAGAAGAAGAGATATGCGGCAATATTATTGAATACGTTTTCGCGCAACGACTATTAGAAGCAGCAAACTTTCGAGACAATGAACCGGCGAGGGCCCAATTGAGATTTTTGATGAAAGACCTCTCCGTAAATGGCCCTCCCCACCTTGCGATCATCTTTGATCGAAGTGAACTGCTACAGAATAGGTTGGGTGAGCCGTTTTTTGATTATCTGAGGTCCTTGCGTGACATAAACCCGCATCTCTCTTTTGCATTCTGCGGGCGCAATCTGACCCCGGGTGCGTTCGGTGAACTAGCCGACATTCTTTGGGATGAGCCTATCTGGATTGGTGCACTGAGCGCTGAGGACGCAGAGAATGCACTACACCGGCATTTGGCCAGGTTGGGACTAGCCCTCGAAGTTGAACATACAGACAAACTCTTAAGGTGTGCTGGGCGTCATCCTGGACTTATCAAGTATGCCTGCGAGTTAGTTAGAGCGGGAAAAGTTCATCTTGATAATGACGAAATGGAAATCATTGAGCAATTGCTCGTGTCGCCTTCTATTGAGCGCCAGTGCCGAGATATGTGGCAAGACCTGGACTTGGAAAGGCAAGACGCACTCCGTCGCATAGCCAAAGGCCGGTCCCTGCCGTCGTCATCAATCATTGAATGGCTTATGCGCTGTGGTGTTGTCGACCGATCTGAAAATGGCGAGGTTTCGTTTACCTATCCGTTGTTCGGGAAGTATGTGGACAGCCTAGGACCACCCCCATTAGCAGTGGAAAAGAACACTGTATTCAAGGGCATGGAAGAACTAGTGTTATCACGAGAGGAATTTAATCTCTTTGAGATATTGTGGAAAAAGCAACCCGACATTGTAGGTCACGATCAGATTTCTGTGGCGGTCTGGCCATACGCTTATTGGGAGGTCACGCCCCAGTTGATCAACAGACTAGTTAAGCGGCTAAGAGGCAAGCTGGGAGACCGCCGCTATATCAAGAGTGTGTATGGCCGGGGATACCGTTTTATTCAAGGTACTGCGCCGTTGCCTAGAGATGGTGTCCTTGAGGATCCTAACAGATACCTTACCTCTACGCAACACAAAGTCCTTATGCTGGCAATGAAGGTTGGAAACAACCATCGCCCTACCTCTATGCAACGCAGAGTCCTTAGTATCTTATCGGAACTGGAGGACCTGGTGGTCCCCCCGTTGAGTGTTGTTGGGTAAAATATGACAACGAATCGCAAGGATTTATCGAATTAACGGTGATAAATTTGTTAAATCCTCCAAATTCGATGTCATATCTGGGCATTACCAAGCAGTTTTGCCACTCACGTAGCCAACAACACTCA
>DAOUMD010000255.1:0-57487 GCA_034412795.1 Anaerolineae bacterium
TCCCCAGCCAGGCGCGGGCCGTGTCAGGGTTGAGCACCAGTCGCCCCCCATCGGTAGCCACCAGGCCCGCCGCGCGGGATAGATGGACGATGAGCGCCAGCCGGTCGTCGCCGGCCACGTTGGCTGCCGGCAACGGCGAGACACACAGGGCGTTGACGGCCTGCAGGTCTTTAGGAGGCAGAGAGCCATCGGTCCGCAACCGCACGCTCCGGTTGCGGACCGTCACCAGCACACCAAAAACGTCCTCGGTTGCGTCTGCGCTGGCCGGATGGATGTGAGGGGGCGAGGCTACCGGCTCTACGGCCAGGCCGGGTGTATCGCCACGCGCGGGGAGACTGTCCGACAGGTCCGGCAGAGAGGCCAGCAGGTCGTCGGGGATGTAGACGACCTCCACCACTACCCCCTCAGCTTGCCGGAAACCCTTAAAAATGAGCGCGCGATACCACAACCCCTCGGCCGGATTGGCTGGCGACCGCCAGGGCTGTTCACGCTCCAGTCGTCCCGGCCCCATGCTCCGCACCGCGCCAAAGCGCCGAGCAAAACGAGGCGCTTCCATCCAACCGGCAGCGGCTTGCAGGGCGGCCAGGGTCTCAGTCTCCTCCGGCGAGAGGTCGGCCAGGACGATGGCCAGTGATGCCGGGGTAACCAGTTGTGATTCCAGTTCAGCGGCGGCTGTCGAGCGGCGGTTGCTGGTCAGCACTGCACCTCGCATCTCAGCCAGCGCACGCAGCAGCGCCATATCGTAATCCACCAGGGATTCGCGCAAAGTCTTTTTCATGGCTTCCCCAGTGTAACAAAAAAACGTTTTTTCCCCATCTGACAAAGAAGGACAAGACCAACAACAAGATGCCGGCCAGTGTACAAGCCCAGGCCATCCCGGTGGGTAGGTACTTGTCCTGCACGAAAACCAGCCGATGTACATTTTCGCCCAGTATACCACCCACCATCGAAAACAACGAATTCGCATAGGTGGGGGAAACCGATTGGGGGCACGCAAAAGTGGAGAATGAAACGCTCACGGCCCTTGGCGAAGTAATTGCTAATTAAGCCAGAAAAGGCTATAATACACAGCGTTTGGAAGGAAGTAACCCTGGGTATGGTTGATTTGGGCAGAGTGTTTGGAGGATGGAACGTGGCAAAGCAAAACCGAACGCCGGACGTTGAACGCACGGCTGGTTTCTTGAGCGAAATCCTGAAACAGGGCAGGTTAGTCTGGCAATTGCTGGTCGATCCTGACGTGCCCACGTGGGTGAAAGCTATCCCTCCTTTGGCGCTTCTCTACATCCTCTCGCCGGTTGACCTGATTCCTGACCCAATCTTGGGGCTGGGCCAACTTGACGACCTGGCCGTCATCTTGCTAGGTCTAAAGCTGTTCATAGAGTTGTCGCCGCGGGGGATCGTACAAAGCTATCGCGATGACCTGGTGGGGGACACACCACCTGAGCCTGAAGGTGAGGTGGTGGACGCCAGTTACCGCGTGATCGACGACGAGTAGGTAGTACAATACTTCATAGGTTGAGGAAGGAAGGATGTCCGATATATCTCGTTATCGCCAGCCGCAGGAAGTGGCTGCACGCCTGGAGGTTTCGCCCTCCACCCTGCGCCGCTGGTCCGAGGAATTCACTGAGTTCCTGTCACCAGGAGCCGACTCGTCGGAGGGCAAACAGCACCGACGCTACTCCGATGAAGACCTGGCGACGCTTATCACCGTTAAGGGGCTGATGGCCGACGGGCTGACGTACGATCAGGTCCGCGAGCGACTGAGTAATCAGCATGCTGGCGGGGCACCTGATGGCCCGGGCGGCATGGTCGTCACCGATGCAGCGCTGCCGCTGGCACCGGCCATGACCTTTTTGGCCGACACTTTGCATAACGTTGCCGACAGCCAACAAGCGGTGTTGAACAGCCAGGCCGCCAACCGGGAACTGTTGGGGGTGGTCCTGCAAGACAACTTTAATCTCAAGGAAGAGAACACCCGCCTGCGCGAGCGGATGCTGGAGTTGGAACGGCAAGTTACTCAAATTCGGCGTGACGAAGAGACTCGGCGCGAGTCACTGCGGACCGAGCTGGAGTCGCGTATGCAGGATATGCAACGCGCGGTGATGATGCAATCTCGCTCCGGTTGCCTGGGTGGGCTGTTTGGAAGTGGGGGGGGTGGTGGTCGTCGTCCCCGATAACATAACCCGCGTCCTGGGCCAGGAAACGTGAAACACTACGAAATAAAAGAGGGCCACCGACCACCGGTGGCCCTTTCTCGGTTCTTGCCGAAGACCTTTAGGGTTTTGAAAACCCTAAAGGTCTAGGTAATTGCAGCGGCTGGCCGGCCGGGATGGCGATCAGATCGTAGGCCATCGCGCCCGTCACAAGCACCGGCAGCATCTCTCCCACCGGCAGCTCCTCCTCAATGACCACAAACCCGTCGATCTCCGGCGCATCTCGGTAGGAGCGGGCGATGCTCACGCCATCCCCTGCCCCGTCCACCAGAACATCCAAACGCCTACCAATCTGAGCCTGGTTTTTTTCCAGGCTGATGGCTTGTTGGGTTTCCATCGCTCGCTCGTAACGTTCCTGCTTCACCTCCTCCGCTACCTGGTCAGCCAGGTCATGAGCCGGTGTGCCCGGTTCGCTTGAGAAGGTGAATATCCCCACCCGGTCGAACCGAATCGCTTCCATAAAGTCCAGCAGGCCCTGGAACTCGGTCTCTGTTTCCCCAGGATAGCCGACGATGAAGGTGGTGCGCAGGGCGGCATCGGGCATGGCCGCCCGGAAGGACTCGATCCAGCGGGTTAGCTTATCCATGTTGTGTGGTCGGCGCATACGTCGCAGGGTGTCGGGGTGTCCGTGCTGAAGCGGCATATCCAGGTAATGGCACATCTGGGAATTGGCCGCCATCACGTCGATCAGTCGCTGGCTGACATGGCCGGGATAGGCATACATCAATCGCAACCAACTAAGCTCAGGAGTGACGTGCAGTAGGTCTTCGATGAGGGTCGGCAATCCGTCACCCTCGCCCCGGTCGCGCCCGTAGGCGGTGGTGTCCTGGGCGATGAGGATCAGTTCTCGTACGCCACTCCCGACCAATGACTGGGCCTCCGCCAAAACCAACTCTTTGGGGCGGCTACGCGCCGCGCCCTTGATGCCGGGGATGGTGCAAAAGGCGCAGGGGGCGGAACAACCATCACTGATCTTCAAGTAGGCGCTGGCCCGCGGTCCATAGGTCGTGCGGCTCAGTGCCACGGTCTCCACCGGCACGTCGCCTGTCTCCGGCAGGTGGAAGATGGGCTCCTGGCGATGCGCCTCGCGCAACTTCCCTAAAAAAGGAAGAATGTCGGGCCAGCTTCGGGTGCCGATGAGGCCGTCGAGGCCAGGCACCTCACGGACCAGGTCGGGGCCAAAGCGCTGAACCATGCAGCCGGCGGCCACCAATGCCTGGTCCGATCGCTTGTTGGCGGCCAATTCTTGGAGGGCGTCTACCGATTCGGCTTTGGCTGCCTCCAGAAAGCCACAGGTATTAACGATGAGGACATCGGCGCCAGCCGGATCATCGATTGGGTGGTAACCGCCTGCCGTCAGCAGTTCGCTCATCCCTTCGGAGTCGACTAAGTTCTTGGGACAGCCCAGGGTGAGTAAGTAGTAACTGGATCGTTTTTTCTTTTGCATATTGGGGTAATTCTATCCAAGTTGTCGGGATAGAGCAAATACAGGAGGTATTCAGAATCTTGGGGCAGACTTCCGAATTTTGCCAATTATAGAAATAATTAGCGGAAATTCGTGTTAATTCGTGGCTAATTTATGGGCCCCGACCAATTTCGTCCAGCTTTAAAACTTTGAAGAGACGGCTCTGTACATCGGGCGGCACTTCGGTGCGTTCGGTGGTACGATACAGTTCGACGGTTTTTTCCAGGGTATTGACGACCGCCTGGCAATCAGGGCAGCCCGCCATATGTTGCTCTATCTCTGCACAAAGCGACTCCTCAAGCTCTCCGTCTATATAATCCGACAATTGGCTGAGTAGATTTCTGCACGTCTCATGGGACATGGTCACCCCCTACCTCTCGCCTTGGAGTCCCGAACTTGTTCGGGTAAATTCCTCAGCAAGCTGAGGAGTCCTGACTACTCTTAGGTACTTTCCAAGAAACCTCACCGCATCCGTTCAGCATAGTAGCTCGATAGCATTTCCCGCAACTTCAAACGCGCCCGGTGTAACCGGGTCTTGACGGCGCCTTCCGACAGACCCAACACCTCACCCGTCTCTACCGTTGATAGCCCTTGGAGGTCGCGCAACACGAAGACGATGCGCAACGGCTCAGGCAGTTCCGAGACCGCTACATCCATCATATGCTGCGCTTCGCTGCTGAGCAATTCGTCCTCTGGTAGATTTGACCAATCCACCAATTGGCGCGGGACGCTGTCGCCAGCATCCAGTGTTAGCGGTTCGTCCACAGAGACTGTGTCAGGTCGTTTTTTGCGCAAGCGCATCAAGCTGGCATTACTGGCGATCCGATACAGCCAGGTGCTCAAGCTGGAGCGGCCTTGAAACTCAGGCAGTGCTTTGTAGGCGTTCAAGAACGTCTCTTGTAGCACGTCCTCCGCTTCCTGCGGGTCGTTCAACATTCTCAAGGCCAGGTTATAGACCTGACCTTGATTCTCCTCTACAAACTGGGCGAAGGCGAGCGGGTCACCAGCCTGAAGTTCTTTCAGCAATGCATCTCCGCCGGCCATGTGTGCTAATCCTTAGATGCTGTGTGCGTCGAAAGGTTTCAACAGATCGGTAATCAATAAATCAACAAATCTGCAAATCAACAGATCAGCGAACACCTGCGTGCTCGTATCTTCTCAATAATTCGGGGTAGGAGCAGTGCCTTGTGCCTGCCCAACAGGGCGACCACAAGGGATCGCCCCTACATTTTGAGAAGATACGCCGGGGCTGTATACGGGACACTTCGTTGGAGCAAGTGTTCGTTGATTTGCGATTTGCCGCTTTGTTGCTTTGCTGATTTGTTGATTTCGCGCTTTAGTAGCGTAACAGGGCGCCGATGGACCCGGCTTCGACCAGGGCAGGATTATCACGTACTGACTCCACCTGCCCGCCCAGCTCCAGCATACGCTTCACTGCATATTCCACGGCATCGTCTACGCAAACCATTTCCCCGCCACAGTAAGGACAGACACCTTCCTGGACAGCGGCTACATTTCCACACCGGCTACAGCGATACCCTGGCGCACTGAAACCCTCGGCGATCACCAAGACGTGGGCGCGTTCTTCTTGCAGAGCAGCCAGCGTAGCCGATAGCCCGACGGCAGCTCCTTCACTTTTGGCCGCTGAGGTTATGAGACGTTCTACCAATGCAGCGTGTTCGTCGGTGTGTGCTTTGTCGATGATGGCCCAAGACTTGCTCAACACCTCTGTCTCTGAGGCGTTCATATCCATAGGCAGAGTGCCTACCACCTTTTCCTGCCAGGCACGAGGTAGCAGGCTGTGAAACTGTGACACGGTCTCGTCGGTGCCGGCCAGTATGATGCGGCGACTCTGGCCTTGCTGGAAGAAGTCGATGGCTACGTTGGCCGCCGAGCGCAGGTTGTGACCAGCCTGAATATCTTCGTAGCGCTGAAGTTTTTGGGCAGCCCAGCCCCCTTGCTTATGACGTTTGGTTTCTTCGCCCAACGTGCCATCCGTGACCACGATTTGACCCATGTGGATCTGGAACAACCGCGCTCCCTCGCGATCGACCAGTGCCACACCATAGGGTTCATAGCGGTCCATCAGGTCTGTGAGCGGTTTGATGTGGGGTAGGTCACCCACGAAGATGCCATCCTCCATCGGCACTGCAAGCGGAAACGCCTGCCATAGACTATCTTTGGTGCAGGAAAAGCTAGCAACACTCTTGCCCTGCCAATCGTACTCAAAACCAAAGTAGTGTTCTACCCGCTCGATGTCGGCCGGGTCGGCCCGATCCGAGACCTCCTTCAAGTGATTGCGCAGCCACAACATATACTTGTCCTTGCTGCGCCGGCTGGGGTCGACGTTGAGATAGAGGCTGAGAACCGGATGCCCAGTCGGTTCGAAGTCAATCAACTGCTGCAGCTCAGCTTGGGTGATCATCTTTGCCTCCTTCTGTCATTTACATTGAGACGACAACACGAACACACAAAACCGGGGAACGAACACAGAGCTTGGGCTTCGTTTTGCACCAGAAACTAACTAGCCGTCGGGTCGTTCCTTGAGGGTCACCGTGATTTCCCGTTCTTGATCGCCCCGCACAACAGTCAATACCACTCGATCGCCCACCCGACGAGTTTCAAGATAGCTAATAAGGTCATCCATCCCGCCCAATGGTTGACCATCAATACCGACAATGATATCGCCACCGACACGTACGACACGAAGAATTCCTTCTACTTCCATCTCCCGGTCACCGCCACGCAAGCCCGCCTGGCCAGCCGGGCCGTTCTGAAAAGTGGTTTGCACCAGGATGCCCCGTTGTACTGGCAGGGTTAGACTCTGTGCCAGCAGGTTGTCAATGTCCTGGCCGGAGATCCCCAGCCAGGGATGAGAGTAGTGGCCATCGGCGATGAGATCTGGCACAATCCGCTTGACAGTGTTGACCGGGATGGCAAATCCCACACCGGAACTCACGCCCGTCTCGGAGAAGATGAATGAATTGACGCCGATGACACGGCCTTGGCTATCAATCAGAGGCCCTCCAGAATTGCCAGGGTTGACGGCGGCATCGGTCTGGATGAGATTGGCAAGTGAAAAGCGATACCTGCTATTGGTTTCTTGAGGTACCACCCGGCCCAGGCTGCTGATAACCCCTACCGTCATAGTGCGCTCAAAGCCAAAAGGATTTCCGATTGCAATAGCTTGCTCACCTACTTCCAGATGGTCTGAGTCCCCCAACTCTACAGGGACAAGCAGTGGCTTGGGCACATCTACCTTGATGACGGCCAGGTCCGTGTCCGGGTCGGTAGCCACCACGTCGGCTGTCGCTCGGGTATCATCGGAGAAAGTGACGATGATGTTTCGCCCACTGGCTACGACGTGGTTATTGGTGACAATGTGCCCTTGCTCATCATACACAAAACCGGAACCTGTTCCAGAGTCCAGTATACTGCTACCCTCGACAGCAATGTGAACCACCGAGGGGCTAACTCGTTTGTAGATGTTGACCGTTGCTTGCTGAGCAGCGGATGCTTCGGCCAGCAGTGAAGGAGGAAGGGGCGTGGGGGTAAGCACAACTACAACGGGTGTCGGGCTTGGGGCAGGGGAGGCTTCAGACAGGAGGCCTCCCAGAGAACAGCCCATTATCGCTAATAGCAGCCCGATAACGGCCAAAATCAACCAGCTACGCGTGAAGGATTTTGTTTTGACTATCATCTATCTCTAACCTCAACTAAGAACCTGCTCATTATCATGATAAAGGTTAAATCTCTGACTGTCAAGACTATTGGGGAGACGATTAGTATTCTCTAATCTGACGTTAATGTAGAGACCTGTCAGATTTTGCTCGCTGGGCCGCATTTCTTATTGTGTCTGATCCCAAATCGTGATACAATGCTGAGAGATGGGCCACGTACCGCCTGATTGACTTTTGGTGAGAGACTCGGTAGAATGAAGTTAATCTTCTGATTCCATCTGAGACCAAGGAAACGTGACGTACAGTATACTTGTCGTAGACGGCGACGACGCCTTTGCTACCATTCTCAAAGAAGGCCTGGAAACAACGGGTCAGTATCGGGTAACCACGGTACAAGCTGGGAGCGACGCCCTGGAGTCAATCGTGGAGCAGCCCTTCGACATGGTGATTGTGGATATGGGGCTGTCGGACGTTGAGCCGACCACGTTGGTCAGAGCGATCCGCGAGGCCAAACCCTCGATGCGCCTGATGCTTATCCCTCTCCTTGGACAGCAGGCTCCCGACGAGCTGGAGGACCTTGAAATCCAGGGTGTCCTGCCCAAACCCTTCTTCGTGGGTGATCTGCCCCATCTAGTGGGCGAGGCGATGGCTATTGATACCCCTGGATCATCTACCCCGTCGAAACCTGAGTTGAAGGTTGCCATGTCCGCACGTGCCAGTGTAACGGCCCCTAGGGAAGCCCCCGCTAGTCCTCGCGTCGTCCGGGAGCCTCCGCTTCCTGAAGAAACACCGTTGGCTGCACCACCCACAGCCCCACCAACCGAGACACCGGCCTATTCTAAAGAGACGATGACCAAGTTGCAGGCCAAAGAAAGAGAAATTGTGCAACTGCTTAAATACCTCAACCGTGAAGTGCGGGCAGAGTCCATTATGGTAACCTTGGGAGCCGAGCTTGTCGCTTCTTCGGGCCTGTTAGGTCGCGAACAGTCGGCCGAACTGGCTGCACTGGTCGCCACGACCACTGAGGCCGCAGCCCGGTCAGCCGCTTTTTTGGGGGAGCCGGATGGCCGTTTTGAGCAGAGTCTTCACGAAGGAGCCGAATATAGTCTGTACTCTTTGACTCTGTCTGAGGGGCTGGTGCTTTCGCTGGCACTCAGTACCGACATCCCTCTTGGTACGCTACGCTATCGTGCCCGGCAAACAGCCGAGGAACTGATGGAGTTGTTGGGCTGAATATACAGTCGGATTATCCAATAAAGAAACACCCCGGCGCTCGCCGGGGTGTTCGTTTATATTACCGTCCTCGAAGCCGTGCGCGGACCTGCGCGCAATGAGGGCATTCTGTGCCTTCGTAATCTCGCCCACACACACCACATTGACGAACCTGATCGTGCTCGGTCGTGTCCACTGGTGCCATGATGACCACAACTTGCTGGTCTGTATACCGGTTCAGCCACTCCGACAGGTTGCGGTCGCCGACCGTGTACTGTCCGTCGCTTTCTTGAGAGAGGAGACCACGTAGTGCCACCGCGCCCATCTCCATTGCGTTGCCTGCTAACCGCAGTGCACTTCCCTTTGATATCGCCATCAGTGTGCCTCGTTTCGTCTACAGTGGTGAATAGGGCATCGTTTGTAATTCATTTCGCCTTTACCTTAAGAACATTATTTTACCATATGCCTTCTGTGAGACAAACTTACCTGGATATGCCTCACCCGCTCGTCGCAGCCGAGTCGGGCCGTCCGGCGGGCCAAACGGCGTAGACGTCGCTTTTTGCCCAGCCAGCCTGTCGAGCTACGCGACGAGCCGCCTCTGACCGGCCAATGCCCTCGGCTTGCAAGGTGGACAGTGCTTCCCGAACCTTGCTTTCGTCCCAGGAGACAGCCTCTGATGCGCCCTCTACGATCAGGGTGAACTCACCGCGCGGCTCTCGGCCCTGCCACTCGGCCAAAGCGCCAGACAACGTACCGCGCCAGGTTTCCTCGTGTCGCTTGGTCAGCTCACGGCAGATGGCGCAACGACGGTCGTCGCCGAGGCAATGTACGGCATCGGCCAAAGTTGCCCGTAGACGGTGGGGAGACTCAAAAAAGACCAGGGTGGCGCGTATCTCGGCCACCTCGTTCAGAACACGGCGACGGTCGGATGCCTTGCGGGGCAGGAAGCCCAGGTAAAGAAAGCGATCCATCGGCAGTCCACTGAGAGGCAAAGCGGCCGTCAGCGCCGACGGGCCGGGGATCGAGACTACCGGAAAGCCGTGCTCAAGAGCGGCCTGGACCAGTTCGTAGCCCGGATCGGAGAAGAGAGGCATGCCTGCCTCAGAGATTAAAGCCACGTCCCCGCTCTTCAGCGCCGCCATTATACGCCCCACGTTGGCCGGTTTGCTGTGTTCGTGGTGGCTCACCAGTGGTTTTTCGATGTCGAAGTGAGCCAACAGCCGGCCGGTGATACGCGTGTCTTCGGCGGCAACCAAGGAGCACTCGCGCAGCACTCGTAGCGCACGCAGCGTGATATCTTCCAGGTTCCCAATTGGAGTAGCAACCAGATAAAGAGTGCCCATAGCTCTAAGAGGTCATCGATTTCTCATTATGCTATTCCTCGGCGATGCTGTTGGCAAGCACGCCACGCATTATCTCGACCAGCGCCGTATCCTGTTCCGGCAGCACGGTCCGTGGGTCAAGTAGTAGTCGATCATCTTCGATGCGAGCCACGATGGGAGGATCAGCCGCGCGCAGGCGGGCAGCCAGCGCATCGGGCGAGGCAACCTCAAGCGCCAATGCCCGCGTGGGTAGGGTCTGCCCCGGCAGGCTGCCGCCGCCGAAGGTGGATTGAGTGGCCACCACAGCCATAGAAACACCAGTCTCCTTTAACCCACGCTGCCACTTGCGCGCGCGCCGGGTCAGAGTCTCCATGGGAATGGTGATCATGCGCCACACGGGTATCTCTTCAGTTGCTTTGCCTTCCAGATAGGCCAACAAGGTGGCTTGTAGACCGGCCAGGGTCGTCTTGTCCACACGCACCGCACGCGCCAAGGGATGGCGGCGCAATTTGGTGATGAGGTCGGCTTTGCCAAAAATGAGCCCTGCCTGCGGCCCACCCAACAGCTTGTCGCCGCTGGCGGTGACGACCGATGCGCCAGCGGCGATGCTCTCCTGAATGGTCGGCTCGTGGATCAAACCGTAAGACTCTGTGTCCAGCAAGGTGCCGCTGCCCAGGTCGTCCATCACCGGGATGGCATACTCATCACCCAGGCTCACCAGTTCATCCAGCGTCGGCTCGTAGACGAAGCCAGTTAGTTGGAAGTTGCTGTGATGCACCCGGAGGATAAGGGCCGTGTTTATCGGGTGCAGAGCATCGGCATAATCGCGGACGTAGGTGCGGTTGGTGGTGCCTACCTCTATCAAATGGGCTCCGCTCTGGCGCAGCACGTCCGGGATACGGAACCCACCCCCAATCTCTATCAACTGGCCCCGGCCGATAAGCACCTCCCGTTCCTTGGACAGCGCGGTCAGGGTTAGCAGCACCGCCGACGCGTTGTTATTTACCACCAAGGCATCCTCGGCGCCAGTCAGCCGACATAGTAAGTCTGCGGCGTGGATGTACCGCGAGCCGCGTGCGCCAGCTTGCATATCGTATTCCAGGTTGCTGTACCCGACCGAGACCCGGTCCATCGCCTGGCGCGCGCTTTCGGAGAGAGGTGCCCGCCCCAGGTTCGTATGGATGATAACCCCCGTCGCGTTGATCACCGGAGACAGGCTAGGGCGTAGTTCGTCGCTCAGGCGCTGAACAGCCTCGGCGATGAGGGTCTCTGCTTCGGGGGCGAGTGCGCCGTCCAGGGCAGCCTGGCGTGCGTCATCCAGCGCCGCACGTAGCGCATCGAGAGTGAGTTCGCGCCCATATTGTTCTACCAGGCTGGCAACGGCGTCCACTTGGAGAAGTTTATCAACACTGGGAAGCTTACGAAGTTCAGATTGGCTCATTATTCCTATGCCTGATCACGAGTGAGGAAGAACACCTCCAATAAGGCAAACACCCCGGCGATGACAGCGGCGATGGTCCAATTTAAGGCGCCTTCCTTCTTCAGCCAACCAAATAACACGCCCAGAAGACCTACCCACGCCCCCTGGCGCAGCACACGCTGTGGATCTTGCGCCTGCCAGCCACGTCGGGCGAAACGGTGGTTGAGGTAGGTCGCCACCGGTATAGTCAGTCCGCACAGGGTTACTGCCAGCAATCCCAACAGAGCCAGCTCAGTGACGGGATCGGGCCAGACACGTGCCACGAACCACCACAGTCCGATCCCACCCAGCCCGGCCATCAGCAAACCAATGACAACCCACCAGCGCAGGCGCACGAACCCACTCCTTACTGGTTCATCTTACAGAATACGCAGTACGCACTACGAAATACGCAGTATGCACTACGTTCTGCGTACTGCGTGTTGTGCGTACAAGGTCATTATACCGCAAACCATTCTTTCCTGCCAGACCCCAATTATGGTATAATTGACCGGTATTTGTCGCTGAGTCTCGAAAATGGTGCGTTTGTTGTGTCTATCTTAACAGCCAAGGGATTGAGCAAACACTTTGGCGCACAAGATATTTTTGAGGATGTGAGCCTGCAAATCGCCCACGGCGAACGGACAGTACTGGTCGGGCCTAATGGCGTGGGCAAGACCACGCTACTGAAAATCCTGGCCGGGCTAGAGGTGGTGTCGGATGGGCAGGTGCATCGCTCTAAAGGGTTACGCGTCGGCTATCTGCCGCAGGAGGTCACCCTGACCGATGGTGGCGAGACGCTGTGGGAACTGGCGCAGGATGCCTTCGCTCATCTGCAACAGCAGGCGGCGGCGCTGCACCGGCTGGCAGAGGCTATGGCCTCTGCCAGCGACCCCGCCGAACAGGACCAACTGCTGGAACGCTACGGCAAAGCACAGCATGCTTTTGAGTTGGCTGGCGGTTATACCTATGAAACCCGTATCCGGCAGGTTCTGAGCGGCCTCGGTTTTGGCGAGGGAGAGTATCGTCGCCCTTTGGCTCAATTCAGCGGCGGTCAGCAGACGCGCGCTCACCTGGCCCGTTTGCTGCTGGACGCTCCCGATTTACTCTTACTCGATGAGCCGACCAATCACTTGGACTTGACTGCTGTCGAGTGGTTGGAAGACTACCTTCAGAGCTGGGAGGGGGCGATTGTCGCCACCGCCCACGATCGTTACTTCTTGGATAAGGTTGCTACCAAAGTCTGGGACCTAAATCGCGGTCGATTGGAGATCTATCGGGGCAATTACACAGCTTACGTAAGTCAGCGTGCCGAGAGGCGCGAGCGCCAGGAGCGTGAATACCAACGGCAACGGGCGTTCATCGCCAAAGAAGAGGACTTCATTCGCCGTAACATCGCAGGGCAGCGAACTAAGGAAGCCCAAGGGCGGCGCAAACGCTTGGAGCGGCTGGGGCGGATCGAGAAGGCGACCAACCAAAAAGAAATCAGTCTCAACCTGCACACGGACTTGCGCTCAGGCGATTTGGTGCTGGCCACGCACGATCTCGTCGTGGGATATGAGCCTGGGGCACCGCTCTTTAACTGTCCCGACACGGAAATCCGTCGGGGTGATCGGGTAGCGCTGATTGGGCCCAATGGCGCTGGCAAAACCACCTTCGTCAAAACGATTTTGAAGGAAGTTAAGCCCTTGTCGGGGCGCGTGCGTCGGGGCGCTGCGGTGGAAATCGGTTACCTGGCTCAAGCCCACGCCGGTCTGGATCTGAATCAAACGGTGCTTAACGAAGTTCTGTCGGTCCCTGTCGGGGGACACCAGGGCAAGGATCTGCTCATTGGCGCGGCGCGTAACTACCTGGGACGCTTCCTCTTCTCTGGGGAAGACGTTTTCAAGCCGGTCAGCGCGCTGAGCGGTGGCGAGCGAGCGCGGGTCGCGTTGGCCAAATTGGCCCTGCGCGGTGCTAATTTCCTGGTGCTGGACGAGCCGACGAACCATCTTGACATCCCATCGCAGGAGATACTGCAGGCGGTTCTGGCTGATTTTCCCGGCACCATCTTACTGGTATCTCACGATCGATATTTTATTGACGCGCTGGCTACGCAGGTGTGGACGTTGGAAGATGAAACTCTATACGTCAGTAAGGCCGAGCCGCCAGCCAGCGCTTACAACGCCTATCTGGCCGATCGAGAGGCGCGGCGCCTGGCAGACACTGACCGTCGCCCTCGATCCGAGACCGTTGACCACAGCCAGACCCCGCCCCCTGGTCAGAGTTCATACAAGCGCCAGCAGGCGTTGGCGGAACTGGAAGCAGAGATCGAAGCTGCCGAGAACCGGCTGGCGGAGTTGGCGGCCGCGTTAGAAGATGCCAGCCACGCTCGGGCGTTTGAACAATTGGAGACTCTGGGACGCGATTACCAGGCTACCGAACAGGATCTGGCGCAATTACTTGAGCAGTGGACCGCAATGGAGGTGGCGTGAACATGGACAAAAAGTATATCATTGGATTGACCGGCAACATCGCTACGGGCAAGAGCCTGGTGTTACGTATGCTGAAGGAACTCGGCGCTGATACCCTGGACGCCGATGACTTGGTTCATATACTGATGCGTCGAGGTAGCCCCCTCTACGACAGGATCGTAGCGGAGTTTGGCCGCTACATCCTCGAC
Organism: Anaerolineae bacterium; assembly: GCA_034412795.1. GTDB lineage: Bacteria > Chloroflexota > Anaerolineae > 4572-78 > NAK82 > JAUVPY01. The sequence continues at coordinate 14,014 of DAOUMD010000255.1, forward strand.
GAAGATTTTGAGATTGACAGAGGCAAGTTAGGCAATATAGTCTTTTGCGACTCTCAGGCGCTGACACATCTGGAGAGCATCACCCACCCGACCGTCAAGCGAGAGGTCGAAAGGTGGATTGCAAAATCCGAGGCGAATGTGATGGCTGTTGAGGCCATCAAGCTCATCGAAGCGGGTATGGCCGATAATTGCGATACGGTGTGGGTTGTGATTGCCTCAGAAGACGTCCAGCTCGACCGGCTTATGACCAAGCGTAAGATGACCGGCCCACAAGCGATGCTCCGCATCGATGCACAACCGCCTCAGGAAGAGAAGGTCGCCCGCGCCGACGTGGTCATTGACAATAGCGGTGACGTAGTCATCACCTGGAAAACGGTACAACGCCATTTCTCCGCTATCCCGCGTGGTGTCGCACCTCCGCCCGAGCTGCTGGTCCCTGAACCAGTGCCCATCCCTCCCGCCGAGCCGGTGCCACCGGAGGCCTTGCAGGAACTCCGGGTGCGGCGAGCCAAACGGGATGACTTGGCTGCGATGGCGGCGCTAGTGACTCAGGCCACCAACGGGGCAATGGCTCCAGATGAAACTGAAATGATGGAGAATCTTTTTTCCAAAGGATACTTCGTGGTCCAGGTGGGCGAACAACTGCTAGGAATGGTTGGCCTGCGTACAGAAAACCTCATCGCTGGCATTGATGACTTCCTGGTCCGCTCCAGTGATTTGTGGCCTACCGTGGGTCAGGCGTTAATGAGAGGGATTGAAGCAGAAGCCAATACCCTCTCGTGCGAGGTAGCCTTACTTTACACACGCCCCGAAGCAGGTCCGGTCGCAATGACCTTTTTCGAGAAGCACGGATACCAGAGGCAATCACCCGAAGATCTTATCAAGATGTGGCGTGAGGCCGCCGAGGATTACCAGACTGAAGGAAGTCTGCTGATGGTGAAGCAGCTCCTCGAACGCCGGATCATGACGCCGATTTAGGGCCAATCCCTTTCAAATAAGGGTGAGGATTATTCTAAGAGAGGAACGATGGCGATTCGTAACTTTGCGCAAAGACATCCTCAAATCACAGCTTGGATTGTGCTGGCGATTGGCATGGTGATTATCTTAGTCCTCTCGGCCAGGGAGGTGGGGTTCACCGCCGGGCAGTGGGCGGCGCTCATCGTGACCACCATTCTGCTGGCCGGCGCTTGCGTGTGGATTATCGGCTGGGGGGAGGACGAGGAGGCCAAGGAGACTGCGGAGGCCGACCTCAGCGAGACCGAAGAGACAGCCGTGACCGATAACGTCCATCCGAGCGGAGCTTAGTAATAACGATTTAAATCGTTATTACAACTACTCGATGCTTGGCGGGCAGGTGATGGGGGCCAGCAGTGTCGGATCCAAGGCCTGTGCCTCGAAATAGACCTGGCCAATAGGCTCCAGCGTGACCCGGTTGCCGGGGGGACGGTCCAGATGCCATATCAGGCGAGCCCTCTGAAAATCCTGGACCAGCTTTCCCCCATCGACCAGAGGCTCGGCAATGGGGAGCCCAAACCGGTCCAGGCCACCGTGCTCGTCGAAGTAGCTCAGAAAATCGCCGCTCATGGCGTGACCCATCTGGGGGTAGTAGCGACTGTTCCGTTCGGAGGCGGGGGGTACCCGAGATGCACTGAGTGGTGGCTGGCGTTGCCCTAATCGTTCGCCCAACATGCTAAGTTTGACCACGGGCCCGCCGGGGTTGTCGGGGTGGTCCTCCAGCCGGGCGTACTCGAAGTATTGCACCTGACGCCCCTCCTGCATAAAAGGCTCCGTGATCGGATGCCCTAGCGATTCCACTCCTCCCATCGCCTCAAAGTAGCGTAGGAAATTGCCGCTGACAGAATGCCCCGTGGCCGCGACGCAACGGGACGGCGGCGACGGATCGTCCAGTACATACTCGGCCGGGTAGGGCCCACGGCAGCCGGGTAGGACCAGGGCCAGTAGGATGACCAATCTCCCTACCCAACGCCGCCGGTAGCTTCTAATCATTTGCGCGCTCTTAAGATAGGCTGATAATACCCGGTGTAGAATTGTAATCCCGAGTCCATCTCGACGTGTTCCATTCTTCATCCGCATGGTGTTTGAGTGGGGAGAACTCCCTGCCCCACAGATTATAGACAATCGTTACCTTCCTTGCAATTGTCGTAAGGAAACAGTGTATCTTCTCAATAATTCGGGGTAGGGGCAGACCTGTGTGTCTGCCCCAAGGGCGAACATCTCGGTTTCGCCCCTACTTTTTGAGAAGATACGAAATAGTTCGCGATTTAGGTTTTTATGATATAATGACACAGGTTGATTAGAATAAAGACAATCATCCAGGAGACTTAGGTGATCCCTCCCAATACGACCCGGGTCGTAGAATTGAAGATCCCTGGCGAGTTAGGCTACGAACGAGTTGCCCGTGAGGCAGCCGCTGCCGTCGCTCGCCGGTTGGGATTTTCGCCAGAGCGCATCGAAGAGCTGCAAACGGCAGTGGATGAGGCGTGTACCAATGCCATCCGGCACGGGAGTAAATCTGATGCTCGAATGAAGGTCATTGTCGTGTTAAGCGCCGATGAGGATAAACTAGACATTTTGGTAAAAGACCCCGGTGCTGGCGACTCTCCCCCTACCGATGTGACGGCCCCCGACATTCAAGCCCAGGTCGAGGGCCGCAGCCCAACGGGAGGCCTTGGGCTATGGCTCATCCGCCAAATGGTGGACGAAGCCTATTTCGTGGAGGACGATGAAAGTGGGGGGAATCAATTCCGGATGATTATCTACCGAACAATGGATGAGAGGCGACCTGCCCTCGACGATGGATCCTCGCTGACGGATGATGAGGGAGACAGCGAATGACTGATGAAATCCAGGTGACGGCTAGCTTCGAGAGAGGAGCTACCATTATAGACCTGGCAGGGGACGTCACCACCTTCGCCGAAGAAGCAATCAACGAGGCTTACCACGATGCCTCCTCCGATGGCGCTCACAACATTATCTTTAACTTCCGAGAAGATGATTACATCAACAGTGCGGGAATCGCCATATTGATTGGCATTGTAACCGAAGCGCGTAAGCGAGACCAGCGACTATTGATGACCGGGCTTAGCAGCCATTTCCAGAAGATCTTCCGTATGGTGGGGCTAACTCAATACGCAGACCTCTATCCCTCCCTTGAAGAGGCGCTGGCCTCGATTGAAGAGGCAGCTTAGCCGCGATATCTTCCAAAAAAAGACCCCAGAGGTTTTCAAGAAGGCGTTTTTGCCAACGAAGCGGTCGGACAGTTACCAAAACTTTGCTGACATAGGCATTCTTACAAACCTCCGAGGTCTTTTACTCTTCGACAGGCTTCATTATCTCGCGCAACACCTCAGTAGCGTAACTGCCTGGCGGCAGGCGAAAGCTGAGCATCAGGCCATCGTCCCAACCGATCTGGGTCTCGGTCAACGGGATGCGATATGGCCGCCGCGCCCCTTTTAGCTTGATCCCTGGTAACCGGAATTCGTCTAACGAGAGACCTGATTCCTTCAGCAGATCTCGTTCCTGCTGACCAGGTCTACCCTCAGCCAGCAATACCTTGAGGCCATACAGCGGGCCTGACGGGCTGATCTCAAAGCGGTCAGCGCGCGGTTGCTCAATATCAGAGTCCTTTACCAAAAAAGCCGCCCCCTTAGCATGGATGAAGGCCACATCCCCCTGTTCCAGCCGATCAAGCGCTTGGATACGCCCTGCCAGCAAACGGTTGAACAGATAAGACTGGTAGGCCGATACAAACAGACGACGCAACTTCTTATCCAGGGCGCGCATCCCTTGTTGAACGTCTCCGCCGTGCCGCACTATGGCTTCCAGCATGCGTCGCTCTTCCCGTTGATACGATGGCCATTTAGCCAGCGCAGACTGGTAATCACCCGCATCAAACGCCGCTCGGGCCGCCTGTACCTCAGGCGGATCATCGGTCTGAGGTCCTCCCAGGTACTCGCGGGCAAAGGCGCTCGCGTCGCCGCGCAACATTGCCCATCCTAACCGGTGAGTGTTGCGGCGCACCCCGAATCGCTGCTCGCCAAAATAATTGGGTACGCCGCGATGGCCCAGTTCATCCAGCACCACCTCGGCCTTTGCCTGTGCCTCGTTATCTACATCACGCACCCGGATGGTGAAGCGATTGCCGGACAGATGCCCCATCTTCAGCTTATTGCGGTGGCGGTCCACCCACAAAATCTTGAGCCTCGGCAGGTCGAGGGCTTCCACTCGCGCTGGCTCGACGCCATCAATCGAGATCATTTGACGCGTCACCGCCCGGGCATCTTTCAGACCCGCGTAGCCAATCTCCCTGGTCGGTATACCCAGATGCCGGGCGATGGCGCTTATCGCTTGATAGGTGCTGATCCCCCGTTTCTCGAGTCCGACGTAAACGTGTTGCCCTTCGCCACCAGGTTCATAGAGGGGGATCTCTTCGACCACAAAGTCTTCGGGCTCCGCTTTAATGCGGCCACCGGTGCCAGGATAATCCTCAGTCAAGAAAGGTAGGGGTTTCAATGTTAATCTCATCTTCTGATCGTCTATTCAAACAAACGCGCGATTTCGTCCCGGGCGAAGGTCGGTAAGGGGCGCTTTGAATTTGGGCCGCGTAAGGTACACTCTTGCCCTCTCTCAACCGCTCGCCCCACGGGAGCGGCTGATATCCCCTCACTCCCCAACCCCGCCAGGATCGTCTCTGTCTCTGAGGAAGGGCAGGCGATGAGCAAGGCCCCGGAGGCGATTACCCCTAGTGGGTCGAGATCAAATTGGGCGCACAAGGCTGCCGTCTCCGGCAAAATCGGGATGGCGGCTTCGTCTATTTCCAGCCCCACGCCGGCCGCCACCGCCATCTCCCACAGGCCGGTTGCCAGCCCGCCCTCGGTAGGGTCGTGCATAGCGTGGACCGTCCCAGCCGCTTGAGCGATTTGGGCGTCGCGCACGACGCTTATACCCGGATCGTGCAAGAAGCCCTGGCACCGCCGCAGATACTCCGCGTCAAAGGTTCCCCCCAGCTCGTCTGCCTTTTCTCGGGCGATGATGGCCGTCGCTTCCACAGCCACTCCTTTGGTCAGGATGATATCATCTCCTGGTCGAGTGCCCTCAGTGGCCACGAATCGATCTGGAGCAACCTCCCCCAGCATTTGCCCTACGACAACGGGCCGGTCCAGCCCATACGTAATCTCCGTGTGACCCCCAACCAGCGTCACGTCCAGCCGGGCGCACGCCTCGGCCATTTGCGCAAAGATAGTATCCACCAGCGCGGCATCGGTCTTGCCTTCGGGCAGAAGCAAGGTGGCCAGGAACCAGCGCGGAGCTCCGCCTGCACAGGCCACGTCATTGGCGTTGACGTTGACCACATACCAGCCGATTTCCTCGGTGGCGAAGGTGATAGGATCGGTCTTGGCAACCAGATAGCGGTCTCCCATATCGATCACCGCCGCGTCTTCGCCCACCCGAGCGCCGACGATGAGGCGCGGGTCGGGACGCGCATGTTCCGCCAACAACCGGGCCAGGTGATCGGGGGCCAGCTTGCCGATGGGGATGACATCTTGCATAGGTTTTACCTCCAGGGGGGATTTTACCACGGGGGACTCGCTCGGCACAAACAGGCACGCTCCAAGTAGAGGCGCACAACCGTGTGCCCCGGCAGGATGTTCTCCACATAAACAAAGGACCTCCCCTTCTAGGGAAGGCCCCCTGTCGCGCCGTAGCGTACTACCGGATAACCGGAGGTGACGCTACGGCGCACATACTGCTACTACAATGGTCCATTAGCATCACCTCCTTGTCCTAAGATGGCAAGGTGGGGACAAGAGAGGTGTGTGTTCTCTTGTCGGGTGTATTATCGCATAAAAACCACCGATTGTCAATACCAAATTGGAGCATCTTTGTCCCATATAATCTGACCACCTGACACTTCGCCCCCAAATCTGAACGCACCCCTCGTTGAAAACCGATTTGCTCCCCCGATTCAGCCGTGTTAAAATGAATTGAAGAGATTATTTAGTTCGCGGTGCAAAACGTAGGCGGGGCATCCCCATGCCCGCCGCTGGCGCAATGGGGATACGCCAGCTACGGAATTTCGCACCAAAAAGCTACTTAGGTAAAGGCAGGTCGTAAATAGCTAATGTTAAATTGGAGACGGATTGTACTGGCGTTCCTTGTTGCGTTGTTGCTCTTTAGTCTGGGAGCAGGAGCCGGCTACGGAGCCCATTGGTATCTTACAAAGAACACGCCCAACACTGAAGAGGCTGAGGATTTTGGCGTTTATTGGGAGATGTGGCACATCGTCGAAGATAGATTTTACGGCGATATCCCCGATGGCCCTGCCCCGGTCTATGGCGCAATTCATGGAGCCCTGGGCACCTTGGGCGACCCGTACACCCTTTTTGTTGAGCCGCAACCCCGCGCTTTGGAGAAAGCGGAACTGGAGGGGCAGTTTGGAGGAATCGGCGCGTTTGTGTCCCGGGGACCGGAGGGCGAGGTCATTCTCACCCCGATGGTCGACTCTCCGGCTGAGCAAGCCGGGGTTCAAGAGGGGGACATAGTAATTCAGGTAGGCGATACGTCCATCACGCCCGAGATGACAACCGACGAGGTCATCTTGCTCATCCGGGGTGAAGTGGATACTCAGGTGACGATTGCCCTGGAGCGGGCAGGAGTAGCTGAGCCGATTGTGGTGACCATCACCCGCAAGGTCATTGAGACTCCCTCAGTTGAATGGAGGGTTCTGGAGGAGAATCCCGACACCGGTTACATCCGTATTCGACTTTTTACCGAAAGAACAGGCCGTGAGTTGGAACGCGCCATTCAGGAGTTAAGAGACGAGGGCGTCACAAACTTGGTCCTGGATCTCCGTGACAACGGCGGCGGCTTGCTGGATGCTGCCGTCGATGTAACCAGCCAGTTTTTGCGTGAGGGAGTGGTGCTCTACGAAGATCGGCGCGACCAACCCGAAAAATTCTACTCGGTTAAAAATGGCGGATTGGCTCTCGACCTGTCGCTGGTAGTGTTGGTGAATGGCGGCACGGCCAGCGCGTCGGAGATCGTGGCTGGGGCGTTACGAGATTACGAACGCGGCTCCCTCATCGGCGAGCGGACCTTTGGTAAGGGCTCGGTGCAAATGGTGTATGATCTGTCCGATCAGTCGTCGTTGCACGTGACAGTCGCTCGCTGGCTGACCCCTGATCGACACCGCATTGATGGGGAAGGGCTAATACCCGACATTGAGATCATTCCTTCAGAGGAAGAAAGGGCGTCTGGTGCAGACCCCCAATTGGAACGGGCGATTGCTTATCTGCAGGAACAAGAAGAAGCTATAGGTGCGAAGTGATAGAGAGGTAGGTATAGGGACATGGGTTACTTTTTTAAAGCCATAATCAAGTTGATGATCATGGTGTTGCTGGTAGTTGTGGTGGTGGTCGGAGCTTTTGGCGCCGGTTACGTGGCGCGAGCGGTCCAGGCGCCGGCGTGGACGACATCAGCGACCACACTTGCAGCACCGCAATCGCCTCAGATTACCCTCACTGGCGAAGATGTGCCCGAAGAGTTCGACGTTTTTTGGGAAGCGTGGGCCTTTGTTGAGGAGGAATTCTACGGCGAGATACCGAGCGATGAGAATCGTGTCTATGGCGCAATCCGGGGCATGGTCAATACCTATGGCGATGAAAACACCGCATTCATCGATCCGGACCGGGCGGCCATCTTCCGGGAGGACGTAAGCGGCAGCTTTGAGGGTATCGGGGCTACGGTGCGCATGGACGAGATGGGACGGCTGCTCATCGCTGAACCGTTCGTGGGTCAGCCAGCCGCCGAGGCCGGCCTCTTACGTGGTGATACTGTGCTTGCGGTAGACGGCGAGCCCCTCCAGGGTCTGAGTCTATACGAGGCAATTGGCCTCATCCGTGGGCCAGCCGGGACCACCGTGGTGCTGACCATATTCCGGGATGGTGTTGATGAGCCATTCGATGTGCCTATTGAGCGGGCTCGCATCGAGATCGAAGTCGTGGAATCGGAAAGGCTGGAAGGCGACATCGGCTACGTCCGCCTCACCGAGTTTAGCCGGGGAAGCACTGGCAAGATGGCCGAAGCCATCAAGGCGCTGGAAGAAGATGGGGCGCTGAAGGGCCTCATTCTCGACCTGCGTGACAATCCCGGCGGATTGCTGGACGAGTCGATCTTCGTCAGTAGTCAATTCATCGATGAGGGCGTTATCACCATTGAGAAACTGAAGGGAGGCAAAGAGCAAGTCTTCGAAGCTCAGCCAGACGGAGTAGCGCTCGATGTGCCCTTGGTGGTGTTGGTCAATCGGGGAAGCGCCAGTGCGTCAGAGATCGTGGCCGGGGCCATTCAGGAGAGCGGCCGTGGTACGGTGTTGGGCGAACAAACCTTTGGCAAGGGCACAGTGCAAATCCCTCACGCGCTCAGCAACGGCTCTGAATTGCGTGTGACCATCGCCGAGTGGCTCACGCCCAGCGGAAAGCAGATTAACAGCGAAGGCATCGTACCCGATGTCTATGTGGAGCGCACCCAGGAGGATTTCGTCGAGGGACTCGATCCGCAATTGGAGCGAGCGATTGAGTATTTCCTGGAGGATAATTGAACACCAACGCTGTCAAAACCATCGCCACCAATCGCAAAGCCCGTCACGATTACCATATTGACGACACCTTTGAGGCGGGCATGGTGTTAACTGGCACCGAGATTAAATCCATCCGCGCCGGTCGTGTCAATCTGCGTGATAGCTACGCCACTGTCAAAGAGGGTGAATTGTGGCTGTTGAATGCTCACATCGCCCCTTATGATCAAGGAACATATGCCAATCATGAGCCGCGTCGGTCGCGCAAGCTGTTGATGCACCGCCGTGAAATCAACCGAATCACTGGCAAGCTACAAGAGAAAGGCTTTACCCTGGTCCCGCTGCGACTCTATTTAAAGAACAATCTGGCCAAGGTTGAGCTTGGGCTGGCCCGAGGCAAGAAACAATATGACAAGCGGGCTGCTCTGCGCCAGAGAGAAACGCGCCGTGAGATTGATCGTGCTGTGGCCCGGCACTGGAAGGGGAAATGATGGCCGGGCTAATCGTGGTCGATGGCGTGCCGATGCATTCCATTCGCCAGATCAACGCCTTGCCTGAAGAACAAGAGACGGAAATATACCGTCTCCTCATTCCTGAGGATCTATCGTCTCGTTATGGCATTGATCCTGTCACCTGGAAAAATGCGAATGGGGTCAAGCTCGTGGACATAGAAGCTGCCCCGGGCACCAGTTTTTTGCGTATTCGGGTTCTCCCCTTCCCTGACTTCCCTGACCCTCTCTTTCAGCTTGAGTTGGGCGACACCGGAAATTATCAACTCGAGATATTGCTCGTAATGATCAACGATCCCCACGGCGAGCGCTTTGATGTGGACCGTGATTGGGCCGGTGAGCCGACCAAGTTTGGCCTGATGCGCCGCAACCTGGAAGAGGAGGAACGTGCTATGAACGCCGGTCTTGCTCCCGGTCAGGTTCGGCGCGGCTTGCGCCAGACGAGCCGTCAACTACCATTGGTAGAAGACTTCGCTGCTGGTCTGGGGCACGATACGTATCTGGCTAACCCGCTCGGCTATCATAACGCCATCTTCCTGGAGTGGCAGGGATTTAACTACATTCAAGGTCGGCGCAGGATGGAGTGGATTCACCGCGAATTCCAATCTGGCGGCGAGCTCGTCCAGAAGCTGGATGCTTCTACCCCGTTCCGGCAGCTCGAAACGGCCAACACAGTGCGTGGCCGTAGTTGGGCTATCCACGATGGAGTCCTGGGAGAACCGTGGCCGGCGCTGGAAGTGAGAATGTTTAAACGGATAGGCCATCATGCCGGAGTCTGTACCTTTCCAGACGCGGTATATTAAACGAGGCGGGAAACAATTATGCTCCGACGCATTCTAACCAACCAACAAGAGGAACTCTTGACCGAGGAGCGGGGATGGCTGAGTGATCTGCGAGTCGCCCTGGCCCGTTTCGACGTAACGGCCGAGGATCAGGCCACTCTCGACTACTCAATCGCCCAGCTTGATGATCTGTTTCTGCTGGTCGTCGTCGGCGAGTTCAACTCTGGCAAAAGTGCCTTTATCAACGCGTTGTTAGGCCAACCGGTTCTGGAGGAAGGAGTCACGCCCACCACCACTCGTATCCACCTGCTCAAGCATGGCGCCACCACCGAGCGCACGGTAGCCGAAGCATCTGTGGACATTGTCACTGCGTCTGTGGACTTGTTGCGCGAAATCAACATCGTTGATACACCCGGCACCAACGCCATACACCGCGAGCACGAGGCTATCACCCAGGAATTCGTACCTCGCTCTGATATGGTACTCTTCGTGACTTCTGCCGATCGTCCCTTCACCGAGAGCGAGCGCGCTTTCCTCCAGCGCATTCGCGATTGGGGCAAAAAGGTAGTCGTCGTCGTCAACAAAATCGACATCCTGGAAACCCCTGAGGATGTGGCTCGTATCGAAGCCTTCATCGCCGATAATGCTCGCAGCTTGCTCGGCTTCACGCCCGATGTCTTTCCCGTCTCGGCCCGTCAGGCCCTTCGGGCCAAGATAGGCAGTGACGGCCGTGACTTGTTGACCGCCAGCCGCTTCGAGGCATTGGAACGATATATTGTCGCCACTTTGGACGAAAAAGAGCGTATCCGTCTCAAGCTGCTCAATCCCCTGGGAGTGGGAGCACACCTGGTAGACAAGTACATCTCGGCCATTAACGGGCGGCTTGACTTACTAAAAGATGACTTTGCCACCATCGACGACATTGAGGGGCAACTGGCTGTCTACAGAGAAGATATGACGCGCGAATTTCAATTCCGTCTGGCTGACGTGGAAAACGTGCTGTACGAGTTTGAAAGCCGGGGGATGGAGTTCTTCGATGAAACGATGCGGCTGGTGCGCGTCTTTGACCTGGTCAACAAAAACAAGCTCAAGGCTGACTTCGAACGTAAGGTGGTTGCCGATGCACCCCAGCTTATCGAGCAGCGCGTGAACGAGATCATCGATTGGATCGTCGCCAGCGAACTGCGCCAGTGGCAGGCGGTGATGGACCACCTCTCGCGCCGCCGGGCCGAACACGCCGACCGCATTGTCGGCCAGGTAGGGGGAAGTTTTGAATACGACCGGGCTCGTCTGCTGGACACCGTAGGGCGCGCTGCCCAACGCGCCGTTGAGAGCTACGACAAGGAGATCGAGGCGGATCGACTGGCCGAGTCAGTCCAGATGGCTGTGGCCGGCACCGCTTTGGTCGAAATCAGCGCCATAGGTCTGGGAACGATCATTACCATTCTCGCTACCACCACTTTGGCCGATGTGACCGGACTCCTGACGGCCGGTGCGGTGGCCGTGTTGGGCTTATTCGTCATCCCTGCCCGCCGGCGTGAAGCCAAAAAGGAGCTCCGTGACAAGATCAGCGATATGAGTGAACAACTGGTGAGCAGCCTCACCGGCCAGTTCGAACGCGAATTGGAGCACAGTCTGAACCGAATCAACGAAGCTATTGCTCCCTACACGCGCTTCATCCGCGCTGAGCGCGACCACCTGACCGAAACTGGCGACGAACTGACCCGCATCCAGGGGGGATTGGCCCGCCTGAAAGCCCGGATTGAGAGTTTGTAACGTGACTTCGACGAACCGAGGAGTGAGCAGGCCACGTGCGAACGGTCTCAAGAGATACGGCACTGAAAGCCTGGATTGAGAGTCTGTAACGTGACTCCGACGAACCGAGGCGTGAGCAGGCCCACGTGCGAACGGCCTCAAGAGATACGGCACTGGAAGCCCAGATTTAGAGTTTGTAGCGTGACACCGAAAAGGACGATGAAGACCTTTTGTGCTACATTTTTTACGACCCCCGCTTTTGATCAGAGACAATAAAACCCTAGGGCAGCCATGACACCCCAATCGCCCGACTTGCTCGCCATGCTCCGCCAACACTTTGGCTTCGACTCCTTCCGCCCCGGCCAGGAGGAGGCCATCCGGCGTGTGCTGGCTGGACGTCAGACGCTGTTGGTCATGCCCACCGGCGCCGGCAAATCGTTGGCCTACCAACTCCCCGCCCTGCTCTTACCCGGTCTTACCCTGGTCATCTCTCCGCTCATCGCGCTGATGAAGGACCAGGTAGATGCCCTGCTCGACGCCGAGCTGCCCGCCACTTACATCAACAGCAGCCTGCCTTCCGGTGAGCAGAACCGTCGCCTGCGGGCCATGCGCGAAGGACACCTCAAGCTGGTCTACATTGCGCCCGAGCGTCTGCGCTCCAACCAGTTTATCCGGGCGTTGGCCAACGTCCCGGTCAGTTTGCTGGCCGTCGACGAGGCGCATTGTGTCTCCCAGTGGGGCCACGACTTCCGTCCTGACTATCTGCAAATCCGCCCTGCCTGGGAGGGGCTGGGCCGCCCCCCCTTGCTGGCGACCACGGCCACCGCCACCCCTCAAGTCCAATCCGACATCCTCAAACTCCTTGGGCCAGTCAATGCTAAACGCATCGTCACCGGGTTCAATCGGCCCAATCTCACCTTTCAAGTGCACTACGCAGCCACCGATGATGCCAAATTGCGCACTTTGCGCCAACTGCTCCTGGACTTGCCCCTGGATCCTCCCCCACCCGCGAGCGAGAGCAAGGCGGCGGTAACGGCTGGCAGCGTCATTATCTACGTTGCCACCCGCCGTTCGGCTGAAGATGTTGCGGCTTTCGTCCGCGACGTGGTTGGCCTGCGCGCTGAGGCCTATCACGCCGGCCTGGACTCTGACATCCGCCATCGCGTGCAGAACGCCTTCATGGGTGACCGCCTGCCCGTCGTCGTCGCCACCAACGCCTTCGGTATGGGAGTTGACAAGCCCGACATCCGGGCGGTGATACACTATCACATCCCGTCCACGGTCGAGGCCTATTACCAGGAGGCAGGTCGCGCCGGGCGTGATGGCCTGCCCGCCCTGTGTGCGCTCCTATTCTCCCCCGATGATCGTAGCTTGCAGGCCTGGTTCATCGATTCTGACACCCCGACCCTGGACGACCTGCGCACCCTGCATAGGCTGATAGGCCGTTTCGCCCAGGACGGCGAAGCCCTGGTCAGCCGCGATGAGCTGGCCGACGCCAGTGGCCTACATCCCGTTAAGGTACGCATCACCCTCAGCGAGCTGGAACAGGCGGGGGCGCTGCTCCACCTGGGTGACCAGGCTGGTTACTCGCGCTGGCGCGTCCTTTCCCCGGCCTCTGGGGGGAAAGATGCCCTGGAAGCGCGCGCCAAGGCCATCGCCGCCCGCGCCGACCACCGTCACCAACTGCTGGGCCAGGTGATAGGCTATGCCGAGTCCGATGCCTGCCGCCGCCGCTATTTGCTCGATTACTTCGGTGACAAAAGCCCTATTTCGAAATCTGAAGCATCTACCGGATGCTGCGACAATTGCCAATTCAAGGTCGACGTGACCGACCTGCCCCCGGCCAAGTCGGCCGGGGATTGGATCCCCCTCGTTGTGTTGGAGACGGCCCGCACCCTGCCTCGGCCGGTGGGTCGAAGGCGGCTGGCGCAGATCCTCAAAGGGTCACAGGCGAAGGATGTCTTGCGCATGGGGTACCAGCGGCACAAGTTCCACGGCAAGTTGGCTCATCTCAAACAGGAACACATCACCGCCATCATAGATGCCTTGATTGAAACCCGCTACCTGGCGCTGACCGGTGATGACCGGCTTCCCGTGCTGACGCTCACACCGACCGGATTCACGGCTTTGAAAGCCCGTGTTGCCATTCCCCTCCCGGTTCACGTCCTCGCTCCGCCTGACCCGGCAGTAGATCGTTGGATGGAACGAGCCAGCCGCTCCAACACCCTAAATGAGACACTAGCCCTGCATCGACAGGGTCTTACCCCGGCCCAGATAGCCCAGACGCGGGGGCTCACCGAGAGGACCATTTTTGGGCACTTGGCTCGTCTCATCGCTGAAGGGGAAGTGGAATTGGAAAGCATCGTCAGTGCCGACGTGATCGCCCAGGTACGTATGGTGATTGAGCAGGTTGGGAGAGAGCGTCTGTCGCCCCTTAAAGAGCGTCTGCCCGATAGCATCTCTTACGAGGAGATACGTTGCGTGGTTGCAGGGCTTGGACAGCCAGCTAACCCGCCGTCCTCCAAGTACCCAGGTCAGACCGGCGCGCAGCAGACCGTAGTTGCCAAGCCTCCACCCGTTGATGAAGCATTGTTCGAGACGCTGCGCCAATGGCGGACGGCCCAGGCGCGCGAGCAGGGAGTGCCCCCCTATGTGATCTTAAATGACCGGACGCTGCGTGTCATCGCCGCCAGTCTGCCGACGGATCCCGAAGCACTATGTGCCATTCCTGGTATCGGCCCGGCTAAGATGAACCAATACGGTCACACCGTCCTGACCATTGTACAGGCGCACTTGGCCGATACGACCAAGCGTGAACCGCTGACTTCCCCTGCACCGGGGGACGCATTACCTGCCCCACAAGAACCTATAGATGTTATTCTGAGTGCCGTCGCTGACCTGTCGGGCCTGCTCAGCCAGAGCGGGCTGGCCAAGTTACTGCTTGGTTCGCCGTCCAACCGCGTGGCTCCCTATCGAGATCATCCGCTCTACGGCACATTACACGCCGGCTGGGAGCGTCAGGAGCTGACCGCCGAGATTGACCGCCTGATCGAGCAGGGATACCTGGTCAACCGGCAGGGGCGACTCGTGATCTCGTCCACCGGTCAAGCTCACTTGCAGAGGACTACACCCACACCCCCTGCAGAGTCTCCCCAGCAAGAAGGGTGAAAAACAGCAGTCCATCACCCCCGTATGTTTGACCAATCCCCCACCCTGAGTTATAGTTGACCCCGACTCCTAACCCCCTGAACAAGGAGACAAGATGAGCAATAGCAAAGTCGCTGTCTTGCAGACCTCACCGCAGACAGTTTTGGCAGACTATCATCGGCTGATGAACCTGGCCGACTACCAAGACGTCGTTGCCAGGGACGCCGACACCGCCTTAAAGATCAACATCTCGTGGCACTTCTTCTTCCCTGGAAGCTCCACCACTCCCTGGCAGATTGAGGGCGTGATTCGCGCTATGGAAGTGGATGGCTACGATCCCGACCTGATCCACGCCTGTCATAACCGCACCGTGGTCATTGACGCCCATCTGGGCGAGCGGGAGAACAAGCAGCTCAACGTGGTTGAGGCCCACGGCCTGCGGAATATTCACCTCTACGAGGGCGAGGAATGGATCCACATCCGCGAGGCGGTCGGTGACCTGGCTGATGACTTTTTATGCCTCAACGATGTATATCCCGATGGCTTCTACATCCCCAAGCGATTTATCGGTGAAAACATCATCCATTTGCCCACCATCAAGACCCACGTGTTCACCACCACCACCGGTGCCATGAAGAATGCCTTCGGCGGCCTGCTGAACGAGCGCCGGCATTGGACGCATCCGGTTATCCACGAAACGCTGGTGGATCTACTCATGATCCAGAAGAAAATCCACCGGGGCGTGTTTGCCGTGATGGACGGCACCTTCGCCGGCGACGGCCCTGGCCCGCGCTGTATGCTACCCCACGTCAAAAACGTGATCCTGGCCAGCTCGGACCAGGTCGCTATCGACGCTATGGCTGCCAAGATGATGGGCTTCGCCCCATTGGAGATCAAATACATCCGCCTGGCGCACGAGTTAGGGCTGGGCTGCGGCGACCCGCGCGACATCGAGATCGTCGGCGATCCGGCGGCGGCCGAAGCCAACTGGCGCTTCGTCGGGCCGTACCACAAAATGACGTTTGCGTCAAGGATGCAGCACAAGATTTATTGGGGTCCTCTCAAAAAGCCCGTGGAGTGGTCGCTTAAGACGGTGCTGGCCCCGTGGTCTTACATGGCCTCGGTGCTCTATCACGATAGCTTTTGGTATCCGTTCCTTGGCAAGGACAAGATGCGTCAGGCGCTAGACAGCGACTGGGGCCGTCTGTTCCGCAACTGGGAGCTACTGACGCCTGATGAACAGGGATTCCCGAACGTGGGCGAAGAGGCGGCCGAGCTCAAACGGACCGGAATGCGTGCATTTTGGCAATCCTTCGGCATACTGGGAACGACCATCAAGGAGGCGCCAGAATTCGCCGCGCGGCGGCGCAGAGCTTCTGATTAGTACGTTGTCAACAGAAGACTGGAAGGCTGGAAGATTGGATGGTTGGATGGTTGGGCTCTATCCAGTCTTCCAGTCTTCTGGTTTAATACCCATCTGTACTTGGATGGAACAAGCTTCCTGCCAATTTGTCGTGCTTCTCTGAACGGGCCAAGTGTGGTAGAATGATAAAACGTACACGGATAGCGTCAAACGAGAGAGGTTGTGCGTTGGGCACAGGGAATTATTCCTTGAATGTAAGCGGTATCAGCTTGGCCGAGATAGAGGGAAACCTTGGTGATTTGTCTCGCGCCCTGGCCAGCGATGGCGTTCGCCTGGCCTGTCTGTTCGGGTCAGTGCTCGAAGGATCGCTGGTGCGGGACGTTGACCTGGCCGTGCTATTCAGGGAATACCGCTTCGATAAGTACCTGGAGACGCTGGAGGCCGCCTGCCACGTCTTAGGAACGCGGGAAGTGGATCTGGTGGTCCTTAACCGGGCCAACCCTCGGCTGAAGTTGCGTGCGCTTGTGGAGGGGCGCCTCGTCTTTGCCGAAGCGCCGACAGTTAAGACAGAGGCAATGGCAGAAGCCCTGTTCGAGTACGAGGACTACCGGCGGTTTATGGTTCAGTACCATCATCATCTGGATCGGCGGTGTCGGGAGGGACTATCGGTGGTAGACAGAAAGATGGACGAGGAACGAGTGGAGGGATATCTCTCTACTTTGGATGAAGCCATGGCTCAGCTCCGCCGCCTGAGGGAACGGTTCGCTTCCTACGAGGAATTCCGATCGGATGTGGACACAAGGGAGCTGTGTGTCCACTACTTGCGTATTGCCCTGGAGTCCGTGCTCGACATCTGCCGGCATTTCCTGGCGGTGGTGGGAGTCAGCCTGACCGAGTTGGACACGACCAACCTGATCGAGTTGGCCGGCGACAAAGAGTTATTGGAGCCCGTCTTCGCCCGCCGCATCCGAGGTATGGCCGGTATGCGAAATGCCATTGTGCACGTCTATTGGCGGCTGGATTATCAAGCCATCTATCGGGCGGTCACGGAAGAGTTGGTCGATTTCGACGAGTTTGCCCGCCAGGTGCGAGCCTATCTGCGCAGGTAATACAGTAGAGGGGTGGGCAATGCCTACAGCTTTGGAATTGACCCCTGAGGAACTGAGGCGCTATCGAGAGACGCTGCGGCGCAAGCCGCCAGAGCCTGCTTTGACCGCGGTGGAACAATTGGAGCGAGAGGCTTTGTTGCATCGGGTCGCCGAAGCAGCTACCCTGCTTAAAACGCAGTTTGGTGCTCGGCGGATTGTCCTATTTGGGTCGCTGGCCCATAATGCCTGGTTTGTGTCGGACTCCGATGTGGATTTAGCCGTTGAGGGCTTGAAGGGAGATTTTTGGCAGGCATGGCGTCAAGTCGAGGAGATCATCGGCAATCGCCAGGTGGATCTGATTGAGATTGAAAATGCCTCGAACTCCTTGCAACGTGCCATTCGACGTTACGGGGTAGAGTTGTGAAGGCAATTTATTCTGAGGAGTATTAATTGTTCTATGGTCGAGAACACAGGCATTGAGGCTCGCCGCGAAGCACTGGCGCGTATATGCCAGAGGTTCCACGTAGCCACTTTATATGCTTTTGGCAGCCGGGCCGGTGAGGCGGCGACGTGGATGGAGGGAGAGAAGCGGACCTTCGAGCAGGGCTCATCCGACCTGGATGTCGGGGTCAGACCGATACCAGGGAAGTCGCTTTTGGTGGAGGAGAAGGTCCGCCTGGGGATTGCCTTAGAGGACTTGTTTGGCGTGGGACGGGTGGATGTGGTCTGTTTGCAGGAGGCCGACCCCTTCCTGGCCGCCAACGTGGTGCGGGGCGAGCGCCTGTACGCTCGCGATGAGTACGAAGCGGACGAGTACGACCTGTACGTCTTGCGGCGGGCCGGTGACCTGGCCCCCCTGGAGCGAGAGCGGATAGCACTGATTCTGAGGGAGAAACCATGACACCGGGCCAAATCTCCAGACGGGTGGCGGCGGATCGCATCGCATGGGTTGAGACGATGCTCCATGAGATTCGAACGCTTCCCCTGGATGATCACCAAGCATTTTTCTCGGATACGAGAAACGTCTGGACGGCTGAGTCCTGCCTGCGACGTGGCCTGGAGGCTTTGTTAGACCTGGGACGGCATATCCTGGCCAAAGGCTTCGGCCTGGGAGTGAGCGAATACAAGGAGATTGCTCAACAATTGCGAGAACAGGGGGTTCTGCGAGACCAGGAGGCCGACCTGCTGAGGATTTTGGCCGGGTATCGCAATCGCTTGGTGCATTTCTATCACGAGGTTTCCCAGGAAGAACTGTATCGGATCTGCGCCCACCAGGTGGGAGACCTGGAACAGATCCTTGCGGCCTATAGACGTTGGTTGGCTGAACATCCTGACCTGTTAGACGAGGTTTTGTGAGGCCCCTACCCCGAATTATTGAGAAGATACGCTTATCAAGCCATCTATCAGGCGGTCACGGAAGAGTTGGTCAATTTCGACGAGTTCGCCCTCCAGGTGCGAGCCTTCTACACGAGTGAAGTAGGGCAACCAATGAGTGGCGTAAAGCCTACCACAACGCTTGACCCAGCGGTGGTGCTGGAAAAGCTGCGAGCGGAATTACCCCGGCTTCTCGCCGAACAGCCGGTGATGATGGCTTACTTGTACGGCTCGGTGGCCGAAGGGTATGCCTTGCCGACCAGCGACGTGGACGTGGTTATGGTCCTGGAGCCAGAACACGGCCTGTCGTCTTATCAACGACTACGCCTGGAATTGAAGGTGGCTGGCGAACTGGAAGCCCGCTGTGGTTGGGACCCGGTAGACGTTCGCAGCGTGAACGACGCACCGCTGATGATCCAGGGAAAGGTTGTGACCGAGGGCATATTGGTCTACTCAAGAGACGATGATTTTCGAGTCGACTACGAAACCCTGACGCGCAAGCGGTATTTCGATTTCTTGCCGGTGGCACGTTTGATGCAACGAGCCTACTTCGAGCATATGGAAAGGGACCTGCGCCGCCGAAAGGTGTTAGCCGATGGTCAAACTGGATAAAATCGAGGGCATTTTCCGTAACCTGGACGAATACCTGGCCGTCTTACGCGATCTGGCCCAAATACCTGAAGCTGAGTTGAAATGACAGACCATTTCGTCGAGTATTGGAAACGACAGCAGATCATACACCATCAACAATCTACGCTGAGATAAATCGTCTTTCCCGTTTTGAGGTGGATCTGAAACCCCTGGAAAGCTTGCATCCGCACTTTCGCCGACGCGTTCTATCGCAGGGAGAGATAATTTATGAGGCACCTGACAGCGCCTGAAATGAAAGGGGTCGCGCTAGACGTCGAGGTCGAATTAGGGCAACTGACGCGCCTGACAGCCGAAGTTGAAAAGGTCAACCTGCTCATCGCCGAATTACCTGACTTGGCCGACCTTCTATATGAAAATCAGGGTCTCAAGCTCCACAATTTCTACACGGGATGCGAGCGGATTTTTCGGATCGTGGCTTCCGAACTAAACGGGGCGCTGCCAGATGGTTATGACCGGCATAAACGTCTGTTAGCTCGAATGGCTGTAGCCCCCGAAGGCAGGCCCGCCGTCATCTCAAGTAAGACGGCGCGCTCCCTGGAGAAATACCTGTCGTTCCGCCACATCGTGCGCAACATTTATGGCTACGAGCTGGAGGCAGAGCGGATAGCTCAGTTGGTAGCGCAGCAGGCTGCGGTCTGGCAGGAATTTGACAGCGAGGTCCGAACCTTTGTGGCGTGGCTGAGGGACACAGCGGATCAGTTGGGGTAACGTGCTGGCCCGTACAATCTGCCCCGAAATCTGAACGCAGCCGGGCAGTCAGAAAAATTGCCTCTTTCACAAAACGGGATAAAATAGAGCAGTTATTCCAAGCAACCATCCATACCACCAGGAGCGAGCCATTATGGAAGAAGAAATCGATCTGCGCGCATACATCAACGTGGTGATTCGCCACTGGTATTGGATCGCCGGGCTAGCCCTGGTGGCGGCCATATTGGCCTTTGTGCTGAGTTCGTTGTTGCCTCCCACTTACGAGGCTTCAGCCTTGGTCGCCGTCACTGTGCCGCGTTATCAGTTCCAATTCGACGAGCGCGTGGAGAACATTCCCTTCGATCCGACCCAGTTCTCGACAGGCTACCCGACCATCGCCACTAGTGACGATCTTCTCCTCTCTGCGGCGAATACAGTAGATCCCCCCTTGCCGCCGGAAAAACAACGCCTACACGAACTAAGAAAGATTCTCACGGCAGAGACGGCTGGCGATCCGAGTTTAATTAGACTGACGGCGCGATCCCGAGATCCCCAGGGAGCGGCCAGACTGGCTACCGTGTGGTCCAAGCAATTGGTTGATTACCTCAACAACGTATATGGCGGCAATAGCGACCTGTCCCTCTTTCAGGCCCAGGTGGCCGAGGCCAAAACAGCGTTGGAAGAAGCAGATCAGACGTTGACTGCCTTCCGGCGGGAATATGGGTTGGGCTTTTCCAACGTGGGCGATGATGGTGAGAGGACGATGACTCTCGACCTGGGAATTGCCCGACGGCTGCAAGCCAAGACAGATCTGCTGACGCAGTATGAGACCAGAGCAGACCAGATCGCGCAACTTTTGGAAGAAGCTCAGATGGCAGCAGTGCAGGCTGACGATACGACGTCACCAGCCATCTTGGCGGGGTTACTGGGCGATATGCTTCAGCTCGGCTTGGTGGATGGGGAAACCAACCCCTTGGTGCAAATCGACCTGGCTGGTCTGGATGCTGAAGCCGGCCTAGCGGCGTTCATCACCGCCTTGGAGGCTAAACAAAACTCGACAGAAGATGCCATCACCCGTCTTACCGCCGAGGTAGAAACCCTCCAGTCTGAATTGGCCGATAGGCAGCGCGAATTGGATCAACTGTTGCGTGACAGGCAGGTTGCCCAGGATACCTACTTCACTCTGTCCAATAAGTTGCAGGAGACGCGTATTGAGGCCCAGGACGAAACGGGAAGCGTGGCGCAACTGCTGAGCTATGCCGCCGTGCCGGATAAGCCGGTGACCCCCCGTCGTCTGCTCAACACCGTCGTGGCCGGGGTGCTGGGATTTATGGTGGGCGTGTTTGGTGCCTTCTTGGTTGAATACTGGCGATAGGAAGCCCCTTAGCACTCTCCACTAGCGAACCATCGCCCGAACAGATGACGGTTGGATGATCCGAGAGAAATTGATCCTGGGAAGAAAAGAGCTTTTGTCTGCAGTCACTCCTGGGCGGTGTGGAAATTGGTAACAGTGTACTAACCATGCACTTCGTTAGAGGATTGGCCAAAAATACAATCATCTATTTCTCCGCTCAACTGGGAGCAAAGGCTCTAACATTTCTGCTGTTCGTTTATATTGCCAGGGCGTTAGGGGTAGTAGATTATGGTAAATTTGCCTTTGCCTACGCCCTGATGAGTCTTTTCTGGATTCTAGCCAGGTTCGGTTTAGAGTCGCTGATTAGCCGTGACGTGGCCCAAGTCTCGGGGCGAGCGCCCCGCTACCTGGGTGATACACTTCAACTGCACGCTTACTTGGGTTTGCTGGCCCTGGGCCTGATGATGGCCTCGCTCCTCGTCTTCCAAAAATCACCCGAGACCAGTGTATTGGTCTTTCTGCTGGGGCTGGCCATGATTTTCATCTCTATGGCCGAATCTTTCACCTTTACCTTTGCTTCACAAGAGCGATTCGACTATCAGGCAATCTTGTTGGCGGCTTCCCAAGTGCTAGCATTGGTTTTAGTCTTTGCCGGGCTTCAAGCCGGATGGGGACTGATAGGCATCGGGATCGGTTTTGCCGGCGCGGCGTTAGCCTATTTGTTAATAGCCTGGGTGCTCTGCACCCGCAAGATAGCCACACCTCTGTTTGTCTGGGACAAAAGCGCGCTCTGGGAACTGATGGGCAAGGCTGTCCCCTTTGCCGTCGCAGGTATTTTTGTGGGGATCTACTATCGTGTTGATGTGCTCATTCTGACTGCCTTTACCACGGATCAAGTTGTGGGCTGGTATGATGCCGCTCAAAACTTTGTATGGGCCTTGAAATTGATACCCGCCTCTTTGGCCGCTGTTTTGCTACCGGCGTTCTCTAAAATGTACCTGGCAGACAGGGAGAGGACAATCAAGACCTATCGCAAGGTAATCAAATACGTTTCGCTGGCAGCAGTGCCGATCATTTTCTTTACCTTCACCTGGGCTGAGTCGTTGACGGTGTTAATACTGGGGCCGGATTACCGGGAGTCAGGGCAGGTGCTACGCTGGCTGGTTTGGGCAGCAGCACTGATGTTCATCAATGCCCAACAGGGCACAATCTTGATAGCGACCGGCCGTGAGAGGCAGTTGCTGATAGCTACAGCCGTTGGGGCCGTTTCCAGCGTCATATTAAATCTCGTCTTGGTCCCTCGCTTCAGTCTCTATGGCGCAGCGACTGCTAACGTATTGTCAGAGCTTATTGTGGCTGTTATGTGCATAGTCTATTCCCGGCTTTTAGTGCCGTTGCGCAACTTGGCAGGCGATGTCATAAAACCCTATTCTTTTTTACTGATTATAGTTACCATACCAGTCTGGTTTGGCCTAAGTCCTGTGTTGGCTACCATTATCGCTTTGAGTGGTTATGTTGTGCTTGCTCTTTCACTGATCCCCAACGACGACATGAGATTGTTAAAAGCTATTTTAAGACCTCGAGCCTTAGGATAACCCGCTTAATGACCAAGTCCACCAGGCAGCACTGGAATACCTACTGGGAAAAAGAGAAACATCAAGCAACCCTGCCCCATAACCATAAACTAATCAGCGTGCTTTGCAGTTTTGCCGATGTACAGAACAAGGTCGTTCTGGAAATAGGGGCTGGAACAGGCAGAGATAGTATTTACCTGTCCAGTCTGGGCGCTTCGAGTTACGCTTTGGATTATTCCTGTCAGGCGTTGAAATTGGTCAAGACTTTATATCCCGACCAGGGCAATATGTTCCTGGCGGTTGCCGGGGACGCTTTTGAGCTTCCCTTCCCTTCCAATTCAGTTGACCTCGTTTTTCACCAGGGTTTTCTCGAGCATTTTGAGCAGCCTGAGATACTATTGCAGGAACAGTGGCGCGTTCTGAAACCAGGCGGGTATGTGATCGTGGATATCCCACAAAAATATTCCTTGTACAGCCTGAAAAAGCACATCGCCATGTGGCGTGGGAGATGGTTTGCCGGCTGGGAGACCGAATATAGCCCCACCGAATTAGAGAAACTCGTTACTGATTGTGGATTTGAGTTGAGATTAACGTATGGCTGGGGCATGGCCTTATCGTATGGCTGGACTATGCAGAAATTGATAACCAGGCTCAAAACAGTTGCGAAAACCTCGAAACCATCGCCTCAGCCAAGCTCGCCTGTCACTTCAGATCAAGGTTCGACCAGCAAATTAAAGCAATTAGCTAGACGAGCTTATTTGTACCTGGTCGACAGCGTAGGCGTAGTTGCCCAAAAAGTATGAACATGTCTACAACGAGTTCTGTTGCAAGTTTTGTCAAACAAAAAGAAACCATCATCTGGCTGACGCTACTGTTGGGGCTCATTGCCGCTACGGCATTATTGCAGACTCTACACAGTGCCATAGGTTTAGCCATCGTAGCCGGACTGGCTCTGCTGCCCCTGGCTATTGTGTTATGGCTGCACCCCAAGTGGCTTTTATGGGGCATGATCGCCTTTGTTCCCTTTCACGCCCTGGTTACCTTGATACTGGTGGGCACGCTCCAAGTGCCCTGGGTCATCCCCCAGCTATTCGTTGCCTGGAAAGAGGTAGTGCTGGTCGCCATAGCTTCCTTTTTTGCATTAAGAACGCTCCAAACAGGCAAGCTCACTTTCAGGATTGGTCCATTAGATGTGCTCATCCTGGCCTTCTTTAGCTTAAGCCTCATTTATGTCCTGGCGCCCAGTGAGTTGGCAGACCTGGAGATCAAGCTGCGCGGTTTCAAGGTCGATGCCTTTTTCTTCGTAGCCTATTTTGCGGCGCGTTCCATAAATTGGAGCCGTCGAGACGTGAGAATTACCGTTACACTCCTGTTCGGCGTAGGTATCCTGGCGGCACTGGTAGCCGTTGTCGAGAGGTTCGTACTGCCTGGTGACTTTCTCCTTCGAATTGGGTACAGTAATTTTGCGGTGTTTCAGGGCTTTGATCTCACTGACAGAAGGTTCTTCTGGAGCCCTAGCAGCTTATCAGCAAGCTTTTACGGGTGGATCGGGGGTCACCTAATACACAGGTCAGGGTCCTTCTATATTAGCACGTTAGGGTATGCCTTCGCTTCCTTGCTGTTTGTGTCTTTGGCCTATAGCTTTTTCCTGAACGCAAAATCTCCCTCCCGGAAGATGATCTTTGGCTCGCTGAGCCTGTTGTTTATGCTGGGCATTGCTCTGAGCTACACCCGCAGCGCGCTGGCCAGCTTGTTCTTCTCTCTCTTTGTATTGACCTTATGGCTCTTCAGACCAGATTCTCGTCTGCTGCTCGTCACGGCTTTGGCGTTGCTGCTTGTCCTTGGCCTGCTGGTCTTGGCGATACCTTCGGACTCCCCTGTTAATTACTTATTTGGAGATACTTCTACTCAAGCTCACATCGGCGGGTGGGTGGAGAGTTTCGAGGTGATGGCCAGCCAGCCCCTGGGACGAGGTTTAGGCACGGCGGGCTCCGTGTCTCACAAATTTCTAAGGGACAAGGGTGTGTCCAATGAGAGCTGGTATTTTCAAATAGCAACCGAAATAGGCATCTTGATGATGTTGCTCTTCGTAGGGATCGTTGCCTATTGGCTGGCCTCGTGCCTGCGGATTGCGCGACGCAGTCAGGATCCGCTCATCAAACCGTTTGCCTGGGGGCTGTTTGGGGCCGGCGTTGGTCTCTCGCTAAATGGGTTAGTTCTGCACGTATGGTTAGAGCCTCATATAGTCTTAACTTACTGGGTGTTGGTGGGTATATTGATCAAAATCTGGGCCGATAAAGAGCAATTTGACATCAACAGGTAAATAGTATGCGCGTATTGGTGGATGCCCGTGAAGCGTATCGTAATGTTACCGGTATCGGCAGGGTGGTGAAGAACTTCTGCGTACATCTGAGCAGGCTGAACGATGGTGCAGAGTATTTGTTCCTGCCACCCAATTATCTCAGTGAACCTGCCCAAAAGCAGCAGAAAACACGGTTGAGAAGACTCAAGAATCTTCTTGACTTATTGTGGTGGAGACAAGTTAAGATCCCGGCTGTGGCCCATGAGTGGCGAGCCGATGTCATTTTTTGTGCGGATTCTGTACCCCCTTTCGGAACCAGTCTGCCGGTAACCGTCATTATTTTTGATCTATTATTCTTTGAGTTTCGTCAGTATGACCCCTTCCGGGGAATGTACTATCGGCGCCTTGTACCGTGGTCGATCAAGAAAGCCAGTCAAATTATTACAATCTCTCAGGCATCGAAGCAGGCTATCATCGCGAAATCCGGAGTACCCGAAAAGAAGGTCACTGTAGCCTATCCGGGCGTCGCAGACGTGTTTTTTAAAATGCCTAGAGCCGAAGCCACAGCTAATATTCAGAAGAAATATGGCTTGTCCAGTCAATTTGTCCTTTTTGTAGGTTCACTAGACAATTCTCGACGTAACCTTGATACATTATTGTCCGCTTTCGCCACTTTGCTACCTGATGTTGCCCCAAAGTTAGTTATTGTGGGGTTATTCGGTTACGGACACGAGGCTATCCTGCGTAGGATCGAAGATTTGAATCTACAGGATCGAGTCATCTTTACAGGCTTTGCCCCAGATGAGGAACTGCGCTGGTTTTACAACGCAGCCGACTTATTTGTGTACCCCTCTTTGGGCGAGGGATTTGGAATGACCGTTCTGGAGGCTATGGCCTGTGGTTGCCCGGTAATCTGCTCGGATCGAACGTCGCTGCCTGAGGTGGTAGGCGATGCAGGGGTGCTTCTCTCCAATCCCACCGACCCGGAGGAGCTGGCTGCCCACATGGCAAAAATACTCTCAGCCCCCAACCTCAGGGCCGATTTGGCCCGCCGCAGCCGGGAAAGAGCACAGACTTTCTCCTGGGAGCGATCGGCACGTAAGATTCAGGCTGTGCTTGAAGATTGTGTGACAAACTGACGAGGAATTTGGCTATGCAGACTTCAGCGGAGCCACCAAATCCTCATAAAATCTGTCAACCGAGCGCGAATGAAATTAAAGAGAAACTATCAAATTATATTAGCCTGGATCATACTGATTCTATCTCTAACGACTGTTTACATAAGCTTCTCAACCGAAAAACTGCCAATACGGGATCTTTTTAATTCTGATACTTTCTACCTATCAACCCTATACAAGGACCTGTTCTATACTTCCTATAATGTCTCTGGCTGGAAACTCCCGGCAGCTCCATTCTTTTTCCCTGACATGCTTATCTTCTTTTTTATCGCCTTTCTTGCTGGAGATTTTCGCTTGGCGATCGTGTTTTACGGGATCATACAGAGTATCCTGTTTGTGTTAAGTTTGATTCACCTGAGCAAAAACGTATTCGGACCCAGACAGATAGTACACCTAATAGTGTTGCTCGTGGGGGCAGTTTTTTTTGCCCTTCTTTCTGCGGGAAAATACAATTTTTTCTTAGATACGCAAAAAAGTGTTCATCATTTTGGAGCAACTCTTGCCACAATAGTATCTCTCTCATTGGTAGCACAAATCATAGGATGTGGATCGGACTACAGGAGAGCGGTCCTGTACTGTATGATGCTTTTTCCCCTATCCACGTTAACTGTGGCATCTGATATGTTATACATCATACAATTCCTAATTCCTATGATGTCCAGCATCTTCTTTCTCTTTTTGCTCTCCATGATATCCACAAGACAAATGATTTCACTGTACTCCTCTCTTATCCCATCAATACCTATGGGCATTATTTTGGATAAACTGCTGGTCAGATTCGAAACCTTACAGATTTACACGAAGGTGGACATAAAGCCAATATCTGAAACCCTACTGAAGCTCCGAAATTGGGCAGAAAGTTTTTGGCCTTCTTCCATCCTTCTTTCGGTGCTGTGGATAGCTTTCGTGTCAATAAGTATCTGGGTATTGATCTTATCCATTAAAAGGTCACGTGAACACCGGAATGTAATGGATACAAAATTCGTGTTAGTTGTTTCCTTCTTTCTTTTCAGCATCTTGACAAACATAGTTGCTGTCTTCTTTATGGGTAGCAGCACCACAAGATACCTTATTCCCACGTTGATCATTCCCACCTTCTTCGGCTGGCCCTTCCTGATTGCTGGATCTAGAAAGCTATTAACCATCTTGGAACACAAATACGCCAGGTATGCCCTGGGCGCAGCAATGTCTTTAGTACTATTAAGCATCTTGCCTACTTTCAGGAACGTCTCATCACTTTCTGCATTGTTCAACTATTATCCCGATCTTGTCAAATGCCTAGATGAGAACACTCAAAAAAGAAATATACAAAACGGGATAGCACAGTTTTGGCAGGCCAAGTACATAAGCATATTATCCAAGAATAATCTGTTCGTGGTACAAACAGACGCCGACCTGCTTCCCTTTCACTGGGTCAATAACCTGGAATGGTACAACAACGATTTTGAGTTCGTCATAATTGATGAAAAAGCCCCGTATTTTTACAAGTTAAATCGAACAAAATTTATCAAACGCTTTGGACCTCCTGCTGACCTCTTCTCATGTGAGGAAAGTACAATCCTAGTGTATAATGATAACACACAATTTTTGAAGCAATTTAGGGAAAACTACAGGAATGTCCGGCCTGGAGAAAGCTATCAAGTACAGTTGTTCTTGGAGGCAAGTCGTCCGCGCCTGTTAGAGCTTATGTACTCCGATTTTCCTGGTAGTGATTTGCGAATTCTGATAGATGGTGAATTGGTGGGCGAAGTTACCGGCGTTACCGGCGATGCCTGGTGGAATACCTATGAGACCCTAGTCCCTCCCTCAGTAGGCGATGCCATGACGGTCAAGCTGGCAGGAACGGGGGTTGGGGGAAGTGGGTTTATCAAACCCCGGTTGACGTATGTCCCCACCGAGATCAAGTTCGAAGACATCACAGATGTGGATTGGACTACTCAAAGCTACAAGAGCATCGTGCCTGGTGGACGCTATCAAGCACCATTGGTTCTGGATGCAGATCGCCCTCGCCAGTTGAAGCTGACCTACTTCGACTTTCCTGGTAGGAATCTGCGGGTTTGGGTTGATGGTCAGGTGGCAGGCGAAATTACTGGAGGCTCCAGCGCCTCCTGGAAGACCTATGCGCTAGCCGTCCCTCCTACTTCTAGAGAAGTGGTTTTCTTCACGTTAGAAAATCCAGGGATCGAGCCTTTTGGCGTCAGCAAGATATGGCTGGAATATGCCGTCCAGGAGTAACGATGCGTATTGTCATTGACGCCCATATGATCGGCAGCGGCGAGACTGGCAACGAGACCTACGTGTCGAATCTGGTCAGGGGGCTGGCCGCCATCGAGGCCCACCACGACTATACCTTATTGGCCACAGCGCCTGCTCTATGCCAAAGTCTGGTCAACGGACACAACAACTTTAGCCTCCGACAGGTTTCAGCCAACCCGTTCTTGCGTATCCCCTGGCAAATCCCTCACCAGTTGCGGCGCAACCCGGCTGATCTACTGCACGTCAGCTACATCGCTCCCCCTCTGTCGCCCTGCCCCACCGTCGTCAGCGTCCACGACATCATCTACGCCCTGATGCCCGAAGCCTTCTCACCCAGGGACCGGCTGATCTTATCCTCCCTGGTGCCCTTTTCGATGCGCCGGGCGGCGAAAGTCCTTACCCTGTCGGAGAGTTCGCGGCAAGATATTCTGGCCCGCTACCGATTAGCGCCGGATAAGGTGGTGGCTATCCACCTGGCCCCGGCTGACCATTTTCGCCCCGCACCCGTGGCGGAAGTAGAGAGGACTCGCCAGAAATACGACACGTCTCAGCCTTTTATCCTGGCCGTGGGCAATTTGCAGAAGCGCAAGAACCTGGTGCGCCTGGTTGAGGCCTTTATGCAGGCCAAGCGGAAGCATAAGTTGTCCCATAGGCTGGTCTTGGTCGGCCAGCAACATTGGGGCTACCAGGCCATTTTAGCCTCAGTGCGAGAAAAAAACGTGACCGAGCAGGTCGTTTTCACCGGCTACGTGCCCGACGAGGATTTGCCAGCTCTGTACAGCGCGGCCGACCTGTTCGTCTACCCTTCCCTCTACGAGGGGTTTGGCGTCCCGGTGCTGGAGGCCATGGCCTGTGGCACCCCGGTGGTGACCACCAATACCTCCAGCTTGCCGGAGATAGCTGGCGAGGCTGCAAGCTTGGTTGACCCGTATGATACCCAGGCCATCGCCGAGGCAATCGGCATGGCACTTCTAGATGATGACTTGCGACAAGCGTTGCGAACTAAGGGCTTAGAGCAAGCCGGCCGCTTTTCCTGGACGGAGACGGCGAAGCGGACGTTGAGAGTATATCAAGATGTTGTTAGAGGAGGTATATGTTCAACTTAACGACAAAGCGTATCATTCGCTTGTCACTGATCCTGATTATATTGTTGGGAGTCGGCCTGAGGCTGCACCATTTTGGTGACAAGGGTTTCTGGGGGGATGAGATATGGACGGCTCGGCCAGCGGAACGCAGCCTGGGCTACATTCTCACCCATTCAGGGGTAGTCCCCGGACATTGGCGCCCCCCTGTATACCTGGTGATGGCTCACTTTGCCTTGTTTGTCGGCCATAAAGAGTTTGCCGTCCGACTCCCGGCTTTGATTTTCGGCATTTTAGGCATTGCTATGATTTACAGATTGGGCAGGCTCTTTTACAGCAAGGCCGTGGGACTCGTGGCCGCTGTTCTGCTGGCTATCTCCCCCTATCATCTCTGGTATTCTCAGGAAGCCAGGTGGTATTCCCAGTTGGTCTTCTTCTCGATGGTGTCCCTGTTTTTTTCTATCGTTTCGTCCTGCCGGGGGATAACTCCAGAAAAAGCAGCGTAAAAAACGGTGCCGGCTTTGTGCTGGGTACAGTTCTTACTCTTTACACCCATCTGTTAGCCTTTTTAATCCTGCCCACCCAGATTTTGTTTGCTGGCTATGTATGGTTGAGCCAATGGTTGACCGGGAAGAGAGAAGGAAGCGACCGGTTTGGGCATTCGCCCCTTGTGTTTTTCTTCTTGAGATTTAGCCTCGCGCTAGTTGTGATTCTATCCTGTGCCTTGCCACTGCTGTGGCCCGTTCTGTCACCTGCTTCTATCTCGACGTCTACGTCATACGACGTGAGGATCACGGCCCGGTTCGGCCTGCAACTACCAGATTATAACTCAATGCTGAGACTTATCGGCGACCTGCTGGTGGCTTACGGTGCCGGAACTAGAGTAGTTGTTTATCTTTTCTTTGTCCTGTTTCTATTGGGGATCTTCTTCACTGTATACCGACAACGACGCCTGGCGATTTTAATCATCCTATGGCTGACAGGACCTTTTTTCAGCACTTTATTCTGGCAATCCAAACTCGCTATTTTACCCCGGTATCTTATTTTTCTTTTCCCAGTCTACTTGATCGTCGTAGCCAAAGGTATCGTGCTCATAAGCGACTGGTTCTCTCGGCGATGGACCGATTGGCGAACGCGTAGCCACTACTTTTTTGAAGGCCACCACCCGGCGGTCAGCCAAAAGTGGCAGAGCCGACAGCCAATCATAGGTATTTGCCTGATCCCCATAACTGTGCTCTTTGTACTACAACTACCGATAATACGGTTGAATTACCTCCAGGGAAAACAAACGGATTGGCGCGGGTTGGCTCGTTACATGGAACACCATGTCCAACCAGGTGATGTGATTGTTGGGGAGGCCTGGTTTCAGGGAGCTTTCATGTACTATTTCAACCGGCTTGGAGACATCTCAATCATTAATGTGTCTGCTATTGATGATGCTATGCCGATATTAACGGATTTAATCGAACAGCGGCGAAGAGTATGGTATGTAGTCATACCAGGTGAATTTCTCAGGGGACCCAAGGCTTTTGACAATTCATCCATGAATTTTATACGTGAAAATTTCAGGCCGGTAGATAGGAGGGAATGGGAAGATCCTAACTTTGTCTTTATCTTTCCCCAAGACAGTTACTTCACCTTTCCCATACCAGAACCCCT
This sequence comes from Anaerolineae bacterium, assembly GCA_034412795.1. Lineage (GTDB taxonomy): Bacteria > Chloroflexota > Anaerolineae > 4572-78 > NAK82 > JAUVPY01. Next base: position 45,368 of record DAOUMD010000255.1, read on the forward strand.
GGCCAAGATTTATTTTCGCGACGACACCACGCCTGCCCAAATAGAATTTGTTGAAATCAGAGATGCCAGGTGGACCACTGAAAATCACAGAAGTATCTCTCCCGGCACTATGACCCGTCTGTACTTACAAATGTCGACCAGCAGACCACGTCTCTTAAAGCTGACCTACTTTGACTTTCCCGACCAGGACTTGCAGATCTTAGTAGACGACCAGGTGGTGGGCGAGATTACTGGCGGCACCAGTGCGGCTTGGAAAACTTACCAGGCCAAGGTGCCTCCCTCCGCTGGCGATGAAGTGCTGGTCGCTCTAGTAGCAACCGAGACTCAACCTGTGGGGGTCAGTAAGATCTGGCTGGAGTATGTCCCGGCCGAGGTCAAGTTCGAAGACATGTCCACAACTGATGATTCAGAGAGCTACATGAACATCACTCCTGGCACAAGCTATCGAGGTTGGTTGGCACTGGACGCGGACCACCCGCGCCGGGTGAGACTAACTTATTTTGACTATCCTGGCAGGGACATGCAACTTTTGATTGATGGTCAATTGACAGGTGAAATCACAGGGGGTACTGGAAGCGATTGGAAGACCTATGAGGCCCTCGTTCCTCTTTCGGCAGGCAGTGTGGTATCCTTTACATTGACAGCAACGGGGGCCGAAGCAGCATCAGTCAACAAAATCTGCTTAGAGTATATCTCGGCTGAGACCAATTTTGAAGACATCACCGGGGCTGACTGGACCACTGAGAGCCACAAGGACATTAGCCCCGGCGTGGGCTATCAAGGCTGGTTGGCGCTGGAGGCAAGTGCCCCCCGCCAGTTGAAATTGACCTATTTCGATTTTCCTGGCAAGGACTTGCAGGTGTTGGTAGATGGTCAGGTAGTAGGCGAGATTATCGGCGGCACCAACGCCACTTGGAAAACTTACCAGGCCAGGGTACCCCTTTCCGCCAACGATAAGGTGCTGGTCAGTCTGGCAGCGATTGGGGCTGATAACGCGGGGGTCAGCAAAATCTGGCTGGAGTACGTCCCGGACGAGGTTAATTAGAAATAATGACGCCGCCTCGTTAATCTGATGGAATTAGCCGATTGGCAGGCTTATATTCCGTAGTCTATTCTTCAGCTTGGAACTGTCGGTATGAACGCAGGTTTTATGGCTCAAGTCATCACGCCCTACAAAATCCGAAAGATCATTATTGAAGAATCCAAGCGAGCACACGTCGGGCACATCGGTTCAGCATTGTCTATAGCCGAGATTATGGCTGTGCTCTTTGGGAGTGTGCTGCACTTGCCCGGGACTGGTGATCCAGCACGTGATCGTTTCATTCTGTCCAAGGGACATGCTGCATTGGCATTATATGCAGCCCTGTGCCTCAAGGGTCTTCTGACACGTGACCAGTTAGAATCGTACTGCTGCAATGGTAGCTTGCTTGGAGTTCATCCAGAGCATCCATTGGATGGCGTTGATTTTTCTACAGGTTCTAAGTGTGTACGAGGACATAGTAGATCAGGTAAATTAGCCAGCCATAGACTTCATCTGTAAGGTAGAACGAAGAAAAGCCAGCCCAGGTGAGTGTGCCTGGCACTGGCTTTTCCTTTGATAATCAGTTCTTCGAATGGTAAAAAATCTACAACACTCTCAATTGTTTTTGAGAATGATCGGCAGGAAAACCTCCTCAAGCGTGCCGACGACGGCCTCGATGATGATCGTCTGGGGGCTGCCGTCGGCCGGGGCGCCGCCCGCTGTGGCCGAAGCCGTCACCGTGATACGGTAAGTGCCGGTGATGAGTGAAGCCACGCTTAGGGTGTAACCGACAGAGGTCGATGCTTGCGGCCCAAGCGTGCCGCTGGTGGGACTGGTAAACGCAAACGGAATTGTCGAAACCTGGCTCAAGCTGTATGAAAGCGACTCGTCACCTACATTCAATACTGAGAAGGAGCCCGGTATCGTTGTGGGGGCGCCACTTCCATAACCGTATCGATGTTGTATCGTGGTTGGATTGGCAGCCAACTTCGCCGGTACTGGCACCCGTCCCAGGTGGGCTGCATTTTGCCGGAACTGGGGCCAGGGGAGAGAAGCGCCTGAAGCGTTGCCGTTGACCCCCGGCCAACGCCAAACAAAGACGCTTTCTTTCCAGTTGGGGTTGGCGTTGGCCGGGGCCCAGTTGGGCGGATCCCAGTAACCGCCAGCGGCGATGATTTCCAGGTTGTTGTCGCCGTCGATGTCGGCCACCGCTGGCGTGCCAGCCGTCGGCGAGAGACCCACCCAAAAGGTGGGCTTGCCATCGGAACCGGTTAGGCTGGTCAACTGAGTTCCGTCGGCGGCCAGCACCGTGATCTCCGCGCCGTTGGCGACCAACACTTCAGGGCCGGGGAACGAGGGTACCACGTCGGCCACGATGGGGGAGCCGAGGATGGGCCCCGAAGTGCCGTTGAACATATACACCTTGGTGCTCCACAGGGCACTCCAATTGTCGGCCGGCTTGCCGCTCCAGGCATAGACTGTGGCCTGCTGTTCGGTAGCGGCGATGATATCCAGGTACCCGTCGCCGTTAAGGTCGGCCAGGGCCGGCTCGCTGTCCGCGTAGCCGTTGGTCGCCAGCGTCTTGAGCAGCGTCCCATTGTCCGCCCATACCTTGACCCAATACCCTTTGCCAGCGAAAAAGTTGCCGCTGCCGACGACGATCTCGAGCTGGCCGTCGTTGTTGATGTCACCGATGACCGGGCTGGAGTAAATGGCTTGGTCTACGTGCTTACCCTGTACCAGTACGAACCATGGGTTGCAGTCGAGGCGCTCGTCGAACCCAGCGGGGTAGGTGGCATCGTATCCCATCACCCGGAAGACGCCCCCTGCGTAAAGACAGTTGCCCGGGTCGTTGTATCCTAGGTCAGCGCCGAAGGCGAACTCGAATTGGTTGTCGTCATCAATGTCGGCCACGGCGGCCGATGAAAAACTGGTGTCGCGCAGATCCAGCGGCCAGTTGGCCAGGCTCTGGCCGGTGCTGCCGTCGATGACGTGCATGTTCATATCACCGCCCGAGACGATCACTTCGACCGCCCCATCCCCGTTCAGATCGGCCAGGGCCGGCGTGGAGCGCACGCCATCCGGCTCCCCGTTCGGCCCGTCGCCGGGGTAGTTGCGGTCCTGGGTGGCATAGTACCACTCCACGCTCCCCTGGTGGTCGAGGGCCAGCACCCCGCCCCGGCCGGGAACAACGTCGTCACCTCCCAGGCCGACGACGATCTCTTTATCCCCGTCGTTGTCGATGTCGCCCACCGCCGCCGACGACCAGATCGAGCCGATCTGGTAATTGTTACCGCCCAGCGTGTAGCTGGTTTTCTCCCAGATGACCGCGCCCGTCGCGGACAGGAGGGCGATCGAGCCGGGATAGGGATAGCCGGGTCGCACCTTGGTGCCGACCACGATTTCCTGTCCGTTGTAGTTCGGATGCACGTCGGCCACAGTCGGCGAGGCCGTCTCGCTCCAGCCACCCGCCAGCTCTGTCTGCCACCCGGGCGTCACGCGTGAGGCTGGCCAACCCAGGGGCTTGGCCAGCAAGGAGGTGGCTGATGCCCCCAGCCCGGGGGCCAGGATAGCTATTACGATCAACAACCTGGGGACCCACCGCAGTTGGTGGGATAAAGTCGTGTTTTTTCTAAGTAATCCGACAAAAACCTCGTGTTTCATGTTGCTCCTCTTGGCTGTTATCAGTTGTCGTTTGACAACAACTCTCAAGCTTCCGGGAAGGTTTCTGGACCTAATATGACATTGCCAAATATGCATTGGATTCACGAATACTATAACATGTTTTTTGAGTTCTTGCAGTTACAAATCGGTTACGAGCAGGCTTGTTTATACCAATTGCCACTTCAAGTGTTGGTGAGCCAAGTATGACAACCAATGGCAAGGATTGGCCGAATCAGCCATGACAAACTCGCAAACCCTCTCCTGGCCAGCCACCAACACTCAAGAGGCAGACTACCAGCAAGCACTTGTTGACTTGATAACCTGTTTTGTGTATCATACCACAACTTGCAAAAGCACCAAGTTATTTCGGGTCTACGCAAATTAGAGGGGTAAGCCTTCCCGGAAGCTCGGATTTAGAGCCAGGACCATCTTAAAATATTGCGAAAACCTGCCAAAACCGGCTCCCGTGAAGATTCGAGGCGCTTCTCTCCCCACTTATGTGTGTTGAGCCGTTTTCTGGACAGGTGCTAAGGAGGGGTAATGAACAGTAGAGCCAAGCGTGGGTTAATAAGTCCCTGCGCACTCCGGGCCATACTCCTGCGCTACTACCGTCCCATCCTCGTCTACGGGCTAGCCTGCCTGCTGATCTACATGGGTCTATGGACGGCCGCGCCACGCGATCTACCCGGTCATGCTTTCGATGAACCCCGTTGGCTGCGCAGGAGTCTGCGGGCGGACGCGACCTTCGGCCCCCGCTATCAAGACTCATTTGAAATAAACTTCGAGAGCTTAACTCAATTCAGCGGCGCGGCATACGTCATTGCCGCCGCTCGACAGTTGTCGGGTATCCCGCCAGAGGCGGTCAGGCATCTTGTTTCTCTTGAGCCAATCGATCCGGCCATTCGATCGCCGGTTGTGTGGTTCATCACAGGGCTATCTAGCGTCGGGCTGCTTATCCTCTTCTTCTGGCTGGCACGGAGCTATGGCTATGGCCCGGCGCTGATCGTTTTGGGGCTGATGGTGTTCACGCCTTTTTGGCAGAGTCAGTTGCGTATCATTATGGCCGAGCCCAGTCTCTTCTTTTTCAGCGTGCTGGCTTTGGGCAGCACGCTGTGGTTGGTACAGCTATTATCTTCGCCTCAGCCTTCTTTATCGCGCATGCTGTGTGCCTCGGGCGCTGCCGGGCTGTGGATGGGGCTGGCGGCCGGGGTCAAGGCCAACGGAGCAATCCTGTTGGTTGGTTTCATCGCCTCTTTGGTCACGATGTGGCATCTGACCCGCCGCCGCTATTTTCTGCTCGTTTGGCTTGCTGCGGTTGCCTTCTTGGTCGCCGCGGGCAGCTTTATGCTCACCAATCCTTTTCTATGGCATCCGGATATGCTGGAGCGCTTCCAGTTAGTTCTCACGCGTCGTTTGATTGAATCAATTGAGCAAGCCAACATGTCTGTTGGGGGCCATTTGGTGGATATGGCGGCTTCGCTGCGCACCGCGCTGTTCACCTACGGCTTGGCCCAGGGAGACTCCAACTTCCTGCCCCCCTTGCTGAGCATACCCTTGTTTCTTATCGGTCTCTGGCGAGGTTTGGCTCGGCGCACCTATCTGGCACAGGCCAGCCATGCCTGGCTGCTTTCAGTTGGATTGATCAACGCTCTCATCGTGCCCTTAGCCTGGGATCGCTACTTTATCTACACCATCTTTGCCGTGCACGTATTGATAGGCGTCGGGGCATGGGGGGCCATAAAGGCCACGCAGGAACGCAAATCCCCTTTGGATGTCCCATTGCCCGGAGAGGCGGTGCACAGCCTCTCTATGTTCAACTCGCCTCGATACGGTCTGGCTGGCAAAATCAGCGCAGCGGCCTGTATCCTGGCTGCCACCGGCATCGCGCTGGCCTTGATTGTCTCCACGCTCCGATTGTCAGAAGAGCGCAAGCTGTGGAAAAAGTTTGCTGCCACAGACCAACCTGCAGAAGAGATTCACATACTGAACCAAATCGTTCAGCTTGATCCTCAAGCCAGATGGGTCTCCACCGGGCAGCCTTTGCTCGCCCACTTGCAGCACCGCTTCGCAAGCTACCAATACAGCCTTAACCCCTCGGCCCTGCGGGCTATTTATACTTCTGGCAAACTTTTGCATATGTACAGCCCGGATGATGACTTACGGGCACGGGTTGCCTGGGATATGCAGCAACCGGGCCAAGGTCTGGCTCAACAGACCCGGGCAGGCCTCACAGTCGCTCAAGTTCAGGCCCCTTCGCCTGACCAGGACCAGGGCGACGAGTGGTTTCTCTACGGCCAAGGCGAGTCTCTTCGAACCCAGATCATTGTGCAAGATGCAGGGTATTACCACGTCATCGTAGTTGGTCAGAATTCACGCCCCGCTCCCATTGAAATCGGGGTCAAGGTGGATGGCACTCAAGCGGGCGTGTTGCGCTACACGCGCGGCGATGACAGCTACACGGACGAGTCCCTCCCTGTTCACCTCTCTCCCGGCGCTCACACCCTCCAGCTTGAATTCATTAACGACTTCTACGATGCTGATCGGAACCTGGACCGCAACGCAACTATTCGAAGTCTAAAGATCGTCCCCTCTCCCGCAAGCGAGGTTCCTTCCCGAGTCTGTCGCTACTCGCTCGATCAACCTACAGTCATCCCCCTCGAGCATACCTGGGTTGAATTTATGGAAAATGACGATCTCCTGCTGCGTACCGGGTCCTCCACAATTGGGGCTGCTTTTGTGCTTGACACGGCGATGGTTTATAGCGCCCGGATGATCAGCTACAAATCTGTGCCCACACAAGCCTTGATTGGCATCTCCCTTGACGGTCGCCAGGTTGCTACTTTTGTCTACGAGGCCGGTGCTACTGCCTGGAGTGACCCTATGACCACTTTTAGATTGGAAGCGGGCCGGCACCAACTTGAGTTTCGCTTGCTTAATATATCTCTGGACCCTGAAATCCAAGCCGGCCAGGATGAAGCCCTCTGGGCAGTTCGTCTTCAGCCGGCTTCTGTCTCTGCCGTGCCGTGTGATAGCGGCCAGCCGCCTGTAGTGCTTAATCCAGCGCAAAGCAAAGCTGCTGTGGATGTCTCTGTGCCTGTGCCGGCCCTGTACAAGATCGACCTAGTTCTTCAAAACAACCAAAACCTTGATCCCGGTGAACTCGAGAGCAATCGGGCCGGCCCGCTATGGTCGACTCAGCAACAGGAACGCCCATCGGCTGAATTTAAGCCACAGCCAGTCAAAGTGAGTGTGGATGGGATGCCAGTGGGCAGGTTTCTGGCGCTCGCCCCTGGCGTTGGCGGCGACGGCGACACGCGGAACAGATCTGGGGAATCGGATTTGCCTTCCATTTACCTGAAGCCGGGCCAGCATAAGCTCACCTTGGAGTTGCTTTCTGACCCGGCTGATCAATCCGCGCAGCCGGGCGTCATCTGGGAACAGTTCCAACTCACCCCCCAGTATCCGTCCGTCAACGACCTCACGCCGCCTGAACTCGGCGCCGAGGCAGGCCAGGCACACGTGACCCTGGCCACGGCTATGCCGGTTTGCGGCACCTGGAAATGGTATAACAACTATTGGTCACTTTATGACTTTTACAGGATCCACATCTTCGGCAGCACGGATGGGGCCATTCCCACTCAGATCGCCGTATCGATGGACAATCAATTTGTGGGCACTGTCACCCTGGATCAACACGGAACGGCCTTGCCGCCGCTGATAGTTGAGTTGGCAAATGGTGGCACGCACACAATTTGTGTTGAGCCGACCAATTTGAGTAGCGAAGCCAAGGCTTACCTATATGCCGTACGGGTCGAGGAGTACGACGGCCCTCTGATTTTCGCGGCCAGTAGCATGCGTTGGGACCGGCGCTATAATCGTATGATCAGCACCGAAGAAAGTGTGGTCCATCTGCCGCCGGGGGTTCCCCTGACCAAAGAAGTGCCCGTCGGGACCAGCGATGTGTACAGCGTGACCGTGCGCTATCGGGTTCCAGGCCCGACCAACACGCAGTCACAACTTCACTTCGACGTCGGCGGCTGGCCGATGGCTCAAGCGGCCATTCTGGCGACACCCGATTGGACCGAACATACCTTCACCGCCTATCTGGTTGAAGGTAACCACGAGCTGCAGTTGTGGTGGCAGGCTGAAGGGGCGAGCGATATCCTCGACATTATGCGCGTCGTCGTTGAATAAAGCCAAAGCACCTGTCCAGAAATAATCAGAACTCCAGGTCATTCAGATCGGGCAGGCCAACGTTCGAGATAAACACGGGTGTCAGGGTATGGACTGGTGTCGCTGGGGACTCCGACTGCACCTGGAAGACCGGAGCAGCTAGGGTATGGTGGTAGTATAAGACTGTCAAATAGGGGATCACATGTCCTGTCTGACCACTACGCTCAATATCGGTCTCGACAGAGATAACCTGATTGCTGCCTGCGGCGATCGATTCAACCTCGAAGAAGTAGAGGGTACCCTGGGCCATGTTCATGCGCCCATCGATTTGGAACATATCTGATCTAAGCTGACCTGTCGGATTGCTGGAACTACCGACAATTTGATACAAGGTGGTATCGGGCGGGGCGGCCGGTCCAGGGCTTATGGTGGTAGGCAAGAAGACGCTGAAGCGGATACTTTCGGCAGGCTGGTCCAAAGCTCTGAGGTCGTAGTTCAAGGCAAGATGGGCTGAGTCGAGTTGGACCGTCGGGTCTATCTGCAAGCCCGGCAGTACGATAGACTGACCGTAGTACAGGTCCTGGGGATCGCTCCACAAGCTGCTGAAGCCGGCCAGGGCGGCGCGGCCAGGGAGCAGTTCCACCTCTTCCCAGACCACCAGACTTCCTCCACCGCTGTGTGGTTGAAGGGCCGGTTGGCGGAGAACCTGGATGAGATCGTCCGGCGGAAGGCTGAAGTTCTCCTCACCGATCAGGTCCCGAAAGACACTAAAGCCGATGTCGTGGTCAAGTCCATAGTCCATCGCCGCCTGGCCAACGGGCGCAGTGATACGCAATTGTTGAGGTTGATCCGTATGATTGACGACGACGGCCTGGCGATGGAGCATGATCGCCCCGCGTTCGGCGCCGAAGCGCCGGTCGTAAAGCACTTGCTGCTCATACACGACCAACCTTTGCTGTTCGGGCGGCAACGTGGGCGTAGGTGGCAACGTCAGCTGTGCTTGTGGGGCAGCAGTGGCCGGACTCCCCGCTGAGGGTGGTTTTCCCTGCTCAAAGCCAGGAGGCTTAGCCGGCAACGAGGGTGGTGGGGGCGGAATGGCAAACGTCGGGGTAGCAGTAGCCGTTGGCAACGCTGCCTCTCGGGCTGGAAGATCGCAACCTGTCAGGAAAGCTGCAAGCAGGATGAGGAGAAAGAGATCTCGTAGAGAGAAGAACGTGATTGGAGATCGAGAGACACTCAAGCCGGGTACAATCTTCATAGCCACCTCTCATACTTCCGTGTGAAAAAAAGCAGACGTAGAGGGAGAGCACGGGGGTATCTCCCTCCACATCGATCAAGTCTACTTTACGTTTATGCTGAGCTTCCGTCGAGACTCTTCTGGCTATACTGTCGGCCCCCGATCATTAGTAATAGCCCATGTCCCCCCAGGCGCCATAATAGCCTGATAGACCCCAGTAGTACTGAGCGGCCCACAAGGAAGTGCCCATGTCATATCCGCCGATGAGGGCGTAATACCAAAAGTCTCGATCGGCGTAGTCAGAATAGTAGAACGGCATCAATCTCATGCCACCAATATACGTGCGCGGGCTGTTGAGCAGTATGTAATCGACAAGTGGCCACATCATTGAGTTACAGCCGTCAACATACAGAACCGCGTAATACAGCCCATCGTACGGCCAGATGTCGTAGAAGTAGTCATACCAGAAATATGAACTATAGTCCGGGTCCCAGGGGGGGCCGTTGTATACCAGGGCCGACGCAGGCGCGCCATCGTAGTTATCGGTAACGGTATGACTGTTGCTGTACCATGTCAGGAGGTAGTTGTCGTAGCTCAGATAGGACCCGATGTCACGGACGTTGGCATACGGATACGTGTATTCATGCACCGAATAGCCGTCGGAGTAGAACCACCAGGCGATCCAGTCGGCCGCGTCGCCGGCATACGTATCCTCGTTGGAGATGGGAGCCGAGACCAGCGCGCTGACCAGGATGGACTGAGTATCGATCTCGCCCTCTGCATTTGGATTGACCTTGATCTCAGATTCTCCAAGTGCAGCAAGGTCTCCGCTCCGCCCAGCTTCCAGCAGAGCCTGCTTCTGCGCCCGCAAATCCCCCTCAGCCGAAGCTGTCATCACCCGCTTTGTGGTCGGAGGCAGCGGCCAGGTGGGGACGTAGTTCGGCTCGTAGGCGATGAGGTCATACTTGCCGGCGGCGATATCGTAGTCGGCGATGAGATGTACGACCTTGGCCTGCTTGGTGGAGGTGCTCAGCAAGGTGGCCAGGGTTTCGACGGTGAAGGTATCGGCTGCCTTGTGCCCTGAGATTTTGCTAAGCGCCGAGATTCTGTAGCCCGACACGTCGCCGAACGAGGCTTTCAGGGCATTAAAAATCAGCTTATCGGCAGCCACCTTCTGCTGCCGATCAAAGGTGGCGTCCATGGCCGTGTCGGCCTGGAGCCCCTGGCTCAGGTTGGTGTCGGCTGCCACGAACACGTTGCTGAAGTCTAGTTCCTGGGCGCTGGCAGCCCCCGGCAACAGTGAGACCAGAACAACCAGAATGACAGTTAGAAGAACAGTAGGTTTGCGCATTGGAACGTCTCCTTTCAAAAAGTGTGATTTGAATATTTGACCGCAAACTGCATACTTTAGTTTCCGCTAAACCGAACTTGTAAACGGGTGGTAGCACCCAGCCAAAAGACACCCTGAAAAAGCCAAAACGGCTGCAGGACCAATAAAAACTATAGAAGCCGGACACTTGACAGTATTTTTAGGCGCTGGCGGCCTGCTTTGTACGTCGATGCCCCCAAACGCCCTTGGGCAAGTGATCGACAACGGAGTTCTTTTCCCGAAGTCGCTCCGGCAAAGGGTAAGTTTTGGGAAAAGGCGTCCGAGCCAGCAGGCGACGCAACCGCCCAGGCGTTGGTTTGGGATGGCGGTCCCAAAAGCCAGTCGGAACGGCGGGCAATGTGGCCGCCAAGTAGGTCACGATTGACCCCGCCAACAGGTTTAGTTCTGGCAATCGTTGGCAACTCTCCGGCGCAAACACGAACTGACGTGCCCCGCCCAGCATCTGCTTGGCGGCCAAGGGGACTTGTTCAACAGGCCAACGATCCCGATACAGCCCGCGTGATGCTGCGCCACTGAGTTGCAGCGGGCAGGCCAAGAGCCACGGGTCTTAATAGCGCGGGTCGTAAACCGCTACCACGTTGAAGGTGGGCGCACCAGTTCACCATATTCAGGTCGACGACCGTGGCCCTTGTAGGCAGGCAGGGCATTCCGGCGAGCGGTGAAGTTCTTGGCTAAGCGCACCACATAGCGCGGGAGTTCAGCTGCTTGCAGTTCGCGGATCTTGAAGCCTGCATCAAACACGGGTATCTCGTCTTCGGCTAATGTCTCGGCCGCCTGTCGCACCACAGCCGTCTGCAGGGCGGCTTCAGAGGCATCATCTGAATCTGCACGCACCAGGTGGGTCACGATCGCCGCTCTCTGTCCATTGACACTTCCTACCCGGGCGATCACACCCAGCACAACGGCGGGAAGCGCTTTGTCAGCGGGTGGATAGTAATGTTTGGTCAGACACCCATGCAACGTTGGACGCCAGTAGGCGGTGAGATCAACAGCTTTGGCGTAATACCCATCATATTGATGCGCCTGCCATTGCTCTTGTTCCAGGACATAGTGTTCCCAAGCCACGAGCAGCTCGGCAATCTGCCAGGCTCCCGAATGAAAAGCGGCCCAGGCACGACGTACTGCCGCCGGTAATAAACCAATGGCTTGTAGCGCTGGAAAAAGCGCCCCACGACTGGGCAGCAGGGCACCACTTAACTGCATCCATAGAAAATGTAGAAGTGCCAGGTTTGTTCCGATAGGCAGACTCTGGGTGACGGCACACAGAGCTTGCATGGTTTGAAAAACCGCGATGGACATTTGGCTCACCTCCTGGCAAAGTAGAAATGTTTCCCCTACTTTGCCTCATTTTCGCCAAATGATCCACCTGTAACTTAGCGGAAACTAAAGTTGGAAGCCATTGAAGAAATTGGCCTGGCAAACGCCATCCGTGAAGGTCGACAAAATGAGCTTGTCGGTGAAGATCAGATTCTAGCCAGTTTGAAGGGGCAGGCGTGAGGGTTTCTTTCCAGCCGACGCCCAGAGCCGGTTTCTCAATAGAAGCGTTGTGGGTTTAGGGCGTGGCTCGACAGGTTGATGGGAGAAGCGGGTGCGCCTGAACTCCGACCCGCTCAGACGGGGCTTCACGCGCCCGAA
>DAOUMD010000256.1:0-8644 GCA_034412795.1 Anaerolineae bacterium
GACGCGCCACGTCCGATCCCCATGGTGGTCAGCACGGCGGCCACGCCGATGATGATGCCCAACATGGTCAGGATGGCGCGCAGCTTGTGGGCGACGATGCTTTCCAAAGCAACTCGTAAGTATCTAAATATTCTCATGGTCAGCCTCCAGGACCCATTTGGCCAATTTCTTGCCGTTTTCCTCGTCGGAGACGATCAGCCCGTCGCTGAGGGTGATGACACGCTCTGTGCGTTGTGCCACCAGTGGGTCGTGGGTGACCATGATGACTGTCAGCCCCTGAGCATGTAGCTCGTCAACCAGGTCCAGCACTTCAGCCCCGGTCTTGCTGTCCAGGGCGCCGGTCGGTTCGTCGGCCAGCAAGATGCTCGGTTTATTGACCAGCGCCCGGGCGATGGCCACCCGCTGCTGCTGCCCGCCGGAGAGTTCATCCGGGCGGTGATCCGCCCGGTCGGCCAGACCGACCAAATCCAGTGCTTCTTGGGCCATCTCACGCCCCACCCGGCGTGAGGTTCCGGCGTAGAAGAGAGGTAGTTCCACCTGGCGGCGGGCACTGATTCGGGGTAATAAATTGAACTGCTGGAAGACGAAGCCGATCTCCTGGTTACGCAAGTCGGCCAATTTGCGTTTGCCAAGCTGGCTGGTCTCCTCTCCCCGAATCCAGTAGCTGCCGCTGGTGGGCCGGTCGAGCAGGCCGATCATGTTCATCAGCGTGCTTTTGCCTGACCCGCTGGCGCCCATAATGGCCAGGTACTCGCCCTCTTTCACAGCCAACGACACACCACGCAGGGCATGCACCTGCACTTCGCCCATTTGATACACTTTGGTCATGCCCTCGATTTGGATAAGCGCTCCGTTCTTGTTTTGCTCATCAGGGTCCATTATTGTATCCTTTTTTCATGCTGTTAAGTCGGACCGTCAACAGAGTGCTTGCTACCATCCTTTGAGTATATTGGAAAATTGTTAAGAAGTTGTTAAGAACTCTTTAGGAAAATGTTTGGATTACGAGTCAAAAGAACCCCTCGCTCCGGTGAAGCGAGGGGTCTGTATTCCGCGAGTATCTAGTTTCACCACACTATGATGATACTTTCGGCTGTAACCTGGAGCTAACAACCCGTTGGAAGCGATCGAAGAGCACGACGCCCAGCACAATCAGTCCAATGGTGGCAATGTTTTTAAGCATGTTGAATAGGTTGAAGCCTCTGCCAGGGCCACCCTCAGGACGTTGAAGCTCTACGTCGGGGGAAGCGCGTTCAATTTCGCCGGGTTCAAATTCGCCACCAAACGCGTCGTCTGGCATAAACTCCCCACCGGGATAGCTCGGCAAAAGCTCTGCTGCCAGGTCAGTGCGCGAGAAGGCCACGGTGGCACCAATCACTATAGACGCTGCTACCAGAATGATGAGAATTCGACCAATCGTTTTCATGCTTGCATCCCTTTCCTGACACGAGTTGGTGATGGCTTGAACGATTTCACAATGTAGCGCTTTATCGCATTCACGATCCACTTCCAGTGCAAGGCCACGTGCAGGCCAACTAAGAATAGCGCCGCATCTGCGGAGAAGCTGTGTAACCAGCGCCAGGTGGAGTTGTTCGGGAAGCGGATGCCGAACAGAGGCAAGGCTGCCTTTGAAATCATCAACCCTGTGAAGATGATGATGGTTACATCGATGAACAGCAGGGCGTTCAGAATGTAGTTGATACGCGCCTGGACTGCTAACTTGCCCAAAAATCGACGGGTGACGGCCAGGACCCATTTCCAATGCAACACTAGATGAACGATGATCGCTGCGCCGAAGGCGATGCTCAACCATTCGTGGACAGCAATCCCGGTTGTATGTGGGTCCATCGCGACCAGAAAGGCGATAAAAATCACGATATCGACCAGCAAGTTAATCTTGGTTTGACTCGTTTTCTTACGCTCTTGGTTCATAGTTCCTACCTCTTCTAAGAGTTATTATGGTCGATTGTAGCAGAAAGTTGTTCATGAAATGTGAAGAGGCGATTTGGATTCTATTTAGAGTCGTCTTAGTTTTCGGGTCGAGCGCCCAGTGTGACGGTGACGTTTTCTCTTGCACCACCTGAGCGAATCACACTGAGAGTGACTTGATCGCCCGGACGGGCATGCTCAACTAGATAGGTGATCAGGTCGTCCATATCGGTGACTGGTTCTTCCTGGATGGCGGTGATGATGTCACCGCCGTAGGGAACCTCCTGCCCGGCAATGGTCAGGACACTTTGGCTACCTCGCAAACCAGCGCGGCCGGCAGGACCATTCTGGGCGACCCTGATGATCAGCGCCCCTTGGGTGTCGGTCGCCAAGCCCATCGCTTCCATTATTTCATCGGTCAGGCTGGTGCCGCTGATACCCAGCCAGGCATACTCGTACTCCTGGCCTGCGATCAGGCTGGGCACCACTTGCTTGGCGATGTTAATGGGTATGGCAAAGCCGACGCCATCGCTCGATCCGCTATCGCTGAGTATCATCGAGTTAATGCCAACCACTTCCCCAAGGCGACTGAGCAGTGGTCCCCCAGAGTTGCCGGGGTTGATGGCAGCATCCGTTTGGATCACTTCCGGTATCGAGAAGGAACTACTGTTACTGGGAATAGTGCGTCCCACGGCACTGATGATACCGCTGGTCATAGTGAAGTCCTGTCCATAAGGGTTGCCGATGGCCAAGGTCAACTGGCCGACTTGCAATACATCGCTGTCCCCCAAAACCAGCGGTTGCAACTCTGAAGCCGGGAGGTCGACTTTGAGCACTGCCAGATCGGCATCAGGATCGGTGCCGATCACCTGCGCCTCCGCACTGGTCCCGTCGGCAAAGCTCACCTTGACTGCCTCAGCATCTTCCACCACATGGTAATTGGTCACGATGTGGCCCGCTTGGTCCCACACGAAACCCGATCCTTCTCCACGACGGAACAGATCTTCCTGGCCAAGGCGGTTGGTCATCCCCATTGTAACGCGTTGCGTCACCTCGATATCTACCACTGAGGGCAGCGCCCTCTGGTAAACGTCGATCAAAGCCGCCTCGAACCTGGCCAAGGTATCATCCGATTGCCAGGCCGGCTCCGCCGACGTGGCTGGAGCGAGTTCAAATACGGCTTCTCCATTGGCGGCCTGGGCAACGGCATATAGCTGAGGAGACAAAGCCAACCCTCCGGCAAAAGCCAGGGCGGCCACCACAGCCAGCGTCAGAATAGCGCCCAGGCCTAGCAAGGTGTAGAAAGAGATTTTGTCCTTATTCATTCTCAAACTCCTGATGTTTTGAACTGATCTTCCATCAACCAGACTGTCGTTCACGCCCGAGCTAAAAGCGTTAGCCGTTAACCGGTGTGGTCTATGGCCGTGAACTAATCACCAATCAAGCGCCAAATCCAGATGCCAATCGTGATTAAGATAAGGATCAGCAAGACCCCAGCGTACGCCGCGTAGTAGGGCAGGAGGTCAGATATAACATCCAAGATAGTTTCTGCTGCAGTCGAGTTGTACGACGCCAAATCATTCAATTGGCTATCCAGGAGACGATTCACAAGCAGCCAGGTCACGAATCCGCCCCCAACAAATGCATCCAGAATCAATAGCTTGTTGGGAATGGAAATGTGCTTCTTTTTGAAGACCGTCGCCATTTCTTTTCTATAGGAATCGTCTTTCTTCAAAAGGATTGTGCCCTTCACCCTCAAGATGATGAATTGTCTTCGTTCACCCCCACGAGAGCATCCGCTCTTCCATTCCGTCGTATTGCAGCATCACCCCATCCAGCATTTCTCCCGTAACCAGGGGTTGCTGATTACTTCCGTCGGCGTTCATAGTCCAGATTTCCCATTGGCCACTGCGGTCGGTCAGGAAAACGATTTGGGAGCCATCCGGCGACCAGTCCGGCGCCGCGTTGTTCCAGGGTTGGGGCAGTTGACCATTAACCAATTGCTCCAATCTGGCCTGCACCGATGTTTGGGTCAGACGGACGCGCCCCGAACCATCTGCATTGAGCACATGGACCTCCCACTGATCGTTCTGCCAATAGCTGACGGCGATCTGGCTTCCATCCGGGGAAAAGACTGGCGTATGATCGTTGGCGTCCTTCGTCAGTTGCCAGATGGTCCCCTGGTCGAGGTACAGGCCCATCAGCCCGCGCTCCCCATCGAAAACCAGTTGTCCGGGGTTGGCCGGGTCCCACGTGGGCGAAAGGGAGAAGAGTTCGTTGGGCAAGTCTTCGGACTCGCCAGTGTCCACGTCCACCACGCGCAACCCATAGTAGGGATGGGGCGGCATGGTGTAACAGAATGAGACGTCGCCTTCTTCGTCGATGTCTATGTCAATATCATACGCGCCTCGTGGTGGGCGTTGGCTGCTGCACTTGCGTTCTTCACCCACGCGGCCGCCGTGCTGCATGCCGATGGCGATTTGTGTTCCATCGGGCGACCAGGTCGGTGATTTGGGCTGGTGTATACCACCCTGAACTATTCGCTCGCCACTGCCATCCACGTTGATGACCCACAGGTTGCCCAAGGCCCCGATCTGGGCGTCCTCCCAGCGGGTGAAGGCCACCCACTGGCCGTCGGGCGAGAGGGCGGGGTCCATACCGGTGGTCAGGTAGCGCAAGTTACTCCCATCGGCGTCTACGGCATAAATGGCGCCCCCGCTGACCGTCTGGAAGACGATGGTTCCGCCCGCCTCGGGGGTGGATGGTGTCGTGTAAGAGACGGGGGAGGGAGTCGCGGTGGTGGAAGACGCTGCAACTGATACTTCTGGCACGCCCGTCGTGTCGCCCTTGACGGATACATAGGCCGCGCCACCGCTGACCCAGCCGCTGCCCCCGTCGGGCAGCGCCACCTGCCACCAACCACTGGCGGGGTGCTGGCCGATGATAGTTACCTCATCACCTTGCGCCAACAGGTCGACGGTGGGATAGGTCACGCCAGGGCCGTCCCGCACGTTGAGAGCCTCAGTTATGACGGTTAGCTGAGGGGTGTCACCGTCTTGAGCCATAGCCTCAGGGGCGAAGGCAATACCGGTCAACAACAGAACCAGCAGCAAAGCCGGAAATAATATGAGCTTCGCTAGTTTTGACCAAGTTATTAGATTTCTCATTTTGACTGTTTCCTCCTGGTTGAACAGTGTTCTCGCATACTATGTTTCTTTGCGTCTATTATAATGACATGATAATCTTGACATACTGGACAATGCCACCAAAGTGCCCACCCGGACGGAATAGCGATTTGTTTCCAGTCATCTCGCAACACTTGCTGACCGGTAACTGGGCAGTGACAAAGCTGGCGGCCTCGCTTCAACATTTTTTTCATAGCACAGCTTCTCTCAAGCAGGGCGACCCAGTGACAGACTCATTTATTCCCTCTGAACCCGCCGGGGCCTCCCTCAATACCGGGCCCAGGAAGTGGATTATTGAGTAGGCCAGGAACGCGTTGCTCGATGCCTTGTTCCTGCGCGTCAGGCATCTCGCTCATGGCTTCAATCAGCTCCGCGCTAGCTGATACCCAGCCCTGGCCACCGCTATCAGGCGGGTAAACGATTTGCCACCACGTCCCTTCCGGGTTCTTCCTGGTGATCCGGGTCAACTCGCCCTCAGACAATCTGCCAATCACCGCATACTCTACATCGGGGCCACTGTGCACATTGAGAGCAACACGAGCGGTGACGATTGCCTCCTTGACGGGCACCTGGGTGGTGGCGTAATGGGAGAGCCGCTATCAACAGCCCGAACAAAGCGCTAAAGGTTGTTGTTATTCGAGTTATTAGATGTTTCACTCTTGCCGTCTCCTCTTCGCTGTGTGTCCGCATGCAATGGTTGTGTGTATCTGTCGTAATGGCATGCCAATCTACACAGGCTGAGCAGTGCCACCAAACAACCCAGCCGCCTGGAATGGCAATTTGTTGCCACTTATCGGCCAACACCTGTTGGTCGGTAACCGGGCAATGGAAAAGCTGGCAGTCTAACCTGGATGAGTTCATAGTCTGTGTTCTGTCCGCCGGGGCATCCAGAGGCTCCGGACGTCCCATTAACCACACTGGTGGTCTGATTAACCAGGTAGTGTTGACATTTCGTCGTTTTCCTCTGAAACTCCAGAGAAGAGTCTGATGATGTCTCTCTGGTGGTAATTCAAATGTCAACACTACCTGGTTCTCTCGGTGCGAAACTCCGTAGCTGAGGCTTCATAATGTCTCAGCGGGGCATAGGGATGCCCCTTTGTGCGTTTCGCACCGGAAACTAACTACTCATCGTTGCCCTCAACCGCCGGAGGCGGCCCCTGGTCACGCATCGGAAGCGGGTTGTTGAGTAAGTCGGAAACGCGTTGCTCGATGTCTTGTTCCTGCGCGTCAGGCATCTCGCTCATGGCTTCAATCAACTCCGCTTTTACGGCTTCGACGTCGCCGCCATTAGCCGTAATGATCTCGGCAAGAGTCGAGCCGCTCGCTGCCTCTTCCTGGAGTGTTTGAGGGTCCAACCCCGTGACCTCGCTGATGATGGCCATAAAGCCCATCGGTCCCCCGCCTGCAGCGTCGCCCTCGAATCGCGGTCCTTGACCCTGTTCCTGCAAACCTGGTCTGTCGCCCATTTCAGGGGCTCCTTGAGGGGGGGCAGCCGGAGCGGCAGGCCCAGGTATTGTATCATTCTTTTTTGACGCTCCACAAGCAACAAACAGCAGTGCCAATGTGACGAATATGATGAATGTTATTATACGTTTTGCGCTCATTTGAGTGTTCCTCGTCTTTAATTGATCGATATGATTGTCAGGCATTCCGTCATTAGCGAGGCATCATACCGCCACCCCCAGCCGGCGGTCCACCTCCCCCACCCGGCATCCCACCAAACCCGCCGGTCTCTCCATCTTCATCAAGGAAAGAAGTCACAGTACCCATAGCTTCGTCGCCCTCCTGCAACTCTGCCGACTGAACCACCATCCACTCCCCTTGTGACCCCTGGGTAGTAACGGTGATGGGCGTCGGCTGGCCGTCGCGAAAGATCATCACCACGTTTTCCCCGTTGATCTCGCGCACCGCGCTGGTCGGCACCAGCCAACTATCGGCGGTTTCCTCACTCAGGATTTCGGCCACCGCCGTCATGCCGGGGCGAACGCCTGCCAGGTTTGTGTCGGTCAGTTGGATGGTGACTGGGTAGTTGACGACGCCCGACTCCGACTCGCTGGAGGGGGCGATACGCGCCACCGCGCCGTTTAAGACATAGTCGGGCAGGGCGTCCACCGTGATCTCGACTTGCTGATCGAGATAAATATCGCCGATGTCCACCTCGGCTACATTGACGGTCAGTTCCAGGGCGGTCAGATCGGCCAGGGTTACCGCGCTGGTGCCGGCCTCGGCTTGCGCTCCTACCTCCTCGACGTCTACCGACAAAACGGTGCCAGCTATCGGTGCATACAGTTGCGCCTGCGCTAATTCGATTTGTACTTCTTCTAAGCTAAGCTCGGCTTGTTTCAAGCTGATCTCGGCTGATTGCCGCTCGGCGTCGCTGGAGCCGTTCAAGACATCATCCAACTCAGCCTGCGCCTCGGCCACCTCAGCCTGCGCCTCGGCCAAATCGGCCTCGGTGGGTTGCGCGTACAAGTCGTCCAGTTCTTCTTGGGCGCTCTGGATGTTCGCCACCGCCTCTTGCAACTCGGCTTGGGAGGCTGGCTCGACGGAGGTCTCGTAGGCGGCCTTGGCCGACTCGTAGTCGATGGTGGCTTCCTGTAGCGCGGCCGCTTGGGACGACGCGGCCACATCGCCCTGATAAGCGACCCTGTCATAGTCCGCCTGAGCCTGCTGTAGAGTGATCAAAGCCTTTTCAAGATCGGCGCTCAACTGAACCAGTTCCGCTTCGCTGGGTCCGTTCAGCAGGTCCTGGTAGGTCGCCTTGGCTGCCGCCAGGTTGGCTTCCGCCGCCGCCAGTTCGGCTTCGCCCGGCCCGGCCTCTACTTCGGCCAGGTACTGTTGCGCCGACATCAAAAGGGCCTGCGCCGAGGCTATCTCACTCGCGTCGGCAGGCTCCAGCATCTCGTCTACTTGAGTCTGGGCTTCGGCCAGGCTCAACTCGGCCTGCGCTACCGCTCGCTCCAGGTCAGTTGTATCCAGTGCTAACAGCAGGTCGCCGACGTCGACCTCATCTCCCACCTCGACCGCTACCTGGGTGACGATACCACCCACTTGCAGCACCACCGGCCGCTGGCTGCTGAGCTCGATGTTGCCGGCCGCGCTGACCCCGGTGGCCTCGCTCGCGGGGCGGACCGTGGTGGTCATAGCGCTGTTCGGATCAAATCCTTCCGGGGTTTGGGCGCTGGTGGCGCCGGTCAGCCCGTTTATCAGGCTCAGGATATCGGCCTGAAAGTAATAGCCAGCGCCTATCAGCGCGATAATGGCGACCAATGCAATCCATACTTTCTTGTTTTTCATGGGTATTTCTCCTGTTTCGAAAATAGTATTCGATGATGGTTAGAACTCTCGTCTTGCCTGGTGACCCACCGGGCCAATGCTGACCAACCATTCATCCAGTCATTCAATCTACTCTGACCGCAAAGCCTCGATGGGATCGAGCCGGGTAGCCCGCATGGCCGGGTAGATGCCGAAGACCAGGCCGGCCAGCACGCTAAAGCTCAAAGCCAGGACCAATGAATCGGGTCGGATCAACA
>DAOUMD010000257.1:0-38683 GCA_034412795.1 Anaerolineae bacterium
TGTTGATCCGACCCGATTCATTGGTCCTGGCTTTGAGCTTTAGCGTGCTGGCCGGCCTGGTCTTCGGCATCTACCCGGCCATGCGGGCTACCCGGCTCGATCCCATCGAGGCTTTGCGGTCAGAGTAATTTGGTTGGCGAGTTGGGTGGGTGGAATGAAAAACAAGAAAGTATGGATCCTTGTAATCGCCATTATCGCGCTGCTAGGTGCTGGCTATTACTTTCGTGACGTTATCCTGAGTTTGATAAACGGCCAGTCCGATACCCAGATTGGCGCTCAAGGGCCAGGTGGCGGTTTTGATCCAGCCAACATCACCACGACCACGATCCGCCCCGCCAGCGAGGGCGCCGGGGTCAGCGCGGCCGGCAACATCGAGCTCAGCAGCCAGCGGCCGGTGGTGTTGGAGGTGGACGGCATCGTCATCCAGGTAGCGGTCGAGGTGGGGGATGAGGTCGCCGTCGGTGACCTGCTGTTAGCACTGGATACAATCGACCTGGAACGAGCGGTAGCGCAGGCTGAGTTGAGCCTGGCCAACGCCCAAGCCCAACTCGATGAGCTGTTAGAGCCGGCCGACGCGGCTGAGATAGCATCAGCCGAAGCCAGCTTGATGTCGGCGCAACAGTACCTGGCCGAGGTTCAGGCCGGCCCCAGCCAGGCAGAACTGGCAGCAGCCGAAGCCAACCTGGCGGCTGCCCAGGCACGCTACCAGGAGTTGCTGGACGGACCCAGCGAAGCGGAACTGATTCAATTGAGCGCCGATCTTGAAAAAGCTTTGATCAGTCTACAGCAGGCTCAGGGGGACTATGACAGAGTCGCTTATCAGGGCGATGTGGCCGCGTCGTCCCAAGCGGCCGCGCTACAGGAAGCCACCATCGACTACGAAACGGCCAAGGCCGCTTACGAGATCACCGTCGAGCCAGCCTCCCAAGCCGAGTTGCAGGAGGCGGTGGCTGATATCCAGAGCGCACAAGAAGAACTGGATGACTTGCACGCACAACCCACCGAGGCCGATTTGGCCGAGGCGCAGGCTGAGTTGGCCGAGGCGCAGGCTGAGTTGGATGAACTCTTGACCGGCTCCAGCGACGCCGAGCGGCGATCAGCCGAAATCAATGTGAAACAAGCCCAGCTTGATCTGGAAGAAGCTCTGGCGGAGTTAGCCAAGGCGCAACTTTATGCCCCGATCGACGGCACGACCCTCGCGGTAGACGCCATGGTAGGGGAGAGAGTGCAAGCTGGTCTCAGCGCCGTGACCCTGGCCGACCTGACCGCCCTGGAACTGACTGTCAACGTGGCCGAGGTGGACATCAGCGATATTTATCTCGATCAGCAAGTCGAGATCACGGTGGACGCCCTGCCGGACCAGGTGTTCAACGGCGTCGTGGTCCGTATCGCCCCCTCCAGCGAGGCCGAGTCGGGCGTGGTCAATTACCCGGTCACCATCCGGCTGACCGACACAGACCTGTCAGGCATACGCCCCGGTATGACGGCGGTGGCGGATATCCTGAGCGACGAAATCGCCGGCAGTTGGCTGGTGCCGACCAGCGCTTTGGTCGAGCGCGAGGGGGATACTATGGTTAGGATCTTGCGCGACGGCCAGATGACGCCTATCAGCGTCACTACCCAGGGAACCCAGGGGGAATGGACCGTCGTTCAGTCAGCCGAGCTGCAAGCGGGCGACGAAGCCATTGGCGCCGTGAGTTCCTTCCTAAATCAAGATGAATCACCAATGTTTGGGCCGCCGGGCGGTGGCCCGGGCTTCGGCGGTGCGATCAGAGGTGGTGCTGGCGGCCGGCCATAACAAGGAATTTGATGTATCTGATCGGTGTTCTGAACGGCAACAACGACCGCTACGGGTATCTAAACTGACAGAGAATTGCTCAACGGAGACAAGGGTTCAACCCTTTATGAGGTACATTGTTTTGTGCTAATATTGACTAATAACATCTTATTGATATAATTTAATGTATATAGTGGAGTATGATTGAGGAGGATTGTTTTGTGAGGCAACGACTAATAATTCCACTTGCAATGTTAATGCTGTTGTTAGCGGCCTGCAGCCCATCATCCCTGCCAGCGTCAACCTCCGAAGCGCAGGTGGCCGCTCAACAACCGTCAGATACGCCGATACCGACCGAGGTATCGCCAACTTATACGCCGGTGCCTGAGCCAACTGAAGCTGCGCCCACTCCAACGTCTGTCGTGAGTGAAGCCAAAGGGCCAACCGATACCCCGGCACTACCTCCTACCCCCGAAGTTGTTGCTTGCGACGGGACGCCGACGTCGGCGCAAGCTGAGGGACCGTATTACACCCCCAACACGCCCGAGCGGGCCAATCTGGTTGAAGCCGGGATGGGGGGAACGCCGCTGCTGGTTACCGGCCGAGTGCTGAACCAGGCTTGCGAGCCGATCTTCGGGGCTAAACTCGACTTCTGGCAAACCGACGATAGCGGCGAGTATGACAACGTCGGCTATCGGATGCGCGGGCACCAGTTCACCGACGAGAATGGCAACTACGCCCTTGAGACTATTTTGCCGGGCGTCTATCCAGGCCGTCCGCCTCACATTCATGTCAAGGTAAATGCGCCGGGCGGACCCGTTTTGACCACCCAAATCTATTTCGAAGGCCAGCCGGGCAACGAAAGCGATGGGCTGGTTCAACCATCGCTCATTGTGCCGCTGATAGACGCAACCGATGGCGGCAAAGCCGCCACCTTCAATTTCGTCTTGGTGTCTGAGCAGGCGACGCCGCTGCTGCAAGAATACCCTGTTCCGTCCGGTTCGCGCCCGCACGATGTTGCACCTGCGCCGGATGGCAGCATTTGGTATACGGCACAAGGTTCCGGTGAGCTAGGTCGACTGGATCCGGCCACTGGCGAGACACGCCATATTGGTCGTTATCCGGACCCGATAATCAGTTCCCAGGTTTCAACCATTTGGTAACAGATTCTGTTTGGAGAAGGATTATGAAACTCATATCGAAACGATATTTGCTTACCTCAGCAATAGGGTTGGCTATCTTCTTTGCCTTGGCTGGTCAATTCTCAAAGGTTTCCCCGACCGCGGCTCAAGATGAACTGGCTCCCCCGGATTCTCCATCGGCCCCGATTGAGCGTCCTTTTCAGTTGCCCTTTGCCCAACCAGCTAGCCCGGACACCTGGCTGATGGCCCAACCCTACGGCAACACGACCGGGGCTTATCGCCAGCGGTTTACTACCTATGGAGCCTCGGGCGGCATCCACTTTGGCCTGGATCTAGCCGCCCCTTGCGGCACGGAGGTTGTAGCCATCGCCGATGGTATCGTCTTTGCCGTCGATGGCCCGTTTGGCTCCCCTCCGCACAACTTGATGATTGACCATCCTGAGCTGGGTTATGCGTCTATGTACGGTCACCTGTTGGAAGCCCCTGATTTAGTACCGGGGCAACGTGTCAAGCAAGGGGACGTCATCGCGCTGACTGGCGACTCGGCGGAAACCTGCTACCTCCGCCCTCACTTGCACCTGGAAATTCGTGACTTAAACCACATTCGCAAATATAACCCGTTCACCTTGATCGAGGCCAACTGGGACAACCTGGCCATAATAGGCAGCGACGGGCGGGATTTCGCCCGCGACCTGGACGAGCCACGCAAGTGGCAGTCGTTTTACGATCAGCCCGAAGCCCGGACGGCCGGGCCGATCTTGAATGACTTTGACAACCCTTGGCCCCTTGATTGGGAGAAGGGAACTGCTGACCCTACCACACAGGCGAGTCCAGCGCAATCCGGTGCATCGCAGCAAGTGACGGTCAGCAATACGCCACTACGGTCAACACCCATTGGGGAGCAAATCACCAGCGGAAATTGCTGCACCCAGCCGTATTGGAACGAAGACTCCGGTGAGGTGCGTTTTATCGATCAACCAGAACCGGATGCACCCCTGGGCGTCTGGGGGATGAATCTGGTCCAGCCACAGGCCGGGCCACAACTGGTCACCGAGCGATTGGGCGTCTACAGTCCCGACGGCAACCTGTTCGCCTACCCCGACCGCGAGACAGGGTTGGCTGTGATCGAGCGGCTGGCCGACGGTCAACAATGGGAGATCGATACGCAGGGACGGAGCCTCAACTTCACCCCGGATAGCCGGCACGTGATGTGGACCACGTACGACGAAGACGCCCCACGTGACACGCGTGAGGAGACTATGTGGCTGGCGAACCTGGACGGCAGCGGCGCCCGTGTCTTGCTTCAAGCTCGACGAACCAACGCGGTCGACTGGCTATCCGCTGATGAACTGCTTATGGCCCGGCGCATCTCAGGAGGTTCTGACCAGCAGTTGTTTACCCTGTCCCTGGCAGACGGTAGTCAAACCGAGCTGCTCCAAGTCTCCCGTATACGGGGCCTGGCCCTCAGCCCCGACAGGCGTTATCTGGCTTACTATGCAACTTTTGAGCTGGAGGCCAAAAAGAACGGAGTTTGGCTAATTGATCTACAAAATCCAGAGCAGCCTGCCCAGAAACTGCCATTCTTTGGCACTTATCGATGGCGCGATAATGAGCGATTGATCTACGTTAGCTTTGACCCCCATGCCAGCGAGCACAACTTCTACGAGTACAACATCCTCACCGGACAAACACACTCGCTTTTCTCAGAGGGAACAGGTTTGACAATTGCCAATAACGACTGGCAAGTCTCGCCCGACGGCCGCAAGATTGTTATGGTGGCAGCTAATGGTGCGGGGCTTGATGGGATTTGGGTGCTCCAAATCGATCAGAACCGGAAGTGATCCAGACCGATGCAGCCATCAACCCCGGCAACTCTGGGGAACCACGTTGAGGCTTAGGGTTCACAAAAGAATAACTTCCCGTGTGTCATTTCGAGCAAGGGCTTAATCCCTCTCAAGGTTGATGGCGCGGCCAACGCTGATGGGGATTTCTCGCTATCGCTCGAAATGACATAATTTAGGTGCGGGAATTTATATATTTACGGCCCCTTAGGCCGGTTTCCTGGCGATTTGTACCTGGCCGCTATCACGGTCCTCTTGAACAGCTTGCGGCCTGGCAGGCAATATTAGAAGCGCGACGATGCTGGCCACAAACATTGTCATTGCCCCAATAGTCATCGCACCACTCATCCCATCAACAAAAGCTTGCCTTGCGCCACTGACAATTCCTCCTGCTATGCTAGCTGGCAGTTCCATGGCTACAATCTGGGCGCTCTGGATGCTGCTTCGAACAAGCTCTACCACTTCTTGGGGCAGGCTACTCAGCACCGCCAGGTTATCGATTGCCGCCCGGTAAGTGGCGTTCATTAACGCGCCCAAGATTGCTACACCCAGCGCCCCGCCAATCTCTCGGTTTGAGAAGATACGAAAACACGTAGATCCTAAGACAGGCTGCACTGATCCGGTCGCCCGATGGGATGCAGATCCAAGCGCACTGGATGTGTAGATTATGCTACTGGCAAGGCAATAGTAAAGATGGTCCCTTCATTCAGCACGCTCTCAACCGTTAGCGAGCCTTTGTGGGCTTCAACGATCGACTTAGCAATGGCCAATCCCAAGCCTGATGCCCCGCCCTGTCGCTGGCGCGATTTGTCAACTCGGTAGAACCGATCAAAGACGTAGGGCAAATCCCCAGGAGCGATGCCAGTGCCGTTATCTTGCACGCAGAGACTGACGCCGTTTTCCTCCGCTGCGGCCGACAGGGTAATCTGGCCTCCTTCGGGTGTGTAGCGCAGCGCATTGCTCATCAAGTTCTCCAGCACCTGCGCCATACGCCCTGGATCAACCTCAACCTCCGGCAAATCCGCTGTGGCCTCGACCTGTATCGAAATTCCCTGCCGCTGGGACTCAGGCATATAGGCCATGGCCGCGCGCTCCAACAAAGTCCGTGCATCGACGGGCCGGCTATTCAAGTCCAGCTCACCCGCGTCCGCCAGCGACAGAATCCTCAGGTCGTCAACTAAGCGGCTTAGATGCTGCGCTTCGTCGTACATGATGTCAAACGTCTCTTGAGTGGCCGGCAGCTTGCCGTCACTCAACGACTCGGTGTAACCCAGGATCAAGCTCAGGGGAGTACGCAACTCGTGGGCGATGTCGGCAGTCATCTGGCGCCGTGACTGGCTGACGTGGGCTAGATCGGCGCTCATCTGGTTGAACGAGGTCGCCAGATCGCCCATCTCGTCCTGGGCACGCACGGTTACCTGTTGTCCCAGCGCTCCTTTGGCCAACGCCCGCGTGGCGACGGTCAGATCCCGAATGGGACGCGTCAGTGTTCGCGCCAGCATGCCGCCCAGCGCGAGCCCGATGGCCGTTGCCCCTAGCGCACTGAGCGTGATTGCCCGCGTCATTCCTGTCAAGAAAGTGTACTCGGGCGAACCTGGCTGCGGCTGACGGGGAGCCGGTTCGGACAGCAACCGCCCGACTACCACGCCATCCACTTCAATTGGCTCGCCTCCCGTGTGAATGTGCTGTAGTAGTTGACTTATTTCCTTGTAATCACCGTCCATGAAAATGATCTGACCGTCCCCATCGACCAATACCAAAGCTGGACGATGAGTGTATGGCCCAAGTTCCTGAAAGCGCCCGCGACCAAGAATCGTTTCGACGTTGTCCCAACTTCCACTAGCCTCGTAGTGCCGGGCCAATATGTTCACGTATGAAAAGCGGTCACGGTCAGCCACAAACCGATCAAAACGGCGTTGCGTGTCCTGCCATAGGAAGAAAGCCATCAGCACGGCCCCAATGAGGCCGACCAGGAGAAAGGCAAGCGTAAGTTTAAATGCTAAAGAGCGTAGCGAGCGCATAAGTATCACACAGCATCTTTCGCAGATTTAGAAACCAGGGTTGCAGAACACTTGCGCCTGCGCGCAATGCAGGTGAAACCTGGTTTCTGAGCAACTTCTCAGTTATCGACAGCAAACCGATAGCCGATACCATAAACGGTTTCCACATAGCGTGGGTTGCGTGGTTCAGGCTCAATTTTGGTCCGTAGATTGCGGACGTGAACGTCAATGGTGCGTTCGTATCCCTCAAAAGAGGTACCTTGCAGTTGGTCGAGCAAATCAGTCCGGGAGAAAGCACGGCCCGGCGCCGACATCAACACCGCCAGCAGATCAAACTCCGAGGGCGTCAAATCAATCCGTGTGTTGCCCACGGTGACCAGGCGGCTGCTCTGGTCCAGCGTGATATCGGCCACACGTAAGATCTCTGTGTCGGACGCTTTATCGCTGGCGCGACGCAACACAGCGCGCACGCGGGCCGTCAGTTCGCGCATGCTGAAGGGTTTGGTAACGTAATCGTCGGCCCCCAACTCCAAGCCCAACACCTTATCGTCCTCTTCCAGTTTAGCGGTGAGGATGATGACGGGGGTTTCTCGTTCCTTGCTGTGTGCTCGTAGAAACTCGTACCCACCCATTTCAGGCATCATCACGTCGAGAACGATCAGGTCCGGCTTTTCGTGGCGTGCCACAAACAGGGCCTCTTGCCCATCAGCAGCCGTCACCACTCGGAATCCTTCCTGGGTTAAATAGGCCTGGACCAAATCTCGCAGCCGTTTTTCATCGTCTACCACCAAGATCGTCTTGGCCATAATCACCTCCCACCACCAAGTTCATTCGCAACTACTCACAGGTTTGGTGCATCCAGGACTGGCAATTCTTATGAACTTGCGTGCAATATGTGTTTTCTCAAAAGACTGCCAGGCCTGCCTGAGCAGTTTTACGTTGATTCAAGGTAACTACTCGGCTGCCGGCGACGGACGACAGTCCGTCCGTCACTCACTGACGGGATTCTCGATGCGTTCAAGCTCGGGAGCGGGGGGCTGAGTAGTTGCGCCATTCAAGAAGGAGCAGTCCTGCCTCAACTATAATCGCATTTAGCTCTGGCGACAAATCCACTTTGATCCTCATCAGCCTGGAACCTTGATCGAGATACAGCCCGTGCGCTGCTGCCCCGTCCTCCAAAATGACCGGAACACAGACTGATGTGGGAGCGAAGCCTTGCGGTCGCCCCCACATCGATTTGGGGAGGAGGAGTAAAGCAGCGTGCTATGCGAATGCTACCCCTTCGATGTGCCTAATGGCCAGTGCAGGTGCCAGTCAGCACGGGCGGTACCAGGGATTACAGACTTGTGCCGGATGCACCCATCCTGCCGGGCCCGCGGGAGCCATCGAATTCACCCGGGCCACCGAAGCCACCAGGCTTGCCGCCGAGACCGCCAAAGCCGAGACCGTCCCAGTAGCCATTCTCGAGACCCTCCAGCATCCAATCAGCCTGCTCCTGGCTGATTTCCCCGTCTTCCAGGGCCTGCTGGATGGCCTGCTTCCTGGCCTCGATCAATTCCTCCTGGGTAGACGTGTTTTCCGGCTTCTCATCAGGCACACGCTCGGCTCGCTCTGGTCTCTCAAGCATACGGTCGGCTTGCTCTTGAGTCAGGGTTCCGTCCTCCACGGCCTGCTGGATGGCCTCGACCCGGGCGGCCTGCATAGCATCCTGCAGCGTCTCCATGTCGATACCTTGCGCCTCAGCCACTTCGGCCAGACTCTTACCGGCGTGCAACTCGGCGAAGAGTTCCTCGGGAGTCAGGCCTAGCGCCTCGGCAGCCGCGTCAAACATCGTCCAGCCGTCACCACCGAAATAGTCGAAACCGCCCCGGCCCCAGCCAGCAAAGGGCCTGTCAGCAGAGTCAGGGGGCGTAGGCTCCTGGGCCAAGGCACTGCCGACCATAACCGCCGTCAGCGCGCCAACCACCAGCAGTCCCACCAATCCCACTTTGAACGTTTTACTCATATCCGTCTCCTTTCTGTCTTGTCCTGGTTGGTGCTGATCAACAAACCATTCATTCTGGATCCGACCCCAGCATACTGAAAAGTTGTTCAGAACTTATTAAGAAATGATTGGGAAAGTATTTAGATTTATGGTCGTTGACTTCCCCCGAATTCAGCGGTACAATGAGCCACGTGTCCCTCAATCCCAATCCCGTACACGTGTCGTGCAAATGGATGGGCAAACCGTAAAGCGGCCAAGTCGCAGGCAAACGAGGCTTTTGACTCAAGGACGGAAAGAAACACAGACAAAACGGAAAATTCAGTCGAAACCGGGTTGTGAGGAGACAGATTATGACAAGCCAGCCAAAAACGCAGGGAGATAAAGCCGAGGGGCAGACCCTGGTGCTCATAGACGGCCACGCGCTGGCCTATCGGGCTTATTTTGCCCTGGCCAGCACCGGCTTTCAGACTCGCGAGGGTGAGCCGACCCACGCCGTCTACGGCTTCGCGCTGATGCTGCTGTCCGTATGGGAGGAATACGATCCCGACTACCTGGCCGTCACTTTCGACGTGGGCGATACCTTCCGCCACAAGCAATACGCAGAATACAAGGCCACCCGCGAGAAGATGCCTGATGACCTGGGGCCTCAAATCAGCCGCATCGAGCAGATGGCGGGTGCGTTCAACATCCCTGTCTTCACCGCCGAGAACTACGAGGCCGACGACGTGCTGGGCACTCTATCACGCCAGGCCAGCGAGCAAGATGTGGAGACCATCATCGTCACTGGCGACCGGGATGCCTTCCAACTGGTAGATGCCCAAGTCAAAGTACTGATCTCGGGCCGCAGCTTCTCCGACCGGGAGTTATACGACGAAGCCCGTGTCGAGGAGCGCTACGGTCTACCGCCGAGCAAACTGATCGAACTCAAAGGGCTGGTGGGTGACACCAGCGATAACATCCCCGGCGTCAAGGGCATCGGCGAAAAGGGAGGCGTGAAACTGCTTCGGGAATACGGCACTCTGGAAGACATTTACGAGCACATGGAGGAACTACCCCAAGGTCAGCGATCCAAGCTGGATGCCGGTCGCGAATCCGCTTTCCTCTCCCGAGCTTTGGGTCGCATCGTTACCGATGTGCCAGGCTTGAAGCTAGATTTGGGTACCTGCCGCACCCGCGACTTCGACCGGGACGAAGTTTTGCGCCTCTTCCGAGAGTTAGAGTTCCGCAGCTTGGTCAATCGCATCCCAGGTGGGGAAACAGAGGTCCAAGAAGCTCCACCTGCTGCGGTGGGTATGCAACTCTCTATGTTTCCCGAGAAGGAATCGACAGAAGCCGCCCCGGGCCTCACTTCCGAAACCGACAGTCATATCGTCGCCACGCCCGACGCTCTGGCCGAGATGGTCGAGCAACTTAAGGGAGCCAAACGCCTCACCTTCGACGTGGAGACCACCAGCACTGACGCCATCACCGCCGACCTGGTGGGCATCGCCCTCACCGACGCGCCCGGAAAGGGATATTACATACCAATATCAAATATCAAATCGCCAATATCAAATATCAAACCGTTATTTGAAGACAAAAAGCTGGAAAAGATCGCTCATAATGCCAAATACGATGTGACTGTGCTGGCCCAGCATGGGCTGGAGACGCGTGGTCCCCTCTTTGATACAATGATCGCCTCCTGGCTCATCAATCCATCCCAGGCGGCCAGCCATGGGTTGAAAAACCTGGCCTGGACCCGGTTGGGCATCGAGATGACCGAGATCACCAAATTGATTGGGACGGGCAAGAATCAGATCACGATGGCCCAGGTGCCGGTTGAGCAAGCTGCTCCTTACGCCTGCGCCGA
This sequence comes from Anaerolineae bacterium, assembly GCA_034412795.1. Taxonomy (GTDB): domain Bacteria; phylum Chloroflexota; class Anaerolineae; order 4572-78; family NAK82; genus JAUVPY01. Next base: position 10,594 of record DAOUMD010000257.1, read on the forward strand.
TGTGGACATGACCACACGGCTGGTAGAGGATCTGACACAGGAGTTGAAGGACCGGGGATTGTGGTCCCTCTTCAACGATGTGGAGATGCCGTTAGTGCCGGTGTTGACCGACATGGAGCGGACCGGTATTCGGCTTGATGCGGTGGTGTTGCGTGAGATGTCGGAGCATTTGAACGAACGCCTGCGCGACATTGAGCGAGAGATACAAGATTTGGTTGGCTACAACTTCAACGTCAACTCCACCCAACAACTCTCCGACGCTCTGTTCATCAAATTAGCTTTGCCCACAGATAATCTGAAAAAGACAAAAAGTGGTCACTACTCCACCGCCGCCAGCGTGCTGGAGGGACTGCGTGGCCAACACGAGGTCATTGACTTGATCCTGGAGCAGCGCCAGTTGACCAAACTTAAGAGCACGTACGTAGACGCCTTGCCGCAGTTAGTCAACCCGCGCACCGGCCGGATTCATACTTCGTTCAACCAGACGGGAGCAGTCACCGGGCGCATCTCCAGCAGCAATCCTAACTTGCAAAACATCCCTATCCGCACCGAACTGGGACGCGCTGTGCGGCGCGCCTTCGTAGCCGACGAAGGCTGGAAGCTAGTCGCCGCCGACTACTCGCAGGTGGAACTGCGGGTGATGGCCCACATCGCTCAGGACCCAGGTCTGTTAGGCGCCTTTGAACGTGGAGAGGACATCCACGCTGCCACGGCTGCCGCTGTGCTGGGGGTTCCCCTGGATGAGATCACCAAAGACCAGCGCCGCATCGCCAAGAGTGTGAACTTCGGGCTCAGCTACGGCCAGTCGGCCTTCGGGCTGGCCCAGCAGACGGGGATGAGCCGCGAGGAAGCGACCCAATTCATCAAGACCTACTTCGAGAAATATCCGGGCGTGCGCGAGTATATCCAGCACACTAAGGACCAAGCAGCCGAGCAGGGCTACGTCGAGACCTTGCTGGGCCGACGGCGATACTTCCCCAACCTGACCACAATGCGCGGGCCTGAGCGCGGTCGTGCCGAGCGTGAGGCCATTAATATGCCCATCCAGGGCACCGCTGCCGACATCATCAAGATTGCCATGATCCATTTGCATCAGGCACTACGTGAGCGAGGCCTGCGCGCCCGTATGCTGTTGCAAGTGCACGACGAGTTGGTGCTGGAAGCCCCCGACGACGAAGTGGAGACCGTAGTCCCGCTGGTGCGGGAGGTAATGAGTGGGGCTTTCGAGCTTTCCGTGCCCTTGAAAGTAGATGTAGAGGTAGGAAAGAATTGGCTGGAGATGAAAGGGAGATAGATGATCCGCGACGACATCATTCAACTTATCGAACGTGCTATCAAGAAGGCACAGAAGAAGGGCGACTTGCCCAAGTTCGACTTATCTGAGGTGGTATTGGAACGACCCAAAGATGAGAGCCACGGTGACTACGCCACTCCTGTTTGCATGAGCATGGCTCGATTGGCTCGTATGGCTCCGGTCCAGATCGCAGAGAAGGTAGTCGCCCGTATGGAATACCCGGACTACATTGGCTCAGTAGAGATAGCCCACCCCGGCTTTATCAACATCAGCCTCTCGGACGTATGGCTGGCGGGGCAAGTAGAGACTATTTTTGAACAGGGAGACCAGTTTGGCCATGTAGATATAGGCCAGAGCCGGCAGGTTCAGGTGGAGTATATCAGCGCCAATCCAACCGGTCCACTACCCTTTGGCTCTGGACGCAACGCCGTAATAGGAGACACTCTGGCCAATGTGCTGGCCGCCGCCGGCTGGCAAGTTCAGCGCGAGTACTATGTGAACGACACCGGCAATCAAATGGACATCTTTGCCGCCAGCCTCTACGCTCGCTATGCCCAAGCCTTGGGCCTCGACGAGTCTATGCCCGAGGACGGCTATCCTGCTCATTATCTGGTCGAGATGGGAGAGGCCATCGCCAACAAGTTTGGCGATCAGTTCGTGAGCATGGACCGAGACGAGGCACTCAAGGCTCTGAAGGCCGAGGGCCTCAAGCGCATGTTGGCTGGAATCAAGGCCGATGCGGAGGCACTGGGCATCTATTTTGACGAGTGGAAGTCAGAGCAAAGCCTATACGATGACGGCGCGTATGGGGCCGTATTTAACCAGCTTAGTGCCGATGGCTGGCTGACCCACCGGGAAGGCGCCATATGGTTTAAGAGTGATCGAGAAAACGAGACAAGTACAGACAACGATCAGGGACAAGAAAATCAAGAGGACAAGGAAAACGTCGTCGTCCGTTCCGACGGTCGGCCAACATACCTGGCCTCTGATATCGCCTACGTGTGGGATAAACTGGTCAGGCGAGACTTCGACTGGGCCATTTACGTGTGGGGTGCCGACCATCACGGTCACGTGCTGCGTATGAAGGCGGTCACCCGCGCCCTGGGCCTGAATCCCGACCGGATAACGATCATCCTCTACCAGCTCGTCACCCTCAAGCGCGGTGGGAAGTTGGTGCGTATGGGCAAGCGCACCGGTGAAATGATCACCCTGCGCGAGGTGATCGAGGAGATTGGTGCTGACGCAACTCGTTTTATGCTCCTCACCCGGTCAGCCGACAGCCAAATGGAACTCGACTTGACCTTAGCCGTTCAGCAGTCCAGCGAAAACCCGGTCTACTACGTGCAATACGGCCACGCCCGTATCGCCAGCATCTTCCGCTATGCTCAAGAGCAGGGCGTGTCGTTAGAAGGGGCAGACGTGAGCCTGTTGACGCACCCGGCTGAGCAGAATCTTATCCGACATATGATCCGTCTGCCTGAAATTGTGACCCTGTGTGCCGACACTTTGGCTCCGCACCACCTCACCCAATATGCCCAGAGGTTGGCCTCAGCCTTCCATTCATTTTACAAGGAGTGCCGCGTGGTTTCAAATGATCCGGCCCACGCTGAGTTGAGCAAGGCTCGTCTCAAATTGGTGTTGGCTGCCAAAACTGTCCTGGCCAATACCTTACATCTTATAGGCGTATCGGCACCTGAGGCCATGTGAGGAAACACTGAAAACCTGGGGACAACGACCACGAACTTACAAAGTGAGAAGGGTGTCGGTGGGGGGAACCGACACCCTTCTCTAACAAGGAGGCAGGAAGACCGACTGACGAGCTGGGGGGAGTCTGCCAGCCGGTCAATGCCAGAACCTATCAAATTGTATAACTTTTCATGGTCACAGAGTATACACCTAAACGGCTGATTTGTCAAATCTATTTCTGAATTGTGAAGTACTTCATTTTGCTGACCCCCAGGTTCCCGGTGTGCGATGTGGTGGCGTGAATGATCAGGGTGTAGGAGGACAACAATGTTTCATGGTGGTGGATGGTGGTCATACATTCGATACGATGAGAAGAAGGATCAACCGCATGTTAACCGTGCTTTGCTCTTACGGGTGATTTGGACGGCGCGGCCTTATTGGGGGCAAGCCCTGCTTATGCTGGCCGCTATCTTGGTAGTGTCTCTGCTAGGCCTGATCCCGCCGTTGCTCATCCGTGAATTGATTGACGTCGCGTTGCCTGAGGGGAATGTGGCCCTCCTCAATCGTTTGGCGCTGGGAATGATTGTGGTTCCCCTGCTCAGCGGGTTGATTGGCGTTGGTCAACGCTACCTTGGCGCGAACATCGGCGAGGGGCTTATCGCAAACTTGCGTCAGGCGCTCTACACTCATATGCAACGCATGAGTCTGCGCTTTTTCACTCACACCAAGACCGGCGAGTTGATGAGCCGCCTAAACAACGATGTAGTTGGCGCCCAGCGGGCTGTGACTGGCACCTTCATCGATATCATCACCAACATCGTGGCTCTGGTCACGACACTGGCTATCATGTTCTCATTAGAATGGCGGCTGACCCTTTTGAGCGTTATTATCTTTCCCCTCTTTGTTCTGCCAGCTCGGCGGGTGGGACGCGTGCTGCGTCAGATTGTGCGCGAAGCATTGGACAGAAACGCAGCCATGAACGCGATGATGAATGAAACCCTCAATGTGAGCGGCGCGTTGCTAACGAAGCTCTTCGGCCGCCAGGCAGACGAAGTGGCCAAATTCACCCGGCTCAGCAGGGAGGTACAAGACATCGGCGTTCGGCGCGCCGTTGTAGGACGCTGGTTTTTCCTCAGCCTAAGTTTGGCCAGCGCCATCGGCACGGCGCTGGTCTTTTGGGCAGGGGGGTATATGGTTATCACAGGAGTCTTCACCATCGGCACCATCGTCGCCTTCACCGCTTACCTGGCCCAACTGTACGGGCCGATGGCCTCGCTGAGCAATGCGCCGGTCGAATTTGCCCAGTCGCTGGTTAGCTTCGAGCGCGTGTTCGAGATATTGGACCTGCCGGTGGAGATTGAGGACGCACCCGACACGGTCACTCTTGACCGGGTGGAAGGACACGTCCGGTTTGAGGAAGTCTCCTTCAGCTACCTGGCCGCCGACGAAGCCGGGGCCTTCTTGCCCGGCGTGACCACCAGCGCTGTCTCTGAAGACGGCAAGAATGGCCAAAACGGCGGCTCCTCGGAAGATGACCGGAGTCTCTTTGCACTGACCCGCGCCGCCGACCGTCAATGGGCAGTGCGAAAGGTGAGCTTCGAGATCAGGCCCGGTCAGTTGGCGGCGTTGGTTGGCCCCAGCGGAGCGGGCAAAACGACCGTCACTTATCTGCTCCCGCGCCTATATGATCCGACCGAAGGGAGCATCATCCTCGACGGTCACGATCTGAGCCAGGTAAAGATGGCTTCGCTGGCACAGCAGATTGGCATGGTCACCCAGGAGACATATCTGTTCCACGACACGATCCGCGCCAACTTGCTGTATGCCAAGCCAGACGCCACCCAGGCAGAAATCGAAGCCGCCTGTCGCGCCGCCAATATCCACGATTTCATCGCGGCCCTACCGGACGGCTACGAAACAGTGGTCGGCGAACGAGGCTACCGGTTGAGCGGCGGCGAGAAACAGCGGGTGGCTATTGCCCGAGTTATCCTCAAGGACCCGTGCATCTTGGTGCTGGACGAAGCAACCTCTGCTCTCGATTCACAGAGCGAGGCACTCATCCAGGCCGCTCTGGAGCGGGTAATGCAGAACCGTACCAGCCTGGTCATCGCCCACCGGCTGAGTACCATCCTGGCCGCCGACGTCATACTGGTGATGGATAACGGCCGGCTGGTAGAACAGGGTACGCACGCCGAGCTGCTGACCAGGGGGGGGCTGTACGCCGATTTGTACAATACCCAGTTCCGAAGGGATGAGCTTTCGGTGGTCAGAGGGCAGCCTTCGGCCGAGGGCTGAAGAGAATAGCAACGCGTCAGATCCAATCGGAGCCAGGTCTTCGTTCATGCCGGGCTATGGAACCATAAAGCACGACCTGGAGAACTGTATGGCTGTGGTCGTGCTTCAGCATCAACTTTTCAAAGGGACAAGGTCGTTGAGAATGACAACATCGAGTGTGGGCATCAAGCGGTTCAATCTCTGATCGTTGGTCACCCATGCAGTCGCACCCAGTAGCAGAGCTGTAGCGACCTGCATTGCATCGGCAGGGCGGAGCCGATACTGCCCCCGCAATCGAGCTGCCCGGCGGGCGATGTGTCCCTATACAACGAAGCCCCTGCGGTGGCAGGGGCTTCTTGAATAGGAAGAGGAAAGAACAGCATCTACGTACTCTTGGTTTACTTCGAGTGACAGTTTACGGCGCCCAGTCCATGCTCTCCTCAACCCAGCCGTTCGAGTTTTGGACATCAACCTGGACCACACCGTCTATGGAGCCACCTAGCTCGAAGAGAAGGCGCTGATCGCTACCGTCTGCGTTCATAACCCAAACCGCCCACTCACCACTCCGCTCGGAGACAAAAGCGATCCTTTTGCCATCCGGCGACCACGTAGGCAGGCCATCAGCAGCAGGGTCATTAGTCAACTGTTCGCGCCCAGAGCCGTCAATACCCATACTGTAAATGTCCCAATTATCTCTCCCCTCAGACATAAATACAACGGTTTTTCCATCGGGAGAGACGTCCGCATTGATATCACTCAGGTTATCCGTGAGTTGTTGGGGCGAGCTGCCATCAAGGTTGATACTGAATAAGCCACAGTTGTCGCCCAAACATCCTTTGTAAACTAAGCCCTCGCCATCGGATGTCCAGGCCGGCGCCTCGCCCTGGACAGGAAAAGCCTCGCGACGCAGCACCTCATACTCCGTGCCAATCGTGTGATAGATGGCGAATTCTTCACCCCCCTCGCGCGACTGGAAGAGGAAGCTTTGGTCGTCAGGAGAAAAGACAGGTCTGGCAGCTTCGACAAAGGAATTAAATGTCCATTCCTTGCCACCTTCGATCCCACGCTCGATGAGTCCCCGATTCTGGGCCCACGAACGGAAAGCGATGCGTTCTCCGCTGGAGTTTAGGGTCGGCTGGCTGGCTTCCGAGGCCACCAGCATCCGGTCGCTGCCATCGGGTTTGGCGGAATATATGTTATACGTCCCGGCCTCCGCGTCGAAGACCGGGAAGACGATCAAACCCCCTAGCACCGCAGGTTCGGGCTTCGTTTCCGGAACCGGGGTATCCGTCGGGGCCGGAGGTGGTGTGGGTGTAGCGGTGGGGGGTTCGGAAGTGGGCATGAGCGTAGCAGTGGGTGTATTGGGAGCGCCAGTTACAAATTCCACTGGTTCCTCTGTTGATGTGGGCAGAGCAGACTTGGTCACGGTTGGTGGCGGCGGCGTCTCGGTAGCACCCTTGCGACCACAACCCACCAACCAGATGGACACTAGTGTCAGCAGCACAATGATGGACATCATCTTGTATTTCATTTTGTAGTCCTCCTAAATACCAAAGTGTTGGACAAGGCCTGAAGGCACAAGTATATCACCGTTGCGTCTCTCTTAACCACCACCATTTTAAAGCATTTTGCCAAAATGCGTGGTTACAGATTGGTTACAGTCACAGATTGGTTACAGCTACAGATTGGTTACAGTTACAGATTGGTTACAGTTACAGATTGGTTATAAACGAAACAGTCGATAAAAAGCCCCTGCGATGGCAGGGGCGCTTGATTTTGAGAAGTTATGTCAAATTGAGTGTCGATTCTATCAACTTCTCAGCGATTGCTCCACCAGACCGGGCACGTGACTCAGCGCTTCGGCCATACGCGACGGGTCGCGCCCACCAGCCTGGGCCATAGTCGGTCTGCCACCACCGCCACCACCAACTTCCTGGGCGACTGCTTTCACCAAAGTACCTGCGTGCAACCCTTGCTCCACCAGATCAGGGGTGACGGCAGCGATGAAACTGGGTTTGCCGGACAGAACCGCTCCCAACACAATGACACCTGAGCCCAACCGGTCGCGGAACCAATCCCCCATCTCGCGCAGCGTCGCAACGTTGGCCGCGTCTACCTGGGCCGACAACACGTTGACACCCTTGACATCTTGTACCCTGCCCAGCAACTGTTCAAAGTCCTGGCGGGCCAGTTCCCGCTGCAACTTCTCAACCTTCTTTGCCAGGGCCTGGAACTCTCCCATCAGGCTCAGGACTTTTCGATCGACTTCAGCGGGAGCGCAGCCCAGGAAGGCCGCGGTTGCGTCGAGCACGGACATACGTTCCTGGGCCAACCGGACAGCGCCACGCCCGGTCACCGCCTCAATACGCCGTACACCGGCCGCCACACTCCCCTCCGACACGATGTGGAAGAAGCCAATGTCACCGGTATAGTTCACGTGAGTACCGCCGCACAGCTCCTGGCTGAAGAGACCCTCGGCGTCGCCGATTTTGATGACACGCACCTGGTCGCCGTATTTCTCGCCAAAGAGCGCCATCGCGCCGGCCGCAACCGCCTCTTTATAGGTGTGAAACTCAGGCTGCACGGGGTAATTGGCCAGGATTGCGTCGTTGACCAGACCCTCGATAGCCCGCAACTCCTCTTGCGTGACTATGGTTGGATGGGTGAAGTCGAAGCGCAACCGGTCGGGCGCAACCAGTGAACCAGCCTGCTGGACGTGTTCACCCAAGATGTGACGCAATTCACGGTGGAGCAGGTGGGTGGCGGTGTGGTTGCGCATAATGTCCCAACGTCGATTATCGTCCACGACGGCCCAGATCGAGTCCCCCTGGGACGCCGTCCCGGCCGTCATCTGCCCCACGTGGACGATGAGCCCGGGCACCGGCATGCGAGTGTCGGTTACCCGAAACTCCCAATCCGGCGGCGAGTCGGGATCCTCATGGTGAATGATGGAACCGAGGTCACTGACCTGCCCACCTGCCTCCACGTAGAAGGGGGTAGCGGCCAGCACCAGTTCGACCTGTTCTCCTTCACGCGCCTGCTTGACAGTCTGCCCGTCGCGGATGATGGCGACCAGGCGGCTTTCCATCTGCGTGTCATAATAGGGATCATTTCCCACCCCCTCGGCACCGACCTGGCCATTGGATTTTAGGTGTTCCAACAGGCCGGCGTAAAAAGTCAGCGTCTCTTCGCCGGTCAGTTTGAACTGATCCGAAGCCGAGACCTTTTCGTGCTCAGCCATCGCTTCGTGGAAACCGGCTTCGTCCACCAGGAACCCATCTTCCTGGGCGATATCCTGCGTCAGTTCGAAGGGAAAGCCATAAGTGGCGTGTAGCTTGAACGCGTCAGCACCACTGATAGCCGTCTTACCTTGGTCTTTCAGATCGTCCATGAGAGCGGTCAGAAGGCTCAATCCATACTCGTAGGTCTGATAGAAACGCTCCTCCTCCTGGGTGATGACATTCAGGATGAATTCCTGGCGCGCCTTGAGTTCAGTATAGTGCTCGCCCATCTCCCGGATGACGACTTTGGCAACGTCGGCCAGGAAGGGCTCGGTAAATCCGGCCATCCGTCCATGGCGAGCCCCCCGGCGCAGGATGAGGCGCAACACGTAACGTCGCCCCTCGTTGCCCGGCATCACCCCGTCGCCGACCATAAAGGTGACCGCCCGCCCGTGGTCGGCAATGACGCGGTAAGACACCAGATGCTTTTCTCGTTCCGCGTCGCTGTGACCCAATAGCTCCTGCACGTGGTCCATAATCGGGGTAAAGAGATCGGTTTCGTAGTTGGTGCGCTTGTTTTGCACCACCGACACGACACGCTCCAGCCCCAAGCCGGTGTCCACACCCGGCCTGGGCAAGGAAGTGCGTGCCCCGTCGGCGGCTTGGTTGAACTGCATAAAGACCAGGTTCCAGACTTCCAACCACCGGTCGCAGCCGTTGTCAAGAAACACACTGCAATCAGGCTCTCCGCAGGTGCAAAATTCGGCTCCCCAGTCGTAGTGCAATTCGCTGGTCGGGCCACAGGGACCGGTGTCACCCATCATCCAGAAGTTGGTCTTGTCCCCCATGCGATAGACACGCTCAGGTTCTACCCCCACATCGTCCACCCAGTAACCGTATGCCTCGTCATCCTCCGTGTGGACGGTGTAGTACAGTCGCTCCGGGTCCATCCCGTAGGTCTGGGTCAGACACTCGTAGGCGAAGCGAATGGCATCCTTTTTGAAATAATCGCCGAAGGAGAAGTTGCCCAGCATCTCGAAGAAGGTGTGGTGGCGCGGCGAAGGTCCCACGTTCTCCAGATCGTTGTGCTTACCCGAAACTCGCATGCATTTTTGCGAGGTAGTTGCTCGCTTGTAATCGCGCTTCTCCAGGCCCAGAAACACGTCCTTGAACTGCACCATCCCGGCGTTGGTGAAAAGCAACGTCGGGTCGTTGCCCGGCACGAGAGAGGAGCTGGCCACCACGGTGTGGCCTTGTTTCTCGAAATAATCTAAAAAGGCCTGTCGAATCTCGGCGCTGGTCATCATTGCGATATTACCTCTTTTTTTCTCACCGGATAAGAAATTATCTTCTTGATGTGTATGGATTCTAGTTCAAGAAAGGGGGGTTGTCAAACGGTTTTCCCCAGGAAGGCTTAACTTTCAGGCAGTCAGGGTTGAGGATGACCATTTTGAGGTCGAGGTTGTGAAGCTTGTGAAGCCTGCTGAGGTGATGAAGGGACTTCGTCCCTTGCCGCTGGGCTATAGAATCGGCTCAACTGCCCTTTTTAATGTGCGAAAGTTTAGAAACATTAGTAAATATACCTTGACAATCCGTAGAAAAGAATGGTAAGCTGATAGTATCCTTGAGTGTGCCTCAAGCGAGGGATTTTTGGCGTACCTTAACTAAAGTGCGGCATAGCACTCGTGACTGAATCGGTGAGCACTTCAAATACGATCTCGAACCTGATAGTCATCTTCCATCCGCTGCAGCACTCGCTTTAGCCAACCCGACCAGTACCTCAACCACAACAAACGCCACCCAACGAGTCGCCCGTGCGCACTCTAAGGGTGGCGTTTGTTGTGGTCCGCTGGCCTAGCGTAGAAGTTATTCAGGTTCTGGCAAGCCAGATATTCCCTCACATCAGATTAGTTTTGTCGATCGAGGTGAATTTCAAGCCCCCGACGGGGTAAATGGCCCTTAAGGTGAACTATGAACGGGTTTCCACTAATTGTAGCCCTGAAGCAGACCCCGTCCCCATTACTGGCAGCAATGCGCCGCATAAGGAGCGAGGAGGATCCTAACACAGCGTAATTCTCCGGTAAGGTTTCTATCAGTTCCCGAGCTGCCTCAGCTCGCTGCCTGTTGCCGTTACTCGTGGCGATACGTTGGATAAGCGAGGTGCAGTATCCTGGCGTAGCTTTTAGCAGTTGCCGGGCTTCTTCAGCACAACTAGAATTGCTTCGGCTGCAAGCCACTCGTAGTATCAAGTTCATGATGCATCTCCTTTTGCTCTTGGTCTGTCTGTGGACCAAAGTAAGCACTCTGTTGGTATCACTCTACTTATATTACGCCTGGTCTGCTATGACATTAAATTTCAACAGCAGTCTTAGCTTGACACGAATGATTGGCCAACTCCTCGAACAAGAGGCTTGTTTTTATGTCTGATTCTGCCACCACTGCACTGGACCTTGAAACAATCTGTCGCCAGGTTTCCGCAGTTCAGAAGACAAACGCGGGAGATTTTCGGCCAACCTCTAATCAGATCCACTTCTTCACGCTGGTCTGGTGGTTGAAGAAGGGAGGACCTATTCCCCCGGAGAATCCCCTGCCTAGCCAGGAAGCCACCGCCGTGACCGAGCGTGCGGACCGGGTTGCCCAACATCTCGACGAATGGGGCGCGACAGTTGCCGGGCTGAAACAAAGGGATGAAAAGGAGTGGGAACTGCTTCGTATCCAAATGGAGAAGGCCGTCAAGTATTACCCCTGCCAACCCGAGGAATTGAAGGCGGACGCTTTGCAGGAGGCATTGTTCAAGATATTCAGGTTACTGGATAAGATGTACGATGGGCGTACTCTGGAAGAGACGGGGGACATCGTCGCCCTGGTGGCTTGTGCTCAGGACACTTTGACCAACATCTACGATTTTGGCAGTCCGTTTTACGCATTTGCCAAACGGATCGCCCGCAACCAATTGATTACGCGGCTAAGAAAAGACGGCCGTGAATCGGCCTACTTAATATCCCTGGAGGATGTGGCCTACGCCTTGTCATCTGACCCTCTCCCGCAAACATCGGCAGAGGGAAACGAAACGTTGTCAAAGACATTGCTGCAATTACAGATTGACCTGGCCAGGCTCTTGGAAATCGTTCAGGGCCATCTGACACCAAAATCCCGGCAGGTTATGCTCTATACACTCGCTGCGCGCCCCCGGTTCTGGCTGGCCCTAGAAGTTACCGGCCTGACTCCTCCGGAGGGTATTTCGTCGAAGACTGGGGTCACAATGGACGCAGAGATTGCCCAGGCGGTGGGGACTACTGAAAACAGTGTGCGGGTTCACCGCAGGAACGCCAAGAAACAGGTGCAAGAGGTTGACCCGATCGTAGAATTGCTTTTGGAAGGTCTTATCACCCGGGGAGGTGATAGTGAGGCGGGGCGAGAGTGGAAAGTAAGAAGTGTGGGATGACGTTTAGTTTAATGTTACCGGCCCCGAAGCGTATAGTACTTAAGGGTGATACTCCACCCTGACGAAAGGCATCGTTAATGATGAACTCGAAATCGTTAACACCCTCCAACCGCGTTGACTGCCAAACCTGTCAGGCGAATTTGGCCGACTACGTTCGGTTGGAACTGGACGACCAGGCCGCCGAACAGACCTACCCAGAGGTGGCCTTCCATATCGAGACTTGCGACAGGTGTGAGGCTGCCTACTACCTGGAGTTCCGAGCCCAGGGCCAACGCAAGTCCCTGGCCCAGCTACGGCAAATCGGAGGGCGGTCACAGGTAGCGGAGGCTATTGGGCAAATCCTGGCGGCACCTGAACTGGACCCAACTCCTGCGCCCGACCCCAGTTGGCACCAGATAGCACTGGATCATGGCCGGGCCTGGCTTGAGCAGGAGACAGGGCATTGGCGTCAAGTATGGCTTTCGCTATCAGACCTGGGGAGGGGGCCAGCGGCGACGCCCGCCCTGGTCGGCCTGATGACCGATGAGGCTACGGAGCCTGCACCCGCCCGGCGGAGCTTAAACGTCGCCCCCACCGGCGCGGATTTCGAGATCAAGCTAAACGTTGTATCCGAGCCAGCATCGGCTGGCAAAGAGCTGTGCCGTGTTGACGCAGCTCTAACCTTAAAAAATCGCTTTGGAGATTTTTCGGGAGCACAGGTTACCCTGTTGTGGGATGACACCGCTCATACCCAGGAAACCGACGCCCTGGGCAAGGTTTCTTTCGCTGGGCTACCCTGCGACCAGTTGGATTCTATGAGTCTGACGGTGGTGTTGCCCGAGTGATGGAAGGCTGGGAGGTTAGTAAACTGGTAGATTGGGAAGCCGTCTTTCGTCCTTGGTCTACCGTCACGCTTCCTGGCTGTTCGCACTTTCCGTTTGTCCTTCGCCAATCAAGATGTAGGGCGACCAGAAAAAGGGATGGGCGAAGAGTTGGCTCTCAGCCTGGGGCGTTTGGCCCGGGTGAGTCATGTGCCACAGGGCGCTAAGATGCGCCTCGGCCTCGGCGGCAGATAACTCGATCCAGTTGGTCAGCAGCCTCTCTGCTGCGGCGCAGGAGAGGGTGCGCAGCCAGCGCTGAGCTGCGGCCAGGGTCAGGGCCGGATCGAAGCGGGCGTCAGCGGTGTCAGCCAACGGGAGGTCTTCGGCCAGTCTTTCCACCAGGAGCCGGGTGGGAATCTCGTGCACGGGCCACAGTGTCACCAGCAGCGAGGGGGTGCCGGCGTAGAGCATGGCCCGGCTCAGGCCCAGGATCTCGTCGCCGCGCAGCACGTGGCTGCGGCCCGTCTCGCAGGCGGAGAGGATGACCAGGTCGGCGGCCAGGCGCAGCTCGCGCAGGATTTCGCTGGCGTGCAGGCTGCCGTCGGCCAGCTTCAGGCGTGACGACATGGGGTGGCGCTGATCGAAGAACGCGTGGCCCAGAAAACACAGGACCCGGCAGCCACCTGCCTGATCTAAAAACGACTGGCGGGTGGCGTGGGGGCCGGTCAGGGATCGGCCACCCGCACGCCGGGCGATGGTCTCCGCCGCGCCGAGGTTAAACCGCAACCCCTGGGGGGCCTCATCGCCCGGGGCGACCGCCAGTAGACCCTCCTGGGATGAAGGGGGACGGGCGTGGCAGTACTTTAACAAAATAGTGGCGCTGGGGGCGTAGACCACGCGCCGTCCCGCCGCCAGAAGCGGCGGCGAGGCGCTCAGATCCGGGATCAGCGCCCCCAGGGGCAGATAATGTAGCGCGCCGAAGGGCACAATGTAGACCGTCCGGGCGGCATCCAACGTATCCAGGACAGGCGCGATCAGGGCCTGGTACAAAGACGGAAACAGTTGGGGCGGCACGAGGTGGCCCGTACTATCGTCGGGTACCAGGCTGCCGCGCCGGACGCCGTCGAGGTGATCGGCCAGATACTCCCGCAGCCAGCGGGCCGACACGTTTTTGACCGGCTCCGCTCGCACGCCAGCGGCGGTCACCACCAGGGTCCAGAGCCGGTCGTCGGCGTCCCTGGCGTAAGCCAGTAGAGTTGAGTCAGACGGGAGCCGTTCGCGCACCTCTTCGGCCGTCAGAGAGGCGACGGTTCCAAGCCCAGCGTAGGCCGGGTCCAGCAACTCGATCTGTCGGTCGACGTTGGCCAGCGCTTCCTCTAGATGGGGTAGGTTGGCCGGCGCTTTCTCGGCAGCGTAAGCCCGGTCCAGCATGTGGCGCAGTGCAGCCCGCTGCTCCAGCAAATGAGCCGGAATCTGGGCGTGAGGGCGCGCCGCTTGACCGGCTAGTAAGTCGGCCAGGACGCGAGAACGGGCCCGCTCGGCGGCGGTGAAGGCACGGGCGGGGTCGCCCTGCCGCAGGTGTAATGAAAGGGGTGCAGTGTAAAGAGACTCGATCGTCGCCCGGTAGTCAGCCTGGGTGGTGGGTGCCGTCAGCCGAACCCGGATGGATTCGGCCAGAGCCAAGGCCTCTTCGTAGTAGCCGAGGGCCATATCCAGTTCGCCCGTCTCGTCGTGCAGAGAACCGAGGTCGGCCAGCAGGTCAATCTCGTTGTAACTATCGCCGAATTCACGGTAGATTTCACGGGCTTTCAGATAGACACGCTGAGCTTCCGGCCACCTCGCCGGCCCTTGGCGTTGCAAGACCTCGCCCAAGTTGTGGCTGGCAGCACCAACGCCATAGCGGTTATCTAAGTCTTGGGCCAGGGCGATGCGCTGTTCGTAGCAACGCGTAGCCTGGGACCAATCACCCAGATCACGATAAACGACGCCCAGCGTGTTCCACGTGGTGGCCTCCAGCCAGCGTGTCTCACGGCTTGGATTTTCTGGGGCCTGGAGAGTTTCCAGCACAAGCTGGCAATACTTGATGGCTTGTTGCAAGGCATCGTTACCAAATTCACCCTGGCTGAATCCTATCTCCAAGACGATGGCCATATTCTTCCAGACCTTTGCCCGGTCGAGCGCCTGGTCTGGCCGGTTGAAAACGGTTAAACATTGCTCATAGACTTTGATCGCCTCAGGCCAGCGACCCTGATGGCGATAGGTAACGCCTAAGGCAAGCAGGACACGCCCACGCAGAGACGGTTCCAGATTGGTCTCAAGTAACGATCTGAAAAGGCGCTCGCCTTCGGCCCAATCGCGGTGGAGTTCATTAACCAAAATGCCAGTGAAGTAAGTACACCAACTTTGATAAGTCGGCTCGTGTCCGGCCACTTCTTCCAACGCTTGGAGCAGTTCCTGACATTGCTCCAGTTGCTTCGACTCTAGCGCTCTGAAGAAGGCGTCAATCAACTGCTGGCCTTGCTGTTCACTCATAGGATGAAACCAGGGAACTTTTCAGGAGGTGAAAAAAAATGAGATTACGACCGAGCCCGGGCAAACGCCTGCGTCGCCTTTGTCAGGTGACCGGCCTGACGATGGTGTTAACATGGCTAAGCTTCTTCATCCTGGGAAATTCTATCACCAAACCTATTACAACGCCAATCTCTCCCGCCCCGGCCCTGGCCGGACCACCGGTTTTCTCAGATTCGGGTCGATTGGAGCCAGGTAGCCTCCTATCATCGAACCCGGTAGCCGGGGCGTTTGTCTACGCCATACCAGGCTCGGACGGCAGTGAGGTTTTTGTTTCCGTAGACAGGGCGGCCCCAACCGGGAGCTCGATCTTCCTCAACGTTGATCCTGGAACCGGGCCAGCAAACCACGAAGACTCCTATGCCATGGCCCTCTCCGGCACCACTTACGTGGCCACTGCCATCGGCTTTGCGCCAGAGATGGACATCGGAGACGACGGCGACGATGCCATGAGCATCACCACCACCGTCGGCAGCCAAGTGATGAGTACCGGCGACATCAACTTCCAGAGAGCCTACATATCGGCGACTGTTGAGGGTGAAACGCTCATGGTCGATGGCGGTGACTTTGAGTTGCGAATGCCGCATACCCACACTCTTTCTTTCTCCAAAGCCTATGTCCTGGCTATGTCCACTAACGTCCCGCCCGGCCCCTTGTCCATCGGCTATCGCTTTGCCAGCAACACCTACAACCTGCGCCCTTCTCACTCGCTCACTCAGAGCGAGAAGTTCATGACCCTCAATCTGCGCTTCCAGGAACCACTGCCTGGCGGGGCCGACCCTCGCACCTTGACCATCGTCGGCTGGGACCCGCTCAGGGAGGCCTGGGATGTCCTGGGCGGCAGCCTGCTTGACAGTAACGACTTCGACGAAAGAGAGGACTATCTGAGCCTGGGGGTCAAGCGCTTCCGCATCTACGCCCTGGCCACGACCCCCACCTGGCGCGACACCTTCCAGGAATGGAGCCTGACGGGCATCTCGGACCTGAGCAACACCCAGTGGGGTCCGGGCCAAACCATTATTCTGAGCAGCGCCGCCACCTACGGCACAGTCACCTCCGTTCCCATCACCCCGACGGGGGCGGCCGGCTGGGGCACGCTTCATTTCAGCGCGACAACCCCATTGAGCGCCGGCCTCACGGTAGATGTGCTCGACCTAAACGATGATGTCCTCCTGGCCAATGTAAGCGATGGCGCCGAGCTATCCGCCAGCTTGCCGCTGGATAGCTGCCCCAGCCTCAAGCTACGGGCGACGCTGACCAGGACGGAGACGGCCGATTCGACGCCCAAGTTGCACGAGTGGCGGGTGGGGTGGGTGCCGAAGGTGCACAGCATTTACCTGCCGCTCGTGATTAAGGGTGGATGGTAAGATGAACCAACGATACTTTTCCTGTTCTGCAAGACGCGCCCTCTGGGCCGTGCTTTGCCTGGTGCTTGTGCTCAATCTGAAATTGGGCGGTCGCATACCAACTGTTCGCGCCGACTTGGGCACAGACTTCGTCTGGGTTGGCACAGAGATGATGCCCACCACTAGCGTGGCCTGGGGGGACTGGGATGGCGATGGCGACCTCGACCTGGTCGTCGGAAATGAAGACGTCAACCAGGTCTACGAGAACGACGGGGGGATGCTGAAACTGGATCCTGACAATCCTAACCCCGCCCAGCGATTTGGCTGGGCGGAGGATCCGGCCGACGCGAGATACACCACCAGCCTGGCCTGGGGAGACTGGGATGGCGATGGTGATCTCGACTTGGCCGTCGGGAATGGTGGATGGAGTGATGAAGTCAACCAGGTCTACGAGAACGATGGGGGGACACTGAAACTGGATCCGGGCAACGGCTTCGGCTGGGAGGAAGACCCGGTCAACGCGAAAAGCACCACCAGCGTAGCATGGGGGGACTGGGATGGCGATGGCGACCTCGACCTGGCCGTCGGAAATGGTGGTTACCTGACTACTGAATCTGCCCAGGTCAACCAGGTCTACGAGAACGATGGGGGGATGCTGAAGCTGGATCCTTACAATCCTGACCCCGCCCAGCAATTCGGCTGGGTGTCGCCCCAGGCGCAGGACACCAAGAGCGTAGCCTGGGGAGATTGGGATGGGGATGGCGACCTGGACTTGGCCGCCGGAAATGGTGGATGGAGTGATGAAGTCAACCAGGTCTACGAGAACGACGGGGGGATGCTGAAACTGGATCCTGACAATCCTGACCCCACCCAGCGATTTGGCTGGGAGGAGGATCCAGCCGACGCGAGATTCACCACGAGTGTGGCCTGGGGGGACTGGGATGGCGATAGCGACCTCGACCTGGCCGTCGGAAATGGTGGTTGGTCTGACCTTGGCGAGGTCAACCAAATTTATGAGAACGACGACGGGACACTGAAACTGGACCCTGACAATCCTGACCCCACCCAGCAATTCGGCTGGGTGTCACCTGACGAGATATCTACCACAAGCGTGGCCTGGGGGGACTGGGATGGCGATGGTGATCTCGACCTGGCTGTCGGGAACGGTAATGTTGAAGGGCCTGGTGATATGCTCAATCAGGTCTACGAGAACGATGGGGGGACGCTGAAACTGGATCCCGGCAGTGGCTTTGGTTGGCAGGAGGCTGCGAGCGACGAACAGTGCACCAGCAACGTGACCTGGGGGGACTGGGATAGCGATGGCGACCTCGACCTGGCCGTCGGCAATCGCTGGCAGGCCAACCGAGTCTACGAGAACGACGGGGAGATGCTGATACTTGACTCCGGCAATGGCTTTGGTTGGCAGGAGGATGCGAGCGACGCGCATGGCACCCACAGCGTAGCCTGGGGGGACTGGGATAGCGATGGCGACCTCGACTTGGCCGTCGGAAATAAAGACGTCAACCAGGTCTACGAGAACGACAGGGGGATGCTGAAACTGGATCCTGACAATCCTGACCCCGCACAGCGATTTGGCTGGGAGGAGGATCCAGCCGACGCGAGATACACCACCAGCCTGGCCTGGGGAGACTGGGATGGCGATGGTGATCTCGACTTGGCCGTCGGGAATGGTGGATGGAGTGATGAAGTCAACCGGGTCTACGAGAACGATGGGGGGACACTGAAACTGGACCCTGACAATCCTGACCCCACCCAGCAATTCGGCTGGGTGTCGCCCGATGCGCAGCCCACCACTAGCGTGGCTTGGGGGGACTGGGATAGCGATGGCGACCTCGACCTGGCCGTCGGGAATGGTAATTTTGAAGGGCCTGCTGAGGAGCCCAATCAGGTCTACGAGAACGATGGGGGGGCGCTGAAACTGGACCCCGGCAGTGGCTTTGGCTGGGAGGAGGACCCGGCCGACGCGAGGCGCACCGGCAGCGTAGCCTGGGGGGACTGGGATGGCGATGGCGATCTCGACCTGGCCGTCGGGAATGGGTTTGATTATGAGGACGATGTCAACCAGGTCTACGAGAACGATGGAGCGACGCTGAAACTGGACCCCGGTAATGATTTTGGCTGGCAACAGGATTCGGCTGACGCTAGGCGCACCACTAGTCTGGCCTGGGGGGACTGGGATGGCGATGGCGACCTCGACCTGGCCGTCGGAAATTTCTGGCAGGTCAACCGAGTCTACGAGAACGACGAAGGGACGCTGAGACTGGATGCCGTCCGTGGTTTCGGTTGGGAGTCAACCGGCGAAACAGACTGGACCACCAGTGTGGCCTGGGGGGACTGGGACGGGGATGGTGATCTCGACCTGGCCGTCGGGAATGACGATCCGCTTTATTGTAGTCCGGTCAGCAAGGTCTACGAGAACGATGGGGAAACGCTCACCATGGCGTGGACGTTCTCCCTCTTCACCTGTTATGCTTCCCTTGACGTGGCCTGGGGGGACTGGGATAGCGATGGCGATCTCGACCTGGCCGTCGGGAATGTAGGCGTCAACCAGGTCTACGAGAACCCCTGGCGGAGCGGGACTCGCCTGGGCAATAATCCCCCTTACGCCATCGTCCCCCGCCCCGGCGCCATCGACGACACCTTTTTCTTCTCCACGCCACAGATCATCACCCAGACTAATGTTCCTGTCACTTATACCCTGTTTGACTTCGAAGAGGAGCCGGTCAGCCGCATCATTCCCGAATTTTCGCGGAACGGCGGCGGACAATGGTCCCCGGCCACGCCCGGCCCCGGCGGCGATGGCCTCATCAACCTGGCCGCTGCCCCACAGGGCACTCCTCACACCTTCGTCTGGAACGCTGACGCAGACCAGGTAATCAAGAATGACAACCTCGTTTTGCGCATCAGGGTGCAGCCCAGCGTCGGCCCCATCCAATGGCCCGCGCTGGATGCCAAAAGTCCGCCCTTCCGGGTGGCGGCGCCCCAGTTCGTCAGAGTGATTGATCAGAGGGGCACCCCCGTCGGCGGCGCTGAGGTCTATCACAATGGCCAGTTGATCGGTTCTACCAACCAGGCCGGCCTGCTTAACCCCGGCCCCCTGACCGTGGGCGACTCCCTCGTTGCTCTGATCCAGCAGGACGAAGGAGCCACCTTCCGCGGCGAGCACGACGGCTGGGCCTATCGCATCTACCTCACCAATATCAATGTGGACGAAGTGGGTAATACCCAGAGCTTCACCGTCAGTCAAACATTCGGTGAGCAATTGCTACGCGTCCTTCCGGAAAATACCCTGGTCCTCTTCAACCTGCTGGTCTCCATCGAATGGGATGCGACGGACAACTATCTACAAGATGTGGCCCTGGCCATGGATGAAGCGGCCGATTTCCTCTACGACGTCACCGACGGCCAGATGACCTTCGGCCAGGTGGCCATCTACGACAACGCCCAGCATTGGACCGAGGCCGATATCCAGATATCGACCAAGAACTTGCTGCATCCCCACGCCCACGTTAGGGGCCTGACCGATGAGGAAACGACCCACGTGATCCGGGTCGGTCGCTTTTGGGACGGGCATTCCGCCAACCAGGGGAACTGGAGCCAGCCCGACGGCTACAAGACCCTGGTTCACGAGTTTGGTCACTACGGTCTGGGCCTGTGGGACGAGTACTTTGGCTACGCTGTGGTGGAGGGCCAACTCGCCGGCCAGGTCCCCACCTCCTGCACCGGGCTGGACAACCGCGCCCCAGAAACCGAGGCTATTAACGCCAGCATTATGGATTACCACTACGCCACCAGTGAGTTGGCCGACGTGGGGCGCTGGACGGATTGGTGCCAAGGCACGGAACAGCATCAACTCAATAACGGCGAAGCGGATTGGGAGACGCTCTTGCGCCTGTACGGCGACGATTCTGGGCAAGACCACTGGCAACTACTCACCCCCGACCAGCGGACCGAGGTGATGGGCACCCCTGTCGCCGGCCCCGACCGGGTTCCGTCGGCCCTGCCCTTCCCGGTCGTGACCCTCAATAATCTGGGTGACGATCCCAGCCCCTTCTCCCTATACGTATGCTACAATGGCGTGCCCTACCGTGATGGGGCCTGGATCACTCTCTCCCAGATGAGTGGCACAGCCATGGACCAGGGCTTAACAGACGATGCCGAAGGTAAGCTGAACATCCTGGGCGCCCGGCCGGTTGATTCCCTGCAGATCGTCTCTGTGGACGGCACTCTGTCAGACTCGGTGCAGGTCGCGCAGGTGTTGTCGGACGGGTACTTTGATTTCAGCCCGCTGGTGCCAACTACCCTGGACGCTGGCGCCGGACCGTACCTGAGACTGTGGCCGACCACCAGCGGTGGCCTTTTGGATGGCCTGCGCCTGGTGGTGAGCCGCGCTCTGCCCGGTGACAACCTGCGCTATGTCCTGACCGGACCTGACCAGATTGGCCCTTCGGCTGCCATCCCCTATGACGCGGCTGAAGGCGACCACCGGGTGCAGGTGGGGTTTATCCCGGCTGCCCTGGCGGGATACGCGGGGGTCATAGGAAGTCACGACGGGCAATACGTCGAACTCAACGCCGACTACCGGCTGCAACAGGCGACCGACTTCACCCAAACCCTCTTCTCCAACGACGGCAATTTCAATCTGCACCTCGACGAAGGCTCCCTGACGCTCGACGGGGTCCATTTCTTGATCGCTTCGCCCTGGGGGCTGCCCGGCCCGCCGCCCTCGGGGCTGGACATTGTCGGCGAGGCGTATGAGATCACCGCCTCGAGCAATGTCACCGGTTTGGCCAAGCCAGCCGTCTTGAGACTCCGTTATGACACGCAGGCTAGCGAGGGCTTTGACGTGGAGAGTTTGTCCATCTACCATTGGGACTTCGGGGGGGCGATCTGGCAGCCGCTCACGAGCACCACGGATACGGAATCCCAGGAGGTGGTGACCACCATCACTGATCTGGGCATTTACGCCCTGATAGGGATCCCGATCGATACCGCCCCTTTGTTCTCCAGCCAGCCAAGAGCGTATAATCCCTGCCAGCCCTCAGGTATTGGCGACCATAAAACCTACTTGCCGATCGTTCTAAAATAACGCCTGAAGTTGCAACAGAGTACCAAGCCAAGCCCCCGGCCGGGGGCTTTTTGTATTTGGATTGACTGACTTCACCTCCCCTCTCCCTTCCAGATCTCTCGGAAAGTCTGTCAACCGGGGCCGACGCTTCGGCATCTAGGGATGCCTCGCTCCTCATCGCAGCGGCGGAGTGAGCATCCCTAGATGCGAACGGCATTTTCCGAGAGATCTCCCTTCAATTTAATGTCGGCCGAGCGCGGGCGTAATAAGTTTAGAAATTAAGGCCCTTGATCCTTAAGGAGGTCACCATGAAGTCGATGAAGTCCGCATATCTTTTGCCATGGCTGTTCGTTTGCGCCCTCTTGTTAAGTCTCTCAGCCGGTGTTTCGCTGGCAGCGCCACCGGTCCAGGAGCCAACCCCGACCCCGGAGGAGGAAAAGGAGATATCCCCCCCTACCCCGCCCGAAATTCGAACACTCCCTCAGGAGACGCTGA
This sequence comes from Anaerolineae bacterium, assembly GCA_034412795.1. Taxonomy (GTDB): domain Bacteria; phylum Chloroflexota; class Anaerolineae; order 4572-78; family NAK82; genus JAUVPY01. The sequence goes on from DAOUMD010000257.1 coordinate 32,812, forward strand.
CCAGGATCGACCCCCTGGTCGTCGAGGAGCTGACGCTGGCGGATCAAACCGACTTCTTCATCTGGATGTCGGAAAAATCGGACCTCAGCCCCGCTTATAGCCTCAAGACCAAAGAAGAAAAAGGCCGGTTCGTATTCGAGACTTTGCGCCAAACGGCCGAACGAAGCCAGGCGGCCTTGCGCCAGAATCTGGAGAACCAAGGAATAGACTACCGGCCTTTTTACATCGCCAATAAGATCCTGGTCCGGGGTGGGAACGCAGCCACGCTGGCCAACGTCGCCGTCCGCTCCGACGTGACGCGCATCACTGCCAACCACACATTTCAGCTTGAAGAACCGATAATAGATCGCAACCCGCCGGCCCACATCCTGACAATTGAGCCAAACCTCAGCTTCCTCAACGCCGACGACGCCTGGGCTTTGGGTTATGATGGGGCCGGCAGCGTGCTGGCCGGCAACGACACCGGCCTGGATTGGGACCACCCGGCGCTGATCAATCAATATCGGGGCTGGGATGGTGTCAATGCCGACCATAACTACAACTGGTGGGACGCCACCGGCACCTATCCCACTGTCCCCGGCGATGGGCATGGCCACGGCACCCACACCACCGGCACCATGGTCGGCGGCGACGGCGGTGCTAACCAGATTGGCATGGCCCCTGGCGCCCGGACCATCCACTGCAAGAATCTGACTGATGGGGGGTGGGGTAATGACGCCTCCATCACCGAGTGCTTTGAGTGGGACCTAGCCCCCTGGGACCTGAATGGGGCTAACCCTCGCCCCGACCTGGCCCCCGATGCCATCAACAACTCCTGGGGCTATTGGGGCGGCGATTACCCGGTGTTCGAGGACGAGATCGCGGCTTTGCAAGCAGCCGGCATCCTGGTCGAGGTCTCGGCTGGCAATGACGGGGAGAGCGGCTGCGCAAGCTTGGGTTCGCCAGGTGATTATCGCCAGGTGCTCACCACCGGTTCGGTGAACCACGCGGGCGGCAGCCTGCCGGGCACCCTCACCTATTTCAGCAGCCGCGGCCCGTCGGATCTCTATCCGGCCGACGATATCCCCGACGTCATGGCCCCTGGCGAGAACATCCGCTCCAGCCTGCCGGGCAATGGCTATGCCAGTTGGAGCGGCACCAGCATGGCGGGACCCCACGTCACCGGTCTGGTCGGCCTGCTGTGGTCGGCCAACCCGGCCTTGCGCGGCCAGGTAGAAACCACTGTGCAAATCATTATGGACACAGCCATGCCCTTGACGGGTCAGACCGGCTTCAACTGCGGCGGTGACTACATCCAGGGCCCCAACAATGACTGGGGCCACGGCAGCATTGATGCGCTGGCTGCCGTCCAGCAGGCCATCCGCTACGGTGGCACCGGCACGCTAACCGGAGTTGTCAGAGATGCTGCATCCCTGACCCCCATCCCTGATGCTGCCATCCAGGCCACCCTCAGCCCCACGCTGAGCTGGCGAACCACCAGTGACCTCCAAGGCAATTATTCGACCCAAGTTATCAGCGGCACCTACGCTGTAGGTGCCACCCAGTATGGCTACCTGCCGGCCCAGGTCGGTAACGTATCGGTCCTCTCGGGGAGCACCACCACCCTAAATATCGAGCTGACACCGGCGTCTAGCTACCTGGTCAGCGGCTTTGTCACCGACAGCACCACCGGTTGGCCGCTCTACGCCAGGGTAACAATCGAGGGCTACCCGGGCGGCCCCGTCTGGAGCGATCCAGTCACCGGCTACTACAGCATCACCCTGGTTGAGGGCATCTCCTACACATTCGACGTGACCTCGGCCAACTACACAATGCAGAGCCGCCCTGTTGGGCCTCTGACCGGCGATGAGACCCACGACTTCGCACTGCAACCGGACTTCAGCCAAGGCTGTCCGGCCAGCTATCAGGAGACAACCCTCTTTTTTGACAGCTTTGAATCAGGGGGCCTGGACCCCGACTGGAGTACGTTCACCACTAATGAAGGTCGGCTGCGGGTGAGCACAACCTATCCCCATACCGGGAACCACAGCGTCCTGCTGGATGACAGCGTCGACAATAGCACTTACTCCATCGCCGCTCTCACCCTCGCTCGTGACCTGTCCGGGCAGAATCAGGTCAGCCTGGACTTTTGGTGGCGTGAGTTCGCTGATGAGAACAACCTTGAAGATGGAGTTCTCATCAGCGACGACGCTGGCGCAAGCTGGTACCAGGCGCTTTCTTTCAATAATGGTCCCAGCACCTTCCGCAACCCCATCATCGACCTTAGTGCCGCATCTGCCGCGAACGGCCTGACACTCAATGACAAGTTCCAAATCAGATTCCAATTCTATGACAACTATCCGATAACGTCTGACGGCTACGCCATTGATGAGGTCCGATTGATCTCTTGTACACCGCAAATCAGTGGCCGCATTCTTGGCTACGTGTATGATGCTAATACCGGCCTGCCACTGGAAGGCGCAAGCGTGGGCTCGGACAGCGGCCAGAGCACAACGACCGATGTCAACGGGTTTTACCGGTTGTTCGAGACACCCAGCCCTCACACCTTAACCGCCAGCCTCGGCGGTGGCTATGGGCCCGATATCCAAACCGTGACGGTGATCCAAAACGACACCATCCGGCAAGATTTTAACCTTCCGGCCGGCCAGGTTTCCTTTGCCCCAGCCGCGTTGGAGGCCACGCTCGAAATGGGCACGAGCACAAGCATGCCCTTCGCGCTGACTAACAGCGGTAGTCTGGCAGCGACGTTTGAGTTGCAGGAGCGGGATCGTGGCTTCTTGCCCTTGGGACCGATCCAGGGAAGCGGTGGGTGGCTTTATCGTTCGGAGAAGGGGGTACCGATGCAGAGCAACCAAGGCGACACGTCGTTGGCCTACCCCTCGGCTTACCGTTGGCAGCCGGAAGGGCGCTTAGCCTCACTCAACATTTTGATCTACGCGGACGACGTTATCCACACACCGCCCAACACTTGTCTCGATACGGCGCTGCAAAGCTTGGGGCTGGCCTACACCGCCCACTATAACGGCGATTGGGCTGGCTTCGAGACCGATCTGAGCGGCGGGACGTGGGACTTGGTGTTGGTCGGCAATGATTACTGGAGACCGCCAGGCTCAATGCTGGCAGCGCTTAACGACTATGTGACCGACGGCGGGAAGTTGGTCTTCCATAGTTGGACAGTTAGCTTCGATCCCGCCAACGCACTGTGGACGACACTGGGTTTCACTTGGGCCAGCGATGACAACGACCCACCCGATCCGGTCTATTGGTGGGAACCCGGACACCCGGTCTTCACCGACCCGGAGAGCGTACCGGAATTCACCTCGTTGAACGGCGGCTTTTATATGACCTACGGCCAGCACGTAGAGCCGCTGGCCGACTTCCAGTCGCTGGCCGGTTTCACCACGCCCGGCCCGGATCTAAATCAGGCCGCCCTGGTTCTTGGCAACGACGGCCGCACCGTGTTCAAGGGCTTCCTGGACGCGCACAACAGCGCCGACCTGGATAGAGATACCAGGATGGACGGCGTCGAGTTGTGGATCAACCTGATTGAGGGTGTCCAGGCCGGCTTCAGCGGCGATGCCCCCTGGCTTTTCGAAGACCCTGTCTCCGGCACCGTGGGTGGCGGTGGCGGCACGCAATCCGTCGAGATCACCTTCGACGCCAGCGTGCCCGAGATCACCCAACCAGGCCAGTACTACGCCGAGTTGAGGATAGAGGATGATACACCTTATGACCTGCCCAACGTCCCTGTCACTATGACCGTCAACTCCCCCACGACTTGGGGCAAGTTGACCGGTACCGTACGCAGCCTGGGTTACTGCGACGCCGACCCCACACCGCTCGAAAATGTGGCTCTCCTCATTGAAGCCAGCACTGGCACGACCTGGACGCTGGAAACCGATGCCAATGGCGTCTACCAGCTCTGGTTGGATGAGGCCCACAGCCCGTTAAGCATCACTGCCACTTATCCCGATCACCATGTGGGCCAGGTCGCCAATGTGAGCGTCACCGCTCAGATGACGACGATCCAGGATCTGAATCTGCGCTGGCTACAACCCTGCGTCAGCGCTGCTCCCACCGCCCTGAGCGCCACTGTCACCTTGGGGCAGGTCGCCAACCAGAGCTTGACCCTCTCCAACATAGGGGCTTCTGCCTCTGGCTTCAGCCTGATCGAGGCCGAAGATGGCTTTGCCCCAACTCAGCCCCTCTCAGGCGGCCAACGCCACACCTACGGACAGGTCTGCGTCGTCAGCGAGGATAAGGAAAGCGCTCCGAAGCTGGCCGATACCCCCGCCTTCCCCCTGGCCAGTGGCGGACCTGACCCATTCGGTTACACCTATCGCGACTCCACGGAGTTGGGTGGGCCACCCTATCGATGGATCGAGATTGCCCCACCGGCCGGCGGCAGCGGCACCGAGATCTCCGGTCTGACTGGTGTGGACGACGGTTACTTCTGGCCGCTATCGTTGCCGTTCTCCTTCAACTTCTACGGCACAGATTATACAGAGCTGGCCGTCGCCACCAATGGGACATTATACTTTGAGGATGCCTACCTTGGCCTTGGCAACACTTCGATCCCCAGGTCCAATGGCTACGGGGTGCAGAAGTTCATCGCTCACTTGTGGGATGATCTGGTCGTCCAGCCCGGGGCAGTCTACTATCAAGATCTGGGTTCGATGTTCATCATCGAATACTACCAGGTTTCAGGCTGCTGTCTCAGCCCGGACTCTGCCACGTGGCAAGCGATCCTCTTCCAAAACGGAAACATCTTGTTCCAGTATCGGGATGTGATCTTGGGCGACCCCAGGGACAACGGGGGATCGGCCACGATTGGTATCCAAGGCGACACGGCGACGGGATTGCAATACTCCCATAATACCTCTGCGCTGTCGGATGGCCTGGCTATTTGCTTCGCCTACCCCGGTCAGCCGCCTGATTGCTCTCTGGACGTCCCCTGGCTCTCCGAAGATCCAAGCAGCGGGAGCCTAATCGCTGATAGTGCCCAGATGATTGACGTCGCCTTTGACACCAGCGTACCCGAAGTGGCCCAATTTGGCGAGTACTACGCTACTCTCACCGTCCAGACCGATGATCCAGTCACGCCATGGTTCCAGATACCAGTGACCTTGATCGTTACCCGCTACGGTGTCGAGCTCACTCCAACCGTCGATGCACGGTCGGGTGATCCCAACGCCACCGTGACTTACACGCTGCAAATCACCAACACTGGTCTCAATTCTGACACCTTCGACATCGCCGTTACCGGCAATAACTGGACCACCACAACACCGGTCCAGCTTGGCCCTCTGGCTGCTGGGGCCAGCGACAACTTTGACGTAACCGTCACCATTCCGGCTTCCGTGGCGGATGGAGCAACTGATACGGCCACCATCATCGTCACCTCGCAAGCTGACGGCGCCCAATCGACCACGGCCACGCTGACGACCACTGCGCAGATTTCCGAGACTCCAGCCTACAGACTATTCCTGCCACTCATAACGAAGTAATCCAGTACGCATTATCCACCAAAGCTGCAAGTTTGCAGCAGACAGTCAAGGAGGCGGCGAACCCACAGCCGCCTCCGTTTCTATTCGTGACGGTCGGGGTGCGTTCAGATTTGGGGGCAGACATAACGAAAGAAGGGAAGAGGGAAGGGCTGCTTGAGAAAAGGGGAAAAAAGGTGTAGGATGAAGAAAAGGCCAAACAGGAGGGAAGCGGTGATAACGGAGAGACAGAAGCGGGAGGTACGCCAACGATTTGTGGCGAAAGCGGAAGAGGTGTTTGACATAGTGATGGAGCAGGGGGAAGGCAGAGAAGATATCAGCTTGAGCCAGATAGAAGAGGTAGTAAACGAGCTGAAGTTTGAGTTGAC
>DAOUMD010000258.1:0-19042 GCA_034412795.1 Anaerolineae bacterium
CGAAGGTGAGCAAGATACCCAGCAAACTGCCCGGGCCGCCGTTGGGGTTCTTGACCACGATGGACAGCTCTTGCAGCGCCTGGGGCGACGTGCCCAGCAGTTGCAGGGCTTCGACGGCGCTGATACCCGCTTCTTTGCGGGCGCTGATGACACTGCCGTCCGTCTGGATGGCAATCAGGAAATCACCTTGAATGATGAGTTTCTCAACTTCACCCGCCTCGATGGCGCTCACAATGTCGGGTAACGACGCTTCTTGTGCATCAACCTGACGATCACCCATGATTAAGATAGGCAGCATCACCGCCACGATGAGGACCGCAATACCTAGCCAATTCCTCAGCAAGGTCATATGTTTATTCTGACCTGGGGTATTGTCGTCATTCATGACCGGCTAACTCCTCGCTATCTACCCAAATAAGGTGCAACGCACTGTGTACCTATCTCGACACTTTCCTCGACCCACCTACGCTAAACTCATCACTCAACCGGAGTGCGTTGCACCTTAACCGGGCCATAGGTCTACGCACTTTGTACACATTCCGATAGTTTCCTCGACCGTGTTGCACTAAGCTCGTTGCTCAACCGCAGTGCGTTGCACCCAGGCCCGGGCAATTGGATGTTACCCTCACTTACCGCTCACGCCCGACGAATTCCAACACCACCTGGCCCGAGGCATCCGAGATGAACAGTTGACCAGCTTCCAGGTTGTAGCTACCCGCCGACGCCAATGCATTCAGGAACGCCGCCTCCTGCTCCATAATCCCCTCCGGCTCACCACATAACTTGGAGGTGCCCGAAGGCGGGGTGATGGCCAGGGACCTGCCTTCCACCAGATAACTGGCCGAGTAGGTGTTGCAGCCGGCCGAACCGTCGAGATTGGAGCCGGTGCCAAACGCGGCTGTCAGCGCCGTGCCGTCCAGGACGGTGGCCATTTGCGCACCGTCCCAGTAGGCAGTGGCGAACCACGACGTGCCTGCCAGGGGGTTTTCCGGCGTCGCTTCGAGGACACTCACCGCCCGTTCCTCAGCCACTGACTGGTTGGCCGGGTTGTAGGCTTCCAGGCGGTAGGTGTAACCCCCTGGTTGATCCAGGCAGTCCGTCTCGTGACCGCTGAAGCCGGCATTATCCAACACCACCGCCCCGTTGCGCAAAATCCGGGTATAGGAGGTGCCACCCCCCACGCTCCAGGAGACATCCATGCATTCCCCGGCCTGGATCTGGTTCGGGTTCACGGCGAAGGCCTGGATCACCGGGGCCTCCGGCGCCGGGGTGGGCACCGGTGTCGCCGTGGCCGGATCAACCACATGGATAGTCTGTTGCTGGCGGCTGGTACCTCCCGGTCCTGTCGCCTCAATACCGTAGGCGACCGCGCCGGTTCCGGGCGGACAGTTATCCAGCTTGCCGCTCAGCGGCGCACCCTCCCACAGCGGGGCGCCGTTGGCGCCGATGGTCACTTTATCCACGTCACCCTGAACCTGCCAACGGATGGTCACACACTGGCCCAGTGTGATCTGGGCCGGTGGATCGACGGTAAAACGTGTGATCTGCGGCGCCGTGGCCACCGCCTCCACGTAGATCGTGATCGACGGGATTTCGACACTGCCGTCCAGATTCACTACGCGCAGGTAATAAGTCATGGTCACCGGCGGGCACTCCACGCGACTTTCTTCACCCGTCACGCCGTGATCCTGCCAGTTCTCCCCTTCCTTGTAGAAGTAGACCTCCTTGATGTTCTCCACCTTCCAGTAGAAGGTCACACACTCGCCTTGCTTGATTTGGGTGCGGTCCACGGTGAAGATGATGTTCGGCGCCGGCGTCGACGTCGGGGCCGGCGTGGCCGTGATCGGCGCCGGGACCTGGATGGTCACCTGTAAACGCTGGCCGAATCCCTGGCCTGCTCCGTTCTCCATCTGCCAGATGCCCAAGTAGGTGCCCGGCCTCAGCGGAGCCACCAGATTTACCTGGATGTCGTACTGGGCACCGGGCGCCACCTGCACCTGGACGGGTGTGGGCTGGCCGCCCATGCTGGACGCCGGATCGTTGCCGTCCACGTAAACCACCCGGTAGCCGCTGTCCCAGGTGCAGTTGCCGCTGTTCTGGACCTGCCATATCTTAGTAAAGGCCTGACCTGGCCCCACCACGATTGGCTGCTCTGGGCTGCCTGCCCCATCCGGATGCCCGAGGAAGGTCAGGTTATCCAGACAGGATGGGGGCGGCGCTGGTGTGCTCGTCGGCGCAGGCGTCGGCGTAGGTGGCAGTTGGGCCAGGCTGAGATACTGCTTGGCCAGTTGAGCGATGGTGCCGTCGGCCTGCATATCGCCCATCACCCGGTCGATCTCGCCCCTGAGTGCGTCCGCCCCCTTGGGCAGCGCGATGGCATACGACTGCTGGTTGAGCCCCTTGCCGGCGATGGCAAAGCCTCCCTGGCTGAGGGCTGCTTCGGCGGTGGGCAAGTCCAGGACCACGAATTCAATCTGCCCGTTCCTCAGGCTGTCGATGGCCTGGTCCAGTCTCTGATACACGAAAATGTTGCTGGGATCGGTCAGCCCCGTGTCCGCCAGCGCAGTCCGCAGCCAGTCCTCGTAGATAGAACCGCTCTGGACGCCAACGCGGTAGCCGGCCAGGTCTTCGATCCGGTTGATGCTCACCTGTGCCTGGTCGGTGGCCAGGACGGCGTCCTGGCTGACCAAGTAGACGTTGGTGAAATCGACCACGGACTGGCGCTCGGCAGTGACCGAGATGGCCGCGATGGATACGTCCAGTTGCCCCAGTTGCAGTGCATTGGCCAGACCGTCGAAGGCATAGTCGGCGTACTCGACCCCCACGCCCAGTCGGGTGCCGATTTCGTTCATCAGCGCCACGTCGAATCCGTCGATTTGAAATTCGCCGCTGTAGTACTCAAACGGTGGGTAATCGGCCGAGGTGCCTACTACCATCTTGCCTGCGGCCTGTACTTTTGCCCACGAGTCATCCACTGCGGCCTCGGCTGTGGGGGTGCTGTCCGCCTCCGGCTGCAAGAACATCCTCCACGCAAAGATGCCCAGCACCGCACACAAAACGAGTATGATCAGCGCTACCAGCGCTCCCAACAAGATCTTGGTTGTGTTCGACATTGTTTTTCCTTCCAGCAATTCTTTTCTTGTTGCTCGGACGGGCGACCCCCTCCGAGTAAAGTCACGCCTTCTTACCCATAACATCACCCACAGCGTCCCGGACCGCCACGGCCCACCGCTAGGGACCGGCCGGGAAGGCGCCAACGGCGATGATGACCCCCACCAGCAACACCAGGACGGTCTGGGTGACCAGGCCACTCAGCAGGATACTCCACATGGCTTCGGCCGCTGATTGATACAACCCGCTGACGAATTGATCCAGAACCTGCGATTTAGGCAATGCCTAGATGGCACACGCCTCAAATTTCTCTGTCAGCGTTTGCGTGTCAATGCTCCCCGGCGCGCCGATAGCCACGATCTGAGTGCGTGGCGTCCGCTCGCCCCATGCACTCTCCAGGGCGACCTCCACCCGCCGACCCACCATCTGCAACACCGCCCGCCGCTCCGGCGCATCCGTCGCATACACCACGCCCTTGGTCCGGTAGACGCTCTCGGGCAGCTTGGCCACCGTCTGGTGCAGCGCCTTCAGCGACAGTGGCCGGTCGCTCTCGTAGCTCCAACTACTGAATGTCTGGCTGTGATCGTAATATCCGTTGCTGCCCCAGTCGTGCTTATCGCCGGCCTCGCTTGTCGCCAGCCGTTCAGGGGCAAATCGCCCGACGGCCAGCAAGATCTCGAAGGGGACATCGCAGTACGTCGCTTCGACCACCCGAACGCGCCGCACGTATTGGTTGATCCAGTCCTTGATCTCTTTTGCCTCGGTTTTTTCGACCAAGTCCACCTTGTTTAGGATCACCAGGTCCGAGAAGGTGACCTGGCGCAGCTTGAGCCGCAGCAGTTGCTCATGATTGGGGTGCGCGAAAATTTGTTCGGCGTCCACAACCGAGATCACGCTGTCCACGCGAATTCTTTCGCTGAAGGCGGGCGTGACGAACGTCATAGCAATGGCCGAGGGGTCGGCGACGCCGCTGGCCTCAATGAGGATGTACTCGACCGGCTCAGGCCGAGATATCACATCCGTAACCGCGTCAATCAGGTCATCGCGGATCTGGCAACAGATACAGCCGTTGGCCAGACTGATCACGTTGCTCTCGGCGTTGGCGATGAGCTCCGCGTCGATGTTGATCGCACCAAAGTCGTTGACCAGCACCGCCACGCGTAGACCGTGATCTCCGTTCAGAATTCGATTGAGAAGCGTTGTTTTGCCGGCACCGAGGAAGCCGGTCAAGATAGTTACCGGAATGACTTTCATTTCTGTGTCAATTTGCTGCATGCTTCGCCTCCTGGGATGTACAAAATCGACGCCACGCCGCGCGGCCCAAACTAGCCCAGGAACAGAGGGATCACCGGCCACACCTTGGCGCCGATTATGCTGATGGCCACCGGGACTACGCGGATCAGGGTGTGGCTACTGACTTTCCCTTTCCAGATCCAGCACGTCGTCGGATGCCTCCTGCAACTTGGGGTGCTCCAATGCCTGCTTCAGCTTGTCCTTGTCTTCCTTGGAGAGAGGTCTGGTACACGTAGCCGCCGTACTTCTGTAGGTCTTCGAGAACCTTGTCCAAGGTGCTTATTTTTTTGTAACTTCTCCTTTCAGATTTGAGATTTACGCCTTACGTTTTACGCAGAGCGCCTTGTTGGCCTCTGAAGACAGGGTGGTTTGGTGTATCTTGCCTCTGAACAGTGCCAGGGCGCTGAGTAACTCGTTCGTGTCGCTCATACTGTTGTAGTCCACCAGGAAAAGCAGCGCCGACGAGCTCTTGCTCATCGTCCGGCTTACTTTCTCCACGAAGCCTTCATCCAATCCCTCCTCGGTCAGCGCACGCAGCGTCTCCTCGGATGGATTGCCAAAGATCAGATCGGCCATCAAGCTGAGCACATCACCCGCTGTGGTCCCTGGGTCACGGGGCAGCTTCCGCTTCTGGTGGAAAGTGTCACTCCCGGCGCTGTCCACCGTAACCATTGCTGTGTTCTCTAGACCCAGCAGTGGACTCTTACGCATACTCTGGAGCGAATCATAGACTCTTTGGGCCTCCTCTTCGCGGTCAAAAGTCATGACGATCAGATCGTTATGCATACCGACTCTCCAGCAGTACACTATGAATCGCGGTCAACAAGCGTTTGGGGCCATCCCCTTTGTAGACGAACGCATCGGCGCCGGCATCCAGAGCAGCCCCCGCCAACTCTTGCCGCACGGAGAGCACGATCACGCGTGGCTGGCACTTGAGGTTGCGCACGGCGAAGACCAGGTCGGCTGTCGACTCGCCGGGCAAGTCCCAATCCAGCAGCATAAGATCTGGACGGATGGCCTCCACTTGTGCCATCAAATCCAGGCCGTTGTCTACCCCGCCCACCACGTCCAGATTCGACTGACTCCGCAAAAACCCACTTATCGCCAGGCGCACCGCTGGATGGTGATCGGCGATTAGGATACGTGTTCGTCCTTGTTCATTCATAATGTCATTCTAAACCAAAAACTTCCCCCTTGCACCAGTCAAAAGGAGAGTCTTTCATGGATACTTTGGCTTAGCCAAAAGGATAGGCGAGTACCTGTACGAATGTCTAGGTCGATCCCGGGATGAGGTTGTGTTGCAAGGCCAGGGCCACCGCCTCGGCGCGACTGTTGGCTCCTAACTTGGAAAGAATCCCACGCGCGTGATATTTGACAGTGGAGACGCTGATCGCTAATTGCTGGGCGATCTCTGCGTTGGACAGCCCTTCCGCTATTAATGCCAGTACCTCCAGTTCGCGCCTGGACAGGTCGTCGCCCGGCTTCGGCGTTGGTTCGTCGGCCTGAACCAGGGCCTGGATGGCTTCCGCGGCCATAGTGGTACGGCCCGCGTGGGCGGCCCGGATGGCCTGGGCCAGTTCGTCGGCGGACACACCCTTGACCAGGTACCCGACAGCCCCGGCCCGCATGGCCCGTTGCACCAGGTCTTTGTCATAAAAGCTGGTCAGAACCACTACTTGCACCTCGGGATGCTGGCTCCGGATAGCGTGCGTTGCCTCTACGCCGTTCATCTCGGGCATAAGCATATCCATCAACACTACGTCCGGTTGAACTTCATCACACAATCTTAACGCTTCCTCGCCGCTGTGTGCTTCGCCCACGAGATCCAGGTCATGGAAGGCGAGCAGCGAAAACTTGATTCCACTGCGTAGGATCTCATGGTCGTCAACAGTCAAAACCCGGATGCGCTCTGACTCGCTCATAGGCCCCCCTTGATCTCACCTACACTGTCCCCCTTGTAGGTAACAGGCCCTGGTGTTCCTCATCCATCCCCCTTGCACTGTGACAGGCGCTAGTGTGCGTGATCCGTAACTGTGGTGCTTCACGCCTCACGCTTCACGTTTTACGCACCCAATCACTATCATAATACCACAAGTTAATTTGCCACGCATCGGACATTCGTATAGGTTTCATACTGTACGGTTGTATAGGCTCACAGGGTTAGAGTGGCTGTTTTTCCCAAAAGGGCTTTGACATATGATCCACTCTGTGCTAGAATACCCGCCGTCAAGCAGCACTTGGGTTGCGATCTGACGTGGCACACCTGACTGGCGGCGTAGCTCAGAGGCCAGAGCAGGGGACTCATAAGCCCTTGGTCGGTGGTTCGAGTCCACCCGCCGCCACCACCTTCAAGGCCATCTCGTTCACGATGGCCTTTTTGTTTTGCTCTGTATGATTCTTCCCGTCGTCTTGGTGAGCGTAGGAGGAGTGTGTCTTCTCAAAATGTAGGGGCGAACCCTTGCGGTCGCCCTGTTGGGCAGACACAAGGCGCTGCCCTTACCCCGAATTATTGAGAAGACGCGGAGGAGACATAGCCATAGGAAATACGGCATTCAGTGGTTTGTTGATACTCGCTTTATTGTTGGCTGGATGTTCGCCCCAATCAAAATCGAGCTTGCAAACTGCTTTCGATTGTGGTACACTTATACACGTAAGCCCCCGTAGCTCAGTGGATAGAGCGGCGGCCTCCGGAGCCGTGCGCGGGCGTTCGAATCGCCCCGGGGGTACACAAGAGCCTCGCCCAATGGGTTGAGGCTTTTCTGTTGGATGGAAGATTGGAAGGCTGGATGGCCGGGCGTGTTGCGATTAAGATCGCGTAACCTCTCGGTCCACGTCTTGGTGACAGTAGGCGTCTTCGGCCGCTAGGGCAGCCCGCGCTCCACTTGAAGTGATCGGCCAGCACTCCACGGGCAGGTGCTCGCCGTACGCTTGCAACTTCTCTTCGATCTGAGCCCAATCAGGCAGTGTCGTGTGGGCCGGTCCCCGCAGCGCCAGCGCAGCAGCAGCCGAGGCGGCGCGCAGCGCGTAGGCGGCATCCCTGCTGTGAGCGAACGTGAACAGCCAAGCCGCCCCAAAGGCATCCCCGGCGCCGGTGGTGTTGATGATCTGGGCCGGACAGGCCGCCACCTGGTACAGCCGGTCGTCGTGGAGCAGCAAGGCCCCTCGACCTCCGCACGTCACTGCACACGTCAGGTTTGGGTTCACGGCCCGCAGCGCATCCAGCCCCCGGGGCAGCCGGTCGCCGCGCAGACCCACCACCTCGCCGCTGTTGATAAACAGAACGCCAAGCTGTGGCAGCAGCCCCGCCAGCGATTCCCAGCCCCTCTCGAACTCACGCTGTGTGGAGAGCCCCACCGCCCGGCCCAGTTCATTCGCGTGCGTGATCACCGCCGCCTGGTAACACCGGGGAGCAGTGCCTACCACGATCCAATCCGCTGACCAGAAGTCGGCCGGCAGATGCTTAATATCCATCCCGCTTTCGACGCCCGCCTCGAAGCGCAGGCGGGCGATGTCGCCTTTGTGATCGTAGGCCAGCTCCAGGCGTGCGGTGGAGCCAGGCGATCGGCGGGAACGCACCTTTACCCCCGCCCCGTCCAGCGGTTCGAGCCAGGCCGCGTCCAGGTCATCCCCGATAACTGTCGCAAAGGTTACCTCGGCCCCCAACCGGCCCAGGGACAGCGCCAGGTAAACTGCGCATCCGCCTAGCCCTTCCCACGTACCCATTCCCGGCTGGCTCAGCCGGTCCCGTGAAACCTCACCCGTAACTCCAAAACGCATCAGCAATTCTCAATAGTAGGTCGTAACCAGCCGTGGCTCGAACAATCCCCGGTAAGACTCGTCCCGCGCCCCCAGGCATGTGGTTGCCAGCGGGCAGCGACCGGGACAGTCGTAGTCAAAGGATTTCATCACGCTACAATCTGTGTAGTCGCAGTTGGCACAGCGCGGCGGGCGCGAGTAGTGACAACAACTACGGCCAATCGTCCAGAATATCTCATCTAAGATGAAAACGTTGATTCCTGAACTTGCTTCCAGTGCCTTGTAGGCGCGCTTCACCATCTCTCGGATCTCCCAGTCGTCGGCCTCGGTGGCCGGGGACCGTCTCCGAAGCTGCTCTGACATTTCCGCGTCGGTGACGGTCACGACTCCGGTACGCAACGCCATGCGGATCAGATGATAGTCAACCGGGATGAAAAGATTTTCTATGTCGACCGTGTGCCACAGGTCCAGCGTGTCCAGGAACTTTAACAGAACAAATGCTTTCTTGAAGTGCGGATCGTCATAACCCTCAAATCTCGACAGCCGGTCCAGCAAACCGGTCTCCTCTGGCGCGTGAAGCCGTCCCTCACACGCCGCCAGCAGGGTTAGTGTTGAGCCTTCATAATCACGCAGAAGACCCTGGGCCAGGTCACGCAGGATAGTGACCCGTTCCTCCGCGCGGTTGATTAGCGTGTGGGTCGCGTCGCCATCAGGCGCGTATAGCGCCTCATAGTCAGGCACCGTCAGACTGGCCAGGCGTGCCGCGCTGAAGAAATCGGGATCTTGCTCCGCTTTCTGTCTGGCAAGAATAAAGAACAGATCCGACCCCTTCACGTACTCGCCATCCAGCTCGGCTTCCATATTATAGAAGTCAAATAGCAACGCCGAGTTGAAGAAGAAGTAGTCAGCCAGACGCGCCGGTTCACGCGTGGGCAGCGCTGCCTCAAACGTCGCAAAGCCGGTCGACCTCCAGTCCAACTCAACCAGCCGCTCCCCCATCCCTTCCACCTGCCCCTGATTGACACTCAATCTCAAATTTTCCATGTCCTCATTCCCTTCTCCCAATTTCGCCATTCCTTGTTTCCCTGCTCCCCTGATTTCCCGATTTCCTGTTTCCCTGCTCCCCCGATTTCCCGATTTCCAACTTCCTCTTGATCCGCCCCACCTGTTCCAGCGCCGCTTCACGCCCCATTTCTACCAGCAAGTCGACCTGACTGAAATCAAAGAAGCTGGTGTGCGCGATGTCAGGCTGGATGTGCACGTCGGCCAGGTGCGCATCGCTGTACCGCGCCCGCATCACCGTGTAGATGGACAAGGCCCACATCTCGAAGATGTTCTTTGGGCGCTCCATCGGGGCCTGGGGCGGCGGCACCAGGTCCACCGCGATCAGGTAGTCGGCTCCCATATCCTGTGCCACGCAGACTGGTAGATTGTTTAGCGCGCCTCCGTCGATCAAGAGCCGGTCGCCGTCTTCCAACGGAGTGAAGATACCCGGCAAGGAGGCACTGGCCCGGATTGCCCGCGCCAGGGGCCCTTGGCGGAGGGCGATCAACTCGCCGCTGAGGATGTCAACGGCAACCGCCACAAAAGGGATCTCCAATTCCTCAATTGTGACGCCTCCCGTCAGCTCGTTGATGAATTCTTCCATACGCCTGATGTCAAAGAATCCCAGGCCCGGGCGGACGAGACGTCCCAGGCGACTCCAATGCATTTCTTTTCCAATCCGTTGTAGCTCCAGCGGCGACAGCCCCGCGCAGTACAGCCCCCCAACCACCGCTCCCGCGCTGGCACCCACCACCAGGTCAGGACGGATGCCATGCTCGTCGAAAACCTGTAATACCCCCACATGGGCTGCCCCCCGCACCGCGCCACCACTCAACACCAGGCCGATCCGTTGTGGCCTCCTCGGCCTGCGCCATGTCTCCAACAGGTCCCGAATGCGCATACGCCCCCCTGCGAATCAACAAATCAACAAATCAACAAATCTGCCAATAGGGCAAATGGGCAAATCTGCAAATAGCAAATCTTAAACTTGCAAAGCTGCGAAGCAAACCTGTTGATTTGTTGATTCGTTGGTTTGCAGATTTGCCCATTTGCTCATTTGCCCATTTTCAGATTGTAATGGTAAACATCAACCAACGTGAAACTCGCCGACTCCATCAGCTCCGCATGCTGGTCCAGCCAGCTCCGCGTCAGGTCGCGCGAGTCCCAGAGCCGACTCTCGGAGGCGACCAACCACATCTCAGGATAGGCTTCTAACAGCCGTCTCATCCTGTCTTCTACGTCCGCCTCGCTTTCTCCACCGTTCGTCCAGGGTCCTTCCAGCGCCACATATTCGTCGTCGAAGTAGTAATCGAAAGTGTCGCGCACGTAGGGCATTTGGAACATAATTGGCATGTTGTTCTGTCGATGGGTCGTAATATAGCCGGCCGCCGCTCGAAAATCAGATTTGATCGACACTGTCGCCTGTACCCACACACCCAGTAGACTGAATGACAAAACGACGGCCAATGCCAACCCGGCCGCTACCCAGGACTGGCGAGATAGCGCCACAACCCCCAGCCCGGTCAACAAATAGAAAGCCGGCGTGATGTAGATGAGATAGCGCGGCTCAAAGACCGGTGCCCTCAACGAGATCAAATACACCAGCAGGATGGGCAGCAGCAGCCAGATCAGTAGAAAAAGCCGCCAGCGACTTTCACCTGGAGCGGGAAGACGTTTGTTCACGGACATGCTCCGGCGGCTCTCTCTGACTGATAAAAAGAGACCACCCAGTATGGCAAATACGAACCCGGCCACGACCGCCCAGCTCCCCACCATGGCGACACCCCGAGCGTAGAGATTAAACAGCAGAGATAACATTCGGTCAATGGGGTAAAACGGATGGCCTGTATCGTAGGAATTCAGGACCAGCGGCAATTGCCAAATCAGTAGCGGTAAGTAAGGCAATGTGAGCAGTCCAAAGGCGACCAACCCCCGTCGCCATTCCCTCACAGGCAGCGGCCGGGCCAGCAAGAATGCCGCCAGATATACAGGCATCATCAAGGCCGACAAGATGTGGACGTAGAGTGACAGGCTGACAAACAGGACGAATCCCCCCCACCATCGTAGTTGGCCCGTCGCCAAAGCCTCGAGTAAATACGTTAAGCCCAGCAGCGTCAGCGCGGTCACCAGGGTGTACATCTTGGCATCCTGGCCGTACCATATCGTGTAAGGGGAGATAGCGACCAAGAGCGCAGCCATCACGGCTGCCGGCAGTCCCACCAGTCGCCTGCCTATCCGGTATGAGAGGGGCACCGCTAAAACACCACAACACAGCGAGGGGTAACGCAACGCGAATTCACCATCGCCAACCAGATTCAGCCAACCTCGCATAAGGAGGAAATAGAGGGGGCCATTGTATCCCGTCTGCGCCAATCTCCGAACTAATGGTACGAGTAACGCCTTCAGCTCACCGACCGGGGATTGAGGCAGTAGCTCGTTTGCCAGGCGGATCACATCCACTTCGTCCCGCCATAAGCTCTGCGTGTCGAGATGAGGAGCCCGCAGCAAAAAAGCGATCAGGGTTATCGCCAGTAATGCGCCCCAGGTCGCCTTTTGTTCCTCAACCCTCATCCCTCATTCCTCGTCGCCTTTCTCTTCTGGCAGCGGTTCTGGCGGACTGGGGGGGCGTCGTCGTCCCATAATCTCCAAGAAGAGCAGGCCCACCGGTACCGTCAGCAACAGAGCGACTCCGCAGCACAGCCAGGGATAGGCAATCGTCACTGCGATCGTATCCCAGAACTTGACCCAGTTGACGATCGGTTGGTTAGCTCCAGAGGTCGGTTGCTGCGTCGGCATCGGTATCGGCGTCGGGGGAGAGGGTAGTGGTGTGGGAGTCAGGGCCGGTAATATTACCGGTGTCGGAGACATCGCCGGCGTAATGGAATCTGCTGGTACCGGCTGGGTGGGTTGTATTGGCGTCGGCGTAGCCTGGGAGGGTGGCACCGCCGTGGTTGGTGCCGGTGGTACGGGCGTAGGTTGTACCGGCGCCTCTGTTGGCTGTGTTGGGGGGACCGGCGTCTCTGTTGGCTGTGCTGGAGGGACCGGCGTCGGCGTTGGCGGAACTGGTGTAGCGACCGGAGATGATTGGAATGCCAGCAGCGATGCAGTGACCGTCCCCGGTGCCAGAACGGCGGCCACCAGCAGAGCCGCGCCCAGCCAGGGCAACCACGTGGTGGCCCGGCCGGTTTGACGCAGCAGGCTTGTCATTAGAGCTCCCAAAGGGCGAAGGATAGAATACAATGATATCAAGATGACATAACTCCTTCCAACAAAAGAACTACCGCACCCACAATCAGTCCGGCCAACAGAATCCCGCCTGCCACCAGCAGCGCCGTGCCACGCTCACTACCTTGAAGTGACTGGGAAGGGGCAGGAGTCTCGGCATTGGGCGTTGGTGTGTTGACCGGGATCGTTGGCGAGGGTGTGGGGGGTTGGTCTGTCTGAGTCGGCACTGGCGACACGGGAGAGGTAGGCAGGTGCCCGGCCCAAACGCTCATCCCTGGCAGCGAAAGAAACAATGCGACACCCGTCGCCACCAGTGCCATGAATAGAAGCTTGGTTCCCCGTCCCGAAAAGACAGATAGGGGGATCTTTTCCCCAAGAGGAATTACACCTCTGCGATTGTGAAGGGTCATACGAAATATCTCTTTGCAGGTGTAAACCCGGTAAAAGGCAACCGTGTTAGCAGACTGAGTAATTATACAAAGACCAGACCCAATTGACAAAACCTGGATATAGGGACAGATCCCAAGGATTTTGCCCGTCTTGGCTAGCGCCAGCGAGCCTCTAAATCTGCCCCCAAATCCGAACGCACCCCTTCCATTGTGGCATTGCCTTGACTTTCGAATGGGGTTATACTATATCTCCCGTAACCATTTTCGTCGCTTCACGCGTGCTCTATCGGGCCGGAGACAGGAGGGAGGAGAGTTGTGAAACCCATTTTTAAGGTACTCATCGCCGTAGGGGTAGGGCTGGTGATCATCATCGTGCTCCTGGCGTTAGTCGGGGCTTGGTTCGTGCGCCGTCCCTGGCCGCAGGTCAACGGGACGTTGACCGTCTCAGGCCTGAATGCGCCGGTGGAGATCATCCGGGACGAATGGGGTGTGCCCCACATCTACGCACAGAACGAGCACGATCTGTTCTTCGCCCAGGGCTATGTCCACGCCCAGGATCGCCTGTGGCACATGGAATTCAACCGGCGTATCGGTAACGGGACTCTCAGTGCTGCCCTGGGCGACGCCACGCTGGATACCGACTGCTTTCTGCACACCATCGGACTCCGCCGCGCGGCCGAGGAAGACTGGGCTCTGATGAGTGAAGACACGTGTGCGGTTATGGAAGCCTACGCAGCCGGGGTGAATGCCTATATCGAGACTCACCGGGATCGCTTGCCGTTGGAGTTTACCATACTGGGAGTGGACCCCGCCCCTTGGACACCCATTGATACCCTGGCCTGGGGCAAGGTGATGAGCTTCGATCTGGGAGGCAATTACGAGATTGAGCTCTTGCGCGCCCGTATCATTGCCGAGTTGGGCGAAGGGGCCGCTCAACAACTTATGCCCCCTTATGCCGAAGGGGCGCCGGTTATTGTACCTCCCGAGGCGCGCAACTATGCCTGGTTGCGTGACGCTCGTTTTGATGGCCTCGACGCTCTGGCGACCGTCCTTGGCGATTCCGGCCCAACCTGGGGTAGTAACAACTGGGTCGTTCACGGCAGCCGCACCGCGACTGGCCTGCCCATTCTGGCCGACGATACGCACCTGGGCCTGAGCATGCCTTCTATCTGGTACGAGAATGGCTTACACGGGGGGCGTTTTGACAGCGCCGGGTTCTCCTTTCCTGGTGTGCCGATGGTCATCATCGGACACAACGACCGCATCGCCTGGGGGGTTACCAACCTGGGGCCCGACGTACAGGACTTATACATAGAGAAACTGGATGACCCTACTCATCCAACACAATACCAGTTCGAGGGCGCGTGGCGGGATCTACAGGTGGTACAGGAGACCATCCAGGTCAAAGACCAAGCCCCGCTGACCTTGGATGTGCTTATCACCCACCACGGCCCGATTATGAACGATGTCATTGGAAACTTGGAGAATGCCGAACCGATGGCGCTCAAGTGGACGGCCCTCGAGGGTAGCCATCTCTTCGAAGCTGTGTTTCTTATTAATCTGGCACAGGATTGGGAGGAATTCCGCGAAGCACTCAGCCAATGGGATGTTCCCAGCCAGAACTTCGTCTATGCCGACGTGGACGGCAACATTGGTTACCAGTCGCCCGGCAAAATCCCCATGCGTGTGGCAGGACACCAGGGCTTGGTGCCGGTGCCCGGCTGGACCGGCGAATACGAATGGCGGGGCTATATACCCTTCGAGGAGTTACCCAGCGTCTTCAATCCTCCCACCGGCTTTATTGCTACCGCCAATAACAAGGTTGTCCCCGACGATTATCCCTACCACCTGGCCTATGAGTGGGCTGCTCCCTACCGGGCTCAGCGCATCACTCATTTGCTGAAAGCTGATGAGGACATTACCTGCGAGGACTTCTGTGGTATCCAGGCACAGACCTACTCACTACCGGCTGAGGCGCTGCGGCCCTATCCGTTAGCCATTGAACCAGAGGACGATCTTCAGGCGAGGGCATTGGCCCAGCTCGAGGCGTGGGACCTTTACAACGAGACCAACCGGACCGGTGCGTCGATTTACCAGGTGTGGTACTGGTTTTTGGTGCGCAACACGTTGGCCGACGAGCTGGGCGATGATCTGATGGAAGATTACGTGAGCTATAGCTTTATCCACTTGCCTATGATGGTTGACTTGATGGAGCAGGCGGATAGCCCCTGGTTCGATGACATCACCACACCCCAGGTGGAAACCCGTGACGAAATTGTGAGCCGCAGCCTATCTGACGCCGTCGCCTGGTTGAGACAGGGCTATGGAGATGCCCCCGAACGCTGGGAATGGGGCCGTCTACACACAATGACTTTCGTTCATCAACCCCTGGGTCAGAGTGGCATTGGCCTTCTGGAGAGTCTCTTCAACTCCAGGCCCATCCCCGCCCGGGGTGACAACTTCACTGTGGACGCTGCCTCGTTCAAATTTGACCAACCATTCGCTATGGTCCACGGCGTATCCCAGCGATACGTCGCGGACATGAGCGATCTGGACGCTTCACAGACCATCCACACAACTGGCCAGAGCGGCCATCTCTTCCATCCCCATCGGGAGGATTTTATCCCATTGTGGCAGAACGTGGAATACCATCCCATGCCCTTCAGTCGCGAAGCGGTCGAGGCAAACGCCGCGTCAACGTTAACTCTGGTGCCGTAATGAAGTGATCGACTATCGGCCACCGTGAGCCTGAGCGGCTATTCGTTCAGTTGCAAGCGGGACAGCTCGCGTTTCCCCCACAATCTGCCCCGTCAGCCCACCGGGCGTATCGGCCACCAGCCGGACCGGGGTGACCACGTTGCGCAAACCGGGGCCGCCTGGCGCTGACACCCGCAGGTAGTTATCGGTCAGACCGCTCCACACTAAGCCGTCGCCATTCGGCTCATCCATTTCCCACAACACGTCCATCGTTCGGCCCAGAAAGCGACGACGAAAGGCGCGCTCCAGCCTATCGCCCAACTCGTGCATACGGCGGCTGCGCTCGGTCACGACTTTAGGGGGGACTTGGCCTGGCATTGAGGCGGCCGCCGTCCCTGCGCGGCGCGAATAGCGGAAGATGTGCAGCTTGGTGAACGCCATCGCTTCCACAAAGGCCAGACTCTCAGAGAATTCTGTTTCGGTCTCACCCGGAAACCCGACTATGATGTCCGTCGTCACCGACAAATCGGAGATGGCAGCACGGGCGGAATGGATCAACTCGGCGAAGTCGGCCGTGCTCGTGTGGCGCGCCATGCGTCGCAGCGTGGCGTTGCATCCGCTTTGCAGCGGCAGGTGCAAGTGGCGGCCGAGGCGAGAGGTTTCCCATAACGAGAAGAAGTCCTCGTCCAGGTCCCACGGCTCCAGCGACGACAACCGCAGGCGCGGGACGTCCGTTTCGTTCAGCAGTCGGCGCACCAGGTAGTACAGATCGCGCCCCTGGCCCAGATCGTGTCCGTAGGAACCCAGATGCACTCCGCTGAGCACCACCTCCTGGTAGCCAGCTCTCACCAAACCCTGCACTTCGGCGACGACCTCGTCGGCCGGGCGGCTGCGGCCTACTCCGCGCGCCACGGTCACGATGCAGAACGTACAGCGATTGTCACAGCCATCCTGTGCTTTGACGAAGGCCCGTGTTCGCGCTCCGGGGTACAGGTAGTGAGGAAGATCAGAAGTTAGGGGCTGGAAATCGGGGATTCGGAGCTGTGGATGATTACACTGCACGTATTCCGTGACTAGCTCGACGATTTGGTCTTTTTTCTGATTGCCGACGACTATGTCCACGCCCAGGGCGTCCACCTGGTCCGGCTCTAACTCAGCGTAGCAGCCGGTGATCACCATCACGGCGCTCGGGTTGGTCCGTTTCAGGTGCCGGGCCAATTGCCGCGACTTACGCGCCGCGACGCCCGTGACGGTACAGGTATTCAACACGCATACATCGGCCTGCTCACCCGGCCCTACCACCTGGTGCCCAGCCGCGATAAACCCTCGCGCCAGGTTTTCAATCTCGCTGATATTCAACCGGCACCCTAACGTCTCCAATCTGACCCGCATCCCAATCTCCAATCCCCAATTCCCCATATGCCATCTACTGTTCACTGCCTACCAGCTACCAGCTACTTGTTACCTGCTATCTGCTCAATACACATCCATCCGGCCAAATGCCCAATCGGGGCCCGGGTCCGCATTGGCGATAATCTGCTGCTGACCGCTCCCATCGGCGTTCATTATATATATGCCCCAACTTCCACTGCGCGCGCTCCTGAACACGATGCGCCCGTCGGGCGTCCACGCCGGCAGCGTGTCGGGACCGGGCGCGTCCGTCAGGCGACGGATGTTGCTCCCGTCCTTGTTCATCACGTAAATGTCTACGTTATCACCCGAATCCCGGTGGAAGGCAATCGTCCGCCCATCGGGGGACCAACTGGGAAATGAATCATTACCCTCGTTGGTGATGTTGTGCGCGCCCGAGTCATCGCGGTTCGAGATCCAGATACCCTGTTTGCCGTCACGCCCGGATCGGTAGACGACCTGGTTGCTATCCGGAGACCAGGATGCTTGCTCGCCAGGGATCTCAATATTATATTGCTGATTGTCAGATGTGCCCAGGAAATAAATGCGCCGGTCGGGGCCACCTCGGGCGGCGTCAAAGGCGATCATCTCCCCATTCGGTGCCCAGGCGGCCCAGCGTGCAGTCCCTTCGCGTACGAACTGCCCCATTTCTACTTGAGTGATATCGCCGGGGAAGTTAACGACCTTCAGCCACAGAATACCATTCGTGATACCCTCTATGACGTACTCGACACCGTCTCTTATTTGTCGATCTACGCCTTCCTCGCCAAAAACACCGAGGTATTGACCGTCACGGGACCACGATGGCCCGGCGGCCCGCTCCAGAAGGAACCGCTCGCCGCTGCCGTCTGTGTTGGCAATGAACACGTCGTGTTTACCTCCGTCCCAACGGGCGAAGGCGATCTGATACGTCCCGCCCACGGCTTGGCTACCTGCGCTCTCGGGCGTTGCGCTGGCCTCGATGACAAAGTTGGCAGTTTGAGCCAATTCCCCGTTCACATAAATCTCTAGCTTCCACGTGCCAGAGCCCAACGGCTCGCCGCCGCCAGTCAGACTCAAGTCAAACGTACCGCTCTCGCCCGCGTCCCAGATGCCAGATCCACTGCCTACCTCTTCGTCATCTTGATACCAGTGCCTCTCCCAGGTGTCGCTGTCCGAAAGCCCCTCGTAGCTGAAGAAGGCGTGGATTTCCTCAATCTCACTTGGGAAGGTGATTCCAGCATCGACCGGCTGATCGTCATCAGTGACGCCGGCGGCAAAGGTAATTGGGCCAATGATGGGCTCCTGGCTCACTGGCGTTGATGTGGCGCTCGGCGTCAGGCTTGGTTTTGGGGTCACGGTGGTAGTTCTGGTGCCACCGGTTATTGTTTCGGTTGCAGGAGACTCGACCGGCTTTTTGGTTGCCGTCGGTTCAAGTTCCGGTTCGGCCGTTTCGGCAGCCTTGACCTGCGTGGCAGTCGGCGTGCTAATGGGTTCAGTTGTCGGTGTCTCCAGCCCACCTACCAGGTTAGTGATGGATGTTCCGTTCCCTGTTATTGCGAGAACGGCAATCACCCCTGCCAATGCCATACACAGCAGTCCTGCGCATCCGCCCAACGCTACCCACAGCCAGGGGCTTCGGGTCTGGGGTGGGGTATCGGTCGGGGTAGGACTGGATACTATGGTACGATCGTCGTCCCCTCCAGATATAGCCATTGTCTACCTCCCTCATCTACATTGAAAAGTGCCAGTCGCCTAAAGACCTCTAACTCAGGTCAAATAAGATATTTCCCCAGATTGGGTCCAAGTACCAGTCCGTTAATAACTTCGTACTTGTGCAATCAGTTTACGCCTGATTCGCCCATAAAAATGCGAAGTTATTAACGGACTGGTACAAGCATATCATCAGCGGTCAGGTGTGTCAAGTGTCGAGATATTGGTGAGCGTTACAGGTTTGGGACACAGGAGTAAGGGTGCGGATTGAGGCGGGAGCGTGGGAGATGTGGACTTCCCCCCCCTACAAGAAGGGGGTGACGGCTGTACAAGCCGTGAAAGTAGCCCTCCGAAGCCCTTATGTTCCCTTGCGGTTCATCGTCAGCTGCGCGTGCTGAGATGGGGCGAGGGAAAAATCGTTCTTT
>DAOUMD010000259.1:0-2494 GCA_034412795.1 Anaerolineae bacterium
GGCTGCGCTGGACGGACGATACCGAGGCCATTACCTCCAATCCCAACAGTGAGGAGTATCTGGCCGAGGAGCTAGCCAATCCCCGGCTGGCCATGAATGACTACCAAGAGCCCGAGGGTTATGATCCAGAGGGCGAGGACACCGTGATCAACGCCGGCGACAATATATGGGGCTTGACGGGCAACGTCAACAGCAACGGCGTGGCCAAGGAGGAGTTGACCCGTCTCGTGAACGAGGGTCAGAGTCATCTCGTCCCTATCTGGGACGAGGCGTATAGCACTGGCAGCAACGTGGTATATCACATCGTCGGTTTCGCCTGGTTCAAAATAGATGGTTTTGACCTCACCGGGAATCCAAAGGAAATCTCAGCCACCTTTATGGGCTGGGACAACGGTACCTGCCGAGGCAATGGTCATTGATGGGGAAAACATGGGATTGCGAAGTAGCTTAGGTGCGACATGACAGCAGATCATAGCCGTTGATCGTTTTAAGGTTCGACAGATGCTCTCGACGAGTTGATCATTCATCGTAGTAGAAAGGAATACTAAAAATGAAACGCGTAATACTTCCAATGGTTCTGGGGCTGCTTGGGGCTACACTCTTCCTCACCTCAGTGGCCTTGGCTGCTCCAAGCCAACCAGTGGCGCTTCCCGTTACACAGGGCAGATTTCAGATCGGGGATACTATCAGTGACACAGATAGCATCAGTGACACAGGCAGCATCAGCCATACCACGTCCGTTTCCCATCCCGTTGCGTCGGCCATCGCCGAGTATTTCGAAGAGCATTTCGGCGTTGACGCCTCGGAGATCGCTGCACTCCACGACGAAGGGCTCGGTTTCGGCGTCATCGCCCACGCCTACTTCGTTGGGGATACACTCGGCATCCCGCCAAGTGACGTGCTGGCCGAGTTTCAGGCTGGCACAGGCTGGGGCGAGATCATAAAGGGCTACGGCCTGCATCCCGGACTGGCAGGACGCGGGGGGAACCTGGGTAGTATTATGTCGGGTCGTGATCGAACCCTTCCACCCGGTCAACTCAAGAAGCTTCCCGCGGAAGGGACTGATACGTTTGTGCCGCCCGGCCAGCTCAAGAAGAACCAAGATGGGGACGGCTCCGGCTTTGTACCGCCTGGCCAGCTCAAGAAGTCCGACGGAGATGATAGTGATGGGGGTGGAGGTCCGCCCAGCGTGCCGCCGGGCCAAGACAAAGACAAGGGGAAAAAGGACAAGAAACCCTGAGGAAACCTTGCGAATTGGAGCAAAAAGACCAACCCGAACGCCTATGTACGCAGTAAACGCCAGCGACCTGCGCAAGTTTAAAGACGACCCGGTTCACCCCGTCAACATGCTGCTGATCCCTATGCTTACTGACAAGCCTGTCACTTGCGAGCCGGGGCAAAACGACGGTGATGCTCTACTGGTGTCCGAAACCGCTGGAGAGCAATGGCATGCTCTGTTGCACGTCATACGCAAGGGGTCGGGACGCTACAGGGGCATTCAGAAGAGCCATTTGCGAGTCTACCGTAAGAACGGAGGCAACTGGGAGCGAATGTAAGGTAAGACTTCGCGGTCACGGGGTGCCGCTGTGAAAAACTCCAGGCAAACGTGAAGAATAGGGGCAGGTTTCCCTGCCCCTATCTGTATGTTCTAGTGCCGATTGAAAACCCTTGGGGTCTGGGCCGCTCATAAGGTATTTCATCCACCCCCATCGAGGCCATGCAATTGGCGCAGCGAGGCGATGTAATCCTGGGCGTCGGGCTCCGACCAAGGCGAAGGACCTAACGGGTCAGTTACTGATTCGTCGCCCAGCAACGCGTGGAAGGTGTTCAAGATAGCGTGGCTTAGCACCTCCAGGTGATAGCCTCCCTCCAAAGTGAAGACGATGCGGCCACCACATAATTCATTGGCCAGCGAAACCAATGTCTGGGCGATCCAGGCGTAGCCTCCCAGTGACAGCCCCAGTCCGGCCAAAGGGTCATCCCAGTGGGCATCAAAGCCGGCAGAGACAAGGATCAGGTGGGGGTCAAAGCGGCGAGCGATGGGGATGAGCACCTGCTGGTACAATTGCTGGAAGACCTGATCGCCCACCCCGGAAGATAGCGGCATATTAATGACCGTTCCCTCACCTGGACCACGCCCGATCTCACGGGCAGCCCCGGTGCCAGGATAATGAGGATACTGGTGCGTAGAGATGAAGCAAATGGCCGGATCCTCCTCGACCATGGCCTGGGTGCCATTGCCATGATGCACGTCGAAATCTACGATGAGCACCCGTTTGAGGCTTCGGTCCAGGCGGGCGGCCTGGGCAGCGATGGCTACGTTTCCAAACAGGCAAAAGCCCATCCCTCGACCCGGCATAGCGTGGTGACCAGGTGGTCGCACCAACGCAAAGGCGTTATCTACCCGGCCATCGATCACGGCCAGGGTAGCCTCTACCAGCCCCCCGGCGGCCATAAGCGCCGCCTGATATGAGTCGGCGTTGGTGTAGGTATC
>DAOUMD010000260.1:0-38260 GCA_034412795.1 Anaerolineae bacterium
GCGGACCGATCTCTACGACGATGCCTTTCTGCGTGAATATCTCAGTACTTACGTCGCTGATGAAGGCTGGCAGGAGGCCTTGGACGAATACGGTATCCAATTGGTAATCGTCGAGACCAACAGCATACTGGCCAAGTTCCTGCGTATCGACCCCGCCTGGCGAGAGGCCTATCGCGACGAAACGGCGGCGGTTTTTACCCGTGAAGCAGAATAGCATTGGTTCACCACTTAGTGTTGCTGATTTTCTCCTCTCAAACCATTTTCATACCTTCATCTGTTATAGTTCCTCATCATTAAGTACACCCTTCAAGCAATTCCAGCGCGAAAATGACTATGCAGCTCTAGGTACCATAGTGCAAATGATGGTGCATATGCGCTGGTATTGCCTTTCAAGTCGCTGCCAAAGTGCCTGGTACCTGATCGGATACTCGCGAAGATAGAAAGGCACAAATTGTAACCGATTTGTAACAGGAAACATTAATTAAATATGTTATAGTTGTGAATGAATCTCAGATATAGGTAGACTCAACGCTGGAGAATCAATGTCCCATGTTGTCGTGCCTCCGGGGATTCAAAACAGAACAAGCGTGACTCAGGGACTCTCTGTCATAATCCCAGTCTATAATGAAGAACAGGGAATTGGCCCGGTTCTGACGCAATTGTCCTGTGTGCTGACTGGCAGTGGGTTGTCACACGAAGTTATCGTTGTAGACGATGGCTCGTGTGATGGCACGATAAGTATTGTAGGACAGCATCCTGGCGTCATTCTTATACGTCACCAACACAATCAGGGATACGGTGCTGCGTTGAAGACTGGTATCCGCCATGCCAATTTTGACCTGACTTGTATCACTGATGCTGATGGCACTTATCCTTGCGATCTCATTCCTGACCTGTTGGAGCGGCTGGTAAAGAGTGGCTACGACATGATCGTAGGTGCCCGCACGATGGGTAAGGTCGCCATCCCATTAATCCGTCGCCCGGCCAAGTGGGCTATCGGCCAGTTGGCGAACTTTGTAGCTGGACAGCCCATTCCTGATCCGAACTCCGGTTTGCGAGTCTTTCGCCGGGAGGTGGCGCTACAATTGTTCAACGTACTGCCAAATGGCTTCTCCTTTACGACGACCATCACGTTGGCGATGCTTACCAACGGCTACCTGGTAAACTATGTGCCAATTCACTATTATGCTCGTGTAGGTCGGTCGAAAATCAGGCCCATTAGGGATACGCTTAACTTCGTTCAGCTTATTCTGCGTATTGCCCTCTATTTCGCGCCGCTCAAAATCTTCCTATCACTAAGTGGGCTTTTGTTTCTACTAGCAGTAGGGTGGGCTCTATTCAGTTCTCTTGTTCTGGGCCGCTTAGCCGACGTAAGCACGTTGGTGATTGCTATGACGGCTATACAGGTGTCAGTGATTGGTATGTTAGCAGAACTTATGAACCGACGGTTACCCAACTACTATCGGGAGGAATAACCATTGTCAGCGCTGCGAGATGTTTACGCACAGAAGGCGGTTTCTCAAATTCCCCGGCTGCTGAGTCTCCAGGATCGGAACCCATTTTCACCAACCTATGGTTGCTTCCATCGAGATTACTGGCTTTACAAGACGTCAGACTTCCCTGACGCTGTGCGCCAGTTCGGGGTTCACTCTCTGGCCTTGGTCTATAAGCATAAGTTCCCAGGTAATATCTATAAGGGGCAGACCAAGGTCCGAGATTGGGCCATTGCTGGGTTGGATTTCTGGGCGCGTATCCAACATAAGGATGGATCTTTCGACGAGTTCTATCCCTACGAGCGAGGCTGGGTCGGACCGTCTGCTTTCACCACTTATACGGCAACTGAGGCTTATCAGTTGTTGCAAGATGAGATGCCGCCGGATGTAAAGGAACGAGTTCTGGCAGCGATCCGCCAGGCAGCCCGGTTCATCGTGGCTGGGGAGTCTGAAGAAGACCACCTGGCCAACCATCACGCGATGGCCTGCCTGGCAGTGTGGAGGGCTTATGAGTTGCTGGGCGATCCAAGCTTGAGGGAAGGCTTTGAAGCACGCTGGAAGGAGTTTCTTCGCTACCACAATACTGATGAGGGATGGTCCCGAGAGTATGACGGCGTGGACCCCGGGTACCTCTCGGCGACAGTCTCTTTCCTGGCCAAGATCTATCAAGCCAACCCAGACCCAGATATTTTCGAGGTGCTGCGGCAGTCGGTGGAATTTTGCAGCTATTTTGTTTACCCCAACGGCTTCTATGCAGGGAGCTTGGGCAGTCGAAATACATTGCACTTCTATCCGCATGGTTTCGAGTTACTGGCTGGAAAGGTACCGTTGGCAGGGGCAGTGGCCGAGAGGCTGTTGCAAGCCTTAGCCGAAGAAAAACTGGTACCCCCGCAGATTATGTCGGATCGGTACGTTTTCTACCGCGTACCAGAGTTCCTGCAAGCATACCTGGACTACGTGCCTCGTCCGGCTGAGCTGTCTCCGTTGCCTTATGAACGGGAACCCTTCATCCATTATTTTTCCCAGGCTCGTATCTTTGTACTGAGTCGGTCACGCTATTACACTGTGGCGAATCTCGCGAAAGGTGGGGTAGTCAAGGTCTTTGATCGGCAGAGCGGGCAACTACTCCTCAATGATTGTGGGCTGATTGGCCGTCTGCATGACGGTCGAGTGGTTTCTTCCCAGTGGATTGATCCAGACTATCATTGCCAGCCGTACGAAGATGGTTGGGAAGTGAGCGGTCAATTGCAAGCTGTGCCATCCAATAAGCTCTTCACACCGCTGAGGAACCTTGTCTTTCGTAGTGCATTGGTGGCGTTAGGTTGGAGTCCCGCTTTTTCCCATTTGCTCAAGGGGCAGATTCGCAAATCGTTGATTCTGGGCCAACGTCCTGTGCCGATACGCTTTCACCGGCGTTTTAATCTAGATGGCGAGAGGCTGATCCTGAGCAATAAGATACGCATCGAGGGGAACGTACAGTTAGTCGCCCTCTCCGCAGGTGATGAGTTTTTTGTTCGTTATGTGCCCCAATCAAGATATTTTCAAGCACAGGAATTTGACATTAGCGGTAAGACGTTCGATGCGGAGGAATTAGCATGGCTTAACAAAGAGCGTGAAATTGTCAGAATGCAGGAGATCCGGTTGTGAATCGGTACGTTTTTGCGACAAGGAATATCGCTGACAAGCTTGTCAAGGTTATTGGCAGTTGGGAGACATTCAAGTTTTATTGGCAGACTTATGTCTTGAGTAGTTTCGAGGCTGTGGAGCCTGATGTCTACTTTGTTTCGTATCCCAAATGTGGACGGACGTGGCTCAGAGTTATGCTTCAGAAATACTTGGAGCTAATCGGTACCTCTCTGCAATGTTTTAACGATAAATCCCTGTTAGCTATTTCAGGAGGTCAGACAATCAAATTCGAGCACGATCAAGGTAATTGGGTACCTGCTCCTCTGAGCACAGGGCAACTATCTTTTAACACTTCGAAATACGCCAACAAGAAGGTGGGTTTCCTTGTTCGCGATCCAAGAGATGTTTTAGTATCAAGTTGGTATCACTTAAAGTACAGGGAACGAATCTACAAAAAAGGTTTATCGGCCTTTATGCGCGATGATCTGGTAGGTATTTTCAAAGTTGTTGCTTTTATGAATATGTGGATTGAGAACAGCCACATTCCCGATAGCTTTTTTCTTATGAGCTACGAAGAAATGCACAGCGACCCTCTGTTCAGTTTCAGAGAAGTGCTCGAATTCGTCGGAATTCAGGTTGAGTCTGATGCGCTGCAAAGGGCAGTTGAAGAAAGCTCTTTTGAAAAGATGAAACGTATGGAATCAAAGGGGACTCTCAAGGAGCCTTGGATGAAGCCCGGATCGAAAGACTCGAATAATTCCATGAAGATTCGCAAGGGCAAAGTGGGAGACTTTCGCGAAGAATTGTCGGCGGAGGATATAGAATTTCTGAATGGTGTAATTCAGAATAACCTGTCCCCCAAATTACCTTATCATCAGTAACATGGAACGAACTGATTTAATGAAGGCGGTTCGAAAGCGTAGACAGTCGAATAAATCAGCCACAGGTGAAAGGTTGGTTAAACACCTATCCTTGCTCGGAGTGGGATTGGTTCTGGTTGGATTACTCATTCACTTTGGTGGGGCCCAGAGCTTGCGTCAACTTATACAGTTGCGACCGATTCCACTAGTTGGAGCATTGCTGGCCACCCTGGGAATCACCAGCGCCATTGCTTTCCGGTGGGGAACGTTAGCCAATGCTTTGGGCGGTGGCCAAGTGGCTGCCTGGCCTGACTATTATCATTATTTCATCGTTGGCCGCGCGTTGGGTTTCGTTTTCCCTAAGGACGTCGTTGACTTTGGAAGTCGTACCGTCTGGCTCAACCAACTCCATAGCTTGGCTGTACCAAAAGCCAGTGCCTCAGTTGTCCTGGACCGTCTGTCCGATGTGCTATCTATTCTGGTATTCTTATTGGCTGCATTATCCTACTGGCTGGGTTGGGTTCGGGCGTCGGTCGGGATTGGGCTAATGTTGGGGATGGCAACAGTGATTGGTGGTTTTCTGTTCGTTGCCTACAGACCAATGGTGACTGGCGCGATCTGGCTATTGAACAGGAGTTTACGGTTAATTAATCACATTCCACGGTTCCGAAAGCGATCACTTGAGACGCTGGATGTCACTGGGCTCGACCGGGGTATGGTGCTGCGGGTCTATTTGTTTAGCTTAGTAAAATTCGGATTCACGGCTGTTCGACTGATCTTTTTTGCTATGGCGCTGAGTCTGCCCATCTCGCCGACGCTGATTTTACTGGGCACACCGTTAGGCCAGCTCAGTTACTTATTTGCTTTCACACCGGGTGGTTTGGGGATATTGGAGGCTGGTTGGTTTGCTATCCTTGTACTCGGAGGAGTAGGGGCGGAACATGCTACGACTTTTGTTGTGGGGCAGCGCATTCTAACTGTGGTTATGATCGCCTTCTTGGTTCTAATTAGTCAAGTGTGGTACATGCTTCGACGCCCTTCATCTGCGATCGGCTCATAACTCGTCAATAACCACCCTGCGACGAGACTATTGTATTGGAGAGGGATGCATTTTATGGAGATGCATAGATATCGGGAACAGAAAGAGTCGGATCGCGAGCTCAGCCCGACAAGGATAGGAGTGTTGCTCTTCCTGTCGTTGCTCGTCGCCTATCTTGTTACGGCTAGTGGCCGGATTGATACTGGAGACGGGCAGACCGTCTTTGACGTGAGCCAAAGCCTGCTTGAAGATGGGGATGTGACTATCGCCCCACCGGATCCAGATCTGATGGTCTACGACCTTCGAGCACGTCCTCTGGGCAAGGCAGTGGACTTGGGTATTGAGGATGGTTACAGTATACAAGGTCGAAACGGGAATTACTATTCACTATATGGAATCGGGCACTCACTTCTGATTTTGCCGTTGCTGGCTCTCGGACGTCTGGTGGCTCCAGCTATTCCATTTGCCACGCACCAATGGACTATGCAGTTTGTCACCTCGCTGTTTTTTAATCCTTTGGTGTCAGCCAGCAGTGGTTTGCTCATTTACCTGACCGCGCGCCGTCTTTCATTTGCCCCAATGACGAGTGTTGGGTTGGCGATCATTTATGCTTTCGCTACGATGACCTGGGTTTACTCCAAAACCTTCTTCAGCGAGCCGCTTATCACCCTGTTATTATTGCTAACATTTTATAGCTTGGTCTCATACCGGTACACCCAAAGACAAGTGTGGCTCTGGGCTGGTGGCGCAAGTCTTGGATTTTCGGTCCTGACCAAGCCTGTCGCACTGATATATGTCCCTGTTCTAACGGCTTATCTAATATTTGTGGCCAAGCCTGAGCCCAAGTGGAGTTTTTTGGGCCGTCTCCTCGCCTTTGGTATCCCTCTTGCGGTCGCTATGGTGGGAATGTTGGCTTACAATTGGTGGCGATTTGAGTCTCCCCTGGACACTGGCTACCGGACTCCGCGTTGGATGGTTTCCCCTTTTCTGACGGCGCTGTATGGTACCTTAGCCAGTCCAGGCAAGGGGTACTTACTCTATAATCCGATCAGTATTGCCGCAGTTGCGGGGTTGTTTTTCTTCTGGCGTCGGCATAAAGCAGAGGCTGTAGCGCTGGTTGGCATTGTTCTAACCAATCTGTTGTTTTTTGCGACATTTGAGCGTTGGCATGGTGGAGGAGCTTGGGGGCCTCGGCATTTATTGCCGATTACACCTTTTGTTGTCCTCCCGCTTGCGAGTGTGCTTGAGATTGTCAGCCACAAAAGAAACGTTCTCAGTTTGCTGCTTGCCACCCTCATTGCCCTCAGCGTCGTTGCCCAGATACCTGGCGTCTCTGTCAACTTTGCGCGTCATTTACAAAAGGTGTACGAGCTGTCCATTGACCAATACTACCAACGGATCATCTTTCAGGTTGCTTATTCTCCACTTGTTGGCCAGTGGGGTGAAATGCGAGAGGTTGTAGGCAATCTAAGGGATCCCGCCAGGCGCGCTAATATCAGGCAAGTAGCCTTGCAGGGAGATGAGGATGAGCTAGACGTTGCGATGATGGACATACTTTCGATCAACTTGCCGGATTTCTGGTTTGTCTATCTCACCTTCTTTCACAGCGGACCTTAGCTGATGTGATTATGGCTGCTGACCAAGACCAATTTCCTGGGGGCTGATGGTGGTAGATAGATCGTAGTAAACGCGATAAGGGCCGATGTCCTGGATGTGGTAGGTGATCCCTCGTTCGGCGAAGGCGCGCTGTAGGTAATCTTCCAGGTGCGGCTCGCGGTGGGTGACATACATCCGGTCCAGACTGGCAGCCACAGTCGCTACATAGGGTGGGTAGCGATCATCCTGCGGATTCCAAAGCAGGTCGGGCCGGTAGGGAAGGTACGAGGCCAGGATGACCTGGTCTTTCGACAGAAAGGCGATTTTGTAGCTGATCCAGTGATGACTGTAACCCCGTCCGCCGTGGGCCGCCAGGAAGTCAATCAGAGCCTGATCCCAGGTGTTTCCGAATTGCAGCGCTGAATTCATTTGGGCGGTGATGCCGGGGGGCACCCTCTTGGTGGCTCGAATATGCGTCCCCAGGTTAAAAGCCAGCATTGCCGCCAGCAGCCCAATTGCTAAGGGTCGCCGCCAGTCGCCGATCCGCTCCAGCAACAGGCCGACAGCGATGAAGAGGGCGGGATAGAGAGGTACGATGTAACGCCCGGTGGGGTCCACGCTGAAACCGGTGCCGAAGTAAAGCAGGATCCAGGTCAAGGCTTGCGTACCTAATAGGGCGAAACCGACCGGCTCGATGGGGGGTGGCGTTCGATTGGGGTGTCGGATGCGGTACACAGCGTAGAAAATTGCTGTTAGATAGAAGACGGTGACCGCCGGGGCCAGAACTGGCCAGGTGACGTGTGACGACCATGGATCCCGGTAGCCAAAGAAGGTAGGCAGCGTAAGTCCCAGGAAAGCCAGGATGCGTATCGGGAGGGACGGCACGCTGAGCAGGGGACTCTCCTTGGTGGCAGCCACATACAAGCCGGCCATAGCCTGTGTCCACCAGGGTGCACTGAATAGGAAAAAGGCAATCGTGCCCAGCAGATAGCCACGCCAGCGCCGCCAGCGCAGGTGCCAAAGAAAGAGTAAAAAGAGAGGCAGCATATATACGACCAGGATGCCAAACGTCCAGAAGGAGAACCCGGCCACAGCGCCAAAAATGGCCCAGCGCCAGGGACGATCGGCGTCTTCCCACAGCAGGCGGTACCCCAGGTAGAGGAGTATGCTGCCCAGGCAAACGACGATGGCATATAGGACGGCTGGCGTGGTCCAGGTGCTCATCAGCAGCGGGGGAATGGCCATCAGCCATAATGCAGCCAGCGACCCCAGTCGAGAGTCGGGCATCAGCCGTCGGGCGAGCAAATAGGTAAACGCCATACCCGCCAGGTATTCCAGGCTTTGCACCAACCGTCCCACGGCGACGGTGTCCCCGAACAAGCGAAAGAAGAGGGCAATTAGATACGAATCGGTGCTGCCGCCGTAGGCCTCTCCGTAGAAAAAAAGTGGCCGCTCACCTTCGACGATGTGGCGTGCCATCAGCAGCAGGATGGCTTCATCTGACTCGAACGGCATGCGCATCAGTGGCATAATGAGCAGTCTCAAGCCTGCTGCCACAACAAAAGCACCTACTACCAGAAAAAGGTGCCATGAGAGGTTATCTAATAGGCGCGGTCGGCGCGAAGAAGTGGACATAGGGCGGATTATACTTCGGGCCAAGCAAGGGGGCAAGCACGATACCGGGTAGTACCTTGAGCCTCTCGTCATAATGTAGAGCCTATGGTACAATGACAGTACCGTATTGAACAATACACTGTTTTGTGGAGACTTGTGAATAGCAAAGTGGATATGTCGTCCCCCAATGAATCTGCAACAGGACAACATGGCTCCGCTCCCACCCTGCGTTGGGCAGTGACCGTTGCCATTGTCATCTCGTGGCTGTTTGTGGTGGTAGCCGCCTATTTTTGGGCGCACAAACCTTTTGATGCGTCCATCATCGCTGGACTGGGGCGGTCGTTTTTGAGCATAGTCATCTGGCTTGGGATGATTTGGTTGGGCGCAGCGCTAGGGCAATGGGTAACCCGCGGTCTCTTAGCCGATGAGGCCCCGGCTGTGCGTTTGGCCCTGGCGGCCGGGTTGGGGCTGGGACTGTTGTCGCTGCTGACCTTGGGGTTGGGATTGGTCGGCCTGCTGCGGGCAGCCGTCGCCTGGGGTTTGGTTCTGGGGCTGGCCGTGCTACTGCGACGTGAGTTGCGTGTCTCTCTTGCTGACCTGCGAGAGTCAGTACGCAACCCGGTACCACTGCCCTGGCCCACGGGCGGCTTCCAGCGTTGGCTGGCGGTGTACGTCTCAGCCAGTTTGGTGTTGATCTTCTTGGTAGCCTTGGCCCCGGCGACCGGCTGGGATGCATTGGTCTATCACCTGACCGGTCCGCGTCTCTTCATAGAAGCCGGGCGCGTGAGTCACCTCATTGATCTGCCTTATCTGGGCTTTCCCCAGCTAGGTGAGATGGGTTTTACCTTGGGTATGTTGTTGGTGGGGGATGGGGTAGCGTCGCTGCTGCACTTTGGCTATGGGTTGCTGGGCCTGTTCATCACCGCAGCGTTGGCACGACGCGCCTTCGGCCAAGTGGTTGCCTGGCCCGCGGCAGCGTTACTTCTTTCAGTCCCCAGTCTTCTCTTGCTGATGAGCTGGGCCTATGTGGATGTCAATCTTCTCTTTTATGCAACGGCTGCCTTTTACGCCTTCGCCCGCTGTCGCCAGTTGTATGCACATGGGGAAATGGGGAGTAGTTCAAGGTGGCTGTTATTGATGGGCGTCTTCTGTGGGTTCAGCGTCGGCGTCAAATACACAGCCGTTGCCATACCGGTGGCATTGGGGATGAGCTTGCTTTGGACATCCCGTCACGATGGATTTTTGGTTGCTGTCAGGCGAATCGCCCCATTGGCGGCGGTTACCGTGATTGTTGCCTTGCCCTGGCTTGTGGAGAATTGGTTGACCACCGGCAATCCAGTCTATCCCTTCTTCTTCCCCGGCGTGTATTGGGACACCTGGCGCGCCTGGTGGTACGACCGACCGGGCACCGGCCTGGCGACTACTGCCCCGTGGCGCTTGTTAATCGCACCTCTGGAGGCGACCGTCCTGGGTACCGAGGGTGGAGATCCTTATGATGCCACTATTGGCCCCCTGCTTCTGGCTCTCACCCCGTTGTTGGCTGTCGTCTGGCGTGGCCTCAAGCGCGATGAGCGGGCAATTGCCGGCCATCTGCTACTTTTCTTTGGCGTGAACTACGCCCTGTGGCTGGTCGGGTTAGCCCGCTCGGCACTGCTGGTGCAGACGCGGCTGCTGCTGCCAATCTTTGGCGTAGTGGCCGTTCTGGGAGCTGTCACTCTGGATCGGTTGACAATCCTGCGTCGTCCGCAACTGGCCGTGGACTGGCTGGCGCGGGCGGTGGTCAGCATGACGCTGGCCCTACTGCTCTTCTCGACTTTGTCCACGTTCTTGCAGATTAATCCTGTGCCTGTCGTATTGGGTCTAGAATCGCGTGATGACTACCTAACTCGTCGCCTGGGTATATACCAATTCGTGATGACGGCAGTCAACGAGTTGCCTCCCGAGTCCCAGGTCGTTTTTCTGTGGGAGCCCCGTAGTTACGCTTGCCAGATTGACTGCCGGCCCGATGCCCTGCTTGACCGTTTTTTGCATCTGACCCGCCTCTACCCCGATGCCGAGGCTATCGTCCACGAATGGAGAAAGACCGGCGTAACCCATGTGCTTCTCTACCAACGTGGGATGAACATGATCGTTGACGCTGGCTTCGATCCGATCACAACGCGTGATTTGGCGATTATGAAGGACTTGCAAACCCACTACCTGTCACCAGTTGCCGAGTGGGGCGATGCTTACGTGCTCTATGAATTGGAGTCGATTCCATGACTCGTGCTTCGGCTATATCAACCCTCTCCCCTCTGCAGCGTGTGCTGCTGGTGGCGCTGGCCCTGGCGCTGTTCGCGCTCAATACATGGGCCGTGTACACCAGCCTCACCTCGCGCGGCCCAATCATTGTCTTTGACTTTCACCATCCCTGGGTAGGGATGCGAGCTATGCTCCACGATGGGGCCAATCCCTACAGCCAGGAGGTAAGCCTGACAATCCAGAAGCAGTTGCTGGGTCGAGCTTCACGTCC
Organism: Anaerolineae bacterium; assembly: GCA_034412795.1. Taxonomy (GTDB): domain Bacteria; phylum Chloroflexota; class Anaerolineae; order 4572-78; family NAK82; genus JAUVPY01. Next base: position 10,741 of record DAOUMD010000260.1, read on the forward strand.
AGACGAGCATCAAGAAACTTTTGTTTATCCCTTGCATCTGATGATTCTGTTCGCCCCCTTTGCTCTATTGCCTTTGCCAGTCGCGCAAGCACTTTGGTTCTCAGTGCTCGAAGCAAGCATAATCGTCTTCATCATCATCGCGCCTCGCGCCGTAGGTTGGCGTCCGCCTACCTGGCTGCTGGCATTTACTGCCCTCTTCACGCTTGGCCTATACTTCAACGTATGGGCTATGATCCTGGGACAGATATCCATTTTGGTAGCGGTCCTCATCGCGCTAACTTGGTGGGGTTTGCGGACTGAGCGGTGGATATTGGCCGGGATTTGTCTGGCGTTGACTACGGTCAAGCCCCAGATGAGCTTTTTGCTAGTGCCTGCGTTATTGATTTGGGGCAGCTACCGGCGGCACTGGTCGTTTATTACCGCCTTCGTTGCATCTTTCGTCTTTATGATCCTGCTGCCTCTCCCCTGGCTGCCAAATTGGCCGATAGAATGGGTTAAGGCAGCCAACCGTTACGCTGGATACACCGCTTTCGATCCGCCACTGGTCATGTTGACTGGTTCAGCTTGGCTGGCGGGTGCAGTCGCCGTGCTGCTGTTGGCCTACACTGGATTCTACTGGTGGCGCATCCCAGAACGTCAAGATATTATCTTCAACTGGGCGTTGAGTATGCTCGTCGTTGTCAGTGCGTTGATTGCTCCCCGTACCACTCACGTCAATCAATTGGTGCTGCTGCTGCCTCTCTTTTTTATCTTTACACGACTCCCAGCCCCTGGGATTATTGCTGTTGTGGAAATCGTTCTGTTAATCGGGCTGTGGCTAATTGATTTAACGTTGTTACCGCCTACGGATAGCCCACAGCATATGATATGGCAACATCGGGTGATCAGCCCCATCTTGCCGGTTGGGCTTGTGCTTGCCCTATTGCCACTCGGTCCACTGCTGGCGCGGGGGCGGACCAATGTGTGTGAGGAGCGGGTGTCGTGAGTATCTCTCGCGCGGAATGGATCTTTGTTGTATTGCTGGCACTGATCGTGCTGGTGATCACCGGACTTCCCTATTTGGCTGGTTGGCTGACTTCTACTCCCGACCGAGTCTTCGAAGGTTTTGTTATTGATATGGACGATGCCCACAGCCATCTGGCCAAGATGCAACAGGGTTACAGGGGAGAGTGGCGATATCACATCCTGTTCACACCCGAATCACACGAAGGGGCGTATACCAATACTCTTTATGTGGCATTGGGACATCTGGCACGACTGATGCACGCAGATCTGGTAGCCATCTATCACGGGGTGCGGTTGGTCTTTGGGTTCATTTACCTGTTGGTGGCGTACGCTTTTGTCTCTTTCTTCTTACCTGATCTGGCTGGACGGCGACTGGCTTACGTGCTCATTTGTTTTTCTTCGGGCCTGGGCTGGCTGGCACTGTTGATCAGTGGCTCCGCTGTAGTGGGTGACATCACACCGGTAGATTTTTGGTTCATTGAAATGTATAGTTTTTTTACTGTGATGCTTTTTCCTCACACCAGCTTGGCTGTAGCGCTATTGCTGATAACCTTTGGCCTCACGTTACACTATCTCAAGACCGGCAGAGGGGCGGCCATTGTCGGCGCAATGGCCAGCGCGATCGGCGTTTGTGTCATTCATCCCTTCATGTTGCCGGTGATTGCTCTGGTGCCTGGTGTCTATTGGTTTTATATCTCCTTACGGCAGGGGTTTAGACTTTGGGCATTGCCTGGCCTGGCGGCCTTGGTCCTGGCGCCGTTGCCCATCGTCGTATACCAGTACCTAGCTATGATAAGCAATCCGGTCTTTGTCGGCTGGCAGGCACAGAACATCAACCTCAGTCCGGCACCGTGGCACTACGCGCTGGGGTACGGGGTGGTGTTGCTGTTGGCGATTCTCGGCGGCTGGTGGGCACTGGGTCAGCGAGAAACCTGGCCGTTTCTCCCTTTGTGGCTACTCACCATCGCACCCTTGCTCTACGCACCGGTTACTTTCAATCTACAACGCCGGGTGATTGAGGGAGTGCAAGTGCCGCTCTGCATTTTGGCCACGGTAGGGCTGAATCGTTATGTCCTGCCAGCCGTGGGGCACTCTCGACTGGCGGAGAACCTGGCAGTGCGTGGTTATCCCTCATCGCGTTTGGAATTGTTGACCCGCAACCTGTTAGTGGCGCTGACATTGCCTTCGACCCTGTTTTTGATCCTGAGTGCAAGCCTGGCAGCGGCGTCAGGTGCTCCCGATATGTTTTATAGCACTGGCGAAATTGCCGCGGTCGACTGGCTAGGGGCCAACAGTTCGCCTGATGACACAGTGCTGGCCTCGTATGAGATTGGCGGCTTTATTCCAGCTCGTATCGGCCATCGCACCTTCATGGGCCATTGGACGGAGACTGTTGATTTGGCGGGCAAGCGAATTGCTGCCGAGCACTTTTACGACGCAGCCACCGACGGCGAGCGCCAGGCAATGCTGCGCCAATACGGGATTGTTTATGTCTTCCACGGCCCCCGGGAACGTGCGTTGGGTAACTTTGAGCCAGCCAGCGCCCGTTATCTGACCCTTGTTTTCACCAGTCACGATGTTAACGTATATCGAATTGTCACTTCCATACGCTCGTCGACTTGATCCACCTTGTGCACCATACCTGCCTGCGTTTAAGGAAGTCTGAAAATGAGACAATACGAGTGGGGAAAGCTACTTATTTTTGTTGCCATCTTAGCTGTTCCTATAGGGCTTATTTCCTCAGTCCCCACAGTCTTCTTTCTTAAAGGACATCTTCCTGGAGGGGCTGCAGGTGCCGATGCGATAGAGCATTTATATATGATGTGGTGGTTTCACTATGCCTTGACGGAGTTAGGACAGACCCCAGCCAATTTAACTATGCTGGCATACCCAACAGGGTATTTTAATCCTTATATTACCGTGACCCCTTTCGTCCGCTTGGTCACGTTCCCCTTCATGGGATGGGTTGACCCCACGCTTATTTATAATCTATACCTCTTGCTGACCTTTGTTTTGACATGGGTAACTATGTCGGTCCTGTGTTACTATTTAACCCGAGATTTTGAGGCGGCGGTGCTGGGGGGCTTCGTCTTTGCCTTCTCACCCCACCGCCTTGTACATGCTAGCGGTGGTCATATCACCGCAGCGACAACTTTCTGGTTTCCCTTGCTCGCCCTCAGTCTGTTGAGCTTTGTGCGCCGCTCTACCTGGTTTAGGGCTGGTTTGTGTGGCATACTGCTGACGATTTCCCTCTCGATTGATCTAAATATTATACTCTATTTTACTGTGCCACTCGTGCTACTCATTTTTGTCTATCATCTGTGGAAACAGCCTGATCTCCTACGAAACAAGATGTTTCTCTATCAATCTGGACTGATAGCCTTTATCCCCTTGCTTATTCGAGGATTACCTTTTGTATCGTTTGTTATCGAAAAATTCCGGGGGAATCTAGATTTCCTTCACGCAGAGGGTGTCGAGCTTTATTCAGGCGACTTGCTCGGCGTCTTGTTTCCGCCACCCCAACATCCTCTCAATAGAGCCCTTGGTTTAGATTGGTTTGCAGTGCGACTAATTGGCGGCCCTGAGGGCGCGGGCGAGAACATAATCTATGTTGGCTTACTGACATTCGTCCTGATCCTCGTAGGATTGCGCGCTCGAAGTTTCCCTGATAATAGATTATGGCTCAGCATTAGTTTGGTAGCTTGGCTATTAGCATTAGGGCCCCAGCTAAAGCTTGGCGGAGTATCTACCTCCATTCCGCTTCCCTATGCCTTGTCCACCTACATACCTTTCCTTGAATGGGGCCGCACTCCAGCGCGCTTTGCCAGTCTGATGATGTTTGGCGTTGCTGTTTTGGTGGCCTATGGTGCTGCCGTCATCTTTAGGCAGCTAAATCAAGCAAAATGGCGACCATTCTTGATGATGGGACTCTTGACTTTGCTATGGTTTGACTACGCGACTTTTCTGCTACCTTGGCATGTGGCCAAGGTGACACCTCCTCCAGTCTATCAAGAGATTAAGCAATCTCCCGCAACGTTGGCGGTGTTGGATATACCGGCCCGTAATTATGAGGTTGCAGGACGTTCCGCAGGATATCAGATGGTCCATCAACATCCAATTGTTTCAGGCAGGGCTTATCGTGTGCCCCAGGAAATCTACACACAGATGCAGGATTTCGAGGACATGGCGGCGAGCGAAAACGCGGCTGATATATTGGCTGATCAGCAAATTGGTTATGTCGTGCTACACTTAACTTGGTTGGGCAACGCAACCTACTGGTGCTCCCATTTGACACAGGAATTAGGAGAACCTATTTATCAGGATACGGAATTGGTAATCTATGCTGTACCCCAGTCGGAGTGAACAAAGTACTTGTTCGTTAATAGCTTCGCATTTTTGTGGGCAATCGGGCGTAAATTGATTGCAAAAGTACGAAGGCATTTGTGGACAGGCATAAAGAGGACAGAAGTAGCAACTATGCCCCATCCTGATGAGCGTGAAACTGGGCCATTCGTCGGGTTCTTAGCAAGCCCTTGGCTGATGTTGCCTATCACTGCACTGGCATTGGTCTTGCGACTGATCAACTTGGGCGGACGTCCGCTTTGGTACGACGAAGCTTTTGCCGTGCTGTATGCCGAAAAGCCTTTTGCGACAATGCTTCACGGCACCATAACTCAAGTCGAAGGTGCGGCCGCCGACGTGCATCCGCTTTTCTTCTATTCCATGCTGCACGCCTGGATGCGTGCCTTTGGCCAGTCGCCGGTCGCCGTGCGTGGGCTCTCGGTGTTGCTGGGCACTGCCACGGTGGTTATGGCTTATCTTTTGGGCCGGCGTCTCTTTGACTGGCGCGTCGGGCTCGCCGCGGCGTTCGTTGTGGCGGTCGCCCCCTTCCACATCTACTATTCACAAGAGGCGCGCATGTATGCCCTGCTCGGTTTCGCGGCTATGGCCATGACATATTTTTTTGTTCGGGCCTGGAGCGATGGTGGCTGGGGAAATTGGCTTGCCTTTGCCGTGTTCGGAGCGTTAACCCTGTACGCGCATAACCTGGGCGTCATGTTCCTGGCGGGGTTGGACCTGTGGATTCTGTGGGCCTGGTTTCGACCAGGCGGCGCTCGGTGGCACAACTTCCGCCCCCTCCTCCTGTCGCATCTGCTCATGATTGGTCTGTTCGCTCCCTGGCTGGCCGTGGTGCCCAGCCAGTTCGGCAAAATCCAGCAGGCGTATTGGGTGGAACAGCCGAGTCTGGTCAAACTGATCCAGACCATCTTAATCTTCCATTTTGCCTACGATAATCAATCCCTTCCTGCCTGGCTGCTGTATCCAGCTCTCTTCTTCAGCCTGCTAATATTGGTGATTATCGCTTTTGAACTCATCCGCCGACGTCAGGCTCCCCATTCCGAGCAACTGCCCGATATTCCCTACTCCCTACCCCCTACTCCCTATTCCCTACTCCTATTCCTCGCCATCATCCCCATCATGCTCACCTTCCTCGCTTCTCAGATCCAGCCTGTATACATTGTGCGCGCGCTTTTGCCCTCGGCACTAATATATTATGCGCTGGTCGCCGGTGTGCTTATTGCTGGTCCTGTGCCGAAACCGGTGAAATGGGGACTGCTGCTGCCGTCAGGATTAGTCATCGCCGCCTCGCTGGTGAATCACTACACCTACGCGGAGTTCCCTCGCCCACCTTTTGACGAAGCCGCCGCTTTTCTGCGTGCTCACTATCAGCCGGCCGATGTCATCGTCCACAGCAACAAGCTCACTTTCTTTCCAACGCACTATTACGACCGGTCATTGCCTCAGGATTTCATTGCCGACGAGCCGGGGAGCCCGTCAGACACACTGGCCTACCCTACGCAGCAGGCGTTGGGACTATTTGCCACCTCTGACATCGCGACGGCCACACTGGGACACGAGCGGGCCTGGTTTGTCGTCTTCCGGCGGGCTATCGACGAGTATCGTGCAGCCGGTTATCCTGACCATCCCCAGCGGACCTGGCTCGAACAATACTATACTCTGGTCTCTGTCACCTCGTTTAATGATCTAGATATATACGAGTATCAGTCTGGTCCATCGCCCACCGCATCCCTTCCACAGGAGGTAGCCCGATGAATCGCTTCACAGGGGTACGGCCCAGTCCTGGTCTACTTGCCGGTATATGGCCGCTGTTACTCGTCATTCTGCTAGGCACGGCGCTGCGGTTTTTTCACCTGGGCGCACAAAGTCTGTGGTACGATGAAGCGTTCAGTCTGGCTAGTGCCGACCGGCTGAGTCTGGGGCAACTCTTGACCAATCAAGGTGGCGATATTCACCCCCCGCTTTACTATTTGCTGTTGCGGGTTTGGATCAGAGTGATTGGTATTAACGACTTTACGACACGCATGCTCTCACTGTGGGCGGGGGTGCTGACCATACCTCTCATTTACGTGACTGGACGTAAACTCTTTGATCATCCGACCGGTCTATGGGCTGCTCTTTTCATTGCCGTGTTCCCTTTTCACGTCTATTTTGCGCAAGAAGCACGCATGTATACCCTACTGACCCTGCTCACGATCCTCAGTCTGTGGCTCTTCCTGCTGGCTGTTAAAGGAGGTCGCCCGTTAGTCTGGGCGGCTTATTGGCTGTGCCTGGTGCTCGGGGTTTACACGCATTATTTTTTCGCGTTTGTGATATTGGTCTATTACCTTTATCTGATCCTGTACTGGCGGAAGTATCGCCATCTATGGATGCCTGCGATCATAACTGGTGGATTACTAATACCAGTTTTCCTGGTGCAGGCGGCGATAGTCTTCCAAAAATTTGCGACCGTCCTGGCGCCATCATACTGGTTGGGCCGCCCCCATCCCCTGGCATTTTTCACGACGCTCTATTTCTTCGTGGTAAGCTATACCGTGCCGATCTGGTTGAATCCCATCGGTCTTTTCATCTTGTTAGCGATCTTGGCCATCGGCTTATACGAACAACTCCGAAAGGGGGGACGTGACTCGTATCTCCCACAACGGGTATTGCTGGTTCTGGGTGCATTTCTGCCCATCGTCGTTGTGTTGATCATTTCGCAATTCAAGCCCATTTTTCTGGAACGGACACTGATCAGTTGCACCCCGTTTCTGACCTTGCTTCTGGCGGACCGAGTCCGCACCAGTCACTGGCGGTCGCCGATACCCTATCTCTCAATCGTTTTGGGGGTATTGATTGTCATCTCCCTTTATCGCTTCTATTTTGACCCAACCACCCGCAAACCACCGCTGCGCGAGGCCGCCCAACATGTAGCTATGGCTTATCGGCCGGGCGATACGGTGCTGCATACCAGCGTCGGCTCGTTTTTGCCGTTCCTTTTCTACGAGCCGCCATCCGCACACTATTTGCTTTGGGGAGATCCAGATCCCCATCTGCCCGCCAGCGCTTATGAGGCGCTTGGTGGGAGGATAGTCTCCCACGAGGCTATTGGCGGACAACGTCGCCTATGGCTGGTGGTGATGCTTGATCACAGTACAGAGTACCAGTTAGATCAGGTAAGCTGGTTCGATGATCGCTGCGAACTGATAGAAGAAAATGACGTGAGTGGGATTTTTATTCGATTATACGATTGTTTCGAGAAGGATATATCGGTCGAGGAATGAACGCCGTGAACTCTGGCCCCAAGGCTCGCTGGGATTATGTACTGCTCTTCATCCTGGCCCTGCTCGTCCGCTTGCTGACAGCATTCCCTATCCGCCAGCCGGGTTATATGGACGCTGCCTATAGCTACGATATCGCACTGAACTTGGTGCGGGGCCAGGGCTTCGCTGAGCCCTTCCTATGGAATTATTTGGACGATCCGGCAGGTCTACCCCATCCCAGCCATTTGTATTGGATGCCTTTGCCAACACTGTTGGCCTGGGTGGGGTTGATGATTCTGGGCGAGTCGTACCGGTCGGCACAGATACCTTTTGCCATCACGGCGGCGTTGCTGCCGCTGGTCAGCTATTGGGTGGCGGTCCAGACCATCGGCCGCCGCCGCCACGGCTGGCTGGCTGGACTGTTAACGATCTTCAGTGGCTTTTATGTACCCTTCTGGAGTCACACCGATAACTTCGCCCCCTTCGCCCTGGTGGGTAGCTTGAGCCTTATTGCCGCCTGGCAGGCAGGTCGGGCGCGAGAGAAAGGAACTAGCGCCGTAGGCTGGGCGTTGGCGGCTGGTGGGCTGGTCGGGCTGGCCCACCTGTCTAGGGCGGATGGTTTGTTATTGTTGGTGGCTATCGCAATATCAAATATCAAATATCAAATATCAAAAGACAAATCTCCGCCCTCTGCTCGAAGAACTTCATTTGTCATTGGGCATCTGTCCTTTGACATTTATAATTTGATATTTGTCATTTTTGGCTACGCCCTGGTGATGCTCCCCTGGTTCATCCGCAACTGGACAGTATCCGCCACGCTGTTGCCCACGGCGGGGACGCAGACCATGTGGCTGACTAACTACGACGACCTGTTCAGCTATGGGCGCGATCTGTCACCCTGGACCTATTTGGCCTGGGGCTGGGCCAACATCCTGCGCTCCAAACTGACTGCGCTATGGCTGAACACCCAGTCGGTCCTGGCTGTCTTGTGTATGGTGTTTCTGGTACCACTGGTCCCCATCGGCTGGTGGCGATTGCGACGGCATCCACTCTTTCAACTGGTGGCCTGGTATGCCCTCCTTCTCTTCCTGGCCATGACCTTTGTCTTCACCTTTCCCGGCCCACGTGGGGGACTCTTTCACTCTGGCGGTGCTTTATTGCCCTTCATTTTCATTGCTGCCTCAGTTGGTCTGGACATCGTGATCGAGTGGGTGGCGGCCCGTCGCCGGGGTTGGGAGGCACGCCTGGCGAAACAGGTCTTTGGGGTGGGGATGGTGGGGATGGCATTGCTCGTTAGCGGATTCGTGTACTATCAGAAAGTTGTCGTGGAGACTCGCCAGCAGGGGAGTGGCGCGCCTTACAGCTATCTTGTCGAATGGTTACGCGCCGAGGGGCAGGGGGAAGCAATCGTCATGGTTGGCGACCCGCCAGGCTATTGGTATCACGGCGGCGGACCATCCATCGTTGTGCCCAACGAACCGGTGGAGACGCTGCTGGCCGTCGCCGACCGATACGGCGCACGTTATCTCGTCCTGGATCACAACCGCCCGCACCCGCTGGCGTCTCTCTACGAGGGGACTGAGACGCATCCTCGCCTGCGTCTGATGGAAATACTGCCCGGTGATGTGCGTGTCTATCGCATTGCGCCGTAAGCAACGGTTGCACCGGGAATAGCGTTGCTTTTTCCAGAGAATATCGTGTGAAATCCAACCCGATTTTCAGCAAGATGCGTTAAGAGAGTGGATGATTGGACTTCCGCTGCTGAGTCTACACACTACCGCCAAGTGGAAAAAGCGCTGATTTGTAATCGAGCTGTAACTGCAAACATTAATGTAATGTGTTATAGTAGTGGATGAATGCCAAGATATGGGTAGACTCAACAGGCGGAAGTCCGGAAAATTAAGAAATCTCTGTGGGCCTTGCGTGCTCTGCGATTAAGAAGTAGATTGCGCTTTTGGCTGTGTGGTGTGGGTGAGAGGGATAGTGTATCGAGGTGTAGAGAAAGGCGGGTAGGGGGGTATTAACGTGGTAATGTCTAACCGTGCTAATGTTGCTGTGGTCGGTTGCGGCTATTGGGGCAAGAACCTGGTGCGCAACTTTGCCCAATTGGGAGCGCTGCAATTGGTGTGCGATGGGGCCGAGGCAGGCCGGAAACGGGCAGCCGAAATAGCGCCACATGCTCACGTCGTGGCCAACTTGGATGAGGCGCTAAGCGCTCCAGTAGAGGGCATGGTGATCGCCACGCCGGCCGAGACTCACTACGAGTTGACCCGGCAGACACTGGAGGTGGGCAAAGACGTTCTGTGCGAGAAACCGTTGGCGCTGACTTTGGAGCAAGGTGCCGAGTTAGTGCACCTGGCTGAACGCCAGGGGCGCATCTTGATGGTGGGGCATGTGTTGGAGTACCATCCCGGCGTCGTGCGCCTGCTGGAACTGGTGCGCAGTGGAGAGCTGGGCAAGGTGCGATATATCTACTCTAACCGTCTTAGCTTGGGCAAAGTGCGGCGGGAGGAGAACATCCTGTGGAGTTTTGCCCCCCACGACGTTGCCATCATTCTGCGCCTGATGGGTACCATCCCGTTCCAGGTAGTGGCCTGTGGTGGGAGTTACCTCCAACCCAACATCGCCGATGTGACGGTGACTAACCTGTTGTTCGACAACGGCGTGCGGGCTCATATTCACGTTTCTTGGCTACATCCCTTTAAGGAGCAACGATTGGTGGTCATTGGTTCTCATAAGATGGCCAGCTTTGACGATGTGACCAAACGGCTGGTGCTTTATGATCAGCGTGTGGACCTGCGCGAGGGAGAGCCAGTCCCGATCAAAAAGGAAGGTGAAGAGATCCCTTTTCCAAATGATGAGCCACTCCGGCTGGAGTGCCAGGCCTTTTTGTCGGCGATTGAGACGCGCCAGCCGCCTGTGGCCGATGGCGCCAGCGGGCTGCGCGTGCTGGGAGTGTTACAGGCTGCCCAGCGCTCACTGGTGATGAACGGTGAGCCCGTGGCTCTGCCGGTGGGGACGTTTATATGAACGAGGGAGAGTATTTCATCCATCCCACAGCAGTCATCGATGAGCCTTGTGGTATCGGTAAAGGCACCAAGATATGGCACTTTTGCCATGTGATGGAGGACGCTCACATCGGCGAAGATTGTGTCCTGGGTCAGAACGTTTTTGTTGCCAATGACGTGCGCATAGGCAATAACGTAAAGATCCAAAACAACGTCTCGGTCTACACGGGGGTGGAACTGGAGGACGATGTCTTCTGCGGGCCGTCGTGTGTGTTTACCAACGTGTCCAACCCTCGTTCGCAGATCGTGCGTCATCATCTTTATGAGCGTACTTTGGTGCAGCGGGGGGCGACGATCGGGGCAAATGCCACGATCGTCTGTGGGGTGACAATTGGCCGTTACGCCTTTATCGGGGCCGGGGCGGTGGTGTGTGGCGACGTGCCGGACTATGCGCTGATGCTGGGCGTGCCAGCTCGCCGGAAGGGGTGGATGAGCCGCCACGGGCACCATCTGCAGGGACCTGACCAGGATGGGGTGCTGGTTTGTCCAGAGAGCGGTTGGCGCTACAAAGAAGTAGAGACTGGGATGCTTCGCTGCCTGGATTGGCCGGAGGATGAACCATTGCCGATGAATAGTGACGTAATAAAAAAAGACGAGTAGGAGCGAGCTAAGAGATGATCCCCGTTCTCGACCTGAAAGCGCAATATGAATCTATCAAAGACGAGATTGACATCGCCATAGGCGAGGTGCTGGAGAGCACACAATTCATTCTGGGACCAGCCGTGCGGGACCTGGAGGAGCATGTGGCAGCTCACTGCGGGTGCAAGTATGGGATAGGCGTGGCCTCAGGGACGGATGCCCTGCGCCTGACGCTGGCGGCACTGGGTATTGGCCCTGGCGATGAGGTGATTACCACCCCCTTTACCTTCATCGCCACCGGTAACACAATCTCCCGTAGTGGGGCTACGCCGGTCTTCGTGGATATTGACCCCCGGACGTCCAATATTGACCCTGCGGCCATTGAAGAGGCCATTACAGAGCGCACGAAGGCGATTGTACCGGTGCACCTGTATGGGCAACCGGCGGACATGGACCCTATTATGGAGCTGGCAGAGGTGAATGGCTTGTACGTGGTCGAGGATGCAGCCCAGGCGATTGGAGCGCACTACAAAGGCCGGCAGGTGGGCTGCATCGGGCAGGCCGGCTGCTTGAGTTTTTATCCCACCAAGAACCTGGGGGGCTATGGCGATGGGGGGATGGTGGTGACCAACGACGCCTCGTTGGCGGAAAAGATCGACGTCTTGCGCCGGCACGGCAGCAAGAAAAAGTACCACGCCGACGTGTTGGGTTTCAACAGCCGCCTGGACTCTTTGCAGGCAGCGATCTTGGCGGTCAAGCTTGAGCACCTGGATGATTGGAACGAGGCGCGGCGGCGATTGGCGGAGCGTTACAACCAGTTGCTGGCTGACCTGCCGGTGACTACACCTTACGAGTCGCCGGATGTCTATCACGTCTATCACCAGTATACCATCCGAGCGCCACAGCGGGACGCTCTGGTGGCTTATCTAAAGGAACGCGGGATTGGCACGATGATTTACTACCCGGTTCCCCTGCACCTCCAGGGGCTCTATGCCAGCCTGGGTTATGCAGAAGGTAGCCTGCCGATCAGCGAGATTGCCAGTCGGGAAGTGCTGTCGTTGCCTATGTATCCGGAACTAACCGGCGATCAACAGATCTTGATCACTGACACGGCGCGAGAATTCTACAGCGGATGAAAGTTGTTTCTGTAGTTGGCGCGCGTCCCCAGTTCATCAAATGGGCTCGCTGCTGGTTAGCCCTTGCCTGCAAACCTTTACAACAATACGGCATCTTGCGTATGATGCGTGACGTGTTTCAGGTACGTGGTCAAGTCTTTTTCCATTAAAGATGGCCGCATCTGCCGCATTCAACTTGAGCACGCCGACCCGTTAGCCGAGGGCTTGTGTCGTGGCTTGGCTTCGCTCTTAAAGCCTTTGCAAGTTGCCGTTAATTTGGGCCAAATCTAGTAAGTATACTGGACTTTTCTAATCAGAATGACTAACGTTTCTATTGATATAAATGGTAAAACTATCTTTATAACTGGTGGGGCAGGCTTCATTGGATCCACCTTAGTTGGCCGGTTGGTAGACAGCAACTACATTATCGCCTACGATAACTTATCTCGTAACTCATTGAAGGGTAAGCCATATTACGATCATCCCAACCTCACTTTAATCCAAGGCGATGTGCTGGATTCTGAGCATCTCAGCCAGGCCATGCAGGGCGCTGACATAATCGTCCACTGTGCGGCTATTGCTGGAATTGATACGGTTATCAAGAGTCCCGTCACGACGATGCGAGTGAACATGATCGGCTCGGCCAATGTGCTGGAGGCGGCCTCACGGTTACCCCGTTGTGACCGCATCGTTTGTTTCTCCACCAGCGAGGTATTTGGCCAGCAGGCCTTTCGTTCTTCCGAGGCTGACAGCACGGTGATGGGGGAGGTTGGTGAGGCAAGGTGGACGTATGCTGTCAGCAAGCTTGCCGAGGAGCACCTAGCCATTGCTTATTACCAGGAAAGGTGGCTGTCGACCACCGTGGTACGGCCTTTTAACGTATATGGACCCGGGCAGGTGGGGGAGGGTGCACTCAGGACGTTCGTGATCCGCGCACTGCGGGATGAACCGATCGAGATCCATGGGGATGGAACACAGATCCGTGCTTGGTGTTACGTGGATGATATGGTGGATGGCGTGTTGCTGGCAATGGTTCACCCGAAGGCAGTGGGTGAGTCCTTCAACATAGGTAATCAGAAGGCAGCGACTACCATCTACGGCTTGGCCAATACGGTGGTGCGGGTACTGAGTTCGAAGTCACCTATCGTGTTCACACGCAAAGATTATGCAGATGTTGAACTCCGTATCCCTTCTGTTAGTAAGGCGCGGGAATTGCTAGGCTTCGAAGCCAAGATTGATTTGGAGGAAGGTATTCGGCGCACAGCCGAATTTTACCGGGGGCAGATTCAATGATCCGTCTAACCATCCCGTCGATTGAAGAAGATGACCTTCAAGCGGTGCGCGAGGTTCTGGAATCCGGCTATCTGGTACAAGGACCCAAGGTTGCTGCCTTCGAGCAGGCTGTGGCCGAGTATGTGGGCACCAAATACGCCGTGGCCGTAAGTAATTGCACCGCAGCATTGCATCTAGCTCTATTGGCCTTGGATGTACGCCCCAGAGATCTGGTTGTAGTCACTGCGTACTCGTGGCCTGCCACTGCAAACGTTATCGAGCTATGTGGCGCGCAACCAGTTTTCGTGGATGTTAAACCTGATACCTTCAACTTAGATCCGACCCGTCTTGAGGTAACGTTACAACGGTTGATGGCAAATACTGAAACTGCCCATCGCGTGAAAGCAATTCTGCCCGTCCACACTTTTGGTCAGATGGCCGATATGCCGACCATTATGGAGCTGGCAGGCCGTTACGATTTGCCGGTGATTGAAGACGCGGCTTGCGCGTTAGGTGCTACGCTCAACGGGCGTCAGTCTGGCGCATGGGGGGTGATGGGATGCTTCAGTTTCCATCCCCGCAAGGCGGTCACAACGGGCGAGGGGGGGATAATCACCACAAACGACGCAAGCCTGGTCCGACGGCTACGGGCGTTGCGCAACCACGGTCAGGATCCTGATGCGCCCTCGACGGACTTTGTACTGGCCGGTCTCAATTATCGGATGACTGAGTTCCAGGCAGCACTGGGGCTAACCCAGATGGCAAAGTTGGATCGCATCATCACTGCTCGCCGCAGTCTGGCAGCTCGCTATGATACTCTGTTAGCAAAAACGCCCATACAGGCTCCCATTGTTGGTGGGTTCAGCCAGTCAGTTTATCAGTCATATGTAGTTTTGCTACCTGAGTACGCGGCATCGCGACAGTCTGACCTAATTCACTCCCTCAAGGAGCAGGGATGTGAGACCACCATCGGTACTTGGAATATACCGATGACTACTTACTTTCGTAGTCGTTATGGCTACGAAGCGGGGGACTTTCCTATAACTGATCAGGTCTTTGCTCGCTCGCTCACCTTGCCACTTTATGAAAGACTTGTGGAATCGGAGCAGGCTCAAGTTGTCGAATCAATTCTTTTTTGCTTGGGGAAGTGCACAAATGACCGATCCAAATAGGCAAATACGCTCGCACGGCACAGGTGAGTTCAGCTTGGCGGATTTTCATTTTCTAGGTGAAAATGTGGTCTTTGAGCCAGGTGTTCTCGTTTTCCATGCCGAAAATATCGAGATTGGTGAGTGTGTGTATGTAGGTCATTACACCATCCTTAAGGGATATCACGTGAACAAGATGGTCATTGGGGCGAAAACATGGATTGGTCAACAATGCTTCCTTCACAGCGCGGGAGGCTTGACTGTCGGCAGAGATGTGGGGATTGGTCCAGGTGTGAAGATTATCACGTCGTTCCATGGGGAGGAGGGAATCGGTAAACCCATTTTGCACAGTCGAATAGAGTTTGCACCAGTTGTGATAGGGGATGAATGTGATATAGGGGTGGGAGCCATTGTCTTACCCGGTGTCACTATTGGGCGCGGTGCACAAATTGGAGCAGGGGCAGTCGTCAGCAAGGACATTTCTCCCTTTGCAGTAGCGGTGGGTGTGCCAGCGCGGGAAATCCGCATGCGCGAATAGGACTATCTGAATGTCAGCGGGGCTGGAGGAACGAACTGGACTTGTAGAAGTAGATAGCTCTCACAGGCGACGTAATATCATATTTTCTTTGTGACGTAATATTGACTTATCAATGACTTGGGGAGGCTAATGTTTCAAAAGAAACGCATCGGCGTGGTAGTGCCCGCCTATAATGAGGAGAAGCTAATTGGACGTGTCCTCGAAACTATGCCTGACTTCGTCGACCGCATCTATGTGGTGGATGATGGCAGCTCTGATAGAACGTGCGACTGTGTTAACTCCTATCTCAGCCAGCCGACGTTTAATGGACGTCTAGAGCTGATCTGCCATACAATCAACCAAGGCGTTGGAGGCGCGATCGTCACTGGGTACCGGAAAGCGGTCGAGGAAAAAATGGATGCAGTGGCGGTGATGGCTGGAGACGCCCAGATGGACCCGGCGGAACTGGAACGGGTGGTGGGCCCGGTTGTTCAAGGAAGTGCCGACTACGTCAAGGGAAATCGGCTGTTCACTGGTGAAGCTTGGCAACTTATTCCTAAGCACCGCTACCTTGGCAATGCCTTTCTGTCATTGCTGACCAAGATTGCCTCAGGTTATTGGCATGTGGCCGATTCTCAGACCGGCTACACTGCCATATCGAGGGAGACTATCCATCTGTTGCCACTAGAGAGGCTATATTCCCGCTACGGCTACCCAAATCACCTGCTGGTTATGCTCAATGTTTTTGGCTGTCGGGTTCAGGATGTGCTGGTGAGCCCTGTATACAACATAGGTGAACACTCTGGCATTCGTCTGTGGAAGGTGGTCCCGCGTCTGTCCTGGCTGCTGATGAAAGGCTTCTTTTGGCGGATGAAAGAGAAATACGTGATTCGAGACTTCCATCCGCTGGTATTTTTCTATCTGTTAGGACTAACTCTATTTCCAGTTGGTCTCTTGCTTGGCCTATATTTACTTGCCTATCGGCTTTTCGTGGGCCCGGTAGAGGCTACCAGTGCCTTGTTTGCCGTTTTTCTCTTTGTCTCCGGTCTGCAGTCTCTATTCTTCGCCATGTGGTTCGATATGGAATACAATAGAAGTTTACGGGACTAAATGGATCAACGAGTATATTCCGTGTTGTTTGTAACCACTAGCTTTCCTCGCTTCTCCGGCGACTTTGCCGGGAGCTTTGTATTTCGCTTTGCCAAATACCTGGCGAGCGCAGGCATACAAGTCACTGTGCTAGCGCCTGGCGCTGTGGGATTTCCCACCAAAAGCAACTTGGAAAGGATTGAGGTCCACCGGTTTCCTTATTTCTATCCAGAAAGATATCAGTGTTTGGCCTACGAAGGTGGCGGAATATTGGCAAATATCCGCCATTCGTGGCTAGCTAGAATTCAGGTTCCTCTCTTTTCCCTTGCTATGATACGAGTCATTCTGCGCTATCAAGATCGTTTCGACCTCATACATTGTCATTGGTTACCAACTGCTGTGGCTGCCTTGATCGCGCGCCCCTTCAGTCGTACCAAGCCTCCGATTGTCTTTACCAATTGGGGGTCTGATACTCGACTCCTGCCAACTTGGCTTACACGTTGGGTCCTCGCGCGTGTGGAGGGCTGTATCTCGACGGCCATTGAAACCGATGAACACTTGCTTGCTATAGGACGGGCGGAGTTCCGCCGCATTATGGCTCCTGTGGATGAAGAACGGTTCAATCGGGCCGCAATCCTACCGGACATGCGTGAGGAATTAGATATAGATCAGGAGACTCCCGTAGTTGCTTTCGTCGGCAGGCTCGATTGCTTTAAGGATCCATTGACGTTTATACGTGCCTGTGCTATCTTGAACCGAGAGGACATTTCTTTCGTTGCTCCGATAGCTGGCGACGGCGACTTGATGCCTGAATGTCAGCAGGCAATACAGCAGGCAGGGATTGAAGATCAGGTCCTGTTGCTAGGCATGCGCTCGGACCCAGAAAGACTCTTCAGGATCGCAACTGTTGCAGTCCATGTCAGCCCTGTTGAGAATACCTGGGCCAACGCCATAGCAGAAGCAATGTTTATGGATGTACCTGTTGTTCTGAGCGATGCTGGCTACACCGAGCGGTTGTTCACTCATGAGAGAGATTGCCTAATCGTGCCTGTGCAAGACTCTGTAGCCTTGGCTGAGGCACTGAAGCGCCTGATTGAGGATGAGGCATTGTGTAGGAAATTGACCAAGGGTGCCAGAGAGTTACTCCGCAGATCCAAGAAAGATAGCGCTAGCATCGTCCAAGAGGTCCGGGCTTATTACGAGGAACTCTTAGGAAGCGTCCAGAAATAACTTTCTATTTTCAGGCCAAAATTCCGAGTGTAGTCTTTCAAAATGCACAAAGTTATTCTTGGACGCGGCTTTAATATGTAGATTGGAAGCTCGACATCATCCTGGCGGTGTTCTTTGAGGACAAGAGCTGATATTTTAGCAAGGCTTGGAGTTTGACTAGAGTGGATAACTCTATATTGCGTTCTTCTCGCTTAGCGCCAGCAGTCCGTTCCCGCATAGTTCTGGGGGTCATACTTTTTATGTTTGTGGCCGGTGGATTGCTGCTGATCTACTTGCTGCGTGATATGGACTGGACGCTGGTATGCCAAGTAGGCTTACCCTACCTGGTCATCATTCTACTGTTGAGCGTGCTTAGCATCCTGGTCTATGATGTTCTTGTTTACATATTAATAAGCGCCAGTGGTCACCGCACCACCTTTGTGCAAGCCTATCTGGTGTTGACCACCAGCCTGAGCGCGAACTACTTTACGCCAATCAAAGTTGGTATCCCGCTGCGCATCTACTTGTACAAGCATTTCATGGACATCCCGATTGATATAGGAACAGCTCTGATCGCCGTAGAGACAATGGTCGGCATATTGACGCCTGCCTTCATTGCTGTTGCCGGAATTGCTCTCATCTTTCCATCAGTGGGGCTGGTAATCCCAATGACCGTGATATCAATTCTGGTCTTTGGTATGATCATCGTTCTAAAGGTGCGAGTTGAAAACTTACAGCTCTATCTGGCACGATTTCCCTTCTTGAGTTTTGTTGCGCGTTTCACGCGCTTTTTCGAGCGTGTTCAATGGGCGTTGCGTCAACTGCCGATTACAAAGATTGTTCAGGTTGTGTTACTCGTTGTGGTGATGCTAGGATTACATTCGATCCGTCTTTGGTTGGTTCTGAGTATCCTTGGTTTTCAAGTGTCTCCCCTGGCATTACTCGCTGTGCTCACCATCTCACTCACGGCTGGCAATCTCTCTATGATCCCGATGGGCTTGGGTGTGCGTGATGCTAGTTTCACTCTGCTACTGACACAACTGGGCATACCGAGCGAAATCGCACTCGCGGCGGCTGTGATCCAGCGTCTCTTTTCTCCGGGCTGGCCTTTGCTGCTGGGGTTGATTTCTGCCAATATTCTTGGTGTCTCGGAGCTGGTTAAACACTCTGATGAAAGCTCTGTCGCACAATGAGCCAAGAGCAACATATCCTTCGCTCGCGAGGGATGACAATCCCGAGCTTGATTGTATGAAGAAGCCGGTTAAAGACCGGCGGACTGTCGTCCGTCGGGAGCGGGTAGTTACCCTGAATGAAGGTTAAGAAGAATGAGGTACTCCACATACATAGACAAGCTGCTGGATTGGCGGGTCGTGTTAGTGATAGGATCTCTCTTGGCGGTATTATGGGTTCAAGCGCCAAGACTTGGCGACGAATACCGGGTTGATCAAGATTTTCGATCTTTCTACTTGATGAATCAGTTCCAGGACCCCACCCTTTTCCCCAATGATCAATTGAGAAGCCATGGCTATGTTCATGTTCCACTGGCCGGGGGTGGCGAAATACCGCTGAATTTCTACAGTTTGGGCTACTGGTTGCTGTTCTACGCGGCCAGCTTCGTTGTAACACCAACGTTCTTTAGCAAAATCCTGGCTTTCCTAGTGCTGCCAATTACCGTGTGGTACCTGTTTGAGTTCGGGCAATCGGCTCGTGGCCGTGGCACCGGCATAGCGTTGGCCGCAACGTTTATGTTTCTAAACCTGGCCTCACCCAGTTCTGTTTCTGTTGTCACCGGATTGCAGCGCGCTTTTGCTTTTTCGTTGATCATTGTGTTTATCTATTATTTACGCCGTCAAAAGTATGCCGGGGCAGCCGGGGGGATATTGTTAAGCGTCTTGATTTACCCACCCATGTTCGTTCTGGCTGTGGTCATTTGGGGCCTGTTTGCGCTGAGGAGGATGTGGCCACGCCTGGAGTGGTCAGTGGTTCGACGGGAGCTGGGTCCGTTGCTGGTTGTCGCCTTGCTGGGCGTTCTGATCATGTCTCCAGTGCTCCTCACCAGATCTTCCCAGGCCTTCACAGATGGGAAATCGGGCGAGGTGGGTCAACAAGCTGGCAGCACCACCTCAGCGGCTGCACAAAGAACTCTGGAATCGTACGAACACCTATGGGACAACCCCATCTATCGCACCGGAGGCGAGGCGCCACTATTCTTTTTGTTCCCCTTGATCGGCCGGGGTGGACTGGTTAACAACGGCGAGGATGCAGTTCACTTGTTGATTTTGTTCAGCCTGGGCTGTTTGATTGTTGCGATTCGGGGGCGCCGGGCCTTCGATTTGCCCTACGAAATCTGGTGTGTGCTGTGGGCGAGCCTGATCATGTATGGCTTGGCCTGGCTAGCGATCTGGCTGACAAATTCATTTCTGTTCTATATGCCCAGCCGCTATACGCGAGTGGGGCTATTCTTATTTTTGCTGGTGTTTGTCATCTGGAATAGCAGAGAGGCAGCTCACGAAGCAATGCTTTCGATCCAGCGCAACCCCAGGGTTTTGACCTGGTTAATCGGAGGCGTGACCTTGCTTGTGTTGGGCCTGATCCTCTTATACCCGTCGGATCGGTCGACGATCGGCGGCTTCAATATGAAATGGCTGTTGGCTCCGGCAGGTCTCATCTTTGGTATTCTAGCCATTATCGTTATCAGGAAGCCGTCGTCCACGGTCCCGGAACTAGCCAGCTTGAGCCAGACTCCAGCCGGTCGCCTCTTGATCGGCACGACGCTAGTCGCTTGCCTGGTTGGCTGGGCTGCTTACGCCCCGGTGGTCAGCAACGTCGATGTCCTTGACCCGCCGTCGGCCGAGCGGGAATTGTTGAGTTTTCTCGAAACGCTGCCCAAGGGCGTGTTGTTGGCTGGTACACCTTGTGCATTGGACAATGTTCCTCTATTCGCCAAGCGCCAGGTCCTCTTCAATTGTGATCTGGTCAGTCAGGATACCAACCTTGTACGCCAGGCGCTCAATGCTTATTACGCTGACGACCCGCAGCTTGTGATTGACTTTTGTCAGGCGCACGGCGTGGACTATTTGGTGGTTGATCTGCAGGCGTATTCCGATGAGTATCTCGCTACGGGAAGGGTTTTCTTTGAGCCTTATAACCAAGAGCTATTGCCGCAACTGATTAGCCGGGTCATGTTTGTTTTGAATCAGGTATCTGATGGTAGCAAGGTATTTCAATCCGAGAACCTTTTTGTCGTTCCTTGTGACTCAAGCCTGACCACGGTCAAATAGAGTAAGATTGGAGCACATATGTATGATGACTGATCCGGTTCCCAATCGCACAGGTCCAAGTAAGTCCCAAAAAGTTCCTTACCATTTTGAGGACGACAGTTGGCGGTTTTTGTATAAGAGACTTTTTCGTCTTCACTTAGAGCGGGAGCATAAGCTACTCGTTGTGGTCTTGGTGGCATCACTACTGGTGACCTTTTTGTCTCAGTCGCCCCACATATGGGACAGGTATCGCGTGGTCAGGGATGTGCAGAATTCTTACTGGATGGCTCGTTATCAGGATCCAACCCTGTTTGCCACGGATTATCTGCTGGGCTCTCGCATCGTCGAAGTGAACGTGCTTGGGCATCAGCTCATTCTCTACCCACCCAGCCTGGGATATGGACTGCTTTTCTATTTGGCCAGTTTCGTGATCAATCACATCTGGTTGAGCAAGTTGTTGATCTTTGTTTTGATGCCGATTTGCGTGACGTATCTGTTCAAGCTGGGCAAGTTGGTGGGGGGAGATTTGAGCGCGATTAGCCTCAGCTTGCTCTTCGTTTTTTTTAGTCTTGCTTCGCGCGATTCTATCTCGGTGGCCAGTGGCTTGCAAAGAGCCTTTGCGGTACCGTTGCTGATCGTATTTCTGTATTTCCTGATCCGAGAACAGTACGCCGGAGCCGGACTGATGATTGTCATGAGTGCGCTCCTCTACTGGCCGAACTTTCTGATCACAGCACTTACCTATGGGCTGTCATTGATCAAAGTTAAGCCGCGCCTCAAGGTGTCGCTAGATATCTCCCGATCTAAGCTGCTACCTTTGCTGGTCGGCCTTGTGCTTTCAACGTTGCTCATCGCTTTCGAACTAGCCGTCGAGTTCGAAGTGCTTGGCCCCAGGGATGTGCCTGTGCTCCAGGACCCCAGTTACCAAATCGAGGGGGCCACGCCGATGTTTATTAGTTTCCCCTGGCTGGGCCGGGGTGGAATCTTCGAGACAGGCAATGACGTACTCAGTTTCATCGCCCTGTTGGGTTTGGGGTTCTTGGTTTATAAAACCGTTGGTCGAAGATCCTGGCAACGCTTGCCGGCCTCGTGCTGGCATTTGTTGGTTGCAGGCGCAATTTTGTACCTTGCCTCTTTTTTCCTGTTTTTTGGACTGTCGTCCTCGCTGCTCTATCTGCCTTCCCGATACACACGCGGTACCCTATTTCTGTTCGCGATCTGTTACGTAGGCTTGAACTGGGGTGAATTCTTGGAGAAAGGGCCAAACTGGTTTCGACGAAATGCTCGGTTGTTGATTTTCTTCGCTGTGTCGCTCATCGTGGCACTGGGGGCCACGTGTCTGCTTTTCCCGGCCCGCCTCTTGTTGCTCCCACTACTGTGGTTCATGGGGCTGATATTAAGTGGTATGGCGGCGGTACTTGGGGGGAGTAGCTTGTTCTGGTTGATGACAGGAAGCAGACTGAGAGGTATAAGCAGATTTGCTGTTGCATTTGCAATTGGCATAGTCGTGGCTTCAGCCGGCGTCTTTCATATTGGAAAATTAGGCACCCAAACGATTAATCCGTCCGCTGCTGAACGCGATGTCTATGAGTTTGTCGGCTCTCTGCCGAAGGACACGATGCTGGCCGGCGATCCAGTGGTAATGTCTGGCATTCCTCTCTTTTCCCGACGTAGCGTGCTTTTCAGAGATCTGATTCCCAATGTCAATCCCAATGCTCCAATTTTCATCCTGGACTATTTTGATGCGCAATATGCCGAGTCAGGGGAGGTGGTTTTGAACTTCTGCCGACGCTATGAAATTAGTTACCTGGTGTTGAATAGGGCTGATTTCACCCCGGAATATCTGAGCCAGGGGAATTTTTTCTATCAGCCCTACAACGACAAGATTGAAGAGATGATCGCCGGGCGATCTAACTTTGTCTTACCCCGACTCCAGCCGGTCTTTGCCAGCGGCCCGTTTGTGGTGATCAAGTGTGATGCTGAGGTGATGTTTGCCAGTAACTAGGCCCGGTACGGGGGGCGTCGCTTCTCTTCCTTATTGTTGCCTTGGGGGAGCCCATAGAATAAAGCTCTTGGGAAGGGAGGAGTTTAACCCGATTACGGATCGCTGATCATATCGGAGATAGAGATGGACGAATGGCTAAAACGAAACAGCAGATGGATTCTGGTAGGCGCCTTGCTGATCGGGGCCGGTTTGCGCTGGTTTCGAATCGGCGCCCGCGGGTTCTGGTACGACGAGGCGTTCAGCAGCCTCATTGCACGCCTCAGCCTGGTCCAGATTCTTGATAACGCTGCGCTTTCCGATCATCCCCCTGGTTACTACTTGCTATTGCATTTTTGGCTCCCGTTGGGCCAGAGTGAAGCGGCGATTCGGTCTCTTTCAGCCCTTTTCAGCCTGGGGGCTATTCCTCTGGTTTACGGCTTGGGGCGCCGACTCTTCGACCCGTCAGTAGCCGCGCTTGCTGCCCTGGGCATGGCACTTTTCCCATTCCAGGTCTACTTTGCCCAAGAGGCCCGCATGTACGGGGTGCTGATTTTCCTGTCTGCCGCCTTGATGTGGATGTTCTTTCATTTCGTCAGTTCTAAGGGCGGATGGTTGTCTTGGATTGGGTACACGTTCGTGGCGACGCTGAGCCTGTACGTTCACTATTTCACCGCCTTCTTGTTGCTCGGACTGCACCTCTGGCTTATGCTGGACCTGCGTCGGAACCGTGCGGTTGTCTTGCGTCTCCTACTGGCTGACGGCGTGGTCTTGTTGCTTTTCCTGCCTCAAATAGGGCAAGCATTGGTCCGTACCAAGATGTATCTGGGTGGTTTAGCCTGGCAATCCTCTCCCAGTATCCTATCTCCTTTGACCACGATCTATTATCTATTATTCGCCCATCGAACCCCAATCTGGATGGTCCCCATCGGATTGTTTCTGGTGCTGGCGATTCTGTCCTTGACTCTCTGGGAGAGCCGCAGTCGGACCAATCCGGAACTACGTTTGGAACGAGCGCTCTGGCTTTGTCTGCTAATTCCTATCGCTGCCGTTATGATTATTTCCTGGTTGATTCGCCCTATCTATCTGGAGCGCTCGTTTGCATTCACCACGCCAGCTCTGGCCTTGCTGCTGGCGCGTGGGGCGACTGCGGCTCCCAGGCAGTCGCCGACCCGCTACCTGGTTGCATTGCTGATGGTCCCAATCGTCATAACACTGGCGGCGCATGTGGTCACTCCTGACCCAGCCAAGCCTCCTATCCGGGAAGCGTTTCGGGTGGTAGAGGCCGATGTCGATCCCGGCGATGTGAGCCTTCATTTGCAGGATGCTTCGTTTATGCCGGGGGTGTGGTACGCGCCGGATATGCCGCACGTGTTGATCGATGTCCCGGACGCTCTCTTTACCGGTGTACCGACACATCGCCTCTTTGGGGGGGATGTGGTAAGCTGGCAATCTGCACTGGCTGAATCTGACCGACTGTGGTTGATAGTGATGCCGGGTTACAATGGTTCAGAACAGATAGCCGTTCACCAGATGATAGATGCGAGCTACCTCCGGTTAGCGATGGAAGATTGGGGGGCAGTGCAGCTCTATCTGTACGACTTGTCAGGCTCAGAGTGATTGGATTTGTTACCCTGTGAAGGGCGTGACCATGACTGATACATCACGACAGGGGGGGAGTTGCAATCGGATAGGGCCGACTTTTGTGGTCATTGTTATCTGTCTCATCTACGTGTCGGGCGTGCTCATCAGCGCCGGCGGCGACCCACTCGCCTTCGCGCTGCTAGGTACCCGCTTCAGCGAGGGTGACCCCCAGGGCAGCGAGGGCTACGACGGCCAGTTCGCGTACCAGATCGCCCTCAGGCCGCTGATCGCTGCACCTTATCTCGACGCGCCGACCTACCGCTATCAGCGTATTCTTTACCCTATGCTCGCCCGGCTGCTGGCCTTGGGGCGACCGGGGTTGATCCCGTGGACCCTCATCCTCGTCAACGTAGCCGCAATTGGATTGGGCACTTGGGCCACCGAGCGGCTCCTGGCCGATTTGGGCGCGAATCGCTGGTATGTGTTGGTCTACGGCCTATATGGCGCCCAGCTATTGGCCTTGCGGGCTGACCTGAACGAGGCCCTGGCCCAGGCGCTGGTGATGTGCGCCATGTTAGCCTGGGCCAGAGACCGACGTTGGTTGGCTGTGGTGGCCTTCGGCCTGGCTGCCTTGGCCAAAGAGACGGCGTTGATTTTCCTGGCTGCTTATATGCTCTATGCACTACAGCGCCGTGCCTGGCGCTGGACCGTCGCCTTGGGTGTGGGGGCCATACCCTTTGTCGCCTATCAATTCTTGCTTTGGTCCTGGTTAGGTGAGTTTGGTGTCGGATCGGGTGGGGCCGGGGCCACGCCGTTCAGCTTGGTTCCCCTGGGAGGCTTGCTGGAAATCGCCGGGGTGGATGTTTACGCCTTTTTGCTGATCTCGTTAATTGTCGTGCCTCTGTCGGTGTTGCCCGCCATAGCCGGTTTTTTTTTAAGTCTACGGGATCTGGGCCGAGGTGAGTCTCATCCGTTCCTTTTCTGTCTGTTGCTACATGGCATAATGATCTTGTTATTGCCCAACTCGACCTTCCGCGAGCCGGCGGCTATGTTGCGTTTGACCCAGGGGTTGATGGTGAGTATGCTGCTCTATGGCGCGCTGCGTAAGTCTTCGCGAGTGCTCAACTACAGCACTCTGTGGGTGGTCGCCAACGTATTGTTGCTCAAAGGCGTAGCCGGGTAAATTGACATAAAAATTACTGACGTTGTGCGTTTGCGAATTGATCAGCTATCTTGGGGAAGCGCTCGTTTGTTGCCCCTATGGCTGGGCCTTGCGCTGCTGGTCGGCGGATTCTACCTGCTGGTGGCAGCATTGGGTTATGGCGTGACCGGCTTCCCCCTCGACGACGCCTGGATTCACCAGACCTACGCCCGCAACCTGGCGACCACAGGCCAATGGGCCTTCGTGCCTGGCCAGACCAGTGCCGGCTCCACCTCGCCGCTGTGGAGTCTGTTGCTCTGCCTGGGTTACTGGCTGGGAGTTCCTTATCGAATTTGGGCCTACGGATTGGGCATCGCTGCTTTGGGGTTGGCCGGCTGGACAGTCGCCCGGTTAGGGGGGCGCCTCTTCCCGGACAGGCTCTGGGCTGGTCCTGTCGCCGGTATCTTATGTGTCCTGGAATGGCACCTGGTGTGGGCTTCGGTGTCGGGTATGGAGACCATGCTCTACACCTGGCTCTCGGTTCTGGTGGTGGACCTATGGCTTGTTGCCGAGGAGGGCCAAGGGGCGGTCACGGATAACAGCCAGGAGAAACGAATTCGGCGCTCGGCGCTCGGCCTTTGGTTGATTCTAGGGCTTGTGGGCGGACTGCTGGTGCTGACCCGCCCGGAGGGGCTGGGCCTGATTGGATTGATCGGCCTCGCTGTGGGCTGGCGGTTGCGGCATACGCCCGGTCGTCTGTTGCAAACCTGGGTGGCTATAGGAATAGGACTGGCCCTACCGCTAATCCCCTACCTGGTTTTCCACTATATAACCACCGGCCTTCCCTTCCCGAACACCTTCTACGCCAAACAAGAGGAGTATCGCGCCCTCCTCACCTTCTATTCTCCCTGGCGGCGTTGGCTGATGATGGCCGGCGTCACGCTGGTGGGGGGACAGGTGCTTCTACTGCCGGGCTTTGTGTACGCCGTATGGCGCTTTATCTCTAATCTCCAATCTCCTACTTCAAGACCGTGGCCCTCGGTCTATGGTCCTCTACTATGCACCACCTGGTGGTTCATCCACCTGGCTCTCTATGCGCTGCGGTTGCCCGTCACCTACCAGCATGGCCGCTACCAGATACCCGTCATTCACTTCTTTATCCTGGTTGGCGTGGGCGGAACCGCCTACTTATTGCGCCCCCAGGCTCGAACTTTGCTGCTGCGTGTTCTCAGCCGGGCGTTGATGGCTGCGACACTCTTGCTTTTCCTGGCTTTCCTGGTACTTGGCGCGCGCGCTTACGCGGCCGACGTCGCCTTCATCCAGGGCGAGATGGTTGCCATCGCCCGCTGGCTGGAAAACAACGTTCCGCCCGATAGTCTTATCGCTGTCCACGACATCGGGGCCATTGGCTATTTCACCCCACGTCCCCTGCTCGACCTCGCCGGACTGGTCACACCCGAAGTCATCC
This sequence comes from Anaerolineae bacterium, assembly GCA_034412795.1. Classification (GTDB taxonomy): domain Bacteria; phylum Chloroflexota; class Anaerolineae; order 4572-78; family NAK82; genus JAUVPY01. The sequence goes on from DAOUMD010000260.1 coordinate 37,779, forward strand.
CTTTCATCACCGACGAGACGCGCTTGGTCGAATTCATGCAAGTCCAGGGTGCCGACTATGTGGTCTTCTTCCCTGATTGGTCCGACGCCTACCGGCGTATGGCGGATGATCCACGCCTGGAGCCGGTGTATGCCACCGGCTTTGAATGGACCTTGGACCAGGGCCGGGCCAATATGACCGTCTACCGCTTGCAGTCGCATTAACAGTGCCGTTTTAGTGATTTATAAACCCACTACCTCTGGTAGTGGTCCAAGAAGAGGGTTAGACCAGTAAGTGGGGTATCATGTATCTACCTGGAAGGTGCGAGACTTCAGGAGGTACATGATGACCCGACAATTCAAATGATTGTGTCCACACCACCGAAGTATGCAGTATCGAGTTTCATGGGCTATGTGAAGGGCAAGTTGGCGATACGCCTGTTTGATCGGTACGAGAAGCTAGGGCGTCGCTACTGGGGGCGACACTTATGGTCCAGAGGGTAT
>DAOUMD010000261.1:0-25411 GCA_034412795.1 Anaerolineae bacterium
GGTTGAGGTGGGGGTGGGTGTGGGGGTGGGGGTGATGGTGATGGTGTCAGCCAGGATGTTTAAAGTCGTGTCTGCCTGAGTGGGATAATAGGCCCACAAGTCGAGGCCCTTTTTATCGCCAAAGCCACCCGCGCTTCCATCTCCGAACGCGCGCTGGTCTGTTCTGGTATCGAATCCAACGAATGGATCGCTATTGGGTATAAGAGGAGAGTCAACACCGGGAAGCGCTACGCCAGGTGTTCCCACATCCGTCCCATCAGCGGTGAGATAGCCCCGGTCGTCGTAGAAACCGGCGAAACACCCGCCCGCTAACTGAGGACATCCATCCGGCGGATTGGTTAATCTGTACTGGGGACCTCCCTCCCGGCTGTTCTCAACATCAAATAAGGGAAAATGAACTTCCCCGGCGCGGAGCAGGGCGCGCACCGGATAACTACCTACCGAGAACGGATTTCCAGCGTTGTCCAGCCCATCCCACGGAATCTGATAAGAGCCGGCCGAAACGAAATTATGCCAACTGCGATTGGAAGGGTTGATAGGATCAAAATCAACGCCATCACGGCTGATGACCAGATCAATTTGACCGGAGACATTAAGGTTGAGGTCAAAAGTTCCGCCCTCACCGACGAGGGTATTATTACCCCCCAAAAAGCCTTCGAAGACAAACGAATTTATGAGCGGGATGATAGGGTCCACAAGGCCTTCATTTAGTTCGCGCCTCGCCTCAGGGCTGGGTTGGTTGAAGAAAACGTGGTGGCTTGGCTCCGCAAGTGCAACCCCCCCTTGCAGTACATTTAGCTGGTTTTGCTCTTGAGTCGGGATGGTCGGGTCAGCCAGCACGTCGTGATACAGAGGTGTCACACCGTCGCTATCCAGAAAACCAATATCATTAGAATAGACGACAAATCCATAGCCGTCGAGCCCTCGCAGATTGACCTCGTAGATATAAGCGTCTGTAGTGAGTACGTAGAGCGTCGAATTCATGGAGCGACTGGTAGCCCCCGTAATCATGGCCAGGTAATCAGCAAACAGCCGTCCGGTGATATCCTCCGCTGAAGTGAGGGAACTCCGCACCGTCACATCCCAAGCAGAGACGCCTGTGTTTTGACCAGGACCAAAATCAAGGTCATCACCAGTTATCAGATCGATCCGGCCTGAGGGAAAGTTCTCAACGTTAGAGCCATCACCCTCAGGACCGAAGAAGACCACGTAGTAAATGTTGTCTGATGAGCCAGTGCCGTCTGTTGGGACTTCGTAGTAACACGGCACGTAACCGCCGGGAACCCCGCCGGTGGGAAGCGTATCGGGACCAGCCAACTCTTGACCACGGGTGCTGATACGCCCCTGGTCAGGATCACCTGTCGCTGCCCTCTGAGTCTCACAACTAAAATCAGCCGGACCTGCTACGGTTTCGTCGCCGACACGCCCTGTCACCTGGTCTGAGCTAAAGATCCGTATGTCACCGGCGTCGACGCCCACCGCACTGGAGCCCACCAAAACAACCTCTCCAGGCTCGGCGTAAACTTGGAGCAAGGTACGGCGGCGCAGGAAATTGGGGCCATAATAACTGGTGCGCCACTCCAAGTTTGCCCGAAAACCGCTGGCACCACTGGGATATAAGTCACGGCTGCCTTCGGCGTGGGCAACCCAGGCCCATAACGGACCGCCTGTAGCCAGAACAAACAGCGCAAGCAGAGTAGCGCTAAGCGGCCTTCCCCATCTTGACGATACATTCGCGGATTTCATTTCTTCTCTCCCTTTCAGGTGATTAAAGGTAACCTTCCTAAAAGGTGTGATACTGGGCTTCAAATTGTCCTCCTAAGGAAGCGTCCAGAAATAACTTTCTATTTTCAGGCCAAAATTCCGAGTGAAATATTTCAAAATGCACAAAGTTATTCTTGGACGCAGCCTAATGATTGCAAGGGCACTGAGTCCGTTAGATGGGATTGCAATGATCGCCCTTGGATTGTCCAATCCAAGCCCTGCCCCCTGGATTTGGCAATCCAGGGGGAGCAAATAAGTCAGATTTTGCCGCAGTTTGGGCTATCCCATTCAGCGGACCCAGCCCCGATCGCAGTAGATGAGCGTATTTGCTCGCAATACGGAGACAGAAATGACGGTCTCCACTTTAGATTTCACTTACCCTCCTCGAGGAGGGAAACTGGCAGCCCCAGCAACCGGCGACACCCCAGCCTCGGTGTATATCCGGGTGTAAACAGGTTCAAGCTGACTTTTGTTGAGGACAGTACAAGCGGGAAAAAAACCAAGCGCCGCCCAGCCGACCGGACGGCATGCCTGTGGGGAGAAAAGGAGGTGGATGATTGGAGTAATGGCTTTGGAAGGTCCAGGATGATCCAGTCGACCGTGATCACCGATCACAGTCAGCCTTTCTTTGCACACTATATCACAAAATCCTATGATTTGCAAGCATTTCTGGCAGATTTAAGATCTCCCCATAATTGTATAAGACACGGCATACGATGGCACCCAGCGCGTCGTTTGATGCAAACCTTTGGGTATGGTAAAATGGCACCTCCCAGAGGATGTCTATCCGGAGATCGAAAGGGCATACGTATGACAAACAACGACACAGCACGCAGTAAGGGAAAAGGCTTCCTGTGGATTGGCCTGGCCGCCGGGGCGCTAGGTAGCTTCGTTGCGTTGCGACGATTGACAACGAGAGACCAACCACCAACACTACTCGAGACACACGGCGAATCGAGAACAGCCTTGATCACCGGCGCATCGAGCGGCATCGGCGCCGCATTTGCCCGCCAGTTGGCCCTTATGGGATACAATTTGATCCTGGTGGCCAGACGAGAGGAACGGTTGACAGCCCTGGCGGCTGAATTGCAGAGCCGCTACCCAATCAGCGCCGAGGTTCTGGTCGCCGACCTGGCCAACGCGGCCGACATCGAACGGATCGAAAGACGTATCGCCGAGCTTGAAAGCCTGGACTTGCTGATCAACAACGCCGGCTTCGGCGCGCCGGGGCAGTTTGTGGAGGCTGATTTGGCCACGCAGCTTAATATGATTCAGGTGCATGTCATCGCCAGCGTGCGCCTCACAAGAGCCACCCTCCCGGGAATGATTGCCCGCGACCACGGAGCGATCATCAACGTGTCTTCAATCGCCAGCCTGGCACCCATACCGGGCAGCGCCACTTACTCCGCCACCAAGGCTTATTTGAACGTCTTCTCGGAGGCGCTGCAGGCCGAATTGATGGGCACGGGCGTCAAGATCCAGGCGCTGTGTCCGGGCTTCACCCACACCGGGTTTCACGACACCCCGGAGCACAAGGGGTTTCACCGCTCCAGGATCCCCGAAGCCATGTGGATGTCGGCCGATGAAGTAGCAACGGAGTCGCTCAGCGCCCTGGATAGACGCCAGGTGATTTTCGTCCCCGGCCTCAAGAACCGCCTGGCGGCGGCGGTGGCTCGTAACATGCCCAGGTCACTGCTACCTCTGCTGCGCGGCAACCGAGCGCCGACCACTGACGACGGTCCAGCTAAATAGTTCGCAGATTCGTCATTCGTCCGGTTGAGAAAGTGTTACCCTATTTCTGAACCATCCTGAAAGGTGAGAATAGATATGCCCAGAAAGGAAGGCCCCTCAACCCAGTCGGTACACCTGGCCGAGCACGTCGATCCCACCACCCGAGCCATCCTACCCCCCATCGTTGAGAACGCTGCTTACGCCTTCGATGATTTCGACACGTGGCGCGCCGTGGCATTGGGTGAGAGACCGGGCGACATATACAGCCGCAATTCCAACCCCACCACACGCCGCCTCGAAGAGAAAGTGGCCGCCCTGGAAATGGCCGAAAGCGCCACTAGCTTCGCCACCGGGATGGCGGCCATCAGCAGCACGCTCCTGGCCTTGCTCAGCCCTTCATTGCGGGCCGTCACGGTGCGGGACGCGTACGGGGCGACTTACCTGCACTTCACCCAGATCCTGCCCCGCTTTGGTATCACCTGCCAGGTGTGTGAGACAGACGATCACGGGGCGATTGAGGCGGCTATCCAGGATGGTTGTGACGTGCTGTACCTGGAGTCACCCACCAACCCCACGCTCAAAGTGCTGGATTTGGCCCGGCTGATCGAGGCGGCACACCAGGTGGACGCCATCGCCATCGTGGACAACACCTTCGCCACGCCCATCAATCAGAACCCAATCGCTCTGGGCGCCGACCTGGTGATCCACAGCGCCACCAAGTACCTGGGCGGTCACGGCGACGTATTGGGCGGCCTGGTCTGCGGTCGGGGGGATTTGGTGGAGAAGATATTTCGCTACCGCGAACTCACCGGCCCGTCGCTCGACGCCTTCAGCGCCTATCTGCTGCTGCGCAGCCTGAAAACGCTAGGGTTGCGCGTCGAGCGGCAGAACGAGAATGCTCTGACCCTGGCCCGTTTTCTGGAGGGACACCCGAAGATAGAGCGTGTCTACTATCCCGGCCTGGAGAGTCACCCCGGTCACGAGATTGCCAGGCAACAGATGTCCGGCTTCGGAGGCGTGCTGAGCTTCGAGCTCAAGGGGGGCCTGGATGCCGCCGCTTGTTTTCTGCCTCGCCTGCGATACGCTTACATGGCTGCCAACCTGGGCCAGGTGGAGACCATCGTCGGCCCATCGGCGCTGACCAGCCACGTCGAGCTGAGCGAGGAGGAACGAGCCGCGTCGGGGGTGCCGGAGGGTCTGATCCGCTATGCGGTGGGCATTGAGGACGTTCAGGATCTTCAAGATGACCTGGAGGCGGCGTTAACTGACGCAAATTAGAACCTGGTGTTGTGAGCACCACGATATCATTCGGCAGACGAAAGACTGAGGACGAACGACGAACATCCCCATCTTGCCTGCATTTCGTCGATGGTCATTCGTCTTTCGTCAGCGGGCAATCAGGACACCCAAACCATCAACCCAATGAATTGTGGGGTAGAACATGAAAACCATAGGCCTCATCGGCGGTATGAGCTGGGCGTCATCCACCGAGTATTACCGCATCATCAACGAAACGGTTAGAGATAGATTGGGCGGGTTACATTCGGCAAAAAGCATTATGGTCTCGGTTGATTTCGCCGAGATCGAGACTCTTCAACACGAAGGGAGATGGAACGAGACCGCCAAGATACTGACCGCTGCCGCCCAAAACGTCGAAAGGGGCGGGGGCGACTTCGTGGTCATCTGCACCAATACCATGCACAAAGTGGCCGACGATGTTCAAGCGCACATCCAGATCCCCCTGTTGCACATCGCCGACGCCACAGCCGAGCGCATCAAGGCTCAGGGGCTGAACAAGGTGGGCCTGCTGGGAACCAGGTTCACTATGGAAGAGAGCTTTTACAAGGATAGGCTGATCGAAAGACATGGATTAGAGGTCCTAATCCCCGGCGAGTCGGATCGAGACATGGTGCACCGCGTGATTTACGACGAGCTGTGTCTTGGCGAAATAAAAGGGTCTTCCAAAGAAGGGTATGTCCGAATTATGAACCACCTCGTCGAGGAAGGAGCCGAGGGCATCATCTTGGGCTGCACTGAGATAAGCCTGCTGGTTGGACAGGAAGACAGTTCGGTCCCGCTGTTTGATACGACCCAAATCCACGCTGTGGCTGCGGTCGATTATGCGCTTGAATTGTAGCTAATGGATTCTGACACCCAAGATCAGTAATGTCATCCATTTGCTGCGCTCAGGACATGCTTCGAATGGAGCGCAGCGGAATGAGAAATCCCTCAGAACGTTGCTTGCAAGACACCGTATTCAGGGATTTCTCCCTACGGTCGAAATGACATACCAAGTGGTTACCGATTTTGAACATCAAAAACGATTAGGTGCAACGCACTTTGTTCACAAGTGCCTTGCACCTTACCGCCTCATGGAGTGAATGTGCAATTATGAGTACCACGTCTATAGCAGAAGCGCACCCGGTCAAACGAGGCTGGACGGTGGGTGTCAGCCAGGCCCTCCCCATTGTGCTGGGCTACGTACCCATCGGAATCGCCTACGGCATCCTGGCCCAAAAAGCCGGCCTCTCGACGGTGAACACATTGCTCATGTCGGTGATTGTGTTCGCCGGATCATCCCAACTGATTGCGGTCGGCCTGTTTGGGGCGGGTGTGCCCCCCGTGTCGATCATCCTCACCACGTTCGTGGTCAACCTGCGCCACATGCTGATGTCGGCCGCCGTCGCCCCCTATCTCAAAGGCTGGCGCAAGGTTGAATTGGCAAGCTTCGCCTACGAGTTGACGGACGAAACGTTCGCAGTGCACTCGGTCCGTTTTGCAGCCTATGGACCCCATAAAGCCGAGGCCTTCACCATTAACGTCATCGCCCAGGCGGCATGGGTCCTGGGGACCTGGTTGGGCATCGTGGTCGGCGGTCTCATCAAGGACCCCAAATCCCTGGCCCTGGACTATGCACTGCCCGCCATGTTCATCGCGCTGCTGGTGATGCAGATCAAAGACCGGGTTCAAGTCGCCGTTGCGCTACTGACGGGAACCCTGGCCGTAGGCTTATTGCTGGCCGGGGTCAATCAATGGAACGTTATGCTGGCTACGCTAGTCGGTGCCACACTTGGAGTAGGGATTGAGAAATGGACCAAAAAGTCGTCTTCTTGACCATCCTGGGAATGACGGTTGTGACCTACACCCCGCGCTTATTACCGGTTTACTTCCTTTCATCGAAGTCTCTGCCGTCGCTGGTCGTTGACTGGCTGCGCTACGTGCCGGTGGCGGTGCTGGCCGCCATGTTGTTCCCATCACTCCTGGTCCAGGGTGATGAGGTCGTCCTCGCTCCCAGCAATCTCTTCCTTTGGGCTGCCTTCCCCACGTTCCTGGTAGCCTGGAAAACGCGCAGCCTCTTCGGCTCGGTGGTGGTGGGTATGGTCTTGGTGGCAGCAGCGCGCTACGTATTCGGATTATGAACGTTATCAGTGCAGGCAAGGCCAGAAAGCGGCTTTCCGAGTTGATCTCACGTGCAGCGGCCGGGGAGCGTTTTCTGATCCGACGCCGGGAACGACCGATGGCGGTGCTGATCGGCGTTACTGAGTTGGATCGACTGGAGCGAAGATACAAGGCAGCCAGCCGGCTAGCCCTATCCCTGGGCCAGAGCGCGGAAATCTTGAAAGAAGTTGAAGACGAGAATATCCATCCGGCGATGGTGGCCCTCGGCCTATGGCGAGATGAGCCCGAATAAATCATGAATCCCCAGAACGAACAGGAGAGACTGGCGGCGGCCATCGCCGCCCTTCGCCAGGGAAACAAGGATAAAGCACGACGCCTGATCGTATCGGTGCTGAGGGATAACCCGAACGATGAGACGGCCTGGAGTTGGGCGTGCGAAGTGGCCGCCACGCCGGAGGAGCGGGTTCACTGCCTGCAACAGATCCTGGCCATCAACCCGGATCACGCTGCGGCTCGCCGCTACCTGGCCCAACTGGGTAACACGCCCTCCACAAAGACGCCGGCGTCGGAGGATCGAGCGCCGGCCCCAGGCGTCGGTGATTTCCTGTTAGCTCCGCTGGGATGTATCCTCCAGGTCCCTGCCACCTACCTGATCGTCGGGCTGCTGGCGCTGGCTATCGCCGGCGGGATCATATACTACAACACCAACTCCGATTTCTTCGGACTGGCCGGGCCTGACCTGGACGGCCTCACCATTTCGGATTCCAAAGAACAAATCGCAGCGGATGATCTATACTGGAAGATCACCTACGAGGGACTGGCGGACTCGGAGTTCTCCGGCCTGGTCCGGCACGTGTCCCCCATCCGCCATAATTCAATACGCATCCTGACCCACGACATCCTGGTCACTTCCGGGGAGTACGCCGACCCGGCCATTGTCAGCACCAGCGTCGCCAATCACCACTTCAGGTGGCGTTCTACGAGCACCGCCCATCCCGAGGGAACGATCAACTTACTTCACACGGTTCCGGCCAGCGATGAGATTTATCGCCAGTTGCTCCAAGTTCAAGCGCAGGATGAGGTCATCATCGCCGGCCGGGAAATCCTGATCATCAAGGCTTACAATCAGGACGGCAAGTACCTGGGTGAATGGCACGACACGGGCTGCAACACGTTACTGGTTAACTCAGTGACCGTCCTTCAGGAGTAATGGACGCGTCAATTGAGCATCATACCGAAGGCATAGTTCATTTTGCCAGGAGAACTGGTTGACAATTCGGCCTGTGTTAACAGGTTTGCTTTGCCAGACACATGCGTAAAACGTAAAACGTGATGCGTAATGCGTGATACGTGAAACGTGATGCGTGACACGTGAAACGTGAATATACCCATCACGCGTCACGGATCACGCGTCACGTTTTACGACTCTACTGAAAAGGTGTAGGTAGATATGCCGGGACCTAAGTATGAGCTAGGGATAGAAGTCGTTGAGGTACAAGGGCAGTGCCCCGTCTACGAGGTCGGCGATCGCTTCCGCATCCAGGAAGGGTATCAGTTGGTCGCGGAGCAGCCGGTGTGTATGCACGCGCTGGGTTCGCTACGCCCGTATTACGCCGCTTTGAGTCGAGGCATCTCCCCCGCCGACCTGGGCCTGGCCGGACCGGACGGCGCCGCCTACGTGCAATGCCTGGACCCCCAACGCTTCACCGGTGGGGGTACCGTGACATTCCGTATCTCCCAGGAGTAGATGGCCAAGATGGCAAAAAACGCCCTGGCCTTCGTATTCGAAAACTCGAATAAGCAGACTATCTCGGTCTTAATCGGGGCGCTGGAGACAGAGCGGCGTTTCGACGATCTGGATATCCACCTGCTGAAGCCCAGAGACGGCCTGGGCGAACAGGTTGAAGCCCTGGCCCCCCATTATGACAAGGTCGTGGTAGGATATTCCTTCACCACCCCAGGGGCGCTGGGGGTCTTCGAGCAGGTGAGAGGGGTACGGGATCGCTTGAGGTCCCGGCGATTGGGCAACGTAACCCTCATCGCGGGCGGCCCGCACCCCAGCGGCGACCCGCGCCGGGCCCTCAGCATGGGATTTGACGTGGTCGTGGCCGGCGAGGGCGAAAAGAGCCTGCCCAGGTTGTTGGCCGCCCTGTTCGACGGCGCTGACCTGGGACAGATTCGGGGCCTGGCTTATCGCAGCGGCCCGGAGACGCGCTTCACCGGCCGATCGGAACGGGTCGACAACCTGGATGACTACCCGCCCTTTGCCGAGCGCTTCAGCCTGTTCTCCTCGATCGAGATCACGCGCGGCTGCGCCTGCGCCTGCCGCTTCTGCCAGACGACCTTCTTGCTGGGCGGGCGGGTGCGACACCGGAGCGTCGAAAACATCGTCAAATGGGTCGAGGTCTCCAAACGACACGAGCGGCCCGAGATCCGGTTCATCACACCCGACGCCTTTGCCTACGGCTCGGAGGATGGGAAGCTGTTAAGATTGGACCTGCTGGCCGAAATGCTGGAGGCGGTCAACAGCGTTGTCGGCCGGGAACACACCTACATCGGCTCCTTTCCCTCAGAAGTGAGACCCGAGCACGTCAGCCGGGATGCAGTGGAGTTGGTACGCCGCTACGCGGCCAACGACAACCTGGTGATTGGCACCCAGTCGGGCAGCCAGAGGATGTTGGACCTGTCGCACCGCGGTCACAGCGTCGAAGACATTTACCGGGCGGTGGGCATCACACTGGACGCCGGCTTCATCGCCAACGTGGATTTTATATTCGGCATGCCGGGCGAGACGGAGCAAGATCAAGCACACACGCGGAAAGTGATCGAAGACCTGGCCGCCATGGGCGCCCGCATACACAGCCACGCGTTCATGCCGCTGGCCGGCACGCCCTGGGCGGACGCCTCCCCCGGCGACGTGGACCCCGAAACGCACGACCTGCTGGAGCGGCTGACCGGTCGAGGGCAACAGTTCGGCCAGTGGCGGGAGCAGCAAGAAGCGTGTCAGGCCATTGAAGACCTTCGAAGCTCGCTAGCCTAGCACTGTCCTTCACCTGGAATGCGCCGCCCCACCTGCCCACCATACGCGGGCAACGCACCCATGTCGTGGTGCGATTTAAGGAGCTTGACGAAAATTGTCAATCTACTCATCCGCTCCCGATGGACGACAGTCCAGAGACCCTGAACAGGACTTCATAAGCGATCAGGCCCGGGATTGTCATCCCTCGTGAGCATTGGGCTGAGGAGTACAAATCGTTTAGTGAGGTGAGCGTGGGATTTCAAAAGCTATTCTTCGAAAGCAAAACGGGGGCCAGGCTCGCGGCGCGGCTCGACGCCCCGGATGATGGGGAACCGGGCGCCTACGCGCTGTTCGCCCATTGTTTTACGTGCAACAAGAACTACAAAGCTATGGCCCACATCAGCCGCGCGCTGGCCGACGCGGGCATCGCCGTGCTGCGGTTTGATTTCGCCGGGCTGGGCGAGAGCGAGGGCGACTTCGCCGACACCAATTTCTCGTCTAACGTGGCCGACCTGGTTGCGGCTGCCCGGTTCCTTGAAAGCGAGTTCGAGGCGCCCAAGATATTGATCGGGCATTCGCTGGGCGGGGCCGCCGTGTTGCAGGCGGCGGCCGGCATCCCCTCATCGGCCGCGGTAGTGACCATCGCCGCCCCCAGCGAGACGTCTCACCTGGCTCAACGCTTGGTGAGGGCCAATCCCGCCCTTGAGGCCAGGGGCGAGGCCCAGGTCACTATCGCAGGTCGCAGTTTCACCATCAAAAAGCGGTTACTGGACGACCTGGAGCACACTCGTATGCAAGCGACCATTCGCGACCTAAACCGGGCGCTGCTAATTATTCATTCGCCGCAGGACCAAACCGTCGGAATAAACAACGCAGTCGAGATTTTCGAGGCGGCACGCCATCCCAAGAGCTTCATATCCCTGGATGGCGCCGATCACTTGCTGTCCAATCCGAGAGACTCGCTATACGTCGGCTCGGTGATTGCGACCTGGGCCAAGAGATATCTCGAAAAGAGGGAGTGAACCCGAGTGGCTGAAGTAAAAGAGTTTCTGGCTGTCAGGGAGAGCGAAGTGACCATCCAAAACAGTCAGGTTCCGGGGTTCTTTACCCCCACAATGTGAGAAGGGAGTCACATGTCTCACGTGTCTTACCACATCACAAGCGGTTTGAGCCAGGAGCAGATAGAGCGCATCCACGATGCAGCCTTGGGGCTGATCGAACGAGTGAGGTTGCACATCGTGCATCAGCCTACGCTGCGTCACCTGGCAAACTCTGATAAGGTATCATGGGAGTACAGCGACCGGCGGTCGGGGGGTATCAAGGAGTAATCACACGTGAAACCGAAACCTGATTACAACCGATTGGTCACAACTTTGTGGGGAGGGCAGGCGGATCGAGTCCCCCTTCTTGAACTGATTGTCGATAAGGAGATCAAATCTGCCTTCCTGGGAAAACCTATCTCGACAGTTGCCGACGACATCCAATTCTGGTACCAGGCCGGCTACGATTGCGCCACCGCCTATCCCGACGCACCGAGTATGTGGTTTTTTATGGAAGAGGAGCGGGCCGAGACCGTGTTGAAGGATGCCAACACGGCCACGGGGTACCGCCGCTGGGCATCCGAAGGCCAGGGGCTGATCCGAAACTGGGCCGACCTGGAGCAATACCCCGTGCCCGCGCTGGACCAAATTGACTTCTCCTACTTTGATGAAGCCAGGCAACACCTACCTGACGGCATGGGCCTGATCGGTGCCTGGGGCGATATCTTCACCTATACCTGGGAGGGGATGGGCTTTGAGTCGTTCTGCTTCGCCCTATACGAGCAGGAGGATTTCGTAGCTCACCTCTTTCATGAGCTGGGAAACCTGGCGGTAGCCATATGCGAAGTCCTGGTCTCCTATGACGCAGTCAAGGCGTTCTGGTTCAGCGACGACATTGCCTATCGGACCGGTTTTCTTGTCTCCCCCACGGTTTATCGCCAACACCTGTTCCCCTGGATGAAACGGATGGGCGACGTGTGCCGCCGGGCGCACAAGCCGTTTCTATTCCACTCCGACGGCGTCCTGTGGGATGTCCTGGATGACCTGGTGGATTGTGACATTTCCGCATTGCACCCCATCGAGCCCATCGCCATGGACATACGCGAGGTTAAGCACCGTTACGGCGACCGGCTGTGCCTGGTTGGAAACGTGGAGGTTGATACGCTGAGCCGGGGCACGCCGGAACAGGTCAGACAGGAAGTTAGAACACTTTTGCGCGAGATAGCACCCGGGGGTGGGTACTGCATAGGATCAAGCAATACCGTCCCCAACTATGGCCGGCTTGAGAATTACCGGGCGATGATTGAAGAGGCCTGGCAGTCAGGTTGGTATCCGCTTCGGATTTGAGCCACATACTACGCACGGAGGTCACGATGTTGGACTTAATCAAGAAACGACGTAGCATTCGCGAATACACTGCTGAGACCGTCTCCGACACGGACATCAGGACCATACTAGAAGCGGCCATGGCCGCGCCGTCGGCCAACAACTCCCAGCCCTGGGAATTTATCGTCGTGCGCAGGGAAGACTTGCGGCGGCGACTGGCCGAAACGCACCGCTGGAGTTATATGTGTGCCGACGCGCCGCTGGTGTTTGTTGTCTGCGGTCACCCTGACCACTCCGACCACTGGGTGGAGGATACCAGTGCGGCTACCCAAAACCTGCTCCTGGCAGTAGCCGGCCTCGATCTGGGGGCGGTCTGGATTGGGATATACCCTCGCCCCGAATGCGAAGAGCACGTAAAAAAGACGCTAGGCATCCCAGGCGAGCTGCGCGTCCTGTGCCTGGTGGCCGCCGGGCATCCGGCGGAGACTAAACCAGCCCGCACCCAGTACGACGAGAGCAAGGTGCATTATGATGAATACTGAGGGACGAGTGAACGAGTTAAGGTTCATGTTCAAAACTAGTGGGTCACTTGGCACCCTTATTGCCATTTCCCAAGCGTAAACAATGGCAATGTTCGTGACAAACGACCCACTAGTGATAGCAGAACGATATTACCCTACCAACATGGGGCAATTTAACTTGTTATGGATCCGCTACTTGACTCTATTACCCGGTCGTGATATATGTACAAATGTGTAGAGTCGATTGTCTGGATCGACCAACTACAGACCATTTTTCGGCGGTAGGAAGTACCTACTGCGCAAGAGACGCACAAGAAAGAAGAAAAGGAGAACAAGCCATGGGATACCTGCCAAAAGAAGAAAGCAATAAGAGAGTAAAAAAAGTCAGGGAGATTATGGAAGCCGAGGATTTGGACATCGCCTTGGTCTATTATGACGAGTTCAACATCGGCAACGGGTGGTATCTGACCGGATGGTGCCCCCAGTTTGAAAGTGGAGCGGTTCTGGTCCCACGCGCCGGTGAGCCCATGATTCTGGGAGGACCGGAAAGCGAGCCGTTTGCCAAACTGGACAGCGCGATCACAGAAACGCGGAATTTCCCGGTTTTTATGGTCCCGGACGAAGAGTATCCCAATGCCACAATTATCGATTTCCCAGCCCTTTTCGGCGAACTGAACAGCACATTGGGGTCTGTGAAGCGTGTCGGTCTTGTCGGCGGCGGAAGGATGCCCATGGAGTGTTACCAGCAGATTGTCGACGGCTTCAAGGGTGTCGAGCTGGTCGACATTACAGAAGAGTATGTCTCATTGCGCTTCATAAAATCTGATTGGGAAAGAGAGCAGATCAGAGCGGCGTTTAGGATCGGCGATGCGTGCTATGAAGCCATGAAAAAAAGGATCGCGCCCGGAGTCATTGAGATTGAGGTCGCTGCTGAAGGAGAGTACGCCGCTCGCAGCCGGGGGGCAAGCGGGTTCGGTTTTACGGCCATCGTCGGCAGCGGTCCGCGGTCCGACGCGGTTGTGCCGACGGCCAGTTCGAAGAAAATGGAAGATGGTGAAATGGTCATGATTGGCCTTTCTCCGAAGGTCAATGGCTACTCGAGCGCAATCGGTGATGCACTCCCCGTATCCGGATCTTACACTGATTCTCAAAAAGAGTGCATCCAGCATCTTCGCCAGGCATTCTGTGTAACCAAGGAACAACTGGTTCCCGGAAAAATCGGTAAGCAGATCGACGCCCCTGCACGCGCCTATTTTGAAAAGAATGGTCTGGCCAGGTACCTGGTATGCCCCTTTGTCCATACCATCGGGCTGCACGAAGCGGAAGCGCCGTTCTTTGGCCCCGGCAGCGATGACGAGCTCAAGCCAGGTATGACGGTGTGCGTGGACATCAGCTTCTTCGGCCATCCTGAGTGGCACGGCGTTCGCATCGAAACGGGGTATGAGATTACTGACAGCGGTGCGCTACCTCTGAGCCCGAAGTTGGATGAGATCCACACGTCAGTCTAGCGGGTCAGCGGCAACTTCCTGTGTGCCACCTGTCCGCCCTGGACTCGCCTACAAATGATCAGGCAAAACTGAGACACATGATGCCCAACTGGCCCCGCACCCTCCCCCAGGGGGACAAATAGAGGTTGCGGGGCAGGCTAAAGGAGGGTGACCATGGCACAAAAAACACTAATCCTCAGCTTTGACATGGAAACGGACATCGGCTCCTGGACAAGTCGAGTCTGTGGCATAACCCAGGGTACGCCTGAGATCCTCAGCGTCCTGAGGAATCACCACGTTCCGGCAACGTTTCTGTTCACAGGACGCGAGGCGCAGAACAACCCGGACGCCGTGGAAGCAGTTCTGGCGGATGGTCATGAAGTCGGCTGCCATACTATGTTTCACGAAACGATTGGTGTGCCTGTTTACGATGTTCCGGTCGGAAGCTTTGCTTTGGAGAGCGAAACAGAGGGCAGGCTGAAATTGGCTACGGAAACTGTTGAGAGGGTTGCAGGAATCCGGCCCGTTTCTTTCAGGGCTCCCCGACTTTTCGGTTCCACCAACATGATCAAAGCCCTCGAGAACCTCGGATACAAGACAGATTCATCTTTTCCTTGCTATTTTCACGCTCGGGACTTCCTGCCGTACCACCCGTCCAGGGAGGACTGGTCCAAAGAAGGGAACATGGCCATCCTTGAGGTGCCGGTATTCTACGACATGGATGCGGATGAAAGCGGCGACAAGAACCGGGGACGCGACCAGTGGCCCATGCTGCGGCTGAAGGGGGCCAGGTGGTTTGCCGACCTGTGCGAGAGGATGTCTGAGAAAATCAAAGACAAGAGCGGGAACTCAGTGCTATGTGTGTACCTGCATCCGTGGGAGTTCGTGAAGATGCCGCAAAAGGTTCATACAGATGAAAGTACAATAGCCTTCAAGCCTTTCCTCTATCAGAATACCGGCAGCTTTGCGCTTGAAGCGCTTGATGAATTCATCGCCCTGGCGAAGCAGGGGGGTTGGCGGTTTGAGCCACTGAAGGATATGGCAGATAGCTATCTTCTCAAAAAGTAGGGGCAAACCCTTGCGGTTGCCCGCTTGGGCAGGCGCAAGACCTGCCCTTACCCCGAGATATTGAGAAGATACGCGGATAGCTCCGTATCTACCCAGAGGTGACAAGTGAGCGGAGAACGCATCTTAATCGCCGAAGATGAACGCGCCGTGGCGCGCGGCCTGGAATATGGACTGCAAGCCGAGGGATTTGAGACGCTATGGGCCGCCACCGGCCAAGAAGCCCTCGACCTGACCCGGTCCCAAGATCCACATCTTATATTGTTGGACATCCGGCTGCCAGACATCAGCGGGTTTGATGTGTGCCGCCAGTTACGATCCGAGGGCAGACGCCAACCGATTATGATGCTCACCGCGCGCGACGAGGAAACCGACAAGGTACTGGGGCTTGAACTGGGCGCCGACGATTACATCGTCAAGCCCTACAGCCTGCGCGAAGTCACCTCGCGCGTGCGGGCCTTGCTGCGTCGCGCCTACGGCGAATTGGCAACGACCCCTGAGGGCAGCCGGTTAGGCTTCGGCGATGTAGTGCTTGATCTCGAGGGGCTGCAGGTTTACCGAGGCGGTCATCTCGTCTACCTGACCCCCACCGAATTCCGGCTACTCAAGCATCTGGTCAGCAATCCGGAACGCGCGTTCAGCCGGTCGGAGTTGATCGAAGCCGTCTGGGGCTACGATAGCGAGGTCAATCAAGATCGCACCGTAGACGTCCACATCCGGCATCTGCGTGAGAAACTGGAAGACGAACCGGCCCATCCCCGCTGGCTGGTTACGGTGTGGGGGATCGGCTATAAGTTTCAACGCTGAAGACTGCGCCCACGTTACTACTCAGCCGCTCCCGACGGACGACAGTCCAGAGGTCCTGAACAGAGCTTCATAAGCGATCAGGCTCGGGATTGTCACCCCTCGTGAGCCGAGGGCCCTCGCGAGCATTGGGCTGAGTAGTAACGCGCCCACTATATGATTAGCCGAATTGTTGTGAAACCTTAACAATACCGCAACAATCGCGTAATCCTTCTCTGCTAAGATGAAAGTACCGTCGACGAATGGCGGGCCCTTGCACCTGCACATGTCCTGCCAATGCGACCAGCGACGAAATATGGGTGAAATGGGCAGGTTCGTCGTTCGTCCTCAGTCGTTCGTCTGCCGAACGATATCATCATTTTCACATCTTCAAAGAGATCTCTCGGAAAGTCGGGCTACACTACAACGAATTGAGAAATCAACGAATTATTCTTCTTTGCCAGGCAATTCGTTGTATTCCAAATTCGTTGTAGTGTCCCACAGCAAACACTTTCCTAGAAAGCTCTCAAATTCAGAGGAGGCAAGATATGAACAAACGCGTGTTGAAGATTCTCGGGTTGCTGGCGGCGCTGGCGCTGGTGTTTGTGATCGGAGCGGCGGCAGGCGGCAGCATCGTCTTTGCGGCTTCCAAGGCGTTTAACCCGGATGCTGAGCAGTTAGTCTTCCCCGCCCAGGCAGATCCAGAGCCGGGCATCGTCATTGCTTCGGTAGCACCCGACAGCCCGGCAGCCGAAGCAGGGGTCGAGCGAGGCGACATACTGCTCGAAATGGATGGCGAGGCGGTCAACAGCCCCCTGGAGATGAGCCGCTATCTCTTCGACTTGGAGCCTGGCGACGAAGTGGAGTTGCAGGTGCTCCACGGCGACGAAGAGCGCACCTTGACAGCCACCCTGGGTGACCAGGATGGCCGCCCCTACCTGGGGGTAATCCCTTGTGCCAGCCGGTCGGCGGAGTTGACGAGGATGACCCTGCATATGGCCGATCCAGGCGCACGGATCATTGAAGTCGTACCCGATAGTCCGGCTGAGGACGCCGGCCTGGAAGCGGGTGATCTCATCATCAGCGTCGATGGGCAAGCGCTGGATGGAGAACGCAGCCTGGCAGACCTGATCGCAGACTATGCCCCCGATGACAGCGTGACCCTGGAAGTTCAAAGCCCGGGCGAGGAACCACGTGAGGTGAGCGTCCAACTGGGCGAACATCCCCAGGAAACGGGGGCAGCATATTTGGGCGTGCAGTTTTTACCCGCTTCCCACATAGGCACGGTTGAGGGCAGGCGACTCCTCTTGGATGCACCGAACTTTGAAATGCCCCCCTTCGATGGTGAGTTCTTTTTCGTCCACCCAGAAGGTGACTTTGAAGGGGGAGCAATTGTAGGACGCGTGGCGGAAGACAGTCCCGCTGAGGCCGCCGGGTTGCAGCGGGGTGACGTCATTACCGCGATCGACGAACAACCCGTCGATCACCCGGAAGCCGTGGTAGATGCGGTTGCGGACCATCAACCGGGCGATGTGATGACGTTGACGGTGTATCGCCCCAAGGACGACGAGACGATCGAAATTGAGGTGACGCTGGCGGAACATCCCGAGGAAGAGGATAAAGCTTACCTGGGCGTGTTCGTCGGCGGTGTCTTCATTTCACTGGGTTTTGATGGCGAACAAGGTCCGGCTATGCTGAAGGAACGGGGTCGCGGGTTTGAATTCGAGCTACCCCTCGACCCGGACAAGCTGCCGTTCGACTGCGACTCCGAGATTGAACCCCTTTGGTTCAATTTCAAGACATCACCCAACGATGCCTAGAGTTTTTATGTCAACTCGTGACTGACAAGTAAGCAGTCACAGACAAGTCCTTTGCCAGCGGGCGTGTGGGTTCTCTACACGCCCGCACGTGGCATATAAAGAAGCGAGGGACAAGATGTTTCGTTCGATCCGTTGGCGACTGGTGGCCAGCTATGTACTGATCACACTGCTAACCGTAAGCCTGGTCGGTGTGCTCACCTTATCGCTGGTCAGACGCGACATACGGCAACAAGAAACAGCCCACCTCGAAGCGAACGCCCAGGCTATCGCAAGTAAAGCGTTGCTGCTGATGCAGCCGATGGTCCGGTCCGCCGAACTGTCGGAACTGGCCCACACCGCTTCGTTCCTCACCAATACGCAAGTGCGCATTCTTGACAATCAGCGTCGGATACTGGTCGATTCTGGACCGGACAGCGACGTAGGTCAGTTCATATGGATTGAACCAGCGCTACGCTTTCGATACGAAATGGATGACCGCTTCATTTCCTCCGGGCCGGTCATTATAGCGTTCCCCCGTGGCGAGTCATTCCTCCTCCCTGACCCACGGGGAGATCGATTTACCACGCTGCAGGATCTGCCCCCCGATGCGGAGATCACCGTCGTGCGCAAAATCGAAGGGCCATGGGGTGGTCGCATCATTTTTAACACCCTGTCCCACGATGAGTTGCCTGCCGTCGCCACAATAAGCGTGGAAGATATCCGAGAATTCTCTGTCACAGAGGAAGCCCCTCGCTCCGAGCAGGTACTTACGGTCCCCATCGGCCCCCCAACTCAGCCTTTGGGCTTCGTTGAACTGAGCAGTAGCTCAGATTTTGGCACCGAGACGTTGACGACCACCGGCCGCGCACTTCTGCTTGCCGCTGGTGGGACGACCATCCTGGCGGTGATCGTCGGCCTGCTGGTCAGCCGGGGATTAACCGCGCCACTGCGCAGCCTGACCGCGGCCGCCAGCCAGATGAGCGGTGACGATCTTTCCACCCGGGCCCCCGTTCACGGCAAGGACGAGATTGGCCAACTGGGCAAGCAATTCAACCAGATGGCCAATCGCCTGGAGACCAGCTTCGCTGCGCTGGCCGCCGAACGGGATGCGCTGCGCCGCTTCATCGCCGATGCGTCCCACGAACTGCGCACGCCGATTACGGCCCTGAGGACATTCAACGAACTACTGCAGGGCTCGGCCGCGGATGAACCTGCGACGCGTGTCGAGTTTCTGTCCGAAAGCCAAATCCAAATCGGCCGTCTGGAACACATCACCCACAATCTGCTTGATTTGTCGCGCCTCGACGCCGGACTGGTCCATTTGGATATGGCCGATCACCCGGTCGGGGAGCTGATCGAGACAGCGGTTGCGACGTTCAAGGGTCTGGCGGGTGAGAAAGGAATCAGCCTATCCATACAAGAGCCGGTACCCGAAGTCACCCTGTGCTGCGACCGCGCCCGAATCGAATCGGCGCTGTGCAATCTCCTAGACAATGCCATCAAGTTCACCCCGCCGGGTGGAAAGGTGGAAATCGGTGCTGAGCAAGCTGAGGAGATTTTGCGGCTGTGGGTACAAGACGATGGCCCCGGCATCAGGCCCGATGAGCTGTCGCACATCTTCGAGCGCTTCTACCGGGGCCCAGATAGCCCCGCCGAAGGAAGTGGGTTAGGACTTGCCATCGTACACAGTGTGGTTCAGGCCCACGGTGGTCGAGTCTTCGTTGAGAGCCAACTCGACGAGGGCAGCCGGTTTGTGATTGAACTGCCCTGATCACCTACCTTTTAAAACCTGCGCCCCTTACCCCTCTCTACTGAGGTATTCAAAATCGACTCATACGCTGTCTGATCGAGGTACTGGGGCTGGTAGGTCTCACCTGCTTGCCTTTCCAAGGTTGAGGTAAAGGCCCGCAGGTGATTGCGAGAACCTCTCATCAAGTTTTCGTAGACCATATGAATATCCGCCTTGTCAGTCTCGGCAATGCGTTCCTCCAGATCGAGGATGTCGATTTCCTCGATGGCGGCTCCCACACGCAAGGCGTCTGCCAGTGACTGGCTTCCCTGCTGGGCCAGTTGATCGTAAAGCACCTGAAGTGTGGAATTGTCAAAGACACCGATGTCGTTACCCGCCACTGGGTCTTCAACATCATACCGGTCAAGCAAGGTCTTCATAGCATCCATATGCGTCTGCTCGCTACCAGCGATGTTCTGAAAAACGGGCATTCCCCATTTCTCGTGGAGCGTCAGATACACGTCGCGGGCGAGCTTCTCCTCTTCTCGCATAAAGAGCAAACCTTCTACCTCAGCATCGCTCAATGTGCCGACCGACAGCTCACTAAGAGTATCCCCCAAAGCCGATGAGGCAGCAGTAGTGTTTCCATGCTCCTCAACATCCATAAAGTCTTCGTAACCGCCGCTTGTAACGGCGGTAGGAGTATCGGGAGCCATAGCTCCAGCCGGTGCGGGGCTGGTCATACCACACGCGGAGAGCAAAACTATCAGGACTCCCACAACTAACCATCTAGATCTAATCCACATCACGATTTTCTCCTTTCTGAACAAGTTTAATCTCAATCGCTGCCCTCAGTATAGCCCCCAAAATTGAATTAACTGTGAAGACATTTTGCAAAATATATGAAGCCCTTTCTTCTCGGCAAAGAGTATGCTATAATTCAATTGCTTTTTTTCGGGCCAAATCCACTCCGCCCTCCCCTGCCCAAGAGACTTCACACCAACCACAACGAAGACATGGTGCTTGTCCAGAAATAACCTCATATTTCAGGACATCAGAAAGGTAGCGGGAACACATTCTCTTCAACCCAAACGGACAAATCACCACACTTGACAGCGGCAATGTCGTCCAAGGGAGAGACAGAACGATGAGAACACCGCATCAAGGCAGCGTGCCAAGAGAAGCCAGCCAACACATCCTTGCACAGCACGGTGCGTTGAAGGATGGGTGAAAATGAACGCTCGCATACTGGTAGTAGACAATGACATGGATCTGTTGCGTGCCACCTCGCACTTGTTGCGTAATGCTGGCTACGAAGTTATGGAGGCCAGCACGGGGAGGGATGGGCTACGGCTGGCCATAGAAGAGGAACCGGACCTGATTCTACTTGACGTCGTGCTGCCGGATATGGATGGCCTGGAAGTGTGCCGGCGGGTCAAGGCCAATGCAGATCTCGTTGGAAGTTTCGTGGTTTTACTGTCTGCTTTTCGAACCGCATCTGACGACCAGGCCAATGGCCTGGAAGCCGGCGCAGACGACTACATTGCGCGCCCCATAACAAACCGAGAGTTGTTGGCCCACATGGAGGCTATGTTGCGCCTCAAACGAACGGAAGATGCGCTTCGGGAGCGCACGCGCCAACTCGACCAGCGGGTCAAGGAACTGAATTGCCTGTACGGAATCTCTCAGCTCAGAGAAAAACCGGGCATTTCGCTGGACGAGACCCTGCAGGGAACCGTCGATCTCATCGCCACCGCCTGGCAGTACCCGGAGGTCGCCTGCGCACGCATCATCCTGGGGGACCAGGCATTCAAGACCGACCGCTTCCAGGAGACTGCCTGGCGGCAGGCCTGTGAGATCAAAGCGTGGGGGAGTCCGGTTGGCCGGGTGGAGGTGTATTACCTGGAAAAAAGGCCAGAGCTCGACGAGGTGCCTTTTCTGGGAGAAGAAAGAAAGCTGCTTTACGCCATCGCCGAGCGACTGGGCAAGCTCGTAGAGCGAATGCAGACCGAGGCGGCGCTGCGGGAGAGTGAGGAGAGATTTCGTGGTATCTTCGAGCAATCCCAAGATGGCATCGCCCTAACGGATGAGAGGGGACTTATCATCGGTTGGAACCAAGCTATGGAGGAGATCACAGGTCTGAAGGCAAAGGAGGTACTGGGCAAGCCTGTCTGGGACGTGCAATTCCAGGTGATTTCAGAGGAGCAAAAGACACAGCAGGAGAGGTACCGACAGCTCAAAGGCATGGTCCTCCAGGCTCTGGAGTCAGGACAGGCACCGTGGCTGGGGCAGTTGTCTGAGTACGAGTACCAGCATCATGATGGCACACGCCGTTTTATGCAATGGGTGACCTTTCCCATTCAGACGGAAGAAGGCTTTATGATGGGCAGTATCTCCCGCGACATCACGGAGCGGGTGCAGGCAGAGGAAGCACTACGAGATAGCGAGCAAAAATACCGCAATCTGTTCGAACAAACCCTAATTGGCATCGCCAGTTCAGGGCGAGATGGGCGCATAAGCGCCGTGAATCCAGCCGTCGTGAACATCCTCGGGTATAGGGATCAAGAAGAACTGGTAGGACAACCGGCCGAGACGATATGGTTTGATCCAGCGGAGCGGTCGAGGGCGCTACAGGTGGTCAGGGAACTTGGTTATCTGCCGGTCCAGGAGGTGGTACTCAAAAGGAAGGACGGTATATCTGTTTACGGTCTGGCCACGGCTGTCATTGACCAAGACAAAGAGGGTCAATTCCTGGGCGTTACGGTGACGTTCACGGACATCAGCGAGCTTAAGGAAGCCGAGCAGGCATTGCAGCGCAGCGAACAGCGATATAGGCGGCTTCTCGAAACCTTACAGGAGGGCATCTGGATAATCGATCCAGATGCCCGCACCACCTTTGCCAATCCTCGCCTGGCGGAGATGCTGGGCTACAGCGTCGAGGAGATGCAGGGAAAGCGCATGTTCGACTTCACGGATGAACGGGGGGTGGAGCTGTACAACTACTACCTGGAGCGCCGCCAACGAGGGATCAAGGAGCAGCACGATTTCGAATTCCTGCGCAAAAACGGGGAGCGTATGTATGCGTCGATGGGGACCTCGCCCATCTTTGACGACGACGGGAACTATGCCGGGGCGGTCGCCGGTGTCCAGGACATCAGCGACCGGATACAGACAGAGGAAGTGCTGGCAGAAACAACACGCCTCCTGGCGACGGTCTTCGAGCATACCCCTATGCTGATCGCTTACCTGGATCCGGAATTTAACTTTGTGAGTGTCAACCGTGCCTATGCCGAGGCCGACGAACGGGAGCCATCTTTCTTCCCCGGTAAGAACCACTTTGATCTCTACCCCAACTCAGAGAATGAGGAGATCTTTCGGCGGGTGGTAGAAACCGGACAGCCTTACTTTACCTATGCCAAGCCGTTCGAGTATGCGGAACATCCGGAGCGCGGAGTATCTTTCTGGGATTGGAGCCTGATACCTATCAAAGATGAAAAAGGTACCCTAACAGGGCTGATCCTGACACTGGCGGACGTAACCGAGCGGGTGCAGACGCAGGAGGCGCTGTGGGCAAGCGAGCAAAGATATCGCAACCTGTTTGAACAGACACTGATCGGCATCATCAGTTCGGGACGAGATGGCCACATAAGCACAGCCAATCCGGCCGTCCTCAACATTCTCGGGTATGGGAGTCAAGAAGAACTGATAGGACAACCGGCCGAGACGACGTGGTTTGATTCAGAGGACAGGTCGAAAGTGATACAAGTGGTCAAGAATATCGGTTATCATCCCGTCACCGAAATAAGACTCAAAAGGAAGGACGGCACACCGGTTCACGTTTTGACTACATCGGTACTTGACCGGGACAAAGACGGTGAATTCTTGGGCGTTACGGGGACGTTTACGGACATCACCGATCGTAAGCAAGCCGAGGAAAAACTGCAATGGGAGCTAACCGTGGATGCCGCGCTTTCCGCTCTGTACGAACCGTTGATTTCCCCTCTCTCCTCGATCGAGGAGATTGCGAACACCGTTTTGGATCAGGTCAGGAGTCTAACGGGGAGTGCCCACGGGTACGTCTCTGCGATCGACCCTGTCACGGGCGACAATATTGGCTACACTCTAACCGAGATGTTGAAAGACAACTGTAAAGTCTCGGGGGAGGATAAGCGCATCAGCTTCCCGCGCGGTAGCGACGGTCGTTACTCTGGGCTCTGGGGACACTCATTGAATACCGGCGAGGCCTTTTATACCAATTCACCGGAAACACACTCAGCGTGCCGGGGAACTCCCGAGGGACACATCCCAATTCAACAATTCTTATCTGTGCCGGTCATGTTAGGCGAAGAGCTGGTAGGTCAGATTGCGGCAGGCAACCCGGGCCGAGATTATACAGAGCAAGACCTTGAAGCGATCCAGCGCATAGGCGAATTCTATGCGTTGGCTATTCAGCGCAAAAGGGCGCAGGCGGCGCTGCAACAAAG
This sequence comes from Anaerolineae bacterium, assembly GCA_034412795.1. Taxonomy (GTDB): domain Bacteria; phylum Chloroflexota; class Anaerolineae; order 4572-78; family NAK82; genus JAUVPY01. Next base: position 24,148 of record DAOUMD010000261.1, read on the forward strand.
CGAGGAAAAGTACCGCGACCTGGTAGAAGAGATCAACGACGTCATCTATGTCATCGACACAAATGGCGTGATCACGTACATCAACCCGGCCATAGAATCGTTTACCGGACACGATCCCTCGGAAATCATTGGCCAACCTTTCGTCCAATTCATCGCCCCCGAGGACTTACTAGCCGTCAGAAACAACTTTGAGCAACTCACTTCTGGCACACCATCCGGCCGCAGTGAGTATCGGGTGGTGACCAAATCGGGTGAGGTGCGCTGGATACGCACCTCCAGCCAGCCGGTCGTAGAAGGGGACCAAATTACAGGGGTGCGGGGAATGCTGACCGACATCACCGACCAGAAGCGGACGGAGGAACAACTTGAGCAGGCAGCCGCAACTGCCGAGCGGGAGCGACTGGCCCGCGAGTTGCACGACGCCGTCACCCAGGTGCTCTTTTCGGCCAGCTTGATCGCCGACACCCTGCCACGCGTCTGGGAACGCCATCCAGAAGAAGGGCAACGCGGCCTGGAGGAGCTACGCCGGTTGACGCACGGCGCGCTGGCGGAGATGCGCACCCTGTTGCTGGAGCTGCGTCCAGGCGCCCTGAGCGAGCAAAAGCTGGGGGTCTTGCTGCGCCAGTTGACGGATGGCATGATGGCCCGTACGCGAATGCCGGTGACGACGACCGTGGCAGGTGACAACTCTCTGCCAACCGAGGTCCGGATAGCCCTGTACCGGATCGCCCAGGAGGCACTCAACAACATAGCCAAGCATGCCCGGGCCAGCCGGGCCACGGTCAGCCTGGATAACGAACCAGACTGTGTCACGCTGCGCATCAGCGACGACGGACGTGGCTTTGACCCCAGCTCCGTCCAGGCTCACCAGTTGGGAATGCAGATTATGCAAGAGCGAGCCCAGGCCATTGGCGCATCCTTCGAGGCCACGAGCCAGACCGGGCAGGGCACGGAAATTGTCGTGATGTGGCCGGGCGACGGTGAGACGGACGACGAAGGACAAACTCGTGCGCCTGTCACCCACCAGGTTGAAAGTGCAGATGGGACTCAATCAGTTTCCTAAGCCCGCCAGCTACGTCATCCCCTAAGTCGAAGTGAATCACGCGCCGCCCGGCATCCAGCAGCGCCTGGCGGTCACCCAAAGCCTGGGCCGTCTTCAACACGCCGAAACTGATAAAGGATTCCGACGATCCTGCCTCGTCAGGGATGGGCACATCTTGAGGGGCCTCGGCCGTAAACTGGATGAAGAGCCCGTTCCCGGCGT
>DAOUMD010000262.1:0-21087 GCA_034412795.1 Anaerolineae bacterium
TAGAGATACGAATCGAGAGAAGAACCAATGAGCTGAGCGTCAACGTCGATAATGACACTATCCCCTGTCTGGCCGGTGAAGGCGTAATAATCTCCATCGCCCGTCGGGCAGACGTCGGGGTCGATCAAGGTGGTGCCATAGGAAATGGGGGTGGCCTGGCCCCAAGAACCATTTGGTTCGTGAGAGTCGTTACACGCCCCCCCCACCGCCAGTGACTCGCTGCGCTGATTGTTGTCCTCCTCCAATTCGGGGATGTCGCCCCCGTCATCCACGACGGCAGTGATTGTATGCGGGCCCTCACTGGCCGTCCAATAGCAGTGAACCGAGGTGGCCGTGCCAGCCCCCAGGCTTGAGACAGTCTCGGTATCAAAGGGAGTAGGACTGCTGTCCATATAGCACCCAACAGTGAAAGAGCCCCAAGAGGCAGTCGAGCTATCCCCCTGGTTCAGAATGTCTACGGTGAAATCAACAGGCTGTCCATCTAACGGACTTGGTGGATCGGGCGTTATGTCGCTCACTACCAGATCAGGCCTGGAGCAAGCCACCGAGATATCGAAAGAATCGGCCCAGGGGCCGCCATTAGACGCCGTGACATCCAGATCAAAGTGGATAACGTGCCCATCCGGCGTGTTGGGGTCCAGGGTAAATTCAAAATCATCGCTGTTGCTGCTCACCTCCCCACCAGGGATGTTGGGATAGCTGCTGGACGTGTTAGAGATGAAGTCGATATACGGATCGCTCTCACTGATAGTGGCGTTGACACCGTCGGCCGCGTCGCTGCCCTGGTTGCGCAACCTGGCGTAGAGTTCGATGGTCTCGCCACATTCCACGATCCCATCTCCATCCCCGGCACTCTCGCCGTTGGCGTCGTCGTCAATCATGTGACTGTCGATTACTAGCGGGCCAACCGCCGGTGTGTCAATGCAAATGTGGTAATGTCCGGTCTCTCCCCACTTTCCAGAGCCATCTTTGGCCCGTACATGGAAATACCAGTCGCCGCCGGCCAGACCAGCGTAGCTTGTGCTGTTGCCGCTACCATCGGAACTAGTATCGGGAATAGTATTCGAGTTGTGGTCAAGCTCGTAGCTGAAGCCAGTGATGCCGGAAACGTCATCAGGTGTAGGCCAGGCGAAGGAGGGATACTGGTCAGGATAACACGTGCCCTGGGTAGGATGGGTGGACGACGAGATCGAAGGTGCGGGAGGTGCCGTGGTATCTATGCGTATGCGGTAATGGTCTGCTCCTCCCCAGTTAGCCGCGTAATCCCCGGCGCGGACGTGAAAATACCACTGTCCGTCGGCCAGGTTGGTGTAGTCCAGGGAGTTGTATCGGGTACCCACGCTGGTGTCTGGCAATGTAGAACTAGAACCGTCGAGCACGTAGGAGTAACCATCCACCCCGCTGGCTGCGTCAGATGGAACACCCCAGCTTAAAGTCACATCATCGTTGTTGTACCACATGTTTTGATCGGGGTGGGTGGCTGAAGCAACTGAGGGGATGCCCGGGGCTGCACTATCTATCTGTACCCGATAGTGGGCCACCCCTCCCCAGTTGCCTACGTGATCCACAGCACGCACGTGGAAATACCACATTCCGTCGGACAAGTCAGAATAGTTCTGTGAAGTGCTGGTGGTATTCACGCTAGTGCCAGGTACGGTGGAATCGGAATGGTCGAATACAAAGGAATAGCCCGCTATGCCGCTCGCATCGGACAAACCGTCCCAGTCAAAAGTCACATCGTTGTCTGTGTACCACTCGTTTTCATCGGGATGGGTAGGTGAGAAAAGCGGTGGCACGCCTGTCATATTATCGGCCTGGAACGTAACATAGGCGACGGCTGCCCGGCCTATCTGATCGGTGACGATGAAGGGCACGCTAGCCTGGGTACCAGCGCCTTGCTCAACACTGTAAGTCTGCGTCCAGGGTGCGTCGGTATCCGGAGAGGGATCATCGCCAAACGCAGCCCCACCGTCGAAACTATCTGAGGGAGCCAATCCAGATGACCATGCGGCTGCAACTGTGAGCGTCTGTCCTGCTCCCATCCCACTGGCGCTGTTGAAATAAACGATGCCGCCATCCCCACTCAGCCCAGGGTTGTAGAAGTAAGCCGGGTTGTCGGTAATGATGTCAAGCGATGAGATAGTCAACGGAGCGATGCGTGCCCAGGCCACACCAATGTACTCTGAGGCACCATCGAAGCGATACTTTTTGATACGCCAGGTGTAATTGCCTGTTTTTGCCGCATCAAATTCGACGATTTCGAAGCTATTGTCAAAACTCTCGGAATGAGCGCCGGGGCCGGTCAAAACAAGGCCGTCAGGGTCAAGAACTTGTAAGTCCAAGTCAGCGTCGAGAGGATCACTGCTGTAGTCGCTGCTGGGATTGGAATGCCATGCGATAACCACTCGCACCCGCTCGCCAGCCTGGACGGGGGCGCTCATGTCGTAGTTGTTGTCCCCATCGAAGCTATCTGGAGTCAGAAGCCGATTGGCCCACCAGCCGTTCTTGACCACTGTGTCGGCCATGTACAGATCCACACCACCAGCGCCATCGTAATCACTCAGGCGGCTTTCGCCTTCTATGTTGTGGATGGCTGAGGCCATAATAACAGCTCGCACCGATTCTGGTGAAACTTTGAGATAGTCGTCGCGCTGCATCAGCAAGGCTGCCTGTCCGGCCACGACCGGGGCGGCGTGGCTGGTACCAGGAGACTCCACCGGGCAGACATAATCGCCTGCGACTGGACATCCATCCTCAATGTGAGTAGTGGTAATCGGCTCACCCACGGCTACGACCTCTGGCTTTTCCCGATCACCGTAGGTTGACACCGGGTTGGCATAAGACGAGAAAGCCGAGATATGATCATCGCTCCAGTTGGATGTATCGGAGTCGCCAAAGGAACCAACCGTGAGAACATTGTAACCGAGACCATAACTGGTCACGCGACCGTGAGCGGTTTCGCCTTCATTACCGGCAGAAGCTACGACAGTGACATTATTGTGACGAACAAGATAATCGAAGTAGCGATCGACCTCGGTCAACTGACCACCACTATCATCCCCCATGCTAACATTTATGACATTCGCTCCCTGGGCGACAGCCCAATCCGCGGCGGTGAAAAGCGCAGAGGTAATAGGAACGGTATTGATGTTAGCATCCAGTAGTCCAACATCGGGGGCTATGCCAGGGTAGTCAGGATGTTGGCCGGCGATTATTCCAGCCACCTCGGTTTTGTGATTATCAAATTGAACCAGGCTGGTGTGACGGGCGACGATGTTTAAATACGGACTGCGGGTATCAATTGACCAGCCTTCCAGGACAGCCACGAGCTCGTTGGCACTGCCGGTATAGCCCTCAGTCCACACCTGGTCCACCCGCACTGTCTGAGCCACCGAGTCCATATGCTTCTCGACTTGCATGGGGGGCATCAAGCCGACATAGACCACGTCGGAGCGAGCCTCCAAAGCTTGAATCGCAGGGGGCGAAAGCTCGGTGAGGATAATCGGGGCGAAATGGCTGGGATAAGTCCCTTGCCCGTTCAGGGTAGCGATATGGGCACGAACCGGAGCCTGCACGCGGGCCAAAGCAGCACTCACCTGATCCCGGTACCTGATCTGGGCAGCCTTAACCTCTGCTGCGCTTATGGCGTCCCGCTGTTCAGACGCGAAGCGCAACGCAGATGGGACTTGTCCTTGCTCATCCAGCCAGATGAGAACAGGAATAGTTTCATCTGGGGTGGTCTGTTGCATACGATCGAATAGGTCGGGAGATAGTTTGCCGTAGCGAGCCAGGTAGGCCTGGCGCTCGGCTGCCTGAAGCACCTGTTCGTCCACGATGTCGCCCGACGCGTCGGCGGCCACACCGTAGATATTCCCGGTGGCTCGATCCATCACCTTGGCCATATGCAAGGTTTGCTCGGTGAGAGGTAAGACCCATAACGTCTCGTGGACAACCTCCAGGTTTTCACGGGCCAGATCGCGAGTCGCCGCCACGTGACGCAACATCCCCTCTGTCGCCGGCTCTTGAGCCAAAGCAAAGGTAGTCGTAATACAAAGGAAAAATGCTAGAAGTAAAAGCCGTACGGAAAATCTCATTGCCTCTCTCCCATGTCGAGCAGACTCTCCTCCCAGCACATCACCTTTGCCCCCTCGACTCGCACCACAAAGCAATGCGGCCAGGTTAAAATGAGCAGATATATCCACTGACCGCTTAGACGATCTGCTCTTCCTGGCCGCCCAAATCCCAGATTTTTCTAGCCTCTCAACCTGCCACCGTAACTACCCTGACAATGTCAAGCTACTCGGCCAAAAGGTGCAACGAACTTTCGAAGGCGTTGCACCTACGCAGTATGGCCTGATGGCAGGCATAGACCTAGCCTTACTATCCTATCACGAAAACACCCCTCGTGTCAATCATTTTACAAACCGGGGAAGGTAAGATAATGGTACTATGGAAATATCAAAGCCGCCAACATCACTTTTGAATGGTACTCACAGTTTGTTGGGCAATGGGAAGCGTAACACGTGCACCATTGCCATCACCTTCAACAACAATGGCGATGGCAAGACGGGGTGTATCGGCCGGCGCGTAGCCCACAAACCAACTCAATGGTCGGTCACCTGTCTCCTTCGGCGTTGCTACACCAGCCCAGCCGGCGAGCCCGTCAAAACGGGGGGTCACGGCTTGCAGGGAGGCGGCAACGCTTGGAGCGAAGACGCGGTCGGCGGCTGAGGGAGGGGAAGCGTAGACCAAGGTGGGGACCGGCATATAACCATCGTCCGCGATGGCAGCGGCAAAGCGAGCCATGTGCAGCGGTGTGACCGCCAGGTCACGCGGCGTGCCCCGGTCTTGGAAATCAGGTAGCAGGCCGGGGCCAGTGGGCAGATCAAAGGGGGGGGAAACGTCGAAGCCAAGCTGGCGGGTGGTGGCGAGATACCCACTGTCACTGAGGGGAGCCAGCATGTCATCCAAAGGCGTAGTGTGTGGATCAGGCGGGGTGGTAATGCCGGCGCTCAACAAACCGGCCAGGCCGACCAGCTTAGCCAGATCACCCAACGCATAAACACCCTGAGTAGCACGGTTGAACAAAGGAGCGTCTGGGTCTGAAGTCAAGGCATCCCAGTCGTCATCGAGTGTATTCGGGTCATAGGCCGGATGGCTGACCAGGGCCAACACCTCACCGCTGGCTATGTCCAACAAGATCACAGCCCCTCGACGCCCGCCAAGGGCCTGATCGGCGGCACGCTGGGCAGCCAGGTCAAGGCTCAACGTCGCATCATCCCCGACCTGGGGGCGATGGAGTAATCGGTCGAAGGGGGTAAGTTGGCCACGTAGGGTGGGGTCAAAGGCTGCTTCCGCGCCATCGGTACCGTAGCGCATGCTATAGTAGCCAGCGGCGTGGGAAGCCTCGGGCTGAGGATAACGACGTTGAACGACGCCACCCAACCCGGTCGGATCGGGCAGGAGGTCAGAATAAGCCAGGACCTCTCCACGTCGGTCCAGCAAGCGACCACGCTGCGTGCGGAGTTCGGCCTGTACCAGGCGGGGATTGTCCTCTCGGGCAACCAAGCCAGGTGCACGGGCTACCTGCCAGTAAAGCATACTGGCGGCAATCAGAACAAAGCCAAGCAAAATGGATTGGGCAATACGCCGGATATTCTGAGTCATTTGCGGAGGCTAGAGATATGCAGGAGCAAACCCACCATGATCATACTGGTCAGCAGTGAGCTGCCCCCATAGCTAACGAAGGGCAAGGTGACGCCGGTGAGCGGTATCACCCTGAGGGTTCCGGCCATAATGACCAGCGATTGCAATCCAAATAAAGCACCGATACCTGCCGCCAGCAACTGATCGAAGGACCGACGTGCTCCCAAAGCGATGTGAAAAGCGCGTCCCACTAGCAGGGCGAAACAGGCGACGACAGCCAGCCCGCCCACCAATCCATATTCCTCGCCAATGGCGGCGAAGACAAAGTCGGTGTGGACAACGGGAATGGCAGTAGGTAAACCCTGACCTAAGCCCTGGCCTAATATACTTCCGCTGGCGAAGGCGAGCAGGGACTGCACAATCTGGAACGAGCGCCCAGATGCTTCTTGCCAGGGATTCCACCAAGCATCTACACGCAGGGCTACGTGATCAAACAGGCGATAGCCAACGATACCCGCCACAAGCAGCAGGGCCAGCCCGGTCAGCACGTACCGGCCCTGGCCAGTGGCGGCATAGAGCATGGCCAAGAAGACGCCAAAAAATAGGAGTGCTGCCCCCAGATCACGTTGCCAGATGAGCAGCAGCATGCTAAAGCCCCACATCAGCAACATCGGACCCAAATAAGCAGGATGAGGCACCTGCCAACGTCCGATCCGGGCCTCGACTTTCAGCAAAACTTCACGCCGGTCCTCCAAATAACTGGCCAAGAAGACAAGCAAGAGCAGCTTCAGCAGCTCCGATGGCTGGAAGTAGATGCCTCGTGCCCCGAGCCACAGCCGCGCACCAAAGCCGCTTGGGTTGACGCCGATCACCAGAGTCATTGCCAACAGTGCCAATCCGGCGAAGAGCCACGTGTAGCGGTAGCGGCGCAACCAGCGCAAGTCCCCGGGAACCAAGACAACTACGAGCAGCACCAGGGTACCCAACACCAGCCAGATAATCTGCCGGAACAAGAACGTAGACAGAAACAGCCAACCACCCTCTCCTGATTCACCCACCGGAAACGCCGGGGCCAGACGCGCGACCTCTGCCAGGCCTAGCCCGCAGAATATGCCGACCAAGGGCAGTAAGAGCCGGTCGTGGGCGGGTCGCCAACGACTCAGCGCCCACGCAGCCCCCACCAGGCAAAACGCTAACACCGCGACCGGGATGAAGCGCCCCAGAGTCAGCCGGCCTGTTTCTAGCAGAGAGAGTTGGGCGAAGGCAATGGCTGTGAAAAGAAGGGGAAAGGAGAGAAGTAGGTAGTAGAGAGTAGGGAGTAGGAAGTAGGAAGTAGGAAGTAGCAAATCAGAAGTAGGGAGCAGGGAGTCACCAACTCCATATCTGACATCGCGCACGGCGTGCTCGCCAGTCCATGCTTCACGCCTCATACATCTTTCTCCTCACTCCTTACTTCCTACTTCTTACTCCCTACTGGAGGTATTTGCCAACCATAATCGCCAGATCTTGCTTGACCCGTTCAGGGATGGCATCGCGATTGGTGATGACGGCGTCCCGCAAGGCGTGCTGACAATCGCAGGTGCGCTCTTCGGGTAAGGCCGGCACCAGTTCTTGAATCGACTGCTTGGCCACGTCAGCGTTGGCCAACAAATTCTTGATCACCGCTTCGACAGTGACGGTCTCCTCCGACTCGTGCCACACGTCGTAGTCGGTGACGTGAGCCATACAGGCATAACAAATCTCCGCCTCGCGGGCCAGTTGTGCCTCGGGCACGGCGGTCATGCCGATGATGTCCATACCCCACTGCCGGAAGACATTGCTCTCGGCTTTGGTGCTGAAACGCGGTCCCTCAATAACGACGAACGCACCACCCTTGTGAACAGTAGCCCCGGTTGTCTCCACCGCCTCGAAAAGCGCTTGTGATAAGTCAGGGCAGAAAGGCTCGGCGAAGCTGATATGGACCACTAAGCCACCACCGAAGAAAGTGAGCGGGCGCTGCCGGGTGCGGTCGAGGATCTGGTCGGGAATGACAATGTGGCGCGGGGCATAATCTTCGCGCAGGCTGCCACAGGCGCTGATAGCGACAATACGCTCGACACCGAGACTCTTGAGAGCGAAGATGTTAGCCCGGCTATTGAGTTCAGTGGGGCTGATGCGGTGACCTCGGCCGTGACGAGGCAGAAACGCCACTCGCTGTCCGCTGAGTGTGCCGACCACGATAGCGTCAGAGGGGGTACCGAAGGGAGTCTTGGGTTTCACCTCCTCAATATCAGTCAGTGCTTGCATCTCATAGACGCCGCTACCACCAATCACGCCGAGCCTGACAGGTTCCATTTGGATTTTCCTCCTTTAATCCTCAATCTCCAGTTTTAGTTCCACCTGCCCCACGCCGATCACATCGCCATCGGCCAGGGGAACCGATTTGGTGATGGGTACACCGTTGAGAAGAGTGCCGTTGCGACTGTCGAGATCGGCCAGCCACCACTCGCCGTCGCGTAGGTCCAGCCGGGCGTGGTAAGACGAAACGTAGGTATCAAGCAAGACAACGTGGTTATCCGATGCGCGGCCCAAGGTAGCGTGTGTCCGAAGGTCAAAGGCGTCACCTGGCTGTAAGGGAGATTCGCCACCGCTGACTACTCGCAGGCGACCGGCAGGCGACACAGCCTCATCGACAAGTGCGGATACATCGATGGCCTGATGCTGCCCATGCGCCGCTGCTCCCAGATCACGCCATATGACGTAGACTATCACGATCAGAAAAGCATAAAGGACTGCGACCGCTAACAGTCGCAGCACCAGCAAGGTCCATTCTATACTCACGCGATAATCTCAGCGTTATTACTGATCCGAACGTTATGAAACCAAACAGGCTCTGCCATTTCACAGCGCATTGCGAGAAGTTCAGATGTTGTGTTCGGATCAGCCATCAATGGACGTCCACCTATCCCTCGGCAGAAGGCAAAGATGGGGTAGGATGACTATCCACAGCAGATTGCTCGCTCTCCCACTGTACGGTCAGGTTGACCCCCGCCAAGCTGATTACGTCGCCGCCATCCAGGGGAAGTTCCTCCCCTTGGCGGACCCGCCGACCGTTGACGGTCGTTCCACCACGGCTGCCCATATCGCTTAAGTGATAGTTCCCCGCCCGCCAGCGGAGTTGAGCGTGACGCCGCGAGACCCGTCGATCCGCCAGAATCACATCGTTGCTCAGCGCGCGGCCCAAACGAATCACTGGCTCGCCCAGGGGAAAGACACGTCCCCCAAGCCGCAACGCCCAGTGGCTTGCATCGGTCGCTGACTGGCTGGCAGCTTTGACCGCTTGCGTATCACCAGCATCCCTCGCCTCCGACCCGTGGGCAGCACGCACCTCTAGCTGGCCAGTTCCCAGGTCCGCGATAGGGTGCAGTGCCACTCTCAGCCGCCCACCAAAGCGTTCCCCCCTTTCAGCAGCCAACCGCTGCAGGTAGCGGATCAATTCAGCGCGCAGCGCCTCACCGCCTGCATCAAGTGCCGCGAAGTCGTCGGAATTGAAAAAAACCCAATACTGATTGGGCAGAAGGACTTGCCCATCGCCGCCAACGACTCGCCCATCTTCCATGGCTCGCGCCAGTCGACGGGCTACCTCACTGGGATGCAGGCGAGGGCGAAAGAGTCGTTCAAAGGTACCCTCCACCAGTTGTTCAGCAAGCGATTCAAAATGATCGAGTCCGTTCACGGTTTACAGTCAAAAGCGAGACGAACCAGTCGGATGTCCGGCCCCTCTCGCCTCCCCATAGTATGAACCTGGTGACGTCATGCAAGATGCAATCCCAGAGCCTGTTCAATGCTACGAATCAACAGTCGCCGCTCGCTATTGAGGTTTAACAATGCTACACTTCACTTGAATTATAGCAGCCAATGTATAGCGCGTCAATCAACTGGGAACACCTGCACAAACTCCTCGTCCTGCACGCGGAAAATGTAGATCGTCGGGTCTTTCAGATCACCACCGGGGTCATAGCTGATGTGTCCGAGCAGCGAGTCGAAGTCAAGTCCCCTGACGGCATTCGCAACGGCCTGCCCTCCAAAATCACCGGCTTTCGCTGCCCCGTCGAGCAGGACCTCCATGGCCGCGTAACCATTGAGGCTATAGGTGTCTGGGTTTCGATACTCTACCTCCTGGTAGGCCTTAATCCAGTCATCGCCGGCGGCCGCCCCGGGGCTGGGACCGAAGGCGCTAACATACATTCCCTCGGCGGTCTCATTTGACTCGTCGATGGTAGCCGAGAGAAAACAGCCATCGGAAGCCAGGAAGGGGACGTCCAGGCCATCTCGGGTCAGCGCGTAGCGCAGATAGGGACACTCTACCTCGTAGCCTGCGTAAAAGACGGCATCAGGGTTGGCCTCAATAACCTGGGGCACTTCAGCACTGTAGTCGATCTGCTCCACGGCCACCTGGATTTGAGTCACTACCTCAGTCCCCAGGGCACGTAAGTTATCAGCTACTGCCTGTGCCAGGCCGATGCCATACGGGTCATCGTTGTATAGAACAGCTACCTGGTGCGCGCCCAAGGTGTTGACCAGGAACTCGGCGTCCACACGAGCCTGCACGTCGTCGCTAGCATTGACCCGGAAGAAGTTGGAATAGCCCTTTTGCGTGAGACTCACCTCACTGGCAGTGGGGGTGACGACGGTAATAGCCAAATCTTTGTAGATTTCCATCGCAGCCAGGGTCTGGCCGCTGTTGAGGTGGCCGATGACGCCCAACACAGGCTCCCCAGAGTCCACGCTGGCGGCGATTTGCTCGGCGACGGACACGGCTACGTCACTGTCGCTCTCGTCATCAATCCCTTCCACGACGACACGATACCCGTTTAATCCGCCTTGAGCGTTAACCTCGGCTGCCTTAAGCCGGGCGCCCCCGAGTACGGTTTGGCCAGCGTTAGCCTGAAAGCCGCTGAGGGGAACGGCTACGTAGACGATCACGTCGCCTTTGCTCGGCTCCGACGTCGAGCCAGCACCACCACAGGCGGAAATGATCAAAGCAAATATCAAGATCAGGGAAAACAAAAGATTGCATTGTCGTTTAACCATAGCTCACTCCACAGTCTTAACACTTATAAAGCCTACCCGGCCGCGTACACTTCATCCATCGCTTCGCCCAAATCCTGTAGCTGAGCTACCTGCTCGTCAATGTCCTGGCGCAGCCGCTCGGCACGTCCCTTTTCGGCTCCGCGTACATCCACCGCTTGCAACTGGGCGTAGACAGTTCCCAGCGAGGCCAGGGTACTCTCCAGTTGATACTCCGCCCTCTCCATCGTGTTCTGCAAGTGACTCAGATGCTCCCACTGGCGCTCTTTGTCGGAAATAGTGTTGCGCAAGGTTTTCTGTACTGCTGGATCATCTTCTTCATCCAGCCGCTTTTTGAAATTCTCAATGGACAATGGCACCGAGCGCAGGTCTCGTTTGATCACCTGATTCTGATCATAGACATCAAGGCGCGCAGCCAGTCGATAAATCGCCTCGATCCAATCATCTACCGGCTCGGTGGCGCGGCCAAGCCGGTCGCGCAATACCCCCTCTCGGGTACGCCGGACCGTACTAATGATTAATGCCTGGTATTCCAACGCCTTGTTAAGCTGCGCTTTGCGCTTGCGTGATCGCAAATGTCTGGATTTGTATTGATCGCGCAGCAGGTTAGCTACTACCTGAGCATTCTCTTCTTCATCAGTAATGCTGCTGTAGAAGACAATCGCCTCCGTTAAGAGACCAATGCCCAAGGCAACAAGGGTCCACAGAAAAGGAAAGCCGGATCCAGGGACCAGAGACAACAGGGCCAAGAAGGCGGAGATCACCAAGGTAAGTGCGATGATTACCGCGCTTTCCCAGCGCAAGAGTGCGTGCCAGGCAATGGCCCGGCGGGCTCGGCGTTCCAGATTGTCAGCGGAGCTGTTCCGTTTGGCCATACCTTTACCCGATTAGAAGTACGTAGAAAGAATCTTATACAATCCTCGAATGGTCTCCACGTCGCCAGTGCGAACCTGGCCACCACTGGCCCCTGAAATCTGCTCCAGGGTCCCCATATCGGCGTCGGAGCCGTAGGCAATAGAAAAGACGACCACCGGCACACCGGTACGATTGCCCTCTTCTATGTGACGAACCAGATGGTTAAGCGTAGTGTACGAATTGTTCTCCCGCCCATCGGTCATTACGACGATGGCGTTGATGCGTTCCGTATCATTCAGGTATTGAAGGCGGTTGTAAGCCTCGTCCACCGCGTCGAGCAAAGCAGTATCGCCGCTGGCTTCCAGCCCACCCACAGCCGCCAATAACCGGGCACGGTTGGCGCCTAACTCTTCCAGTTCCTGTACTTGATAGACCGATGAGGCGAAAGGGATCAGTCCCACCCGCTCTGCATCGCCCTTAATCTGTTCGATAAAGATCAACAAGGCCTCTTTTGTCTGTGCCAGCTTTTGACCCGCCATGCTGCCCGACGTATCCACCACCAGGTAGACATTGGTGTGCCGCTTGGTAAGCCACCACACGTCACGCACAACCTGTACCACGCTGGGAGCTGGTATTTGAAGCGTGGTTTGGGGCTGAGCAGGATCGGCGCCAGCCGCGACGTTGATCGGTGAGTCCGAACCGTCAACAGGGATGGAGAGATCGGCGGGACGGTACCCAGCCTGAAGCACGCGTTGCTGAACTTGCGTTGAAGTGAGATACTCGCGGAAGGCGCGATAGGTCTCACGCTGCAGGGGCGTCAGCGCCGACGACTCGATAAGGGCCAAGGGATGATCCTCCCAAAGCGTACCCTCGGCCGGGTAAATAGACACCAGTTGACCAGGGCGATTCGGCTGCTGGTTGAAGTAGATGACGAGTTGCTCTTGAACTACAAAAGCGTCGAGGAAGTCACTTCCTTCGCTGAGCACCCGCTGGATGACGGCCCACTCTCCCTCACCGTAGAAGCGGACCGTACCCTCGATGGCACTCACATAGTCGATGATTTCCTGACTGCGGGCCAGGTCTTCGGTGAGACCACGGGTGATGCCAGCCCCGGCATAAAATTCAGCCAGCGTGACCAGCAAGCCACTGGCGGAGTTGGTGGCGGCGTGACTCCATTTGAAATCCGAATCGGTCTGGGCGCGGTCCAGCAGATCCGCCCAGCTAATGGCTCGATCAGGCCAGCCCATGTCGCGGGCGGTCTCCTCCCACATAGCGATAACCACCGGGCTGACAGCCCAGCGAGTTACCTCGCTGGTCAGACCCGCCACTCCGCCGATGTCTTCCCCGCCAGCAACGCGCTCGGAGTAAGCACGATCCAGCGTATCCAGCCATATCGACGAGTCGGGTACGATGGCCTGAACCTCACCGGCCAGGGCAGCCTCGACCATCGCCTCGGGGTCCATCTGCACTGTTTCCACCTGCAACGAGTCGCCGTCGGTGCCTACCAACCCCTGGGCGTTGAAATCGGCCACCAAGCTTTCGAATAAGACTTGCTTTTCGGGTGAGTAGGCCAGGCGCAAGGCGGTGCTTACCGGCTCCTCGCCAGTAGAAGGCACCAGGTCAGGCGCGATGTTGATGGTGATGGCCCAGCAGGCACAGCACAAAGCAAAAAAGACACCGGCGCCAACGAGCAAAAGAAGTAAAGTCTGTTTGGGGTCAGATTTCTTACGTTTAGGACTCATTATGCTGGCCTTTGATTTTGCTCCTCGATCCAGTTCTGCAACTGGGGTGCAGATTTATCCGCTTATCAGCTCGTCATCCGCTGCCTGGCCCTCAATCGACAACCACCTGCACATCAGTGAAACCCAAGGACCGCAAAAAATTCTCAAAGTAAAGCTGGCCGTACCTGGCCGCGTCCTCAAGGATGCCAGCCTCAATGGCTCCCTGGCGGACCGAGTCCTGGGCAGTCTCGAATATCTCACCTTCCCAATTGATATCCCGGGACATCAACAACGTCCCCCGGTGGTAGACGGCATGAGTTCGATCATAATCAATGCTGGTCGACAAGATTTCAGGCGGCGGTAAATGCAATTGGACCCGGGTCCCATCGGTCCAGAGGTCTTCCTCTGAGAGCTTGCTCAGGTCGAAACCCGCCCTGACCTCCCCGTAGGCAAGCAGCAGAACCTGCTCCTTGATTCCGAGATACTGGCGGAAATCATCCGGCACACGCTCATCTTGGATTTCGGCCACTGCCTGATACTCAATCGTCGCCAATTCCGCGAGAGGCCGAATATCCCCGATCGTCACCCTGGTGGGGGTAGGGGTAGGAGAAACGGGGACCGGCGTCGGCGTAGACGGTGATGGTGGCCACAGGGGCCAAAAACCAGACAAAATTCGGCAAACCACTGCCAGCAGGATGATTGCCACCAATAGGGCGATAAACACGATATTTCGACTCAGGAAGGATCTTGGCTCATCACTATTCGACATCTCGCACCTCGATGCTAACGTCAGTGAATCCCAGCGAGCGGAGGAAGGAATCCAGATAGAAGACCCCAAATTCCTCGGCCTTCTCTAAAACCTGGTGTTCTAAAGCCCAGTTAACCACTTCCACCTGCGCCCGGCGACGTGCCTCCGTCTCCAGAGTCTCGTCCGGTTTCGTCAGGAAGCCGGTTTTTCGCTCGTACACGTAGGTATTATCCTCATCCACGCCGAAATACAGAAGCTCGGGCGGCGGTAATGTCAGACTGACGCTTTTGTCCTGAACCACAATGTCATCCTCTTTGATCTTGGTCAAGTCAAATCCGGCTACCACCTGGCCCTCAGCAATCAGCAAAAGCTGATCGGTCCCAAAGGCCTGTTGCCAGATGTTACCCGGCTCTCGTTCCAGGTCGATGACGACTTGCATAACGTATTGGGCCGACTCCAGGCGGCCAAGGGCCCTGAGTTCAGGATCGACGATGATGGGAGTAGGTGTGGGTGTGGACGTAGACGTTGGCGTGGCGGTGGGTGTAGGCGTAGAAGTCAGCGTGTGTGTCGGCCCAGGCGTCGCTGTGGGTAGAGGCGTTGAGGTAGGTGTCTTGGTATGAATGACGGGCCACGTAGCCGTGGAAGTTGGTGATATGGTTAGCGCCACAACCTCTGGCTCTGGCTGTAGCTGTAGCTGTGGCTCACCCCCTCCAAAGCCCAGCACCCCGGCGGCAACGAAAACAACTGACCCTACAATTACCAATAATAGTACAATGAATTGCCAAATAGGCCAGCGACGTTTCTCCACGATCCTCCCCCAGAGTTGTGTTTCAGGATTATGTCAATTATATCTTTGGAGGTCTTTGAAATACCAACGCAAAATCACTATTAAACATCAGCAGAAGCGGGGGTCGTGCAAAATGTAGCACAACATCGAGCGCACCCTACTGGGCGATGTTCAAGTCAAACCAGCGGAGCAAGGCCAGCAACACGTCCCGATCAGGGTTACGCATAGCCGTGGTTCGTTCGACGATGGGCGTAACGCCGTTGGCCTGCCACTCTACAAAGGGGCTATCAGCTTGATCCACACTGATCTGGCCACTGACGGGGCGCAGACCATAACTCACCGCCTGAGTCTGCACCTCGGGTGACAACAGGTATTTCTCAAATTCGAGGGCAGCATTCTTCTCCAGCGCGGTGGTTTCGGGGCCAATCCAGACCGTGAACGGAAAATCGAACCAGGTAACGTACTTGGGATACAGGATGCGCAGCGGCTCCCAACGGTTCATACTGCCTGACATATTGATGAGCAAGTCGCTCTCCAGCAACTGGCCACCGTCTCCAGCCGAGTAGCCAAAGAGGGCCAGATTCTCACCAGGATAAGCCCCCAGACTGGAGTAATCGCTGACAGAGCCCATCAGCTCTTTGAGCCACGCCTGGAAGTCCGGATCAGTTACGTCCTCCACGCCGATGGCAGGCTTGTCATAGTACTCGCCGGCCGCGCTGACCATGGCCGCCAAGCCACCAATGTTCTTGCGGGGGTGAGGCACAATGAGCTTGAAATACCCCCACTCGCCATCCCCGCCAATCTCTCGCCAACCGCCCGGTGCAATGGCCGCGTCGTGGATGGTAGGCCAATTGATGTCGCCGAAGGCCTGCTCCAGCACATTGGCGCGACTGTCGTAGATACCCCAGGCGAAAAGGGATATGGCAATGGGCCGGGCGCGATACTCGCCATCGGTGAGAAACACGTCGCGTCCCAACTTAGTTTTATAGGTAGCGTTGACCAGCTCCACTAAGTAGCGGCTGTCTGGGATCCAGGCAGTGGGGAAAGGATCCATTTCATCGCGCTCGTAGCGCCCCATAGCGGCCAGGCCGTCCATAGCAATGATATCCACCTGGATGGGACGTCCCTCCAGGGTGTGGTTCTCGGCGTTGAACTGCTTGGCTGCCTCGCTAACCCAAGGTTCGACGGGAAGTGCGGCCACGACGCTTACCTCTATCGGCTCGTCTTCGCCAGTGGAGACACGCGCTGGGCCTGTCTCGGGTATGACCAGTAAAAGATAAGCGGCCACACCCACGAGGATCACTATCAAGGCCAACCCAATTATGGCAAAGAAGATGGTACGTGTTCGGCTCATAGGAGTATTCTTGACCAATCCCTCCAGACGGGGAGCAGATCCGGTGGATCTACTCCCCGCCCGTCTCTATCTTGCGGTAGGGCAGTAGCTTCGTTTCCAGGGGTCGCCTCGGCTGCCGGCCCTACTCCTCGGCCAGCCCCAGGCGGCGTTTACGCTCGGCGAGTTGGTCCTCCAGGCGTGCCGTGCCCAGCACATCATCCATCTGGGTTTCGAGGCTAGTCGACTCCATCTCAATTTCGGCATCGGCGCGGTCGAGACGGGCGCGGATCTGCTCACCCACACGGGCAATGTCGGAGTCACCGACACCTTCCAGATCATCGAGCGAACGGATAGTCTTGGCAGCGATTTCTTTGCTCTTGGCAAGCTCCAGCAAAGCCAACAGATGTTCACGCTCCTGCTTGATGGTGGTCAGCTTAGCCTCAAGCTTGAGCCGTGCATCGCTGAGCTTATCAGCCTCAACCTGCTGCTTTTCCCACTGCTCTTTGTATTCTTGGGCCAGTTCGGCTTTGGAGTTGTATTGCGACTGGGCGGCGATGGCAAGGTCTTCCTTGCCCAGCTTTAGCAGACGATTGATGTCAGCATCTAACTGATCAGCCTCGGCCTGAAAGAGTTCGCATTTTCGCTTGAGTGTCTTCACCTGCCCACGCACGGTTATCAGCGCGTCTTGCAGGTCGTCCAGATTGTCCTCAGCCTGGCGGATATATTCATCAAGGACGGCGACGGAATTGGCTCTGAGCGCACTATCCACCAGCGCATGCAAGTTGGCCGAGATCAATGTTTGTACTTTGCTGAGCAGCGAAGCCATATCAAAATCCTCCTTTAGATTAAATGCCTTTAGATTGAGTGATGGTTAACGTCAATAGCAGTCTAATATTACCACAACCTCTCTGAAATTTCCAGACTCAAGGCTGACTGCACGCTGACGAAAGCTGAGGGGCGCAGCAATACACGCTACGCCCCGTTTGTTCGCAGATCGGACGAGCCTGAAAACTCTTAACAGTTCTTAGGAAACTTAAAGATTAACCAGTGTCAGGTGTCAAGACGTGCGGCAAGAGCCCGACGAGCATCAAGAGAGCGACCAGAGCACCCACCAGACAGCCAACCGTTACCTGCCTGAAGGTGTGGCGGCGCAGGCGCACCCGAGACCAACCAACGAGTGGGACAAGTAAAGTGATCGTGATCGGCCACACGGTGGCCCCACCGACGGCGACGGCCGTGGCAGCCGCCGCCGACATTGTGGCACTGTGAAAACTAATCTGCCAGAAGAGCGTCACCAAACTCAAGACTCCGACCTGAAACAGCACCGCCACCAGGAGTAAGTTGAGGGCAGGTGGTGCGCCCCAGTTGTTGAGCAAGATCATACAAATGAGCAACCAGGTCATAATGACGCTCAATGGTTTCAGCCGAGATTGACGATACGGCATGTGAATGTCAACCAGATCGCCGCGACGAACCAGCCAGATCACGTATGCCAGGGGAGGCAGCGTGATCAGCGGCAGGCTCAGGGCCAACCAACGCCAGAGCATTCCTGGATCGGGAGCAACAAAGGCCACGAAACCAACAGCCAAAAAGCTGGCGACCACTGGCGGGCAGAGAACGTTCGAAACCCAACGGGCAATCGCCTCATCCTGGGTTTTTAACCAATAAGCCCTGTTTTTAAGGGTACGGATTATGAAGACGCTGGCCACTTTCTAAATCCCAACCTACCTTACGAATAGCCTACTACGATCATCTCGCATTTTAGTCTCAATCCACATAAACGTCAATCCCCCATCCGTCCCAGGACAGAACAACAAGACCTGTCAGGTTTTGCCTACCCTGGTGCCAGGGTAGGCAAAACCTGACAGGCCCTTACTTTTCGCCAAACCGCTCTACGATTGTAACTACTATTTACCTACTTGCTTTTGTCCTTACCTTGTCCCGGATTGTCAGACTTTTCAGACTTCCCACCGCCCTATCCTTGCTCCGGATTGCTGGCCGGGGTAGGAGTGATCTTTTGCCCCTTATCCTTATCTTTATCTTTATCTTTGTCTTTGTCTTTGTCTTTATCGGGCGGGCCCGGTTCATCATCCTTCTCGATCTCCTTATCAGGACCCTGACCGTGGTCGGAGCCTTCAGGCTTATTCTGGTCTTGCCCTTGGCCGTGGTTGGGATTCTTAACTTTGTCCTGGCCCTGGCCATGTTCCTGATCACGGTTTGGATCGCCACCTTCGTCCTGGCTCTGCCCACGACCTTGCCCCGGCGGGAGGATTTCATCTGTAGCTTCAGGGGACGCGGATGGCGTACTAGAAATATCGTCAGTGGAAGACGCCTCCTGCGTTTTATGTGGGGATTTGTCGTCACCGGCCTGACCGGGTGGCGTGATGGGCGGGCCAGGGCTGGTTGAGTCTTCTAGCGCAGATTGAGCGCGCGCCTGCCCTCGAGCCGAGGCCTCCAGTGCCCGCTCCAATCCGGGATGGGCCTCCGGGGGCGACTTCTCCAACACACGACTTAAGACCACCTGCTGGTGCTCAGTGTGAACCATCGCGGCCGTCAAGAGCTCAATCCCGGTCTGCTCGGCAGCGTCCAAAGCCAGGTCAGTCTCTTGCTCCAGGGCCGCCAGAAGCGATTCGTCTGTGACACCATCGCGCGCCACAAGGGCTTCAATCTCACGCAGCCGTCGATCCGCCCAGGCCAGATGAGCACGCGCCTGAAGCTGGGGGGTAGGCGCCACCGATGATATAACAGTCTCTGTCGCCCGCTTCACCGAATAAAGCGGGCTCCCAGGCAAGCTTCCCGATGCCGCCGAAACCGTACCAGCGCTCAGAACGACACACAGCAGAAGTACACCGGCAACACCTGCCACAACCAGCCTACGCACGCCAGCCAGAAGACCGACGACGCTTCCGCGGCGCGCAGGAGCTAGCTGGCTTCTGCGCCGATGACGTAACTGAGCAGCACGAACCAACAGACGAGCTTCGCCGCTGCTAAAGCCATCGAGTGACATGTTGGGGCCGTCTGGAGTACGCAACGTGGTGGCTGTGCGCAGCAGAGGCGCCAGCCGCTCAGCGTGGGACGGATAGCTGGCCAGGCAATCTTCAAGCCTTTCGCCCGCGCGCAACCGATCCAAACAGATATTCAATACATGGTCGAAATCGACGCCTTCAGTCACGATTCAACCTCCAAGAGACGACGCAACGACGCCAACGCCCGATGCTGAAGCGCCTTGACCGCCCCTTCGGTCTTTCCCAAAAACCTGGCTACCTCGGCTGTTGAATAGCCGGCAATAAAACGCAGAGAGACAACCTGTTGCTGATCGTCCGTGAGGTGACTCACAGCCGCCCACGCCTGGCAGGACTCATCTCGGAAAACAGCTAATTGATGTGGATCTGTTTCCTCATCTGCTGCCAACCCCTCGTCCAGAGGTGCGACGCGGCGGCTGTTCTGCCGCCGGTAGTGGTCGACCACGCGTGCGTGGGCAATTCGATACAGCCAGGCCACAAAGGGACGCCCTGTGTCCTGATACGACGGCAAGGCCTCCAAGACGCGTATGAATACGTCACCTACCATGTCTTCGGCAACGGCCTGATCGCCCACTCGATAATAGACATAGCGAAAGATCGCGTTAGCATGCCGACGATACAGTTCGCCGAGAGCCTCTTCATCACAGGCTTTCGCCCTTTCGATCAGACGGCTCTCACTGGCATCCCGCACCACAAGACTCTCCAATCGTCGGCGATGAACCAAAGGAATCGTTAGAAAACAACTTCCCGATTTGATTCCGAGCCGGGTATCGAGGCCCGAGGCCACAAAACTCACCCTTCGACATGGCGACCCTGAAGCCGCACATCAAGATAACTTTTGCTTGTCTTGGAAATTGATGGCTCCGGTAGTGTGCACTCATTGGTGCGGTCATTATATCATACCGTTGCAAACGCGAAAAGGGTACGGGCAGTGTGGGACATAAAAACAGGACCATCTTCCTATTAGCTTCTCCGTAACCTTTTCTGCTCCTAAGCGGTATGACTGGTGAGTTGTATCTTCTCAAAAAGTAACAGCGAACCAAGATATTCGCCCCTACCCGCATTTGTTGAAGAAGATACGAGAAAGTGAGGGTTCAGCAGCATCAATCCTTATTCGGTTGAAGGCTGACGGGCCCAGACAAACATAGGAGGAGTAAGATCATTATGCAAAGCAGTTATAAGGCGTCACTCACGACCGAAGCCGATGCCGACACCGGCCCGAAGGGGTCTATGCTACGCCGATTGCCCCGGTACGCCGTGTGTGTGGGATTGGGGTTGTTGGGTGGTGACATAGGTGTGGCGCTGACCATTGGGCTAGCCATCCTGATCCAGTTGCAGTTGCCTCCTTCCACCATCTCCGCGCCGGGTGTGATAACGCTCATGGTGACGGCCGTCCTGGCCGGTCTGGGTGTTTCGTGGCTGATAGGCCACGTCGTAGCACGTCATAGCTGTGACGTGCCAGGCGCCCCATCCCAAAACGGGCTGAAGGTGATCCTGGTATCCAGTGTCCTCGCCAGCCTGGCCCAGGTTCTGTTTTTCTTCCAGTAAATTGGTATGGATGGATGGTTGGTTGGTTAGTTGGTTAGTTGGTTGGTTGGTTGGTTGGAAGATTGGGAGGCTGGTGGGCCGGTAGATGGAGAAACTGGGAAATGGCGGACTGGACGCTAAGCCCCCTAAGGCTCCCAATTCCCAATCTACCATCCCATCGCGGCATCCAGAGGATGAAAAATGATAGCTAAGATCAGAGGTAAGTTAGTGATAAAAAGATCGAAGACAAGTTCTTCAAGCGGGAAAGGGCAGAGCCTGGTGGAGATGGCGATCATCACGCCTCTGCTGCTCTTGCTCTTCCTCGGCGTGCTGGAAGTAGGCTGGGCGATTCGGGGGTACATTGTGTTGCTCAACGC
>DAOUMD010000263.1:0-36507 GCA_034412795.1 Anaerolineae bacterium
CAGATAAAAAAGGCGACGCCTCGCTTTCTGCTGCTGTGGTGGGCCATAGGCGTTCTTCCAATGCTGCTCTCCCGACAAGATTGGGAGGCTACAACCACGATCTTGCGAAGCGTCGTCGCCTGGCCCCCCCTCTTTTTTGTGTCTGCCACAGGCCTGACGACACTGGCCAATACATCCTTTACATTGATCACAAACGCGAGGAAGGTGAGACCCAAAGGTCAGGATGTGGGAATGCCCCCAAAACGGATTATGGCCACCCTCTGTCTCGTGCTTATCGCGGGTGGCTTGACGAGCGTCCACAATTACTTCACGGTCTGGGCCACGACCTACAACAGAAGGCGCGCCGACGACGCCGCGCACCTGGCCCGATACCTTAACAGCCAGCCCAACCGGCCCTCTCTCATCCCACTCAACCTATACAAAGACAGCGTCACTTACTTTTTACTGCAAGCCCGTTACCCCAACTTGAGCAACATCGACAACGACTCATTGCGCGCCCTCTTGACGTCGGAGCAAAGCCAAAGCCTGGCACAGGCGACAGCAGCTTACCTCTTGCCTGATGAGCCGGCATTCGAGTCCGCCTTCGTGCTGCTCGTGCCGTCCGCCAATGGGACCGGGACGGCTTACCTGCTGCCGCCTTTGACGGTGCCCAAAATCGAAGCACTATACAGCCAAACGAACGTTACTACTCCCCTTACCACGATTCTCAACGACCAACAAGAGCCAGTCGCTCACGTTTACCCGCTGGCTGCTGACGCCCCTTTCCTGCCGGACGAGCCTATATCTTGGCGGCCGACAGAAGCTAACTTCAATGACGCTGTTTGGTTAACAGGCTATCGTGTTGAACCCACCGTCGCCAAACCAGGCGATAGGGTTACGCTTTATCTCGAATGGCAAATGCAAGGGCCTATTGATGGCGATTACTACCTGTTCCTGCACCTATTTGACGTCCCACAAGAGGGTCGTCGTGGCCAGTCCAATCTGCCGCTCAACAGTATTATCCATCGTTGGTCAGCTCCGCTGACCTTTGTCGACACGCATGACTTCTGGCTAGCGCCCGACAGCCCGGAGGGAGTCTACCTATTTGAAATGGGCCTTTATCATAACTTTTCATTAGAGCGGCTACCGGTTATAATAGGTGAGTCGGGCCAGTCACCCGACAATAAGATCACTCTGGGGAAATTCCACGTCCAGCTACATTCACCAGAGTCGCCTGAATATCCAATCTATGCACAGTTTGGCGATAATAAGATCACTCTAATCGGGGGAGACTTCCCAGAAGGCATCCTACATCCTGGCCAGACGTTGACCTATACCCTACACTGGCAGGCGCTTGACTCAATTAACCGAGTTTACACCGTCTTTAACCACGTGTTGGATTCGGAAGGTAACATCCGCGCCCAACAGGACGTTATGCCGCAACAAGGTCGATACGCGACGACTATGTGGGACCCGGGTGAAATTGTCATGGATACGCACGCCATTCTCCTCCCTTCGGATTTGGAGTCGGGCGAGTATACATTACGGATAGGCCTTTACGAACCCGAAACGGGACAACGATTGCGCCTGGTAAATGAGACACAGGATTTTGTGGAGCTGCCGGATTTGATTGTCTTAGAGGCCATGAAATAGTTATGCAAAACACTGCACTTGACCGCTTACGAACCTGGCTGACTGCCGACAATCCCTATCTGGCGATAGGGACGGCGATTGGTGTGGCCGTAGCAGCAGGCATACTGATTGGCGCGCTGTTTGGCTCTTTTGGGCCTGTGCTGGCACTGGGAGCAATCGGCGCGCTGGTGGTGGGTATGCTGATGTTACGCTCAACCGACTGGGGCCTCTTTGCACTGATCGGGCTCATCTGCCTGCTGCCCTACGCGGCCATGCCAATCGAGGTGGGGTTCCGGCCCACGTTCATTGACGCTGTGATGCTGGCGTTATTCGGGGTCTGGTTCTTGCGCCTGGTCACTCGTACAGATCGGACGTTTGAGATATCGGTATTAGGTCTGCCTATTCTTGCTTTCTTGCTGTGGGCACTCATCACCTTCATCGCCGGTCTGGCCCACGCTTCCTTGAACGCCACCGTGCTGCGTCGCTTCGCGGAGGTACTGCTCGCGGTTTCACTCTTCTTTATGGCAGTCAACCAGGTACGGAGCACCGGTTCCCTGAAAATGATCACCAGTGTCATCATCCTGGCGGGTGGCATGGTCGGCTTTCTGGGCGTATTGTTTTACGTACTACCCGGCTCGCTGACGGTACGCATCCTCTCCAAGTTGGCCGTTTTCAACTATCCCTCCGGCTCCGGCATTCTGCGTTTTGTGGAAGAAGATACCAGTCAGCCAATGCGCGCCATTGCCACTTCCATCGATCCCAATGCACTGGGCGGACTGTTGGTCGTGGTCACCGCAATAGCCGTGGTACAGCTTTTCGCCGACAGGCCCGTATTACCCCGTCGCCTGCTAGCTCCCCTGGCAGGCTTGATGGGGCTCAGCCTGGTGCTGACTTTCTCACGTGGCTCAATGCTGGGACTGGCGGCGGCACTAATGCTAGTTGGGATGTTGCGCTACCGCAAGTTATTCTTGCTGATCGCGCTGGCAGGGATTTTGTTCCTGCTGTTGCCCCAAACTCAAGTCTACGTCACACGCTTTATCGAGGGGATACGCGGTGAGGATCTGGCCACCCAGATGCGCTTTGGTGAATACAAGGACGCGCTCATCCTTATCAGTCGCTACCCGCTGCTGGGTGTCGGCTTTTCTGGCACACCCGACATTGATCTGTATCTGGGCGTTTCCATGCTCTATTTGCTCATAGCCGAGCAAATGGGCCTGGTGGGATTGCTCATCTTCCTGATCATCGCCGGGACGTATTTCGTCGTCACGTACCGCGCCTGGAGGCAAACCCCCCGGGGCCACATGCTTGAAGGGCTGCTGCTAGCCTACGTGGCAGCCATGGCTGGCGCCCTGACTGGCGGTATTTTTGATCACTTTTTCTTTAACATCAACTTCGTCCACCTGGTCGCCCTTTTTTGGTTGACAATGGGATTGGGTATCGCCGCCGCACAGTTGACAGGCAAGGCCGAATCGGATCAAGCCGGAGCCAATGATTGAAATTCATCGGCGGTCAGGGGAGACAATATCGATGGCGCTTAAGACAATGGCATCATTGGGCAACCGGTGTCCATCTACATCAACCGCAGGCAACCGCTCTCCTGTTGCCAAATCGTACATCCCCACGAGCAAAGTATAAGAACCCTCAGGAGCATCCTCTCGCACCATAATATCATAGCGGTCAACTACCCGGTCCCTGATAGACCAGGCGGTTGTTGGGTACCGACCTTGTTGCGGTTGATTATCTTGTTGTCCCCACACCAAATTATCTGGGCCGATCAACTGGGTAAACACCGTGTAATCGGTTGACGGTTGTGCGATGGCTTCCCAGTGCAGGGCCAATGAAACATATCCTCCTGGCCTGGTTTGTGTATCCGTCAAGTCATAACCGAGGAGTTGAATCTCTTGACCCAACTCGACGACCTTGGAGTGCGCGGGAGGTTGGGTACGAGCCGGGTCCATAATCCTGACCTGCCCCAAGATTGGGTTGCCCTCGATAGGCCGATTAGTTTCAATATCCGTCATAGGCAAGGGCTCAAATCGACCCTGTGAATAGTCATATAGACGCAATTCAAGGGAATATAAGCCGGGCAATAAGGTTTGGTTACTACCTTGTATTACGTGGTTATCTTGAGTAAATTCACCCGGAGCCCATAGGGTGTTTGGATAGAGATCGCCCAGGAAATGGTCAAATAGCCCCTGTGATTCTTGTGTGTTGTCCAAAAGATGAAGGGCAGCATTGTAATTGTGTTTCGTTTTCTGCTGAGCCTGCCAGAACGTGGTCACTTCGATCGAATCGTCAGGCCAGCGTGGGGACAGGTCAACATCGTAGCCCAGCAAGACTAGCTGATCGGCAAACGAGATGCCCAAATCCTTTTCGGGATGGGGAGACGAGTCGAAATTGCGTGGATGGGTCGCGACCTTTACCGAGAACGACTCTTCAAGCTGATCGTCCATCTCCAGGCTGTATAAGCCAGGGGCAACAGATGGGTCAACGATGAAAGTATGGGTCTGGAAAGCCTGGCCGTTGGGGCAACGATAAACGCCGCCAGTTTGAAAGGGTAACCACTCAGTTGGAGACTCAGCAGCCGCGTCCTCCGGTACGAAACGGACTGCGTTAACGTTAGCCTGGCTTGTAGGATCTGGCTGGTAACTGACAAGCGTGAGCGTTTGGCGGATTTGCGGCAGAGTTATTCCCCCTTCAGCATAACAACCGTCGGCCGTGCACAGATAAACATCTCGAAATGGTTGTTGGGACGTCGGCGTGAGTGTGACCGGGCCCAGGGACAATGGTTCTTGCGCTGGCTCAGCGTCATCAATCAAGGTTGAGGCCACATCATTACGCAAGGGCCATATGGACAAGGTCAATTCGTAGTCCCCCGCCACTAAACAAGACGGAAGCGGCAACGCACGTTCGTCACGAATAAGATAGCCGGCGTCCCAGGCTCGAGTTGGATAGAGCCCATCGGCTGGGTGGCCCCAATGGCAGGATATGGGGGCGCCTTGGCTGTCACGCAAGCAAATGCGGACGACATAGTCGCGGTCATGTGTCCCATTCGCCTGCCAATAGAGGTGGACGGGCAAAATGCGATCTGCCTGCTTTGGTGTTTCAAGGTTGTAACCAACGAAACTGAGGCCATCAGCGAACGCCACGTTCGCCCGACGTGAGATATTGGCTTCATCAGGCTCAAGCCTGAAGATGGGAAGGTCAGTCAGGTAGCCAGGTCGAACAAAAAAGAAGAAAGTGGCGATGCTCAAGGTGAGCAAACCAAGAGTGATAACCCCGGCCAGAACTCGGTCGTTTGAACGAGTCACTTTGACAGTCTTGGGCCACCAGGGGTACATGCCCAATGCAACTCGCCATCCAAGCACATAAAAAAAAGCAACCGAGATAATAGCCGGATACAAGTGGCGTCCCTGGGTGCTATATGGCGGCGGCGGAGTACCCCGGGCGACAAACACCTGGTAGCGACCAAACACAATAGCCAGGTAAAGCAACAGGTTTAGACCCAACAAAGCGATATCCAAGCGCCATTTGTCTTGACGACGAGAAGTCAGGCGATGGTAAGTCAATCGAAGCAACCCAAGAGCTGCGATAACAGTCAAGAGGATCAAAACTAGATAGATGGACTCAATCCAAGAAAAATGTACCGGGCGTGCAACAATCCAGAACGTGCGAAAAACAGGGGCTACCCAATTCCAACTGATGGTTAGCGACGTCAGTTGTAAGGAAGCCACCTCGGTGGTTGTCGGATCGCCCAGGGGAGCCAGCAAGCCAGCAACCAAGCCTAATTCATCAACGCGATTGAAACGACTGAACAAGAAAAAGAACCACCAGCTGGTTGTGACCACAAAGCTCAGCATCACCCAAGCCCATCGTTTGAGCCAGCCCTTCCATTCCCTCCGATTTCGCCGGGCCAGAACAAGAAAGACGAAGGTTATTTCCAGCAGCAACACCAAACTGTGATACTTGGTGATAACAGCCAGCCCAGTTACTGCGCCCAAAATGACGAGTGCCCGGAGACGTTCATCGCCCTGGATGATGCGTACCTGGTAGTAAATGGCAAAGGCAACTAGCGGTATGACCAAGTTGTCATCGGTGATAACAGCGCTATTGAAGACAAAACGAGGCACAAAGGCCACAAAGGCAGCCACAGCCAGGGCGAAGAAGTACTGTTGGGGGTAAATGGCCAATGCAGTTAGATAAGCCGCGACGATTGTGAGCACACTCAGGGGAATGGAAACCAGACGAGCCAGACGCCAGGCCAGGACGATGCCTCTAAACGGGAACAGCTCATCTTCTGTGTGGATGTCTTGCGTGGTCAGGGTGGTATCGTAGGCAATAGCCTGGCTGGCCCGGCTCACGAAGTGACGTTTCGGAAGAGATGAAACGTCTGTGTGTTGGGAGAGGACAGCCACCAGGCCGTGATAAATGGGGGAAGCATCGCCTTTGTCCCCGAGCGAGACGCGTTCCTGATTGGTCACAGGAAATCGATTCTGCTCGGCGATGAAGCGTACCAGGTCGAAATGGGACTCCTCATCTACCGCTTCGTTGAGTGGTAAGAGCAGACTAAATGAGGCTGCAAGGACACAAAAAACAGCTATCAAGATGGCTAATAGCCAATGAGTAACGACTTTCTCTCGGTTATTCATACCAGGGTCGTGCGGCTTACGTGTGACATGTGCAGCAGGTCAGGATCAGCATCTTTCTCTTGCCGGTGTTTTTTTCCCGGCTCGCCGGCGCAGGCCGGGACAGGCTGTCGGTGGGGAGTTGGTCGCCTGGGTAGTATAAGGCAATCGCCTCTCCAGGTCAACCGTTATTTGTCAAGGGGGTAATGAATGATCAAGACCCCAGGGGTTTCCGAAAACCCCTGAGGTCTGCCAAAACTATTGCCAGGACCAGACAGCCAGCGTCCCATCAGCCAGGCGACGTGGAGGCTCCTCGCCGGCTGTGTCGGCCACCCAGATGCCGGCCTGCCCTGGAGTCTCCTGGTCGCTGTAAACCAGATAGCGGCTGTCGGGCGACCAGAACCGAATAGACTGAGCATACTGGTCAAAATATGGGACGGTCAGCAGGAAGAACCGGGTAGGTTGGAAAGTCACCAACGGGCGCAGATCAGCCGCCGGCATGTCGGCCAACCACCAGCGGAAACGCAGTCTTGCCTCCTGTGGCATCGGGGCAGCGAGGCGGCTATGGCGCGCGGAGGGTACCTCTTGTTCAAGTGAAGGGGCCAGAATGGCCAGGTGTTGGCTATCAGGCGACCAGAAGAAGGCAAGTGCCCTTTCACGGGTAACCTGCCGAGCTATTTGTTCCCCTTCGCCCTCACCTACTTTTCTCACGAAAACGTGGCCCAAGGGGGCAAACCTGAGGTTATCAATCTGTTGGTAGGCAATCCAGGCACCGTCGGGGGACCAGTTGAACCTGACCAACCCCGGCACATCGGCCAGCTTCTCCACCCTTCCACTCTGACGCTGGCGCACAAATAGGGCTTGCTCCCCGTTCTCATCTACTCCGGCGTAAAGCAAACGGCTGCCGTCGGGAGACCAGGCGGGTGCCTGGAAGTTGGCCGGTGCATCGTCCAGCACATCAGGTGTGGACTCGGGCCGATCGGTGAGAATCGCCAGGCGGGCCTCATCACTCAACCCCCGAGCTCCCCCAATATGCATAAGCATTTCCCGGCTATCCGGCGACCAGGACCAATAGAAGGGCGATCCCCGATCCAAAACGCGGGCGTCTTGACTGCCATCGGCCGGCGCAAGGCGCAGTGCCAGACTAGAGTCCTCCTGGGTGAGAAAACTGACGTACTGTCCATCGGGTGACCAATAGAGATAGAAAGGTGGGTTGTCGGTGCTGGCATAGAGATTCGTTGAGGCGTCTCCCACCGTGGAGACAGTATACAGAATGCTTTCAATCCCGCCAGCCGTTTCACGGTTAGCAATAAAGGCCACCCGTTTTCCATCGGGGGACCAGGTAGGGTGAGCCAATGCGGTACCCTCACCGGCAACCGCCAAATGTTCAACGTTTTGCCCATCTCTATCCACCAGATAAAGATTCCCATCGGTGCCGAGGTAGGCAATTCGATCTACCACCTCGATATCACGTCCGGCTGCCGACTTCTCACCTCCTAAACCAGCGATGAGTACCGCAGCCACCAGCACAATACAAAACACCGTCATCAATCCGCCAGCGGCGATGACGGCTAAAATCACGTGCTTACCCGAGAATTTGTTATCCATCGCGTCTATTCTCCCTAAACCAGCACCCTGAAGTAATCTTCTCAAATTGTAAGGGCGAACCTGGGTGTTCGCCTCTGAGACAGACGCCTACCAGTACACGGTGGCATGAATAAGTCCGCAGTCACCCAAAGATCGGCCAGGCCTATGTATTGGTGTATCCAGAACTGGCAGGCCTGTCTGACGAACGACATAATGTCATCAAGCATACCCACTTAGTCTGGATCTATTATAACACAATGAAGGGGGGTAGCAAGAGGGTTTTATGATAGGAAAATTTCTGCTTTAACCGCGACCCTGCTCCTCAGCCAACTCGTAGAAACAGAGGAGGGTGCTGCCGTATTTGCGCTGATCGTACTCGAACAGATTCTCCAGGGGCAGCTCCTGGTACTCGCGAGGATGGATTTGGGCTACGACGACACCGCTACCCCATTCGGGGTGAGTGGTGAGCCATGCAGGGCGCTCGTCCAAAGCCCGCAGCGCGTCGGCCCAAAGGCCCTGGTACTGAGGGGGGGCAACGTAGATGAAATCAAAGGGCGCCTCGATCGGACCGGCAAGATACCTGAATGCATCGGCGCGCAGGACGACCGCCTGGTCGGACAGCCGGGTGTGCTGGAGGTTGGCACGCACAATCCGCAGCGCAGCCGACGACTTATCAATGAACACCACTTCGGCCGCCCCACGGCTGAGTGCCTCAATGCCAACTGCACCGGTTCCGGCAAACAGGTCCAGCGCCCGCGCCCCGACGACAAAATCGCCCAGAATGTTAAACAGCGACTCTTTGACGCGGTCGGTGATGGGCCGGGTTGCATCGCCGGGGACAGATTGAAGGCGACGTCCTTTGGCAATACCAGCGATGACTCTCATCTCATCAACATACCAGACTGAATATAATCTTTGAGAAAATACCAGGGGCGCAACAATGGCCGAAGTGGCCCAGGCTGCGCCCCTGTCACTTATCTATCTACTACTTTCCTCTATTTGTCCCAGCGACGACGATAAACCACCCAAGCTATCAGAAATCCAAGACCGGGCAGGACGATAATCGGCCACATAGGCGCTGTCTTGGAGTAACCAATCCCCGTCTCAGGCAAGAGGAGCACAGCCGGCGTGGGAGCAGAAGGGGGCGGAGCTGGTGTAGCGCCTGTAGTTTGTGGTGTTTGTAGTATTTGTGGTACTTGTGGTGTTGGAGTGGGAGTTGGATCCTCCTCACCATCTCCATTACCGCTGTCGGGAGGCGATGTTGGTGTTGGTGTTATTGTTGGAGTTGACGTTGCCGTGGGTGTAGATGTAGATGTAGATGTAGGTGTAGGTGTAGGTGTAGGTGGAGCCTCGGCCAAGATGTTTAGAGTCGTACCCGCCTCAGAGGGAAAATAGGTCCACAGGTCCAGCCCCTTCTTGTCACCAAAGCCGGACTGGCTTCCATCTCCAAACGCCCGGTCACCGCTTCTGGTATCAAATCCAAGATATGGATCGCTATTGGCAACAGGCGGTGGGTCAATGCCGGGAAGCTCAACGCCGGGAGTTTCAACATCTGTGCCATCCGCCGTGGTATATCCCCGGTCATCGTAGAAACCGGTGAAACACCCGGCTGGAAACAACGGAGGGCAAGTTCCACCCGGCGGATTGGTTAATTCGTACTGGGGACCTCCATCCTGGCTGTTCTCGACATCCAATAGGGGAAAATGGACTTCCCCGGCGCGGAGCAGGATACGAGCCGGGTAGTTTTCACCCGCAGGGAACGGATCTCCAGCGTTGTCCAGCCCGTCCCACGCAATCTGCTGAGAGCCCGCCGAACCAATACCGATCAACGTACGATTGGTAGGGAGATCGGGGTCAAAATCGGCCCCATCACGGCTGATGACCAGCAGGAAAATTCCGCGGACATTAACGTCAAGATCAAAAGTCCCACCCTCGCCAACCAGAGTATTATTGTCCCACAATACACCATTGAAGACAAATGAATTTATCGAAGGGGCGACAGGATCCACTAAACCATTGAGGGCCAACCTGGCCTCAACGCTGGGTTGGTTGAAGAAAATGTGGTGGGTTGGCGGTGCAAGTGAAACACCCCCTCGGAGTACATTTAGCTGGTTTTGCTGTTGGGTCGGGATGCGCGAGTCGGCCAGCACATCTTGAAGAAGGGGCGTCACGCCGTCACTGTCCAGAAAACCAGTATCATTGGAATAGACGACAAAACCATAGGGGTCGAGCCCCCGCATAGAGACGTCGTAGATATAACCGTCTGTGGTGAGAACGTCGAGCATCGAATTCATAGGGCGACTAACAGACCCGGTAATCATGGACAGGTAGTCAGCAAACAGCCGCCCGGTGATGTCTACGGTTGAATCAAGGGCACTGCGCACCGTCACATCCCAGGCGGAGATGCTTGTATTTTGGCTGGCGTCGAAATTCTCTGAACTGGCGAGATCAATCTCACCGGTTGTGGGATCACCGTCGATATCAGCATCAGTGCCAGAGGGTCCTATGAAAGCCACGTAGTAAATGTTGTCAGCCGAGCCGCCATCAGGGACTTCGTAGTAACACGGCACGTAGCCATCGGTAACCGTTCCGCCGGGAACCGTATCGGGACCAGCCAACTCTTGAGCACGGTTGATGATACGCCCCTGGTCAGGATTACCTGTCCCAACCCTCTGGTCCTCACAGCTAAAATCAGCTACACCGGTTACGGTTTCATCGCCGACGCGCCCCGTCACCTGGTCGCTGCTATAGAGCAGTATGTCACCAGCGCCGACGCCAACCGCACTTGAGCCCATTAGAATGAACTCCCCAGGCTCGACGTAAACCTGGAGCAAGGTACGGCGGCGCAGAAAATTGTCGGGGCCATAGTAACTGGTGCGCCACTCGATATTGGCCCGAAAGCCGGTGGCACCACTAGGGTATAAGTCGCGGCTGCCTTCAGCATAGGCAACCCAGGCCGATAACGAGCCGCTTGTAGCCAGGAAAAACAGGGCAAGCAGGGTCGCAAACAGCCTTACCAATTTTGACGATACACGTGCAGGTTTCATTTCCTTCTCCTCCTCAAGATTAGTTAAGTAACTTCCCCCTACATTCTAGCACAGCGGGTACACCATCCTACAGTATTTTGCCAAGGGAAGCAACAACACGAGCTCTGCCAAGGTTGAAACAGAGTTCCTCTAAAGATGTTTCCTGTATCTTCTCAAAAAGTAGGGGGGAACCGGGGTGTTCGCCCTTGGGGCAGCCCCAAGTAACTGCCCCTACCCCGAATTAGTGAGAAGGTACTGTTTCCTCAATAATCAGGCCGCGTCCAAGAATAACTTTGTGCATTTTGAAATATTTCACTCGGAATTTTGGCCTGAAAATAGAAAGTTTTTTCTGGACGCTTCCTCAGCATGTCGAATGAGAAATATAGCTGATTTGGTTACAGGAATTGCCCGTTTATACCTATCGATCGGCCTTCGATAGCCTTCCCAACATAGTAATTCAACCACCAACGCTCCCTAATTAGCTTGTCAGCATCACCCCACCTCTCTACGCTGGCAACCCGAACTTTCTGGATCGAGATTTGAGACTGGATTATGGCCTGCCGAATCAAGTAGCGCGGTATTCTCCGCAAGGTTGGCGAATTCAGCGCGCGCTTAGCCCAGATTCGATATCGCCCACGCCCGAAACGGATGGCTCTGTTAAGCACCCACTCTTTTTCTATTTGATACGAGCGAATCATATGATGAACAACTACACGCTTGCTAAACCACGGCTTAAAGCCAGCTCGGTCCATTCGTCTGATGAACTCAGTCTCACTTCCCATCGGATAAGTGTCAGAGCCATCTGGCCCGATGGCTGTATCGAACCGATGACCGGCTTTGAAGATATCTGCGCGCACAGCCATATTGGGACTCCAGATCAAATCCGGATCAATCGGTCCTTCCTCAAGATTTGGATTGGAAATCAGAAACGTCACACCCCGAGGCACCCAGCCCAAGTTCCGAACCCAGTCTTCAGGAGAACTTTCCCATTTCGGCAGAACCGGGCCACCGAAAACAGAAAACGCTGGGGTTTGGTCGGCGAGCGAACGCATCTCCACCAGCCAATCCGGTCGTGGAATTACATCATCATCGGTAAAAACGACCAAATCACCGGCTATGTTATTCAGGCCAGAGTTCCGGGCTGCGTTCTGACCTCTTGTAGGTTCGTAGACGTTAATCATCGGAAGTCGCCGACGGTAGAGCCTAATTACCGCTTGTGTCCGGTCAGTGCTCCCATTGTCTACTACTACTAGCCTCCAGCCGCCATCAGGTTCTTCGAGCCGACAAAATGCCTCCAGAGCGATTGGTAACGTCCTGGCACCGTTGTACGTAGCCAAAAGAACAGTGAGCATAGACTCCTTCCACATCCATCAAGGTCAGAGGCTAGTATTATGAGCAAAGCGAAACACCCGCACAGTCAGCCATGTCTGCTAATCACTTTATCATCAGACGTGCTACTGTAAATAACCCTCGCGTAGGGTTTGGGTTAAGCTGTTCTTATTCGCAAAGAATCGCCTTATCAGCCAAGCCTTAATTCCCTCGGGTAGAATGGCAAAGACGTGCAGTCGCCCTATCTCCCTCAAACGCCACTTCACATCCATTAAGTGATTCCAAACCAGCCACCACCGCCGATTCGTCATGTATCGCTTTTCCTGGTAGCCAAACGGCGCCAAATACGGTCCTGCAATCCAGTTAAATCGCTCGTGCAAGGCGCGGTCCCAATGGTCCCAACGGTTCATAGGACCAAACCCTGACCATTTCTCGACCGGTTGCCAATGCACCGCTGCATCTCCCCGGTCGCGCAACTCAGAGGATCCTCTGACCGGCAAACTCGCTCCAGCATTGAAGTCGTAAGTCCCGGCATCTAAGCCAAGAAAGGCAAATATCCTGAGCAACTCCTCCTGCATATTCGTATAAAGATCCTCATATCTCACGATCAAATACTTGGAATTCGAGTCTCTATTTGACTGATCAAATCGAACGATGGTCTGGGCGGCTTTGGCCCAATGTCGCATCATTGTTTCGTAATTGGTACCGAAACTCTTGACACTTGACTCGACCACGGCACGCCCGTCGCGCACCATGATCAGCAAATGAGCACGTGGAAAGAGCTCAAAAAAGAATTCCAGATTGCGGACACTTGGCGTCTTTGTGATTATCCTTTTTCCTGTTCGGGTTTCATTACTACCAACCCGCCAGGTAACAAACGAGACCAGACCTTTTCCAAGGCACTGACGAAGTATGTTCTGATGAACTTCGACCCCCCAATGGGACCTCCAATTCGCAGCAACAGAATCCACGTACTCTGCAAGCAAGTCAGCACAATGCACCAGGTAATCCTCTGGAACGGGCGTAGGAACATCACAGTCGGGGTGCAGGCGGAGAAGATCATACAGGAAATTTGTTCCAGTGCGCATCAGGATGCCCAATATAAATATAGGATCCGGGCACAAATCAGGATGGGACATAGAAGTCACCTGAGATTACACTCCACGCGCGACGACAGACTGCTTCGGCCTCACTAACTTGACAATGTCACACCAGACAAATGTTCTACACGAAGCCGGCGTTTTTCGCCTTATCCATGTTCATAACACGACATTTGCCGCCGAGAGCACTGGTCGCGGACCTGCTCGGAGCCCGTAAACCCCGCTTTTATGTTAAGGTGAAATTGTCAAACTAAAAAGACTCATAATCGGCCAAAGTGACGAACCACTCTCGGGCTGACAACGAAATCAAGTTTCTCTCATCGGTACTGTGGACAAAGAAAGCAAAACGAAACGCTCGTGGTGCAAGGGGCTGAGGCAAACGCACGTATCCAGCCCGACGCAAGATACGGCGCTCCACCACCAAGGGCATCATCAGTCCAATTCCAAGGGACATCTCTCGTGCACGAAAATAGACCTCTGCTTCCGCCATCAAGTAAGCACCAGCCGTTTCCCCTAAGACGCCATCGGCAACCAGAAGATCCATAATGAACCCGGTCTTGACGCCGCGAATGTTCGCGCAGCGTAGAACCGCATAGCCCAACATTTCATCTCGTGCCCTTGCAACCAAGATATGGTAACGGCGCCCCGAAACCTCGGCGAAGCGCCATGCCAGGAAAGCCCGGTCTCGGATAACCATAACCGGATACTTATCCCGGACTTTGAGCCAGAATTCATCAAAGTCTGGCGTGTACTGATCAACAGCCTCTATTGTGATATTCGTATCGGAAGACTTCGGCCGCTGGCGAAATAAAAACGGTGACACTACGCGACCGGTCCTGCCAATTATGGAACTTCTCCACTTGTTGGCAAAATACGTCTGGGCTAAGGACTCAAAATCGAACGGCTTAACAAACAACGGAATCGTAAAAACGGCTTGAGGGGTCTGTTTTCGTTGTCGCTGGAATGTCTCCTCTGATACAAAGCTAAAGTGCAAGGAGATACCGTTGTCTCTAAAGGCACGTTGAAACCTACGTATCAACTTGGTATAGGCAAAGCTGTTTCTATGGTCGGAACTAATGAACAGATTGGTTCCGGTGGCTGCGGAATATTCTTGGCCTCTCAACCAAAGGCGGAGTGGCACCACCCAAATAAAACCGACTACCTCATCACGGTCATCCCGTACTACGACGACAATTGCCTGCCCCGCAGGATTCTGGTCATAGCGCCATGCAAAATCGGCATCAGTTGCCAGAATATCATCTGGTCCATATTCTAGCCTGTTGAGCTCAAGTATCCTATCCTTGTCCTCTTCTCGAAGAAAGCCGGCTGTGACTCGGTTGGACTTCATTGTGAGTAAGCGAATTGACTCTTCGCGCAGCCGAAGCAGATCCTGAAAACCCTGATACATCCTCACCGGCGGGGAACAGGCCCCCAATAGATCTCATCTTCGGTAATATTCGCGATTTGGGGCAGAACATCGACCCATTTATCCCTGAAGCGCATCCCTTGTCGTACTGTCAATCGCGCAAATGGATGATCCTCTAAGGCGCGAGTGGTCACGTTTCCGATGTGTTTAATCCTGACGCTACGGTCGCAGAGGATTCTCCACCCAGCGAGACCAAGCCTAACACAGAAGTCAACATCCTCATATTGCACGGGATAGTATTCGTCGGAGAGCAGGCCCACCATCTGTTGCGCTTCTTTGCGCACCAGCCAGCAAGCAGACGGCGAGGCAACCACTTCAAACAAGGTGGAAGGAACATGCTCCACATGTTCGCCCCGGCTCAAGTAGCCAACCCGCCCTCGATCCGTAAGGCCAATACCTGTCCCCTGCACAATGCCCGGATGGTCCGCAAACACGAGCATCGGCCCGACGATGGCGACTTGAGGATCATCGTCCATCCTCTGCCATAGCGTGTCCAGCCACCAAGAGTCATTCGGCAGAATGACGTCATTATCCAATATGAGGATTCTATCGTATGCTGCTAGTTTGTAGACCAGGTTGCGCCCACCATTTGCCCCCAGATTGTGGGACGAGGCTACAAACAACATTTCGGCGAAGTGATCTTTGTTTGTCTTAAACCAGTCGAATAGTTGTTGAAGCTGATCATCGCGAGAGCCATTATCCACCACAATCAGTTGAATCGCCCAGTTTTCTCCAGAGAGACACGCAAGTTTTTCAAGAACGTTAATGGTCAACTGTGCCTCATTGATGTTGAGTAGACTGGCGGTCAAGTAGCGCATGATTCAATCCAGATGCTCCAGACGAACACTCAGGTAAGATGCGACCGTCTTTGCTGAGTGGAAAATGTCGGGATCCAAATCTTCATCAGGAATGCTGAGGTCAAAAGTATCCTCAATCCGAAGCACCAGCTCCATCAACGAGAATGAATCAAAGCCGGCCTGGCTGGAAAAGAGCGGATCATCTGGCTTGACACTTCCCAGCTCCTTCCCCAATGTAGAGGCTATCAAGCGGCTTATAGTATCCTCCAAAGCTCCATTGCTCGGGACACCGCCTCCCTGTCTCGAAATCATTCTACGATGTTCAACGGTAATTGTTCGCATGCAAGTTGATAATCAATATGAACCCAATCCGGCGGTTCCATACTCATCAGTCTATCGGCATCAAGCACCAATTCACCTGTGCCCGGTTGGGGTTTGAACCCAGCCCCCATCAGCAACATACGCAGGGGGCGATTCGAGCCATTAAACACATATCGGCAACGATACCTCTCGAACTGGACGTTGGTATGGCTTAGCAATCCCACCAACATCGCCAACGAAAGACCCCTGGCCCGCGTTCGGCACGAGATAGCCAGGCTCTCTATCAGCGCCTCGCCATCTTCGTTGGGGGTCAGATGAATGATGCCACAGCGTCCCATATCGCCGTAAACATCCTTCATCTCAGCCACGACGACGTGATGTTCCCCCGGTCGATCGAGGCGTGCTACAGCTTCGTCAACTGGAAGTACACCCAGGTTCATCCGATGCGTTCGAGTGAGCAATTCCTCCGCCCGCATAGCATCCTCTGGCAAATAGGGACGTACCGTAATTTGAATGTTACAAGAACGCAAGAAGTCAGCATACTCACTAGCCTCCTCCTCGCTCCGAATGCGAGCTTGCTGCTCACGGTACATTTGCGGCCGGCGGCGGGCCTCTTCCGTCACAATGGAAGAATTACCTTCCAAATATGCCTCGAGGTCTGCAATGGAACTGGCAGTAATATCGGCGATCTGGGCCGAGATGGAGCCCCGCTCGAACGGGTCTTCGTCCACAAATGCGGTATCCAATGGATCGATACCCAAGGTATCCAAGATGCGCCCGACCTTTTTCGCCTTTGGTCCCAGGTCAGCCTCAACTTGGACAAACAAATCAGACCAGCCAAACTTCTGAATTGCAGCAGGAATGACATCGGGAGGATTTTGGGTCGCAAGAGCCTGGAGGATTCCGCGCTCGTCCAGCAGCCGCATCACCTTGCCGGCAGCCGGATTTATATCATCATCCCCTTCCTCTAATATCCCCGTTAATATGGTTTCATCCAAATCCCAAATAACCAACTTCAGGATTCTCAAAGATGACCTCCTTCTCAGGCAACGATGATAGCACATGCACACATATCAAAATTAGTCTATCAAGTTGATCTTTGAAACCTGCTGGAGATCTCTAAGAAAATAATTAGAACCCTAACCCAGTTGATGCATCCGCCCGGATGGAAAAAGAAAGCCAACCGGCATCAGGCAAAGAGCAAGACCGGTTGGAAAAATTCAAAATCAGGAAGAAATTAAGAAACTCTTTGACAAGTTTACGACGTGACCAAATTAAGTTAGTAAGAGAAAAAATGGGAGAACAAGTGACACAATACCATTTTATAAAAGAGATACCTCCCCGTCAATGAGACATTAGTACACAATTCACGCGTTCGTTTCCCAAAGATCAAGCGCCAGGCACTTCTGGTAACCTAACAGGACCCCAAACTGTAATCAATATTCCCCCCAGTCGCCTTATCTCCTCTCAGCAAGCCCACCCCGCGTGAAGCAGCAGACCAGTGTGCCTGGCGCTGTGATAGGCAAGAGAGTCGAAGTTGCGTAGCATAGCCTACACCTATTTTATCACAGTTAGCCCCAACAAACATCGGACATTCGTTCAGTTCACGCCTGTACGAACGTATAGTTTTTGGGCAAGGGATAGCTTTTTCATCCGGTGACCAGCAAAGGTGAGCCATTTAACTGAGGGGTGTGCATAATCCAGATTTGCTCAGATTATTGCCTGCAAAACCGAGGTTAGACCGAGCTCGCGTTAGCGCGATACATAGACGTTATCCCGCACCCAAAATCGCCACGGAGCCGACCGATCCTTCTCAGCGGCGTAGCCAATGCCAATGCGCGGGCCACACGCCACATCATCGTCCGAGACAGAGTCACCCGGCTCAAGCCACAATTCGCCGTTGGCGGTCAAGTCGGCGCCGTAGAAGGTTTTGTCAACCGCCAACGCCTGGGTCAAGCGGGCCGGCCCGCTGGTCAGATCCTGGTCGCTCCGGGGCTTGCCTTTTGCCTGACGCAAAGCACGCATGGCCTCGACCCCTTCTACCGGCTGGATCGCCCGCAACAGCACTGCTGCCGGAAAGCCTCGCTGCTCGGTGACGACGTTCAGCATCCAGTGCATACCATAGGTAAAATAGACGTAGGCATAACCAGGAGGGCCAAACATCACCTCATTGCGCAGGGTACGCCCTCGGCTGGCGTGACAAGCAGTGTCGTCTCGACCAATGTACGCCTCGCACTCAACGATGACTCCGCTGAGGCACTGGCTATCCAACATACGCACCAGCCGAGTCCCGATCAAGTCGCGAGCGACAGTCAGTGTGTCGCGGGCGAAGAACGCACGCCGTAGGCGGTCCATCTTCTTTCACTCTCCTCCCACAATGGGAGCCAAAATATACAGCCTGTCGCCTGCCCTAAGTCTATGCCGGGCCAGGTCTCTGTCCTTTACCAGCTTACGATTGACAAAGAAATTAAAAGGCACCCCTAATTGGGTGCCGACGCCAGCGTCAAGGGCCGCTCCAAAGTCGGGATAGGTGCTACGTAGATAGGCAAGTGCATCGGCGACAGTGGCCGCGTCGGTCAATTCCAGATTGAGCTGTTTCTGGCCCACAGCTTTCCAGAGTGGGTCCCCCATCTTTAGCTCAATCACCATCTCACATCCCTACCGCCAACTCCATCTCTCTACCCCATCACCTTTCCGCCATCTACAACGAGCGCATGGCCGGTTATGTAACTGGCTGCGTCAGAACATAAGAAAAGCACCACGGCAGCAACCTCTTCCGGTTCCCCTAGACGCTCCTGGGGGATGTCTTCCAACCATTTGCGTAGTATGCCCGAGTCACCCCGTGACTCCTCCGTCATAGGCGTGACGATCACGCCCGGGCAAACGGCATTTACCCGGATGTTGTAGGCCGCAAACTCTCGCGCACACTCACGGGTGAAGCCCACCACGCCGGCCTTGCTGGCACAGTAGGCGCTGGCACGTGGCAGCGGGCTCCTGTACCCGGCAATGCTGGCGATATTGACGACCAGGCCACCCCCTTGATCCCGCATCACGCGCCCAGCCAGTTGCGTGCAGATGAAAGTGCCTTTGAGATTGACGTCGAGGGTACGTTCCCAATCATACACATCCAACTCTAGCACCGTGGCCTTCGGCTCTACGCCAGCGTTGTTGATCAAAATATCAAGCCGGCCCCAGCGGTCCCGCACAGCCTCAATCATCGAGCCAACCTGCATCTTATTCGATACATCAGAAACGTAATCAAAAGCCTGTGCACCCCGTTTCTGAATATCTCGGGCCGTAGCGCTGGCCGTGTCAGGGTTAATGTCGTTAACACACACCCGAGCCCCTGCATCGGCCAAGGCGATAGCGAGGGCACGGCCGATACCTCTTCCAGCGCCAGTGACCAAGGCTACCTGGCTCGTAAGATCAGTCTTGAAATTCACCCGGTTGCCCCCCTAAGGATTGAGAATTAAATAACTTCCTCAAATGAGGATGGTTCAGAAATAGGGTGACACTTTCTCAGCCGGACGAATGAC
Source organism: Anaerolineae bacterium (assembly GCA_034412795.1). GTDB lineage: Bacteria > Chloroflexota > Anaerolineae > 4572-78 > NAK82 > JAUVPY01. The sequence goes on from DAOUMD010000263.1 coordinate 19,359, forward strand.
GAATGACGAACGACGAAGAGATTAAGCTATCTCCTTGAGCAAATTCCAGACGCCGAGAGCAAATATTACCCCGCCGACAAGCAGAAAAATGCCACCAAACAGCAAACCGAAGAGCATGTCATCTCGGATCATAAAACTACCCACGGCTGCGCCCACTAACACGAATATTCCCCCAAAGCCAACGAGGTACATATGGGGATGGAGAAAAGGACGCAGCCAATCGATAACATCATCCCAAAAAAACAAAGTGATCAGGAATGCAGTTCCCCAGACGATCGCCTCGCCGCCCAAGAGTAGGAGGGGTGTGCCTACCTCCTCCTTATCAATCACCAGGCCCAAGCCAGAGGCAAAGGGCATGCAGCCGAACATGATGCCCCATACGATAAAGAACGGCCCATTGCCAGGGCGTCGCTCCTTGCCACGCAGCCAGTTCCATATCGCCCGGAGGCCATTGGCCAGCGCCACCGCACCGACGACGTGGAAGATCGAAAGAAAACCAAGCAGTACCAGAGGATTGTCCATAATTGAAAGCAATTATACATCAACTTATCAGACTTGTACATAGCCTGCCAGTCCCGAAGGCTTGTCATATGTTTGTCAATCGACGCGGCCTTGTGTATAATGAACCGGCTTTCCTGCGAGGCCCGGGTTCACAACCTGGGCCGTTTTGCGACGTAAGGACCACAGTAGCGCCGGAGGGGGAATGTAACCCATGGAAAACGTCTATCAATCCAAACATCCACTGGTGAAACACAAGCTGACGAAGCTACGAGACAAAGCAACCAAACCCAAAAAATTCCGGGAGCTGATAAGAGAGATTGCCATGCTCCTGGCATACGAGGCCACGGCTGATCTGGCCCTCGACGACATACAGGTGGAAACACCGATGGGAGACGCGTCGGGGGCCTTATTGCGAGAGAAAATTGGGCTGGTTCCCATCCTGCGGGCCGGGCTGGGGATGGTCGATGGCGTCTGGGAGATGATGCCCAGTGCCGAGGTGTGGCACATCGGTCTGTATCGTGATGAGGAGACACTGCGACCTGTGGAATATTACAACAAACTGCCTGTGGACCCGACGGTGCAAGTGTGTCTCATCCTGGATCCAATGCTGGCGACGGGTGGCTCAGCGTCAGCAACCGTAGACATCCTTAAGAAATGGGGTGCGCAGCGCATCAAGTTTGTGGGCATTATAGCTGCCCCAGAAGGCATCAAGGTGCTGCACAATGCCCATCCCGACGTGCCCGTCCACGTCGCTGTGATTGATAGCCATCTGAACGAAATTGGCTTCATTGTACCAGGCCTGGGAGATGCGGGCGACCGGCAGTTCGGTACAGGTTGAGTACTGTCCGCTTCAGTATGCCATTTGTTATAGTCTTTGCGATCAGCTTCATATTGGCTCTGGGCCTGACACCGATCAGTGCCCGGATTGGGTATCGGTTAGGGATGATGGCCCAACCAGGGGGGCGCCGCACCCACGCTGGTAGCGTACCGCGTACGGGCGGCATAGCTTTATTCGGGGGCTTCATCCTGGGGGCGTTGCTCACCTTCGCCCTGTGGCGTCCTACTAACCCGGACGACGTGCGCCGCCTGACGGCAGTCATAGTTGGCGCGGTTTTCGTTTTCCTCTTTGGGCTATGGGATGACCGGTATGAACTGACCGCCTGGCCGCAATTTGTCGCCCAGGCGGTGGCAGCACTCATCGCCATCGCGGGCACAGTCTATATCGAACGCTTCACCAACCCACTTACCAATCAACTGGTTGTTATACCGGAATTAGTGCCCATGTTTGGGTGGGGGATCGTCGCCGCTCTTACCATTTTCTGGGTGATGGGTATGATGAACACGGTTAATTGGCTGGATGGGCTGGATGGGCTGGCGACCGGGGTGGGCTTAATCGCAGCCGTTATGTTCGCCATTCATTCATATCGATTGGGACAACTGGAAATCGCCCTCTTCCCCACTGCCCTTGCAGGCGCGTGCCTGGGATTCCTTCCCTTCAACTTTTACCCGGCCCGCGTCTTTCCAGGGACTGCTGGTGCCATGGTGCTGGGCTACGCGTTGGCAACACTTTCGATCCTGGCTCCAGCACGTATTGCCACAGCACTGCTGGTACTGTGCATCCCCATAGTAGATGTGGCCTGGCTTATCTTCAGCCGCTGGCGGCGAGGTACATCGCCCACTCAAGGGGGACGAGACCACCTGCACCACCGTCTGCTCGACATGGGGCTTAGCCAACGCCAGATCGTGTTTGTCTACTACCTCTTTTGTCTTTCCTTCGGGGTGATGGCGTTGGTGGCGCCGTCCCGCCTCTTCAAGCTAATCGCATTGCTGGTGATAGGCATAGGCACGTTGATAACGTTGTGGTGGTTGTCAAGAAGAGTAGCCGGTGATATAGGGTAATTGTTACGCTGGTATCCGTTACCCCGCACTGCCAAATAAGGTAGCTGCGATTTTCCCAATCGCGCAATTGTGGTGGGCCCGCGACTGGGAAATCGTGGCTACCGAGCAGGATTGAAGTCCAGCCGCATTTCTATGCGACTGAAGGACTCCAGGTAGCCAGCCATTTGTAACGCCGGCCAATGTGGATCGTCAGCGGGAAGATTTTCGGTGTGGGTGTCCTGGGCGGGGTAACGTGTGTGGAGGGCGTGAATAAGCGCCAGCCCAACCCGATGGGGATCACCGACTTCCGTTTGTAAAACGAGACGACCAAGCTGAAAGACCGTGTTCTGATATAACAGCCAGCCCCGGCCGCCCGTTTCTAGTTCGACACGCAACGCCCCCAAATTGCCTGCATTCTCCAACGAAGGTATTTCATCCAACCACGAGGGAGTGCTTTGACGCTCATGTAACAACGCAACCGCTTGATGGTAGTTTAGTGTCCAAACGGTGTAGGGATCGACATCTAGGGTCGGAGGGCCGGGGGGGCGCCGCAGCACGAGCAACTCTCGAACGTCGCGGAAACCCAGTTTCTGGAAAAGGCGGTAAGCAGGTGCGTTGCCCTTAATCACCTCCAGCATAACATAGTCAACGTTCAGCCGACGGGATTGTTCGATGAGATGCTCCATAAGCAACTGACCGGCGCCACACCGGCGTTTGACGGGCAGTACCCCTAAACGCGTGATCCAGGTATGCTTGGGGCGTACCCCCAGCATCGCTATCCCCAAAATCTGGTCACCCGCCACAGCCACCGCCGATGCATCCATGTCAACATCGTAATTGTGAACGTACCCACGCAGACGATCGGCGTTCATAGGCATGGGTACGATGTAGTCTACCCGGGTTTGGTTGTAAGCGTCGGTCAGCTCCTCGAAAGTAAACTGACTGGCAGGTACCAACTTGACAGGGGGAGCAGCCTTGAACTCGGGAAGAGTAACTAAGTTCTTGCCATCTTCCTGGCCGTCATGAAGAATTTCCTGCCCATCGTGCGGAACAGCCGGGGAATCAGTTGTCTTGACGCGTGCTGGCACGTGTCCATCGTTCTCTGTCATATAATGCCATTCTCAGTTTATGGGGTTTGGGATTCTTGCAAGTAGGTGGCTATCTGAGTTGGAAACACTCTGGCACTGATGGGCTTGGCAATGTAACCATCGCAGCCATAGGCCGTGACCATTGGCTCGGCTGTGTCAGGCGGCCAAGCGGTAATAATGACAATCGGTACCTGCTCCAGCCCGGGCATAGCCTTGAAGAGACCAATTAGGGTTTGCCCATCCAAATCCGGCAAGCCCAGATCGAGGAGAATCAAGTCGGGCCTCTCATTAGCCGCCAACTGCAAACCGCTCTCGCCATCGGGGGCATGGAGGAGGCGATAGCCAAGAGACTTCATGATACGCACCACCAAGCGGGCGCTGTCCGCATTATCTTCGACGAGGAGAATAGTCTTCATATCGTTTCCTGTTTTCGACAGATCCTCGCTAATTCAGGCTCACACTCGATTCACCACCGGACACTTTACACAGTGAGGCAATATTCAGATCCGGTTGAGCGGAAGCGAGCATCCTGAGCCTATCGAGGGGCACTATCTTGACTTCGATGACTATACTATAACACATTCCATCAGTATTGGTGATTACAAAGCAGTTACAGTTGTGCGTTCTCCTTCTTCTAATTTGCCCCCAAATCTGAACGCACCCACCAGTTTGCCTCTGTGGTTAAGAGAGTATACAATAATGAAATACGAACACAAGGCACCTTAACCCCCAGAAACAGAGAACGGTCTGCCAAGGAGCTGCAAGCGTTTCGCTAACCATTTACGGAGGTTGAAACGTTGAAAACTCAGCACAAACGGACAGAGCCCAAAAGAGATGCTGCGCCAAAGGCACAACAGGGAAAGCGTAGTCTCACATCGGCAATCCTTGATACCGTTGGTGCTTTGGTCCTTGTTCTTGACCAAGAAGGTCGCATCATCCGCTTCAATAGGACTTGCCAGCAAATCACCGGTTACTCGTTCGATGAAGTGAAGGGCAGGCTTTTCTGGGAGCTGTTCCTGATTCCAGAAGAGATGGAGCCGGTCAAAGCCGTCTTTGAAGAACTCCGAAGTGGTCAGTTCCCAAATAAGTATGAGAACTACTGGGTAGCCAAGGACGGGAGCCGGCGATGTATCGCTTGGTCCAACACGGATCTTGTGGACGATAAAGGCGAAGTTGAGTACATCATCGGCACCGGCATCGACATCACCGAGCGCAAGCGAGTCGAGGAAGAGAACGAGCTACGCCGTCAGGAATTGGTGGCTTTGAACGAGATCGGCCAAGCCATCAACTCCACCTTGGCCCTGCAAGAGAGTCTGACGATTATCACTGACCGCACCACCCGACTCCTGGGTGTGTCGGCGGCCTCGGTAGCGCTGTATGATGAAGCCAGGGGCGATTTGTGGTTTGCCGCAGCCTCCGGTGAAAGCGCGCATTTCGTGCTGGGCAAACGTTTGGCGATGGGCCAGGGAATCGCGGGCTGGGTGGCTCAGAACAGTGAACAGTTGATGGTGCCAGACGTATCGCGCGACCCTCGCTTCTTTGACGAATTTGACAAGGGGAGCGGCTTCACCACTGATTCGATTCTGTGTGTCCCCTTGCGAACAAAAGGGCAAACTATCGGCGTCATCGAAGTGATGAACAAAGGGAGGGGTTCCTTTGACCAGAATGACCTACGATTGCTGACCGCCTTGGCCGCGCCAGCGGCAGCGGCGATTGAAAACGCCCAGTTGTTCGACGCCGAAGTCCATCGCCGCTATGAAGCCGAGACGTTGCGAGAAGCCACCGCCGCCCTGGCCTCAACACTTGATCTCAACCAAGTCCTGGACAGTATGTTGACTCACCTGGAACAGGTGATCCCTTACGACAGCGCCTATGTCTTCCTACAGGAAGACGGAAAGCTACGCGGGGTCGCGGGGAAGGGCTTCCTTGATTCGGATCAGATAATCAGTCGTGACTACCCAGCGGATGACGCCTTATTAGAGGAGATCCAGCGGACCGTCCGGCCTCTAATCCTGGACGATGCTCAAGCTGACCCCCGCTTCCAGGGCCGTGGTGATATCAAATACGTCCGTGGCTGGATGGGCGTGCCCTTGGTGGTGCGGGGAGAGATTATCGGCTACCTGTCTTTCCACAGTTGGCTAGTCGCCGCCTACGGCGAGGCAGAGGCAGCCTTAGCCCAAGCTTTCGCCACCCAGGCAGCGGCAGCCATTCAGAATGCCCGCCTGTATGAGCAAGTGCACGTCGGACACGAGCGACTGAAGGCCCTCTCGCGCCAACTGGTGAAGGTACAGGAAGCTGAGCGCCGCTACATCGCTCGCGAACTCCACGACGAGATCGGCCAATTGCTGACCGGGCTCAAACTCACCCTGGATATGTGTGTGCGTTTACCGGCTGATGAGGTTGGGGTTAACCTGAGCGAGGCACAAGAGGTAGTCAATGAACTCATAACACGCGGGCGTGAACTGTCCCTCGTTTTACGGCCTACCATGCTAGATGACCTGGGTCTGCTGCATGCGCTGCTGTGGCACTTCGAACGTTACACCGCGCAGACCGGAATACAGATCAGTTTCAAGCATACCGGACTGGAGAACCGTTTTGCATCGGAGGTCGAAACAGCAGCCTATCGCATTGTACAAGAAGCGCTGACCAATGTCGCTCGCTATGCCGATGTGGATGAGGTGGCAGTGCATCTCAGGGTTGACCAGGACATGCTCAGCATACAGATCGAAGATCAAGGCACCGGCTTCGAGCCTGAGATCACACTGGCTGCCAGTGCCTCCAGCGGCCTGTCCGGGATGCGGGAGCGCGCCGTGTTATTGGGCGGTCACCTGACAATTGAGTCGGCTTCGGGGTCCGGGACACGGCTGACGGCCGAATTACCTCTGAGTGACTCGGCAGAAGAGAGAAGCAAAGAGGAATTGCTATGACAAGTATCTTTCTGGCGGATGACCACCAGGTCGTCCGCCAGGGGCTGCGGGCGTTGCTGGAGGCCGAACCGGATTTCCGTCTCATCGGCGAGGCAGGCGATGGACTGGAGACGGCCCAACTCGTCGAACAACTGGAACCGGACGTGTTGATCATAGACCTGATGATGCCCAACCTGAACGGGCTGGAGGTCACGCGACAAATCAGCCAGCGCTCGCCCCGGACCCACGTTGTCATTCTCTCTATGCACGCCAATGAGGCTTACGTGCTGGAGGCACTGAAAAATGGCGCAGCCGGCTACGTCCTCAAGGATTCCAGTGCTGCCGATCTGGTGAAAGCCGTGCGCGAAGTCGTAGCTGGCCGGCGCTATCTGAGCCCACCATTATCCGAGCGAGCCATCGAAGCCTATTTACACAAAGCCCAAACGGCTGAATTAGACCCCTACGAGACACTGACGACCCGAGAGCGAGAGGTGTTACACCTGGCAGTTGAGGGCTACAGCAACGCCGAAATTGCCGCCCATCTGTCAATCAGCCCACGAACGGCAGAGACCCACCGCGCCAACATGATGCGCAAACTGGACTTGCGTACCCAAACCGATTTGATACGTTACGCACTGCGGCGGGGGATTCTTCCAATGGAAGATTGATTCGAGCAGGGGGGCTGAGGAGCAGGGGTGCTGAGGAGTAGAGATGGGCCGAAAGCCGATTCAGAGCCAACGGGAGTTGGAGGTATATCAATTGGCGTTTGAGGCGGCGACACAGATCTTCGATCTGAGCAAGGGTTTTCCTGCCGAGGAGCGATATTCGTTGACGGACCAGATTCGCCGTTCATCGCGCTCGGTGTGCGCAAACTTGGCCGAGGCCTGGCGCAAACGCCGCTACGAAGGCGCATTCCTACTTAAGCTGAGCGACTCTGAAGCCGAAGCCGCCGAGACTCAGACCTGGATCGAGTTTGCCGTCAACTGCGACTACCTGGACGCTGACACTGGCCGAGACCTGTATCAAACCTACAATTACATTCTAGGCAAGCTGGTCACTATGATCAACAACCCATCACCTTGGCTCATGCCCAGAGCAAGGGGGTAGGAGAGCGGTGGGACAGGGGAGTGGAAATGCACCTCCACTCCCCTGCCCCTCTGCTCCCCGCCCCAATTACGGGGCTTTTTTGCGTTAATTGCGTAGATATACGTATGGACATCCCCATCAAAAAAAGGTAATCTATGGTCAGTATTAGATCTGTTCACGTCTTTAGACAAAACATTTAAACGATGAAACCAATTTCTGTTCTGCTTGTAGACGACAATCCTAAGTTTCTGCACTTCGCAACTCGCTTCCTGGAAACACATAATGACGTGGTGGTCGTTGGCACAGCCACCGGGTGCGACGAGGCCATAACCCAGGCCGAAGAACTGCGGCCGCAAGTTATGTTGCTGGACCTGGCTATACCCGATCTGTCTTCGAGTTTGGAGGCTATCCCTCGTCTGCGGAAGATACTACCGAAAATGGGTATCATTGCCGTGACGATGTTCGACACCGATGGCTACCGGCAGGCGGCGTTGACGGCCGGCGCGGATGACTTCATTCCCAAGCGTACGATCGACACCGACCTGCTACCAGCTATCTGGCGGGCAGGTCAAACCGGTGAACCTGGGGAAGAGATGGTCGACGGCACCGCACCCAACCAAGAAATGGACTCAGCGGCAGGCCGGCGCATCCTGGTCATGGAAGACGACGACCATTTGCGCCGCCTTTACAGCAAAGCACTAAGCAAGTCAGGCTACCACGTCTATCCAGCATCAACGATCAAAGAAGCGCGCGGACTCCTGACAAGTTCTCAGTTTGACATCTTCCTGTGCGATATTCACATGGGCAATGGGTTGGGAACCGATCTGCTGCGCGAGCAACGCGCTACGCTGAACGATAATGACACACAAGTCATTATGGTATCAGGCGAAGCACGATATCGCGCCATATGCGAGGAGATGGGAGTGGATTTTTATCTGGAAAAGCCAGTCCCTGTCAGTATGCTCCTCACCTTAGTAGAGCGGCTGACGGCGCGGAGGCGATGACTTATATTTGCGTTATTTTTACATTTCTGTAATCGGTCTGTAACCGCCACCGGGCGCAAAGGCTGTTATAATCAGTCTCAGTGAAATTGTTGAAAAACTGTGAAATCACCCGTAACTCACCCCAACATCAGGAACAACCCGATCAAGGCCAATTGGCCAATTGTAAGTCAGAAAGAAAAAGCATCATGATAGGCACAAGAGGGAAAAGCATTGAGAAAGAAAACAAGTTGCAGAACAAAATCGAAAATTGGCAGGCGATACTCGTCCTGGTAGTGATGCTTGGCCTACTGGTGAGCGGCTGTGGTGCGCAGAAGCCCAAGGTGTATCGGGTGGGCATTCTATATGACGGGGGAACTTTAGACGCTATAGGCGATGGCTTCAAGACCAAAATGACCGAGTTAGGCTACGTAGAAGGCCAGAACATCGTTTATGACATGCAGGACTCGAACTCAGGCCCGGACGAGGAGCAACGCCTGGCCAAGTATTTCGTGGACGAAAAGGTTGACTTGATTTTCACGTTTCCCACTCCAACGACTTTTGCGGCTCATGATGCTACCCAAGGGACCGATATTCCCGTAGTGTTTGCCTACGCCGGCATAGAAGGGTCTGACCTGGTCAAGAGTGTGCGCGAACCAGGCGGGAACATCACCGGTGTGCGCTACCCCGGTCCGGAAATGCAAGCCAAGCGTTTAGAGATATTGGCTGAGTTGGCGCCAGAGGCCAAACGAGTCTGGATAGGCTATGACCAGAATAGCCGTAATACTGCCCCTTCGCTTGAGGCGATGCGCCCGGCGGCCTCGTCCCTGGGTATAACGTTGGTGGAAGTGCCCGCCACCGCTCAGGAAGAACTCGAGGCAGATCTCGCAGCGCGGGCTAAATCGGCCGATCTTGGTATAGACGCCATAGTCCTCATGCCAGACGGTTTTAACCACTCGCCTGCCAATTTGGGGATGCTCACCCAATTTGCGGCGGAACACAAATTGCCGCTGGGTGGCAGCTTCCTCAGTACGGTAGAACAGGGAGCCGTTTTTGGTAATGCCACTAACGTTTTTAGCGTGGGCGAACAGGCCGCGCCCCTGGCCGACAAAGTCCTCAAAGGCACTCCAGCCGGCACCATCCCGCTGGTCACTCCCGATCAAGATCTGTACATCAATTACAAAGTTGCTCAAGAACTGGGGCTGACGGTGCCTGAGAGTTTGTTAAGCCAAGCCACGGAGATCATTCGCTAATGATGGTTCCCGAAAGTTTTTAGGGTAATCCTTGCTCCCGTCGGGTCTGTGACCCGATGGCTCTGGCTCGCTAAACACGTGGGGCGTAGAGCCGCTCCGAGCAAGGAAAAGCCAGTCCCTGTCAGTATGCTCCTCAACTTGGTAGAGCGGCTGACGGCACTGATCTACAGTCCAATCAAATCAATCTTTCAAGGGGGTACGTCACAATGTATAGAGCAAAATGGTATCAAATTACACGCAGTGTGATATTGTTAATAGCATTGCTGGCTAGCGGATTGCTCACGGCGTGTAATGGGGCCAAGCCGGAGCCAGACAAGATCACCGTTGAGCTTAGCTGGCTCCACACGGTCGAGTTCGCCGGCTTTTATGCGGCCCAGCAGCAAGGCTACTACGCCGAGGAAAATCTGGAAGTTGAACTGAGCCCATTTGACCTCAACACCTCGCCTACGACCAAGGTGGCAGAAGGCAGAGCCGAGTTCGGGGTTGCCGGCGGAGACCAGTTGCTGATTGCCCGATCTCAGGGGCAACCGCTGCAGGCCGTGGCTGCCATCTTTCGCCAGAGTCCGGTCGCCTTGATGACCCTGGCGGACTCGGGAATCCGCACCCCTGAGGATATGGTCGGCAAGCGGATCGGCATCTTCTCTCCGGAGCTGGACAACGTCAACGATATTCAACTCCTGGCTACCTTGCAGCGCAAGGGGATTGATCGCTCACAAGTAGAGTTCGTCCTCATTGAGGACTACAGCGTCGGCTCACTGACCTCAGGGGCGATGGACGTTTATAATGGCTTCTCGGTCAACGAGGCAGTGGACGCTGAGATGCAGGGCATCGACTTGAACCTCATTTTTCCTCAGGATTACGGGGTGTTGATCTACGCCAATGTCCTGTTTACGCGCCAACAGTTGATTGACGAAAAACCCGATTTGGTCGAGCGATTTGTGCGGGCCACGCTTAAGGGGTATAGATACGCCATTGAGCACCCTGATCAAGCGACCGACATAACAATAAAGTACGACGAGACGCTGAACAAAGAGCTTCAACTGGCATCTATGGAGGCCGAGATACCCTTGGTTGATACCGGCGACGCACCTATCGGTACCATGGACGAAGATGTTTGGCATAGTACCCACGACATTCTGTTGGAACAGGGCTTTATTTCGTCGTCAGTGGATTTAGAGACAGTGTATACCAACCAATTCGTGAAAGAGACTTACTGAGTTCCTACGGTTGAGACGCACCTTTACAAGTCAGAGGAGAATATGGAAGCGGTTATGAATTCTAAGATGAATATCCAAGAAGAAAAAGCTGTCATGCCAACTCGCCGCGTCTTCAACCTGGGCAGTATCCGTGTCCGCCTACTTATCATTTTCGTGTTGCTGGTCTTGCTGCCAGCGGCCATCATTGGCACTGCTTCGGGTGTGGGGAGCTTGCAAGCGGGACGACAGCAGGTGATCCACCAACTCGAATCGGTGGTCAGTCTCAAAGAAAGCCAGATTAACGATTGGCTGGAGACTTTACAACTACAGATCGAGCTGATTGTTGATTTGGATAGCGAGGCGACCTTGCAGGACTTAGGTATCCTGTTGCAAGGAACGCCAGACGCAGCCACCTATAGGGCAGCCTACGATACCCAGCTCAACCGTTTCCAACAGGTGGTTGGGCATGACTTTGAAGAGCTGTTCTTGATAAACCTCCAGGGGGAGGTGATTTTGTCCACCGACGCCGCCCAGGAAGGCAAAGACTATAGCCGGCAAGCTTTCTTCCAGGAAGGATTAAAAAAGGACTACATACAGCCGCCGTTCTATTCTCCATCCCTGGACCGAACATCGCTGGTCATCGTCCACCCGTTGGCAGACGAGCAGGGGCGAACCTGGGGCGTGCTGGCCGGCCGGGCCAGCATGGCCAAGCTGAGCGAGATTATGCAGGAACGGACCGGCCTGGGCGAAACAGGTGAAACTTACCTGGTCGGCGCGAACAATGCACTATTGACCGAGGCGCGCTTTACCGAGGATATGCGCTATGTGCGCACCCAAGGCACTGACAACGCGATAAAAAACCGGAACAACGGTTCCGGTTTATACGGCGACTATCGGGGTGAGCCGGTCGTCGAGGTCTATCACTGGTTACCGGAACTCCAGGTAGTATTGATGGCCAAGCAAGACCAGGTTGAGGCCTTTAGCACGACGTATGTAACTTTGGGGATCATCGGAGGCATTGCCCTGGTCGCATTGGTGATCGCTGTGATGATTGGGCTTGTGCTGACGCGGCGCATCACCAATCCATTGACCAGCCTGGCCAAGACCAGCCAGCAGATTGCGGCCGGCAACTTGAGCGCCCGCGCCCCACACGTCGCCTCCGATGACGAAATTGGGGTGCTGGCCGCCAGCTTCAACCAGATGGCGGAACAGGTCAGTGGACTGTTAGATAGAGTTCAGGCACGCAGCCAAGAGCTGGAAGAGCGCACCCGCGAGATGGAGGCCAGCCAGCGCGTCACCTTCGCCGCCAGCGAGCGCACCACGCCTGATGCCCTCCTCGACCTGGTGGTGAACCTGATTCGAGACCAGTTTCACCTCTACCACGTCCAGATGTACATGGTGGACGAAGAGAAGCAGGCGGCCGTACTACGCAAAAGCACCGGTTTTGCCGGCCGCCGCCTCCTTCAAAGCGGGCACCAGATCCCGCTGGATCGTCCCTCGCTGGTCACCCAAGCCATACACGAGGGCCAACCGGCGCTGGTGGCAGACGTCAGCCAGGATGCCAACTTCATGGCCAACCCTTTACTGCCCCACACCCAGTCCGAGTTGGCGGTGCCTTTGAAATTGGGCGAGCAGGTCATCGGTGTGTTGGACGCCCAGGACCGGGAGGCGGATCGCTTCACCGAGAGCACCATCACCCTCTTTCAGACAATGACCAACCAGATCGCCTTCCTTTTTGAGAACAGCGACCTGCTGGATAACGTCGCTGAGCAGAGCGAGATGCTGACCATCTTTGCCTCCCAGCTCCGCACCGCGGCTGACATCGCCCGGCAGTTGGGCACCGTTCTCGACCCCGACCGCTTGCTGCAGCAGGTGGTTGACATGATGCAAAGCCGCTTTGGCCTATACCACGCCCACATTTACGTGCTGGAGACCTCCCCCGAGGGGAACGGCCACGGACCGGCCGAGGCGCGCCTGACCGTGCGCGCGGGCTCGGGCGAGGTAGGCCAGGTCTTAAGGGAGCGCGGACACAACATTCCCCTGGATAGCCCCAAGAGCCCGGTGGCCCGCGCCGCCCGCAGCCGGGAAATAGTAGTGGTAAACAATACCGACCTGGTGCGCGACTTTATGCCCAACCCTTTGCTGCCCCAGACGCGCTCTGAGCTGGCGGTGCCCCTGGTATTCGGCGAGCAGGTGCTGGGCGTACTCGACATGCAGGATGACCAACCCGGCCGCTTTACCCAGACTGAGCTGGACACGTTCACGACCCTGGCCGGACAGGTCGCCACCGCCCTGCAAACTGCCGGTCTCTTTGCCCAAGTCCAGGCACGTTTCCTGGTAGGCCAGGCACTGGCCGGCACCCAGACCGAGGACGACGTACTGAACGCCATGGTCGAAGTCGCAAATGCTTATCCTGAGGCACGCATCTCGATCTATACTATTGACCAGGACAGCTCCGCAGACAATGGCCAAGAGATGACCGCAATCATGCGCCGCGGCGAGTCTTTCGAGAGCGGCATCCTATTCGATCTTCCCATCGAAGCGCGCTTCACGGACGATCAGTTCAAGCTGCTCGATCGTGTCTCGGCTGGCGAGCCCTTCATATCGCCCAATCTCCCCCTCGACGAACGTGCTGACCCGCTCAGCCGCGAGACGGCAGCCCAGGGGGGAGTCGTCAGCATGACTCTGTTACCCATTATGGCCGGCGACGAATGGCTGGGACTTATCACGGCCTCGTCTCAGAGGGAAGGGTATTTCGACGAGCGCAAGCTACACCTCTACCGGTCTCTGGCCGAGCAGGGGGCGCTGGCTCTGCGCACAGGCCAACTCTTTGACGAGACGCAACAGACGGCCGAGCGCCTGCGTGAGGTGGACCGGATAAAAGGCGAGTTCCTGGCCAGTATGAGTCACGAGCTGCGCACGCCGCTCAACTCGATTCTGGGTTACACCGAAGTCATGCTGCTGGGCCTCAACGGCGACCTTGATCCCGAGACCCAAGAAGATGTGCAGGCCATCTACGACAACGGCCAGCACTTGCTCAGTCTCATCAATGATGTATTGGACGTGGCCAAGATCGAGGCTGGCTACCTGAAGTTGAACATAGAAGAGATTCAAATCGAGACTTTGATCGAAACAGCCCAAAATAACGCCGCCGGGCTGCTGACTAACAAGCCGAACGTCGAGTTTGTGATCGAGGCCGAGGGGGCCGAGGCATTCCCATCGATCCAGGGAGACCAGATACGACTCACTCAGATACTCAACAACCTGCTTTCTAACGCCATCAAGTTCACCGACGAGGGGAGGGTTACGCTGCGCGCCTACCGTGATCACCCCGATTGGATTTGCCTCGAGGTGGAAGATAGCGGTATCGGCATCAATCAAGAGGATTTGGACAAGATCTTTGACCGCTTCCACCAGGTTGATTCGTCTGAGTCGCGGCGCGCCGGAGGGACCGGACTGGGGCTGCCCATCACGCGCCACCTGATCGAGTCACACGGCGGCACGATCGAGGTGCATAGCCAGCTCGGCCAGGGGTCCACTTTCACCGTGCGCCTGCCGGTTCAGGTTCAAGAAGACCAGGTGGAACCCGAAATTGAGGCGGAGAATGAGGCATGAAACGCAAGACGTGAAACGTGAAACGTGAAATCACGCGACACGCAATACGCAGTACGCAATACGCAATACGCAATACGCAATACGCAAGAATTTGGAAGATTAACTATAACACTTGTATCAACTCAGTCAAGCAACGAAGACACAGTTTATGATCGGGGAGAATTGAAATGACAACTAGTGCCCATCCTTTGGACCGACCGCGCGGCGGCTTTCGGATATTTTCCAACCTCTCGCTGCGGATCAAGCTGATTCTCGTCTTCCTGGTGATGACCCTCCTGGCGGTGGGCATCATCGCCTTGTTGAACATCCGCAGCACCAGCGCCGCCCTCACCACTCAAGTAGGTGAAGGACTGGCAGGCCTGGCCGGTTCGGAAGCTCATAAGATCGAGGCCGTCATGACCGAGCACGTGGAAGCTATGCAAGCCTTCACCCCGGACTCGGCAATGCAGGCAGCGATAGCGGCCCAAAACGCTACCTACAGCGGCGGAACGGAGGCCATCCTGGCCGAACTGACCAAGCTGGACGAACAGTGGATCGCCACCAGCGACGATGATGCGCTGATCCAGAAACGAGTGCCCAGTGAGCAAGCCGAAGAATTGGGCGACGAATCGCTGGCAACCGAATTGGCGCAAATCACAGAGATCATTCCCGGCTTCTCTGAAGTCTTTGTGACCGACCGCTACGGTGGCCTGGTGGCGGCCAGCGAGCGCACCTCGGACTACTACCAGGCAGACGAGGATTGGTGGCAGGCCGCCTACAATAACGGCCAGGGCACAGTCTACATCAGCGAGCCGGAACTGGACGAGAGCGCCGGCACCATCGGTGTCAGCATGGCAGTGCCTGTGTTTGACCAAGGCAACGAGGTGGTGGGCATCCTGCGTGCGACGCTGGACGCTACGGAGCTGGTTAGCCGGTTGGCCACCCTCGAGTTGGGGGAAACAGGTAGGGCTGACTTGCTGGTAGGAGAAGGGCTGTTGGAAGGGATGTTCGGAGCCCTTCACGAGGGACACGAGGACGAAATCCATGGTGGGATTGACCCTGCCGCATTGGCCCAAATGGCAGCTACTCCTGAGGGTTATGTGGAGACGATCCTCAATGGGCAGCCGGCCCTGATTGGCTACGCGCAGGTCTCCTCCCCGACGGGTGAGCAATTCATCTCCGATTTGGGCTGGAAGGTAATCGTCCATCAGGATCAGGACGAGGCCCTGGCCGTGGTGGCCGATCAGACCCGCAACACCGGCTTGCTGACGTTGGGCATCGCTGGGATCGTGGTCGTCGTGGCCATCGCAATGGGGCAGATGCTGTCCAGTCCCATCGCCCGCCTGACGAGCGTGGTCACCCGCTTCACGGAGGGGGATCTAAGCGCTCGGATCGACATCGACTCACGCGACGAAACCGGCGTGCTGGCCGTCAGCTTCAACCACATGGCGGAACAACTAGGCAAATTGCTTACAGACATACAAGTCCGCACCGCCGAATTGGAAGAACGTACCCGCGAGCTGGAGGCCAGCCAGGGCGTCACCTTCGCCGCCAGCGAGCGCACCAGCCCCGAGGAACTGCTGGGCCTGGTGGTGGACCTGGTGCGTGACCAATTTGACGTGTATCACGTCCAGATGTACATCGTAGACGAGAAACAGCAGGCGGCCGTGCTGCACGAGAGCACCGGTTACGCCGGCAGCCAGCTTTTGCAGAGTGGGCACCAAATCCCGCTGGCCCAGACCACGTTGGTCACCAAGGCCATTAACGAGAACCAGCCGATGCTGGTGGATGACACGGGCCAGGACCCCAACTTCATGCCCAACCCGCTGCTGCCCGAGACGAGAACGGAGTTGGTGGTGCCTTTGCGGGTCGGGGACCGGGTGCTGGGCGCGCTGGACATCCAGGACCGTACGCCGGGCCGCTTCTCGGAGAACACCGTAAACCTCTTCGAGGCCATGACGGACCAGGTGGCCTTCCTGTTTGAGAACAACGAACTGCTAGAGCGCGTCACCGATCAGACCGAATCGCTGACCGCTTTTACCACGCAACTGCGCACCGCCTCCGACATCGCCGAGCAGTTGTCCACCGTCCTCGACCCCGAACAGATGCTGCACGAGATGGCCGAGCTGGTGCAGAGCCGCTTCGGACTGTATCACGCCCACATCTACGTGCTAAACGAGGCGAAGCGCCAGTTGACGGTGCGCGCCGGGTCGGGCGAGGTAGGCCGGGTCTTGAGGGAGCGGGGCCACAGTATTCCCCTCGACGCCGAGAAGAGCCTAGTGGCCCGCGCCGCCCGCAGCGGGGAACCGGTGCTGGTCGAGGACACCAGCCTCGAATCGGACTTCATGCCCAACCCACTGCTACCCCAGACCCGCTCCGAGTTGGCGGTGCCCTTGGTGGTCGGCGAGCGGGCGCTGGGCGTGCTCGACATACAGGACGACCAGGCCGACCGCTTTGCCCAGACCGACGTGGATACCTTTAGCACCCTGGCCGGGCTGGCCGCCGGTTCGCTGCAAAACGCCAATCTCTTCGAAGAGAGAGCCCGGCTGCTGGCAGAAGTTGACCAGATATTCAACACCTCGGCCGACGCCATGCGTGTGGTTGACAAAGACTTCAACATGCTTCGAGTTAACCAGACGTTTGCGACTCTAACGGGCGTAAGTGTAG
>DAOUMD010000264.1:0-98241 GCA_034412795.1 Anaerolineae bacterium
TGTCCTCTGGAACTGGCTGGCTATGACATCACTCGCATGCCCATTGCTCAAATCCTGCGGGGACAACTTCTCGGGTGGCCTCCCAAAACCCTCCAGGAGCTTGTCCCTAATGTGTAACGCTCTCAAATTCGCGCTTTACAAACTTGAGAAAGTGGTGTATAATGGTCGCCGTGAGACACCCGCGACTGGTCTCATTTTTCTTTATTGAGTTCCCTCGTCTATCTGTGGCGAGGGATACTCTTTGATTTTAAGAGGCTTCCATGATGACAGACAAGACAGTATTTCTGACTGAAGAAGGTTTGAAGAAGCTAGAAGAAGAGCTTGAGTACTTGGAGACTGAAAAGCGGGCTGAGGTGGCGGCTCGAATTCAGTCTGCAAAAGAAGAAGGTGACATCAGCGAAAACGCCGAATACGATGACGCCAAGCACGAACAGGCTTTTGTCGAGGGGCGCATCATGACCGTGCGTGCCATGATTAGAAACGCCGAAATCATTGAAGACAATGGCCCCAGCGACAAAGTGCGTCTGGGATCGCGCGTCACCGTGTTGGAAGAAGGTTTGGACGAGCCTGAATTGTATCACATCGTTGGCTCGGCTGAGGTCGATCCTCTAAATGGACGTATCTCCAACGAGTCGCCCATTGGCCAGGCGTTGATGGGACAGCGTGTTGGTGCAACTGTCTCATATCAGGCCCCCGCCGGTGAGATAAAGCTGACAATCCTCAATATCGAGTAGGGAAGTAGAGGCGTAAAACGTAAAAACGTAAGGGGGGCATCTGGGAGGTTCCAGATGCTTTTTCCTTTCAATCTCCTGGAGGGCGGCATCATGCCCGAAGACTACACCGATCAAGTTCAACAACGTATGCTCAAATTGGAACGAATACGTGAGCGGGGGATTGAACCTTACCCGGCTCGCTCTCGCCGCAGTCATACGGCGGCCGAGGCCATTGTTGCGTTTGAGGAAGCTGAGGCCAGCAGCAATGACGGTCCGACTGTTCAACTAACAGGTCGATTGCGTGCCATCCGGGTGATGGGCAAGAGTACGTTCGCTCATATGGAGGATGGCAGCGGGCGCATCCAGATCTACCTCAAGCAAGACGACCTCGGTAAAGAATCGTATGAGATCTTCAAACGAGATTTTGACGTCGGCGACTTTATCGGTGTCGAAGGTCACCTTTTCCGCACCCGCAGCGGCGAGGTAACCGTGCGCGCCAAGTCGTTCGAGTTGCTGACCAAGACACTTCACCCTCTACCTGAAAAGTGGCACGGCTTGAAAGACATCGAAACTCGTTACCGGCGTCGCTATCTAGATCTCATCGCGAACGAAGATGCGCGGGAAATCTTCATGACTCGTGCTCGCATTGTCACCGCTATGCGAAGGTTTCTGGATGATCAGGGTTTTATGGAAGTAGAAACGCCGACTTTGCAGCCCATATACGGTGGGGCGATGGCGCGGCCCTTTGAAACGCATCACAATGCGCTTGACATGACTCTCTATTTACGCATCTCGGACGAGCTCTACCTTAAGCGTCTCATTGCGGGTGGCTTCGAAAAAGTCTATGAGATCTGCAAGGACTTTCGCAACGAGGGCGTTAGCACCAAGCACAACCCGGAGTTCACCCAAATGGAGTGCTACTGGGCCTACGCTGACTATAATGATATGATGTGGCTGACCGAAAATATGGTTGCCTTCATTGCCGGGCAGGCGCTGGGTAGTACCCAGTTCACGTTTCAGGGCCAAGTGGTTGACGTGACACCCCCCTGGCGGCGTTGGTCCTTACGTGATGCCATAAAAGAGTTGGCCGGTATTGATTATATGGAGTTTCCGACTCTTGAGGCTCTTTCGGCTGAAGTCCAACGACAGGGACTGCGCATCAGCCCGCAGCCCACGTGGGGCAAGTTGATCGATGAGTTGTTGGGGGAGATCGTCGAGCCAACTCTAATCCAGCCGACATTTGTCAAGGATTATCCCATTGATATCTCTCCTCTTGCCAAGGCCTCACCTGACGATCCGCAACACGTGGAGCGATTCGAGATCTTCGTTGGCGGGCTAGAGACCGGTAACGCATATTCCGAGTTGAACGACCCCCTGGTGCAGCGCGAGCGATTTGAACAGCAAGGACAGGGCGCCAAGGCCGGCGATGATGAAGCCCACCCAATGGATGAAGACTATATCTTGGCTCTGATGCATGGGATGCCCCCCACCGGCGGTCTGGGTGTCGGCGTTGACCGGCTCGCTATGTTGCTTACCGATCAGACTTCCATCCGTGAGGTAGTCCTCTTCCCGCACATGCGAAGTGAGGATTAGGCGTGATGCGTAAAGATTACCTTCCAGTATAGCGAGGAGCGATTTGGGCTATGCCTATAGCTTTGTTGAGTGTTTCGGATAAGACGGAATTGGTGAACCTTGGACGGGGGCTGGCGGAGCTAGGCTGGAAACTGGTCGCCAGCGGCGGCACGGCTCGCACACTGCGTGACGCTGGGTTAACTACAGTCGATGTGGCCGAGCTGACCGGTGCGCCGGAGATGTTGGGGGGGCGTGTGAAGACACTTCACCCCACCGTCCATGCCGGCATTTTGGCTCGGGCCACGCAAACTGATATGGCCGAATTGGCCAGCCGTGAAATTCAGCCTATCGACCTGGTGGTTTGCAATTTGTATCCCTTTCAAGAGACTGTAGCCAACTCGGATGTGTCGTTAGCGGAGGCCGTTGAGCAGATTGACATCGGCGGTGTGACGCTCATTAGAGGTGCAGCCAAAAATTATGAAAGGGTTACGGCTGTCTGTGACCCGGCAGATTATGATTTGGTTCTGGCCGAATTGCGCAAGCACGGTGGTATTTCCGCTGAGACACGCCAACAATTAGCCCTCAAAGCCTTTGCCCATACGCGTGATTATGATACGGCCATTGAGGCCTATGTCCGCCAGGCGACTCCTCCCGGTCCCCAGTCTCCAGCTCACCAACTCCCCAGCACATTAAGTCTCTCCCTGCCTCGGGCGCAAGAAATGCGCTATGGCGAGAATCCGCATCAGGTGGCCGGGCTTTACGCTGGGCCAGGCATTGGCCCGCTGGGGGGTAAGTTGCTGCAGGGTAAGCCACTCAGCTACAACAACCTGCTTGACCTGGATGCTGCGTGGTCTGCGGTTCTTAGCTTCGAAGCGCCTACTATCGTCATCGTCAAGCATTTGTCGCCGTGTGGCATTGCTTCGGCCGAGCGGCTGGCGGCCGCCTTCCCGGCAGCATTGACCTCTGATCCGGTCAGTTCTTTTGGTGGCGTCATTGCCGCCAACTGTCCTGTTGACTGTGCCACTGCCAAGGAGATGCACGAGCTATTTATGGAAGCAATCGCCGCGCCCAGTTTCAGCGATGAGGCACTCGAGTGTTTTGCGCAGCACAAGCCCAATTGCCGCTTGGTGGCCATTTCGGATCCAGTTGAAGAGGTCTGGACGGTGCGCTCCGTGACGGGTGGCCTGCTGGTCCAGTCCGTAGACCAGGGTGATCCGCCTGGGACTGAGTGGAAGGTGGTCACCGAACGGCAGCCGACCGATGACGAGCTGGCTACGCTGCGCTTTGTCTGGCAGGCGTGCCGGCATATCAAGAGTAACGCAATCGTGCTAGCACGAGACACTGCCACGGTTGGAATAGGAGGAGGGTTGCCAAGCCGGGTGGATGCCGTGAAGCTGGCCGTGACCAAAGCGGGAGAGCGTGCTCGGGGGGCAGTGATGGCCTCCGATGCGTTTTTCCCATTCCCTGACGGTGTGGAGGTTGCGGCCGAAGCGGGGGTGACGGCTGTGGTCCAGCCGGGAGGCTCGGTTCGTGATGAAGCGGTGGTTGCCGCCGCCGACCGCCTGGGGTTGGCGATGGTCTTCACCGGTGTGCGCCATTTTCGCCATTAGGCCGCGTCCAGGAATAACTTTGCACATTCTTAAGGGTTTCACCCGGAATTCGGGCCTGAAAACAGGGAGTTATTCTTGGACGCTTCCTTAGCGAGGTCGTTTGTGGCTGTATTTGCACGTATCGGCGTCTTGACGTAGAATTCATGTATCGGCGTCCCGACGTGTAGCCTGGGGCGCTCCCGTCTTGGCAGTGGAGAACCCGGTGAGGAGAACAGAAGACTTATGGCTCAATACCAGATCCTCTATTGGCGATATATTCCGCTGGGTGTCAAAGCAACTGACCTGAATGGCACCGTGCGCGAGAACTTGCCCCCCCGTTTTCAGGAAGCTATTGATCGACTGGCCATGAAAGACGGTGAGACCAGCACGTCGGCCTATACTTCGATGTTTCGATGGAGCGCGCCGCAGGAGCGAGATGGGAGCGCTGAAGAAGTTGCCAAGGCAGTTGTTGCTGATCTTGATGATCAGTGGCCTGATGAGATCCCGCTTGAACCGCCTGAAGATAAGAGCTAGGATTTTACCAAAATAAAAAGGTGCCAGGCACTTTGATAGCTCAGAACAGGTATTGCAACGTATGTACGTTTTGTTCTGGGGACACGCTCATACCCAATGAGCAGTTGCCTGTCACCTTTTTGATTTGTGAGAGATTAACCCCGCCCCTGTGTTAACTTAAAGACAGGGACTGGCTCGGAGAATCCCTGAACGGTAACGGGCTCAAGAGGTTCAGCCGAAATCGCGAGGCTCATTCGCCGATAAGTTTCCGCGTCAAGGAGGGTCTGGGCGCTGGCTGCCAGGTCTGATAGACGAGAGGCCAGGTTTACCACGGGACCAATAACCGTGTGCTGAACACGCTTGGTTGAACCCACGTTGCCGACCACGGCCATACCGGTACACACCCCGACTCCCAGGCCGGTGGCCAGTTCATGGCCCAATCGTTTCTCCCAAGACTTTAGAAGATCTTCGAACACGTTCTGCATTTCCATGGCTGCCTGAACAGCACGAGTTGCATCATCTAGCTCACTTTCGTCGTGGGCGATTGGTGCGCCAAACACGGCCATCACCCCATCACCCAAGAATTTGTCCACCATCCCCTCGTAGCTAAAAACGACGTTAGTCATCTCTCCAAAATAATCATTTAGGAGATGTACCATCTCTTCTGTATCCAGCATCAGTACCAGTTCGGTGGAACGACGCAGATCGGCTACGAGGACCGTCACTTCCTGGCGATGGCCTTCGGTGGTGAGCTTTATCCGGCCATCGAGTAATCGATCAACTACCTCGGGGGCCAGAAATTGTTCGAAAATGCCCCGTGTACGATAAAGCTCTTGCTGTTCGTGGAGGAGCGTATCCAATAAACGGGCGCTTTTGATGCGCTCGACCGAGTTATCGATAATGCCTGAAAGGAGCATCAGGTCGCCGCTAGAGAAGTCCGTTCCCCACATTTGGGGGCCGAGCCCCATACCACCGACCAACATGTGATCCACAGTGAACGGCAACCAGACACTAATGTCAAGCTGCCGTAACCAGTCAACGAAAGACGATTCTCCTTCTGTCTCGGAAACCACTAACCAGCGCGGCGCTGACGAGGGGCGCTGTGTGAACCAGGTGTAGTAGATCTCTTCCAGCGTTTGGGGAGCAAATCCTTCAGAGATGGTTGCCCATTCTTGCTGCGTGAATCCCTGTTGGAGACTAATTGACCATTCGTCATCGGCTTCACTGACGGTCAGTGCCAAGCCGGTGGTCACGTCGAAAGCGCGCATCACTCGCGATAGAATCACCTGAAGGATGGCTGCAGGCTCCAACATCGACGCGGTTTCTGCCCCAATTTCGTAAAGCGTGCGTAGTTGCAAGATGCGGTTTTCTAGCTCTCGTCGGTTACGCTCCAAGGCCTCAATTCGGCGTCGTAGCTGGGCGTTGTGCTTGGCAAGGCTTTCCATATCGTTATTTGTGTTGTTAATTGATGGTGCCATATGCAATCTGCAGCCTGTTGCTGTTTATAACCGTAATTATATTCACTTACGATTATTTTACCAGTCAGCCCTGGCAAGTTGCCCCCATTCGCAGTTTATCGGCGCCGGACAACCAAGCTCGGCCCGTCCCGGGGTCCCAGTCAGACTGGCTCTAAGGATATAAACGCACTCTGGAGGATTTTTGGGCGGTGAAAGTACCTGATTTCAGATCGAAGAAGGGCCACGCTTCTCATTCTGGGGAAACATTATATTTTCTATGGAGGACCGAATAGAATTCTGGCGTAATCAGTGCGACGAAGCGTAAAGGCAGCGTAAATTATGTTAGATTAGTACCAAAGCCCTATGGTCTAGTGTTATGTTTGATGTTAGAATGAGAATGCACAGGCTAAGCACTACATCGGTCTTGTGACTCTTTTAGGAAAGGAGGTAACGGCGAAATGTTGTACCTTCCGCGTGAGGAGGGCCAAGGCTTGGTCGAGTACGCATTGATCTTGGTGCTGGTGGCCATTGTGGTCATCGCGATCCTGTTGCTCTTGGGCCCGGTTATCGGCAACGTGTTCAGCAACATCGTTTCAGCTCTGTAATTTCATTTTACTTAGGCGATGATCATTATTCATTTGAAGCCCTGCCAATTGGTAGGGCTTCTACTTTTTGTGTGTGTCAGATTCGTTACTGTTTTGGATACATATTTGCGAGTAGGTTGTGTGCAAGTTTGAGGTGAAGCGACTTATGGGCAGCTAGGGTAGAATCAGTTGCACGAATCCCTTTGTACGGTGTATAATGCCCCCGGTGTTCGTTTATTGTCAATTATTCAATTCAAAGGGGGTGTGGGGTAATGCTAATTGATCGGCCCCCAGAGGCTATTCGCCAACGGCCGTCGAGCATTTACTATGGCCGCCGATGGTCTTTCGTGCCATCGGTGCCAGGCGGTGGTATCATCAGGACAGGACTCATTTTTGTGCTGGTTTTCGTAGTGGTTGGGTGTGGGAGACCACGGTCAACAACACCAGCCGTTGAATCGGCACCTCTGGTTCCTACCCCATCTGCTGTCTCTACTGAGCCGCCTCCTCCAGACTCAACAGAGTCTGGAGGAGGGCCGACTCAAGATGGACATCCTTTGGCGGCGCGAGTCAATGGACAGCCCATCTTCTTGGAAGCATATCAGAAGCAGGTTTCACAAACTGAGCGAGCCCTTATCGAACAGGGTCTTATTCTAGAGGGTGAGGAAGGTCAGACACAACTAACCCAGATTCGACAGAATGTGCTCAATGGTCTTATTGAGCAAGCCCTTATCGAGCAGGCTGCCGCCGCCGCAGGGGTCTCGGTGACGGACCAAGAATTAGAAGCGACGGTACAGGAAAGCATAACGGCTGGGCAGGGACAAGAGTCTTTCGATCAATGGCTGGCTGAAAACGATTTGACGCTGGACGAGTTTAGGGAAATACAGCGGTCCCAATTGCTGGCCAGCAAGATGATAGAACACGTTACGGGCTTGATGCCTACTTCCGCTGAGCAGGTACACGCCAGGCACATTCTTACGTCTGACCCAGCCAAAGCCCAGTCGTGGCTGGATGAATTGAACGGGGGGGCCAACTTTGCTGCCCTGGCCCAACAGAACTCAGAAGATATTAGCACTGCTGCAAATGGTGGTGACCTGGGCTGGTTTCCTCAAGATGTCCCTTTGATGCCACCTGTGGTTGTGGAGATAGCCTTTACTTTGGAGCCTGGTGAAGTCAGCGACGTGATTGAGAGTGACCAGGGATATCATATCATTAAAGTCGAGGCGCGCGAAGAGAACAGGCCTCTCACCCCTGAGATGGTTCTTTACGTCCAGCAACAGGCTTTCGAGTCGTGGCTTGATGAGCAGCGAAGGAATGCGGTCATCGAGCAATATATTGATATGTAGTAATCGCTCAGGCAGGACTGGCAGTCCTTTGGGAAAATCATATTGCACGCAAGTTCATCACGCAAGTTCATAAGGACTGCCAGTCCGGGATGCACCAAACCTGAGTGGACATAATATGTAAACCTTACTGGACATAATCTGCAATTTATGGTATACTTGCGTCGGTATAATAAAAATATGAAACAGCGGCACTTTGCGAGCGATACCTGCCCGCCCACAGGGCTCCTTCGGGGAGGTCTCTTTTGAGAAATTGGGTATTGATTGTCTTAGCTGCTGCTACGGTGCTCTTAGTGCTAGTGGGTGTTGCGTCGTTGGGGGCATTTTTTCTGCTACGTGAGCAGCCATTTGATGTGCCCGAGTGGCAAGACCCCCTAACATTGATAGAGCCTGACCGGATAGATCCTGCCCTTGCCGTGGCCGGGTTGGGTGGTGTGTCGGATGGTGATCTAGGCGCTAAGGCCTTGGCTCAGGCGCGGTCAGACACGGCCTATGCAATTCTGGTTTTCAGTCCGTCAATTGGAGATCGGGAGAGCGCCGGTGATTTCTTGTTGCTGGCAAATCGCCTCCGCAGCGATAATCGATCTGAACTTGCTGTTGCCTCTTATCGACTGGCAGGTACAATCGCCACGCTCAGTCCGGATCTGCCCGATACCGTGCGGGCTGACACATTTGTACTGGCTGGTGAAGGACTGGCTCAACTTGAGGAGTTTGGACTGGCTCAACTGTTTTTTGACCAGTCTTTTAACATTGCGATGGCGAGTCCATATCTGCAAGCGGCAACCCGGCGTAACGTCTTTCAGCGCTTGCACCAGGGTTACCAGATGATCGGTGACAGGGAACGAGCACGCGTTAGCCTTGAGCAAAGCGCAGAGCCTTTCCCCATGGTGACTGTAGCCGAGTCGCCACCTATTCTGCCGGTGGCTGAACCTCCGCTTGTTTCGTTGGAGGTGCAACAAGCAGAGGCTTTGCGGTGGGAGGCAGCCCAAGCGTTGTCCGATGCATTGGTTGTTCGTGGAGGTTATGCGCCACCTGAACTTGTCACAGCCCTGAGAGAAGCTTTGATAGCTGAGGATCAGGCTAAACTACCGTATTACGATTCTCAACTTGCGGCAACGCCACAGTTATCTGTCCAGATCAGCGTTGTCCAGGCGCGCATCAATTGGCTGTCTGTAAAACATCGCGTTGCGCGCCGAGGCTATGGGATTAGCTTGGTTCCAGAATGGGAGCTTGAGGCTGAGTCAATCCGTGCTGAACTAACCAAGTCATATGAGCTGCTCTTTGCACTCTATGCTGACCTCATCGTGGCTATGCCGAATGCTGAACAAATCGATCTAGCTACCGAAGAGATCTTACGGCGGGAGAATTTGACCGGGACTTTGGGGCGTTACCCAAATTATCCGGCCGAGCAGCGGATTTCCCAGCTTCTTCAGGCCACGGCGCACTTGGTTGAGTTGAGGCCGGGTGAGAAAATGCGTGTGGTGGTGCTTCCCTATGGCGGTGTCGACTCGTTCGTTTTGGTGGACGATGCAGGTTTTCTGGCAGCCACCCAGGGTGACTGAAGGAATGGCAATTTGCTGTGGTTGCGTTCTTGTTAGGGTGGCATTCCCATTCCGTCACTGCCGCGTAGGGATGCGCCAGTTGACTAGAATTTGAGATAGATTCATCTGCCACCCATAAGGAGGCGATCCGATGCTCAGCGACCGTGTGACGACTATCTTGCTCTTCGCCGTTTTGGTAATGACTGTTCTAACTGTGCTATCGTACGGTCTCATCTTTGTCACATATAGCCCCGAGGACCCGTTGTCGCTTGGTGTTACTGGGGGATCGGAGGAAGTTGTGGGTGTAATACCCACTGACCCGGCCGATGTGGCACCTACGTACCCGCCGACCTGGACACCCGTACCTACCGATACTCCTGGTCCCACGGGTACGCCAACCGAGAC
Organism: Anaerolineae bacterium; assembly: GCA_034412795.1. GTDB lineage: Bacteria > Chloroflexota > Anaerolineae > 4572-78 > NAK82 > JAUVPY01. Next base: position 9,715 of record DAOUMD010000264.1, read on the forward strand.
TCGTACACCGACCGCTACTGCGACGTCTACATTTACACCTACGCCGGTTCCAACCCGCACGCCGACGGCTACGCATACACCTGAGCCTACCGGTACCTTCACGCCCTCACCCAGCCCTACCCCCCTGCCGTGGACGGTGTACGACATCGACACGGAAAATAACTGCGATGTGGTGCGGGTGTTAATCGTGGCGCTGGATCGTAACGGCGTGAACATGGGCGGGGTCCAATTTGAGGTCGGGGAGTTGAACGTGCCGGGCAGCCGTTTTATTATCACTACCGATGCCAACGGGCGCGCGGCGTGGGACAATTCCCCGGGCGGGGCACATACCTGGTTCGTGGCTCCTATCGAGAATGGGCAGCGGGCAGGCCAACTGGTCACCTGGCAGTCGGATGACGAAGACGTGTGCGAGATATCGAGTGCTGTCCAGATTTACAATATCACGTGGCAACGATTGTACTAAGGAATCGTCCAGAAATAACTTTCTATTTTCAGGCCAAAATTCCGAGTGAAATATTTCAAAATGCACAAAGTTATTCTTGGACGCGGCCTAAGGATTGAGAATTAAATAACTTCCTCAAATGCAAGTGAAATACTGGCCTGATTCAGTTGGCTAATGGGTAAGTTATTAAATCCTTAGTCCTAAGGCTAAAGGGGCAACTAACAACGAGGTGAACGGCTTGATGACATCTATTAGAAAACGGGAACGTCTCACTGCTGGAATCTCCGGTCTCGATTCTATGCTGGGCGGGGGTCTGTTGCAGGGTTCGGTTGTCTTGGTCAGCGGTGCCCCTGGCGTGGGCAAGACCACTTTGGGTTTGCAGTACCTGGTAACAGGGGCGAGAGTGGGGCAGCCGGGCTTGTTGGTGACCTTTGAAGAGTTTCCGGCCACATTGATACGGGATGCGGAGGCTATGGGGTGGGACTTGCGCGCCCTGGAAGCCGAAGGCATGCTGCGTTTGCTCTTCACCTCACCGGAAGTTTTCCTAACAAGTCTGGAATCTCCCGATAGTCCTTTGAGCGAGACGATCCGTACGATCGCGCCTCAACGAGCGGTGATCGATAGCATGGCGCACTTCCAGCGTTTCACCTCCGACCGCGTGGAATTGCGTCATATTTACAACACGATGGTAAATGGGCTCAAGCGTGAGGGAATGACTGGATTGCTCCTTGACGAAGCGGCTCGCCTCTTAGGGGCGCAGTACCGTTACGTAGGGGCTTTGCCTTTTCTGGTTGATGCCCTGATTCTTATGCGTTATGTAGAAGTAGATAGTACTATGCAGCGGGCAATTGCCGTCCTCAAGATGCGAGGCAGTACCCATGCTCGTGAGATCCGCAGTTTCTCGATTGGAAAGAACGGCATTGAGGTCGGGGAGCCGTTTAGTGGCCAAGAAGGTATCCTTTCTGGCAGTCCCCACCGGGTGGCATGAACGTTTGCGGCGAATCATTCTATCGGGTAGGCTGAGTCTTTTTCTCCTGCCGTCGGAGAGCTAGTAATCATCATTGGAGTGTATAACCGCCCCTAGTCTCTCTCCCCTGTTCCATCGACAGCATCATCTGACCAGACCCCACGGAAGCGTCGCGTGGATTTTTGCCCTGTTGTCCAAACCGCAGGCCTGCACGTGGGTTGACTTATCCAGGGTGCTTTCGAGTCCCCCGCGAATCTTCTAAGGTAGGTGTAAGGTAACGACTGTGTGGCATTTGGATTTTTAATCTCGTCAAACCTGAGGCAGGTTGGCGGAATGAATGATCGCGCGGTAATAGGAAAGGTTTCAAGGATGACTCATATGGGTACTGAGTATCCAAATGTCCCTCTGGTCGCTGTGGGGGCGATAGTGGTTAGAGATGGCCGAGTTCTCTTGGTCCGGCGTGGCCAGCCACCCAGTGAGGGTTTGTGGGCCATTCCAGGTGGGCGTGTGGAGTTGGGGGAAACGCTGCAAGAGGCGGCAGAACGCGAAATTAAGGAGGAGACCGGGCTCACGATTCGCGCCAGAAACCCGATTTACACTTTCGATTTCATTCTACGAGATGAAGCTGGACGCGTTCGGTTTCACTACGTTATTGTGGACTTGCTGGCCGATTACGTGAGCGGTTTGGTGCAACCTGGAGATGATGCACGCGAGGCACGCTGGGTGACACCTGGCGAGCTAGAGGGACTGCCGGTTAATAGAACTACGTTAGAGGTTCTCGAAAAGGTCATCGGCTTTACTTGCTAGAGTCAAAGCTGTTTTGCGCGCAATTTTGACTTCGTCATGTTCGTTGATGACGAAGTCAAAGTAGTAATATTTAAGGATGGTTCAGAAATAGGGTAACACTTTCTCAGCCGGACGAATGACGAATGACGAACGACGAAGGTATCCGGGCCAATAATTGGTCCTTCGTCTTTCGTCCTTCGTCGGCAATTGTTACCCTAATTTCAGGGACATCTGAACCATGCCAATATTTACGACAAATTTATGGACGAATGGGACATGATATGATAATATATTAGGTGGGGGTGGCGTCGCAACACAAGGTCATCAACATTACGGAAGGGCACAGAGACCATGAAGGTAGCCATTTTGGCCGACATCCACGGCAATAACGTAGCGTTAGAAGCAGTTCTCAAAGATCTGGAGCATCAAGGCAGCGTTGATCACATTGTGGTGGCCGGAGATCTCTTCACATTCGGCCCTGCCCCTAATGAAGTTCTGGCCAGGCTTCGGCAATTGCCCTCTACCTGTTTCTTATTGGGCAACACCGATCGCTATCTGTTGGAGGAGACGTATCCATCTAACTACGGGAACGGGGACTGGCAAGACAAGTTGTTATTTTCATTTCACTGGACCGCAGAACGATTGGAGGGCGAGGGATTTCGCTTTCTCGAAACGTTGCCGGCTTTTCAACTTGTCGAAGATGGGGGATATCAGATTCTGGTCGTACACGGTTCGCCCAGGAGTGACGAGGAAGGACTCACTATGGAGACCATGGACAGTGAGTTCGAAGATATGCTAATCGAGCCGGCGGTAGCTGTCCTTGCTTGTGGTCATACGCACGTTCCAATGGATCGTAACGTGGCGGGGATGCGGGTGATTAACGCGGGCAGTGTGGGACTTCCCTTCGATGGTGATCCGCGCGGTTGCTATGCAATCGTTTCAAGCCCAACTGGGAACGGAGAAAGTCCTATCCAGGTTCAACTAAGACGCGTTACCTACGACATTGAAGAGGTTGTTGCGCAGTTTTTCGCCCGTGATCACCCGGCTGCCGACATCGGTGCCTATAACTTGCGAACAGCTCGCTCTATAGGTTCCAATCTCATCTACACGCCTAAAATGCGAAATCCCAATACGCCCTCGGTGGTCGATGATAAATGACGGCTCCATGCTTCGAAGGCCTTGCTGGCTTCTGATGCCTTCTTCCCTTTCAAAGTACTCGTCGCTTACCACATCCACTCGAGTTCAATGACTCCGATACGTACTGTGTCTTCAGGTTGTACGCCGGCCTGTCGCAGAGCGTCAATCACTCCCATAGCTTCTAGTATACGCCCTGCTCGCTGCACGGCGTCATGGTACTCCCACATAGTCTGGGTTGCCAACCGCTCGACCCGTTCGCCGCGTACGCGCCAGCCATCTCCCTCCCACTCGACGGTGAACTCAGGCTTTTCTTCCAGCCGGAAAACCGGGATTTCGTTGGGCTCGGGTTTTGGCCTGGGCAGACTGGATAATCTTTGTCCCACTTGGGCCATTAACTCGCGCACGCCCTCGCCGGTTGCTGCTGAGATGGCATAGGCAGACAGTCCTCGCGTGCGCATCGCCGCTTTCACGTCAGGCCAATGGTTCCGTGCGTCGGGCAGGTCCATCTTGTTGAGAACTACAATTTGCGACCGTTCAGCCAGAGCAGACTTAAAAAGACGTAGCTCCTCGTTGATTTGGTCGAAGTGACCTAAGGGATCGTCGTCGGCGCCGTCCAGCAAATGGACGAATAAGCGCGTGCGCTCGATGTGTCTCAGGAACTGATGTCCCAGTCCAGCCCCGGCGTGAGCGCCTTCGATGAGGCCAGGTAGATCGGCCAGCACAAATTCATACTCATCGTTCACCGTCACTACGCCCAGGTTAGGCTGCAGAGTGGTGAAGGGGTAGTCGGCGATTTTGGGACGGGCTGCGCTGACCGCCGCCAGTAGCGTGCTCTTGCCAGCGTTGGGCATGCCGATCAGCCCCACGTCGGCCAGAAGTTTAAGTTCCAGGCGGAGCCAGCGTTCTTCACCGGGGGCACCGCGCTCGGCCAGGCGCGGCGCCTGGCGCGTGGAGGTGGCAAAGCTGGCGTTTCCGCGCCCGCCCTGGCCTCCCCGGGCGACGATCACGCGCTGCCCGGGCTCGGTGAGGTCCCCCAGCAGGTCGTCAGTGGCGGCGTCTCGCACTACAGTGCCAGATGGCACGACGATAATCGCATCCTCTCCTCGGGCGCCGGTTTGGTTCTTCCCTTTGCCGTGCGCTCCGCGCCCAGCTTTGAAGTGAGCCTTGTTTTGGAAGTGGACCAGCGTGTTTAGTTGTCGGTTGACTTCCAGGATGACATCGCCGCCGTTGCCGCCGTTACCACCGGCCGGACCGCCTCGCGGTACGTATTTCTCTCGTCGAAAAGCGATGGCACCGTTTCCTCCGTCGCCCGCTTTTACATGAATTTTGGCTTCGTCAAAGAACATAAACCTTGTTTTACACCTTACGTTTTACGTCCTATGTCTCTGGGTAGGCCGGCAAGGTCGTCAATCGCATGTCTTCTACCGGTCCGCCTACGGTGAAGTGGTACAAGCTTTGATATGCTGAAGTCTTCGGGTCAAGACCGAGCACGCTGTGCACCGGATCGTCGAAGAAGCAGCCGATGCCGGTCCCGCGCACCCCTGCTGCTTCGGCGGCCAGGTAGAGGACCTGGCCGATAGTGCCGCACTCCCAAAAAAGGCGTGGATAAAACCACGGCCCGAAACCCTCCAAGGAGCCTTCAAAATCGACAATCATGCCCAGGCTGAAGCAGCCGTCGGAGGCGATGGATTGGTGGCAGGACAACTGTCTGGCGAGTGCACGTGCATCAGTGCTCATCAATCGATAGAGGTCCAGGTCGGCCGGACACTCTGGGGGTTTCTCCCACACAAATTCGGCCTTCAGAGCTGAAGCTAAAGTTGCCTTATCTCCAGGCGTGCGTACCAGCATGTATAGGCCGGGATCCAGACCTTGGACCCGGTGTACGAACAGCGCCAGGTTGACGCGCGGTGACCAGGGCAATGTATAAAAAGGAATCTGGCCCGGGCGCGCGAGAGTCTGGGACAGAATCCAGGAAAAGACGTCCTGGTTGATCTGGGTACGCCCGTCCATAGCCACGGCGCTGCGGCGCTGACGGATGATGCGCCGTAGGGAAACGTGGGATGGGGGCATCCCCTGTATTCGAGAGGGTTGCTCGCCAGCAGTCTGTGGGCTGTAAACTTCAGCCGTCTGAGGCTTGACCGTGGCTTGGGCCACATCATCGATGATCGGCCAATCCACGTTGCGTGGGCTTAACTGGTTGGGCTTTCCCTGCCACGGCAAGTTCTCGAAGGTGGTAAGGACTTCCGCTGGTAACTGAAGCGTGGCGCAGGTCTGGTCCTGGGGATGGATGGCTAACAGACAGTCGGGGTGCTCGGCTTCCGCTCCCTGAGGGTCAAAGACACCCAACAGGCTGGCCAGTTGTTCCGTCCCCAGGTCGTCCAGCAGGGTCGCTCCCCAGCCCAGACCGGCGGCGGCGATGCTGATGGCAGCAACCGCGTGTCCCACGTCGTGCTCGCAATAGCGAAAGGCACGCTCGCCATATTTCCATGCCTCACGCCAATGGATCGAGGTGAGGCCCACCAGTACTGTATCTGGAGGCAGTTCAGCCATTAGCGAGTGCCAGACTTCCAGCGGAAACTGGGCACGCAGCTCCAGAGCGTGTTCCCCAGGTGCATAGTGATATACCGCCGGAGTATCGCCCAGGCCGTGCACTGGCCCGCAGATCAGGTAGCCTTCGGTGGGGTGCAGGTTTCCACTGGAAGGAACCACGCGTAATGCCCAGCTCACGTCACCGGCTCGCTTCCAGGCGGATATGGCCAGGCTGTCAAACAACAATTGGGATAGGCTGTGATGGTTTAAGGGGGTAGCTGGGACGTTGCCTGCGTGGAGAGCCAATTCAAAAGGAGGGTATTCGCCGGGTGGGATCTTTTCCAATTCGATCAACGGCGCGCCCTGGTAGCGCCGAAAGGGTTCTGGCTGTGTGGCCCAGTCCATGTAGCCCGGTCCACGAGCGTAGGTATTGAAATGATGCTTGGTGGCCTGATGGTAGGCGAGGACCTGTGCCCGGTGATCTTTCATAGCGAATCGTGTCCCTGCCCGCAGCAGGTATCACTGAGCGCCATCACGTCGCCGTTGTCGGTTTCAATCAAGTGCATATGCCCGCCATATGCTTGCGTCAGACGCTCCGGGGTGAAGACCTGGTTGGGCCGCCCGAACCCAATCAGGCGGCGGTTGAGCAACATTAAGCGGTCAAATCGTTCCGCCGCCAGGTTCAGGTCATGGGTGGCAACCATCACCGTTACATCGCGTTGGCGTAGCTCATCCAAGGTGGCAAAGATGCTTTCCTGGGAGGGGACATCCAGGCCGGTCAACGGCTCGTCCATGAGCATCAACTCTGCTTCTTGGGCCAGGGCGCGGGCGATAAATACTCGCTGTTGCTGACCACCTGATAGCTCGCCGATCTGGCGGTCAGCCAAATCGGCCATACCAACGATTTCCAGGCAACCACGCGCGTAATCCCAGTCACGGCGTTGCGGCCAACGGAACAGGCCCAGTTTGCCGATACGGCCCATCATCACCACATCGGCCACGTTCGCCGGGAAGGTCCAATCCACCTGGCTGCGCTGTGGCACATAGGCGATGCAGATGTGGCCTCCGGGTCCATGGCCGTAGACTTTTACTTCTCCACTGGTCGGGTGCAGCACCCCGGCTATTACCTGAAAGAGAGTGCTCTTGCCCGCCCCATTGGGGCCCACCACAGCGATCCGCTCGCCCCGAGTGAGTTGAAAGGATACGTCGTCCAGGGCGCGCACGCCGTTGTAGCGCACCGTGACGCCCGACACCTCCAGCGCAGGCGCGCCTGGCTGGTGGGTAGCATATCTGCCGATCAGCGTTGCCATGTCATTCCCTCCACTGCTGATATAAGTATAGCACATTGTGGAAGAGGTATCAATCTGTCAAAAAGAACAAGGGCTGAGTTGTGCGCCGCTCTGGATGTAACAGTCACGGTTGGGAAATAGATCCTTGACGGCCTGGACTTGTGGCCGGTTGTGATAGATGGCATAGACTATCTCCGAATCCAAGGTCGGGCTGTTGACGGAGAAGAAAACGGCGAAGTCGTACCAATGATCGACGTCGGTGACAAACACGACGGCGTCGGTAACACCTGCGTCCTGGACCACTTCCAGCGGTGCGGCAGTGATGCCTGACTTGCCCCGAAATGCGTTTAGATTGGGCGGCAGGAAAACCAGGGCGTTGTAGATAACCAGGCCGATTAAGACCAGGTAGATCGGTAGATTGGTAATTGGTAAGTTGGTGTCGGGAGCGGATTCGCCGTAGGGGAGGCGGGTGCGGAGGTAGAGACGGTTTAGGGCAGCGGCTGAGAGTTCGATACCTCGGGCGGTTAGCAGCAGGAGCATAGGCAGCCCGGCATAATAGTAGCGTGGGAATCCGGCGTCGCGGCCACCGTAGTACCAGTACGAGACGTGCAGCGACGCCAGGGAAAGAAAGCTGGCCAATAGCAAATAGTTCCACCGGTTGCGCGGCCGGAGGGTGAAGGGCAGAAGCAGAAAGAGAATGTTTAGGTGGCCCGGCCAGCCCAGGAAGCCGGTGGTCAGGTCGCGCAGGTTAACGCGTAGGTAGCGGAGACCAGTAGCAAATGTGTGTCCTTCGACGCCAAAGTAGGGGCCAAAGCCAGGTCGATCATAGGGCCAAAGTAGGGTGTATGGATTGCCAAGGGTCCCGGCCAGGCTATACCAGTAAGCCAGCAGCAGAAGGCCAAAAAGTATGACGATGGCCGCAATGATGATTCCCTGGTGTATCAGGTCCCGATCAACTCGCAGGCCCCACACCAAGAGGTAAAGAGCGAAAGGAAGACCTACCCCGATGGCGTCGAAGGGGCGGGTGATAAACAGGCAGCCCAAGGCCAGGCCGGTCACAATTGCGAATGGCCAGCGGTGGCTATCAGCCGGCTTCTCAATCAGACTGGCGTAGGCCCACAGGAACGCAGTGGTGAAGAACAATGATGTGGGATGAGAGAGCAGCATGCCCGACATGGCCAAAAAGACAGGTGTGGCCAGACCCAGCACTGCGACCAGCAATCCGGTGACAGGTGAATAGATGACGCGTCCTGCGTAGGCCAAGACCCACAAAGTAAGTGACGCCAACAGCGCGTTGACGATCCAAGGCTCCCCGGCGAGTACGCCCAGGCTGAGTAGTAGGGGATAGCCGGGTGGGTACTTGGCGAAGCGTTGGCCCTGGAAATCGAGGACGAAAGGGGACCAGTACGAGGCGGGGTAGGGAGGGGTGGGCACCTTGAGCCGCCCCTGGGCAAAGACCTGGGCCTGGAAGAGGTAGGCGGCCTCATCCTCAACGTGGGGGATGCGTTCGAAGATGCCCTGAGAGATAAGGGCCGCCAGAAGAAAGGCTGCGGCACAAATCAGCAGAAGTGTTGCATACCACAGGTATGCTCGGCTCTTGTGCATTAAGGCAAATCCCGTGCCGCCGGCACCCCCGCCAACGATGTTGCTTGTCGGACGGCGCGCAGGACTGCCTCGGCCAGGACTGAGGCCGCCACAGCGCCTACCGCGCTCACATCTACGGGAGTTTCCCGCCGCCCGGTGGCCAGGGCGAAGATGGTGTCTCCATCGAGCATGGTGTGAACGGGACGAATGACCTGGGCCAGGCCGTCGTGGGCCATCTGGGCCATCTTATTCGCACCCTCTTTGGTGAGCGTTGCGTCGCTGGCAACGACGGCCAGCGTTGTGTTGGTTGGAAAAGCGAGCATTGTCTGGCTCAGGTCACCGTGCAGCCGTTCCATCGTATTGACGAATCCCTGCCCTCCTGGATCACGCGGTCCGGCGATGACCTCTCCGGTCTTCGGGTCCACTATATCGCCAAACGCATTGACCGCCACCAGTGCGCCGACCGTCACGTCGCCAGCGATACGGCGTGCTGCCGTGCCCAGGCCGCTCTTAGTGGCGAAAGGAGGTCCCAGCAACTTGCCAACAGTTGTGCCCGTCCCGGCACCAACGCACCCCTCATCGACCGGTCCATTATTCACAGACTGACAGGCAGCATAACCGGCATCCGGGCCGGGACGTACGTCCGGCTGGCCGATGGCCAGGTCAAATAATACGGCTGAGGCAACAAGAGGCACTACACCTACACCCACGTTAAAGCCGATGCCCCGTTCTTCCATCCAACGCATCACCCCGCCCGCTGCGTCCAGGCCATAGGCGCTGCCGCCGGTCAGCAGCACCGCGTGTGCTTGTTGCACTAAATTCATCGGGCGCATCAGGTCAGTCTCGCGGGTGCCGGGCGCGGAGCCACGCACGTCTACACCGCCAACCGCCCCCTGGCGACACAGGATCACCGTGCAACCGGTGGCTGCTTCCAAGTCAGTCCAGTGACCGACTTCGATCCCCTCGACGTCGGTGATGGCATTGTGCATGGTTCACCTCACGAGTCTTGCATTCGAATGAACATCTTCTGTTCGACGGCGCCCCCTGGGGGTATGACGACCAAGTCATCTCCGAGGCCGTCCGGTCTTTGGGGAGCCTCCAGCAAACGTCGAATCAACTCATCCGAGCCGATACGCTCCTCGTAGGTCATTCCCCAGCGTTGAGCGCAAAATTCAGCGACCTCTGTGGCCTGCGGACGGTACTCATCCAGGTCTGCCTGGTTATGGGCTACAAAGCAAAGACGTTTATACCGACCATACATCACGTCGATGAGTGAATCGGCGTTCTTAACTCCGTATTGGTCCACGTACTGGCGATACTCTTTCAGCGGGTCGCTGCCGCTTTCCAGCCAACCTTTAGTAAGATAGTAGGTGCCGGGTTCCTCGCGAAAAGCCTGAATGTAGGCCTGGTATGAGCCGAGCAGGATGGTAATGCAATCGTCGGCGCGGGGGATGATCAGTGTGTGGCGTCCAGCCTTGAGTCCGTCCAAGCCGTTGCCGCACAGACCATAGCCGATCAGCACCAGGCTAGGCTCAGGCAGCGCGTCGAGCTGATCTTGGAGGGTGGGTGCCATTTTCTCTGGCCGGATGTGGAGGCCGTAGTCCATATAAAGGGTTGGAATTTTACCATCATCGGCCAGGTGAGGCTGGATGAGGCTCTGCATCACTTGGCAAGCCAGGATAATAATCGGTTTTGGTTTATCGGTCATGTTTCCTTTTTTTACTAAATTTTTACGTAGTCTTTACGTCTTTTTTACCCCGAAGTAAGTGATGGTGTGGTAGAGTCACATCATCTGGTGTGGGAATGAGATAAGAAAGACCATACGCGACGCATCCAAGTTTTCGGAGACCGCGGATGAGTATTTCTTTAGGTTACGCTTAGGCCGCATCCAAGAATAACTTTGTGCATTTTGAAATATTTCACTCGGAATTTTGACCTGAAAATAGAAAGTTATTTCTGGACGCTTCCTTAGCAAGTAAAGGAATGGAATGGACATTCAGTTAGTAGCAGCTCTCATTGGTTTCGGTGCCTGGCTTATCCTCTTCATCTACGGCGCAGTATATAGCTGTCTTAACCCTGAGCTAGTTCACGTCAAGCCTCGCCCTCGTCCCCGTTTCCCCAAGGATCGCTAGCACACTGTCAGATAGGATATTGAAGAGTGCGGCTCGAGTGTGCTAGGAGTGCTCGGCACGCGGCGTGTTGTCGTATAGGGCCTCTAACTTTGGTACCAGGGTATCCCAGCCGTAGGTAGCTTCCACGAATCGGCGAGCTGATCTGCCCAATTGGTTACGTTGTTCCGGGTCTTCCAGCAGGCGCAATACAGCCTGGGCGAAATCTCCGGGGGTGTCGGCTAACAGCAGTTCACGGCCATGCGTCACCGGGAATCCCTCGGCCCCTAGCGAGGTGGCCACAATTGCTGCGCCCATTGCCATAGCTTGAAGCAGTTTCAGTCGCGTGCCACCACCCACGCGCAGTGGGGCCACATAAACAGTGGCCCCGGCGATGTAGGGACGCACGTCGGGTACCCATCCGGTGATGGTGATGCCGGCCTCCTCGTGCAACGGTTCCAGTCTGGGGTGGGGGCGTTGACCGACGATGGCCATCCTCGACTCGGGGCGGCGACGCCGGATGAGAGGCCACACCTCGCGCCCCATCCAGAGCATAGCGTCCACGTTCGGCCGAAAATCCATCTTACCGGTGAAAACCAGATCACAAGGCTCAACCGGCCCATTGTAGGCGGTGTATTCATCTAAGTCAACGCCATTGGGCACGACATTGATCGTCACGCCTGGTGCCACGGCCAGTATCGCATCTCGGTCGGCTTCAGACACAGCGACGACGTGATCGGCGCAGCGGCATACGTCGGCTTCGTAGCCTTTCAGGCGCATCCACTGTACGAAGGAATAAAAGGCCGCGGGCCAGCGCCGGGGGATGCGCAAGTCGGTAAGGCAGGCGCGCTTTTGCAGCACCCACTCGGCGTTGTGATCCTCGTATACGGTCAGCGGGCGCGACGGGGCAGCTTCGATGGTGGGCACGTAGGGAGCCAGCTCGATACCCTCGATTTGAACTACATCGAAGGAGGTCTCAGCCAGCCGCATGGTCAGGCGGTCGCGAAAGGGGGGTGACCACAGTCGCCAGGACATATCGGGGCGGCGTGTGGTTAGCATTTGGCGCAGGCGGGTGGCATTGCTCCGCCGGGGAACAGGCAGCGTGTCAACCCATTCGCATGCCTCTATCAACGGGCCGGCATCGTCGAGGGACTGGTCTGATTCCAGAAAGGTCAGCAGGCAGACTTGGTGTCGTTTGGCCAATTGCGCGATGAGGTTGTAATTGCGCAGGCTGGTTCCCTGGTGGGGGGGATAGGGCAACTGGGGGGTTAGCAGCAGAAGTCGCATTGTCTTTGCGTCATTCCACTACCCGACGGTATACTTTCAGGGTCTCTCGAGCGGCGCGTTCCCAGGAGAATAAGCTGGCGCGCTTTAGCCCCTTCGTGATCAAGCTGGTTCGGAGATCCTCATCGGTAAGTACTCGCCACATAGCTACCGTGAGACCGTCGATGTCGTGTGGATTAACGAGGATGGCTGCATCGCCCACCACTTCAGGTAGGGCTGATACATTAGATACAATCGTTGGCGTGCCGCAGGTCATGGCTTCCAGCGGCGGAAGGCCGAATCCCTCATAGAATGACGGATGGACTAGCAGCCGGGCTGCATTGTACAGGTAGACCAGATGCTCCGACGGTACCCGCCCCAAGAAACGAACGTGTTCTTCCAAGTTTAGGGTCTCGACCATGCTGTAAACTTCTTCGCTGAGCCAGCCTCGTGAGCCCGCCAAAACCAATCCCTCGGGGACTTTGTAGTCGTCGAGCAGTTTGCGATAGGCCTGTAACAGGCCTGGAAGATTCTTGCGCGGCTCGATGGTGCTCACAAACAAGACAAAGTCTCGATCAAGGCCGTACATTTCAGACACGCGACGGCGGGCCTCATCCGCATCCACCTGCCGGTAGATCGGGTTGGCTGCTTCATGGATGACGGTGATTTTGCGTTCAGCGACACCCAGCAGTTTGATTGTGTCTTGCCGAGTGCTTTCCGAAACGGCGATAATGTAATCGGTGTTGCGCACAGCTTGATCAATCTGGCCGTAGTAACGCGCTGCCTCTCTGGTCAGAAAGTGAGGGTAAAGCAAAAAAGCCAGGTCGTGAACGGTGATAACGGATTTGCAATTGCGCCGGAAAGGAGGGATAAAATCGGGACTATGTAGAAGATCCAGGTGCAGATGTCCTATCTCAAATCTCAATGTGGTTTGCTCGGCCCAGTGGTGGCTGGGTGTCCACAGCGACGCTCGGCTGAAGTTGTGGCCGTCTACAATCTGTGTGTTGTCTTTCCGACTTTGAAGAAGCACGAACTCATCATGGTGGGTGTTCAGGCTGGTTAATGCTTCAGCCAGCCGCATAATGTATTGCCCTATTCCAGCCCGGCTGTAGTATACCAGGCGTGCGTCAATACCAACGCGCATATTTCGACCACACCTTTTCGGGGAGGGAAACAGGATAGGTGCTAGCTTGAGTTCAGATTGCAGAATAGCCCAGCGTGCCCCAAATACAAACCCCCCATCCACCCTGGCATGTCCCGGATTGGGGGGCAACGCTGACCCTTAGGCCATACGTAATAATACCACTGTTAAGGCGTATCGTCAAACATTTGTACCTGTTCTGAGCGCGCCTCGATTTAGAGCAGAGACGGCGTTAATTTGACTTAAGCGTGTAACTATGCTATAGTTTGGTGTCGCCAGCCCTGGCTTGCGCTGGAGTTTTTCAAGGTGGCCAAGAAGCCGTTGGCTGTTAACTTTTTGTAGGCGTCGCCGGTGACTGCCTCAGCCTGCGACGGAGGTAAAGAAGGAGAAGAAGCAATTAGCAGCAAGGACCAGCGTATCAATGAGGAAATTCGGGCGTCAGAAGTCCGCCTGATTGACGAAGATGGGGCTCAGCTTGGTGTCGTCCCCATTGTTGAAGCGCTTCAAATCGCCCGTACGCGGGATACCGACTTGGTAGAGGTAGCTCCCAACGCTCAGCCGCCTGTCTGCCGTTTGATGGACTACGGCAAGTTCCTCTACGAACGGTCTAAAAGAGAGCGCGAGGCTCGTAGGACTCAAAAGCAAACAGAAGTCAAGGAGATCCGTTTGCGCCCCAAGACCGGTGAGCACGACATCGCTTATAAAATCCGTGACGCGCGCCGGTTTCTTCAAAGGGGAGCTAAAGTCAAGGTTCGTATTCGTTTCCGGGGTCGAGAGATCACTCATCCTGAAGTTGCCAGGGATCTGCTCGACCGGATAGCTAAAGATCTGAGTGACGTTGCGGTGGTCGAGAAAGCAGGCGAAATGGAGGGCCGGACAATGTTGATGATTCTAGCGCCGTCCAAAGTGTGAACTGCGACTGGCCTGTTTGCGGACTTTCTTATCCCAGACTGTCATTTGCTAATTGATGTTTATTGGATTACTTTGCATTCAGATGTAAAGCATAATCATGTAGATAATACACCCCCCGAAGCAAGGGGGGTGAGTTCTGACTTCAGGAGTTGAGAGGATCATGCCAAAGATCAAAACCCATAAGGCGACTGCCAAGCGTTTTCGTTACACGGCCAAGGGCAAGTTGATGCGCACCAAGATTGGTAAGAGTCACCTGCGTCGCAAGAAGCCGCGCCGGGTAAAGGTGTTATTCGATCAGATGATCGAGGTGGAGAATCCCGGCAGCAAGAAGCGTGTAAAACGCTTAGCTCCTTATCTCGGCAAGAAGTGATAAGGCCGCGTCCAAAAATAACTTTGCACATTTTGACAGGTTTTACCCGGAATTTTCGCTCGAAAACAGGGAGTTATTCTTGGACGCTTCCTAAGTGACGACTAGCGCGTTGAGCTATTATTTGTATATGGAGATGTCTCGTGACTAGAGTGAAAGCGGGTCCTCGGACCCAGAGACGACACAAGAAGATAATTGCCCAGACCAAGGGGCAACGAGGGACAAAGCATAACCTCTTCAGGCGTGCCAATGAAGCGACGATGAAATCGATGTGGTACGCCTACCGTGATCGGCGGACTCGAAAGCGCGATTTCCGCCGCTTGTGGATTACGCGCATCAACGCGGCCGCTCGCCAGAACGGCTTGAACTATAGCCAATTTATGTTTGGATTGAAAGAGGCTGGCATTGAGCTAGACCGTAAGATTCTTGCGGATATGGCCGTGCGCGATGCCGAAGGGTTTGCTAGCCTGGCTGAGACGGCTCGCTCTGCGATTGAGGCGTAACGAGCAAATCAACAAATCTGCAAATCTGCAAAAAATTCTCCCTTTACCGTCGGATCTGCCCTCTATGCCTTACCATTAAAACGGGTAGGGCAGCTAGGTCCGTATCTTGAACAGAATGCTTGCAGATTTGCAGATTTGTTGATTCGCCAATTTGCCGATTCGCTTTTATTTCTCCTCCGAGTCCTCCTCGGTTGAGTCTCCTTCGGCCTGGTTGGTCTTGGACGAGGAGGAGTCTTCTTCGTCTGTGTTCTCTTCCTCTTCTGTTTTCTCCTCTGCCATTTCCAGCAGTCTCTGTTGGATCAAGTAGTTGACAGTTCCTTCGGGGTAGTTACCCTCCTCGTCGGCCTCGCCGGCTGGTACGCCCGTCAGTAACTCAATGCCTTGGTCGATGGTTTCCACGGCGTAGATATGGAATTTGCCTTCGCCTACCGCTTCCACGACATCAGGGCGCAAGACCAGATGTCGCACGTTATCGGCGGGGATGAGGACTCCCTGGGTGCCGGTCAGTCCGCGTGCTTTGCAGACGTCAAAGAAGCCTTCAATCTTGGCGGTGGCGCCCCCGATGGCCTGGACTCGTCCCTGCTGATCCACCGACCCGGTCACGGCCAGATCCTGGCGGATGGGCAATCCACTTAAGCCCGACAGGAGTGCGTATAGCTCCGTGGAGCTGGCACTGTCGCCTTCAATGCGGTTGTAGTTCTGCTCAAACGTAAGGCTAGCTGATAAGCTCAGGGCTTTCTCGCGGGCGTATCTTCCTCCCAGGTAGCCTTGCAAGATCAGCACACCCTTGTTGTGGATGTTGCCGGTCAGATTGGCCTCACGGTCAATGGCGACCACGCCCCCACGCCCCATATAGGTTTGGGCAGATATACGCGATGGGGTGCCGAATTCGTAATCGGCCATGTGCAGCACACTCAGTCCGTTGACCTGGCCTATCGCCTCTCCCTCAGTTTGGATACGGACAGTGCCCTCCAGAATGCGTTCCTGAATTTGCTCTTCTAGATGGCTGGCGCGATAGCGCCGTTCTTCAACAGCTTGGTCCACGTCGGCGCTGGTGACCACCTCATGGCCATTTTTGCTCGCCCAATGGCTGGCTTCCTGGATCACTTCTACCACGTCTACGAAGCGAGCGGCCAGCTTCTCCTTGTCTTCCGCCACTCGCGCACCAAATTCAATGACCTTAGCGACGGCCGTCCGGTCGAAGGATATCAGATTATCTGCACGAACCCGCGAGGCGATGAATTCGGCGTAACTATGCATAGCCTCAGGTGTGCGGTCCATTGTGTAGCGAAAGTCAGCTCGCACCTTAAAGAGCTTGCGAAAATCCTCGTCGAGGTCATAGAGCATGTAATAGGTGCTGATGTCCCCGATTAGAATAACCTTTGCCTTAAAGGGGATGGGTTTAGGTTCGAGGGCGGTGGTAGCGGTGACCGGCAGAGCCTCATCCATCATCTCTATCTGGATCTCTTGGTTCTTGATGGTTCGCTTGAGCGCATCCCAGGCAAAGGGATAACCCAGCAGATCTTGTGCGTTCACCACCAGATAGCCACCGTTGGACTGATGCAGACAACCGGCCTGGATGTGGATGAAATCGGTGGTCAGCATACCAAAATGGACTTCCTGCTCGATACGCCCCACCAGGTTGCGATACGTTGGGTTGGTCGAGTAGACGATTGGCCCTCCCTCAGAGTTACTGTGGTCAACAATGACGTTTACCATGTAACGTCTGAATGGGTCGACTGGCTTTCTGGATTGCCCAGGTATCGGCGCGTTGGCCTCGCTGCCCTGAGCTCTCTCCTCCCCCTGACGAAAATCGGCGATATTCTCGACGGCATCCTTTCGCACTTCCGCCAGGTATTCGATTACCTCGTCGAAGTCAGCATATTTCTCATTAATGTCATCGATGCAGTCTCCGACAACAAAGTTGGCTACCTCCCGGTCGAGGGTGTGCATCTGGTCTTTGCCCTTCTTTTCCAGCCCTCGCACTTCCCGCATTGCGTATTCAAGATCGTGCTGCAAATCCTGTTGCCGAGCTTCAAAATCGTTTCTAGCTTCCTCAGGGAGTTGGGCATATTGGTCAGGACCGACCACTTGGCCTTCGACTACTGGCGCCACCACCAGGCCCATCGCTGTCTGTGCCAGAGCGAATCCCTGGTGACTTACTTCGGCGTCCAGTTCCTTGAGCCGCTGGTTGCGCGCTCGCTCCATCTCCCGCACGATGGCTTCTGCTCGACGCTGGTAGTCTTCGCTGTCGAAAGCATTGGGAATGCTACGATGAAGGTCCTGGATGAACTCTGCCATGTCGTTGCGCAATTGGTTGCCGTAGCCAGGCGGCAATTGGATTGCGCGTGGGCGTTTGGGGTCCACGAAGTTGTTCACGTAGCACCAATCATCGGGTACCGGTTCCTGGCTGGCTCGGCGTTCCAGAAAGGTCTGCACAGTCGTTGTCTTGCCGGTGCCGGCCGATCCCATGACGTAGATGTTGAAACCGTAACTGGGGATCTCGACGCCAAAGTCAATGGCCCGCACTGCGCGATCCTGTCCGATGATTTTCTGTAACTCGGGCAGTTCATCGGTGGTCTCGAATTTGAATTGAGCCGGGTCGCAGACAAAGTTGAGTTCGTCGGGCGTCAGCTCGCGTACTTTGTTTAGCATCGGGTTGCTCCTCAAGTAACAGTAGACAGTAGGTGGTAGGCGGGAGAACAGTTTCGTTCAGCGGCCCATCATGAGGAATAAGGCCATTTGTTTCTCTCTGTCTACCGGCTGCTGTCTACTGACACTGTTACTGTCTATTGCCAAATGACAGGGGCTGGATTGAAGTGGGCCAGCAGGGACACGATTCGCTCCAGGTAGCGCTGGTCTAGCTCGTCAAAGGCATTGTGTTGGTCGCTGTCCACATCCAATACAGCGATGAGGTCTCCAGCCTGGTCGAAGATGGGCACCACGATTTCACTCTTGGAGTCAGGATTGCAGGCGATGTGGCCAGGAAATTGGTGAACGTCAGGCACGATGATTGTCTGTTGGCTACGGGCGCAGGCGCCGCACACACCCCGGTCGAAACTGATGTGCAGGCAGCCCAGTGTGCCATGATATGGTCCAATCAATAGTTCATCCGGCCCTACGCGCCGGTAAAAGCCGGTCCAAAAGTAGCTATCAAAGGCTTGGTGCAAAAGGCAGACCACGGTGACCATGGCGGCCAGAAGGTCCGTCTCGCCTTCCAGGGTGGCCTCAATCTCCTGCGTCACGCGTTCGTAGATGGCAGCTTTTTCTGTTGGGGTCACTATTGTTGCGCGCGCTCCCTTTTCTTAATCTTTTTTATCCGTCTTCGTCCAGTATCCTTATCGGATGGCTTCTGAATGATGAGGCTATGCCGCTGCGCTACCTCGTGCTCGGAAGAGGACAAACAGCCCCAACACAGCTACCACCGTCAGGCTGCTCCCCAGGCAGGGAAGAGCCAGACTGCCACCTTTCGGGGAGGATGGCGCCTCAGATGCGGCGGGCGTCATAGCCGGCTCAGCGGGGGCCTCGACCGGAGCCGGTTCTTCAGTGGCGGGAACTGGTTCCTCTGTGGCTGGGGTTGTCTCGCCTGAGGCGACGGCCGGAATCTCCAGGGACGGGGCGCCGATGCTCTCGCGCCAGGCGTTGTCCAGTTCCCAGGTGTCGACGCCCAATGCCTCCTCCAGCGCATCGTCGTAAAGGGCGCCTTCGGAGAAAATGTCCAGTAGTTCGGCCATGGCATCCTCGCCGTAATTCTGGATGACGAACTCGACGACGGCGCCGCTCTGGGCGTAGGCCTGGCCCGCCAGTTCAGAATCGGCGGGGAAGCTGCTGGAGAGGGTTTGTAGCGTCATCAGCTTGTCCGACTTAGCGCTGTCAGCGACCTGCGCGCGATAGCCGCGCCAGCCAGCATCCAGCTCCCCAGACATATATACGGCCAGTCCTTCGTCAAGCCAGCGCGGGATGTCGCCATAGGGATTGTCAGTAGCTTGGTGGATGACCAGGTGCGTCAATTCGTGGGGCGTGGCTACCAATCCATAGGTCAGGTCACTGGGTGACACGCCGATGACGATCACTCCTTGGTCGGTGAATGCCTGGCCACCAGTCCACTCCTGCGCGCCCACGGCGATAGCGTCACGCAGATCGGAAAAGTTGCCGTAGATGAAGATTTTCACCGGAAATTCTACTTTCACACCGGCCTCGGCCTCTATCTGGTCCAGTGTTTTGTTGGCTTGGTCAAACAAAGCCTCCCCAAAAGCTCGGTCCCCCAGGTACCAGTACAGCGCCAGGCGATCGCTGCTCAGCGTCTGCCAGTCGTGCCGGTCGTCCACATAGACCAGGGGCTGAGGCTCGGTTTTTAATTCGTTGCCGGCTTCGTCCTCGATTTTCCACCAGTATTCCAGCTCGGTGCCGGGAGGGAGATAGTCCCGCTCCTGGTCTATGGTAAAGCTGGCTTCCACCTGGGTGTCGGGCTCGATCTCTGCGTCGCCCCGTGCGGTAGCAATCTGCCCGGCAACCCGGTATAGCAGGCGCGCCTCGGTTATGGGGCTGTCGCTCTCCACGTTGATGTTGAAAGTGATATAGTCACGGAAGGCGGTCTCTACGCTCTGGTCATGCACTCGAATAGAGTCCTGGGCCGCGGCCTGCGCCGGAAGCCACAGGCTAAGAACAAACAGAATCGCTAACAACCATCTCTTCATCGGTTATCCTCTCCTTGTTGCACGAACAAAAAACCCCTGCCTCACCGAATGGTAGAGGCAGGCTGTTATCCACGATTGAATCTTCACATTCAGACTAAACCAGCGATCCCGGCTCGGGCAGCTCCTCTACCGGCGTGTTGGCCCATTTGTCCCCTTCCTCGATGAGCATCACCGGGATGTCCTCTCGGATAGGGTACTTGCGACCGCAGTCCGGCTCCTGGCAGACCAGCCACTGGCCGTCACGGACCAGCTCCAATTGGCCGGGGTCGTCGCCCGGTTTGCGGGTCTCGCCGCTCACACAGTAGGGACAACGGAGTATTTCCAACAATTCCTGGTTTACGGCCATTATGGTGCCTCCTTGCGTGGTTGGATGTCTGCGGGGGCCAGTATACCACAGGTAAGCTGCAAGCTCAATTCACGCAGTCAATTCAATCGCCCCTTCTGGGCACTGAAGCACGCACGCGCCGCAGGCGATGCAGCGGTCCCCATTGTGGAAGTTGACTTTGCGCGCTTCTGGGTCAGGCATCCAACAGCCGACGGGACAGACTTGGTAACACTCCCACACGCCGGTGCATTTGTCAGGGTCGAAGTGGATCTGTAATCGCCGGGCGACGGTGAGGTGCTTCATCTCTTCTTTCAACATTTCGCGCCAGTTCATAGCTATTTCCTACGCACCCAGCAGTACTCGACTGGCCCCATAGGCCAGCAGGGTCAACAAGCCGACGCCAGCCTCGACGTCCCAGTTGGCCTCACCCCGCATCAAAGGGCTCATACCCTGGAATTCGCCAGCTATGAAGTAGGCCAGGAAGCCCAGCCCCAGGCTGCGGTTGATGTAGGTGGTCAGCGGCCAGTCGCCGGCCAGTTGACCCCAGAGAATGACCCCTAACACCGTGGCCGCAACCAGGAAAATCCCCTTCACCAGACCGTCGTGGCCCGGGATCCAGGGCAGAAACAGCCCAAAGGTGAGGGCTTGCACGACCAGCGCGCCCAGCGTCAACCCCAGCAGATGCGGCCAGAAGATGGCGAAGGGGATGGCCAGCAACACGCCGAAGAAGATGGTGCTTACGACCGTCATCTCCAACCGGTCGCGTAGGGGGAAGGTAACCCAGCGCGTCGCGTCGGTCTTTACCCGCCCGGCGGCCAGATAAGCAGGTACGTCACGGGCACGTACCGGCCCCCAGTGGACGCCCCATCCGGTCTCGCGACGAATTCGCCAGCCATCCACGCCGTTGGCACACAGTTGGGGCAAAATCAGGGCGTGGTGATCCACTACGTCCTGTACGCCGCCGGTTTTGATGGCCGAAATCACATTATCGGCGGTGAAGTGGCCGCCCCCGGCCGCGCACCAGACGTTGATGCCGCGACTATTGGCTATGAGTAACCAGCAATCCACGCGACCATCCAGCTCGCGCACCAATCGCCGGGCCGTCAGCTCGTAGTTGCCGGTAACCAGCACCGGGCTCTCGCGGTCTGGGTTCCCCACCCGGTAAAGCCCGGTGGCTATCTTGGGGTAGGGTGGGATGAAGCGGTTGACCAGGCTGAGCAGGTCGAGTAGAACCGTTTTAAGCGTGACCCGGTGGCGCAGTTGGGGGATCGCCCCTGGAAACGGGGCGCGAGTCAATGTTGGCGCGGCAGTCTTGCCGGACACCTTGGTCACCGCCGACTCGACGGCACAGGGCAGGCAACACGTTTTAATGCCTCCCTCCTCCTTAGGTAGGGAGGGCTCGGCTTCGGCGATAGGCAGTGCCTGGATGAGTTGCAAACTGCCTCCCAGCCTGGATTCGACAACCTGTGGTGCGAAACCGGCCTCCGCCAGGGTCGCTGGGAAATTTCTCAGGGCGCGGGTGGTGGTACGCGTCAGCAGCCAGGTGATGACGACGAGTGGAAGGCGTATGGCGTAAAAGAGCAGCCGTGCTCCCATCCCGTCTGGCACAACCTCGTCAGCGATGAGCAATCGAGCGTCGGGGCGCAGCAATTGGCACGCCTCGTTCAGGACGTAGTGCTGTGCCTCGGGAGGGAATTCGCTGAAGGTCAGTGTGCTGACAATGACGTCGAATGAGGCAGGGGAGAAATGATCGCTCAGCTCCGAGGCGTCCATCTCGTGGAAATCAATGGTTTCGCTCAGGCCGGCGTCATCTGCTTTGCGCCGGGCTTCGGCCAGCATAGGAGGGGATGAGTCGATGGCGACGACTGTAGCACCGCGTTGGGCCATCATCAGCGCCAGGGTGGCGGTGCCACAGCCAATCTCCAGCACCCGGTCGCCGGGCCGCACGCAGTCGGTCGCAATATGCTCTTTGATCGTCTTCAAACGTCCCAGGGTGAGCAGTTGAATCCCACGATCGTAGTCGGTGGGTGTTGTTTCTAGCCACTTCATAAAGACAGTAGCCACGTGTCGCTCCTGAATGTAAAGATTGGAATGGAAGAAAGATGGCAGCACAGAAGATCGGATATGTCAAGATCATTGTAACACGATCTGTGTTCTGTGTCGAGAGGTCTCTCCCTTGGGTGTTCTTCACAATTTGACCATACCTTGTTCACAATTTCTTCAATATTGGGGGGTATAATTAAAGTGCACAAGCGAGAATTATTTGCATAATCGGGAGGTTACAGTGTTAAAGAGTTGGCGATTCTGGACAGGTATCGGCGTTGGTGTAATTGTCGCCGTGTTGGTGGTGACGATGCTCGGCGTAGCGATGGCCCAGGGGCCGGAACCTGGCACGCCGCCCGGTCAAGGGGCTGGCTTCGTCGACACAGATGGCGACGGTGTGTGCGATAACTTCGTGGACGAGGATGGCGACGGTGTGTGTGACCGTCTGGGCACCCACCAGTGGATGGGACGTGGACGCGGCTTGGTTGACGCAGACGGCGACGGCGTATGGGACCGCCCGGATGCCGGGCAGTGGATGGGCCGTGGGCGTGGCTTGGTTGACGCAGATGGCGACGGTGTGTGCGACAACTTTGTTGACGAGGACGGTGACGGTGTGTGTGACCGTCCGGATGCCGGGCAGTGGATGGGCCGTGGGCGTGGCTTGGTTGACCAAGACGGTGATGGTGTGTGCGATAACTTCGTAGATGAGGATGGCGACGGGGTATGTGACTATCTCAGCGCCGGTCAGCAGATGGGCCGTGGACGTGGTGTTGGCGGTGGATGGCTTGGCGGCTCTCGTGGAGGTTGCCGGCGGTAAACACCGCGTGGAAGCCGGCAATTGCTGAGCGGTCAGGACTTCCGAAGTCTTTAAGATTTCGGAAGTCCTATTTATTTCTGGACCCGAATGGTACCGAGGGAGACGAGAGGCTCTCCACTCGCGGTCAGCAGCCGCTCGCCGCTCGCCGGCAGATAGAGACCGGCGACGAGCGTGTAGTCGCCTGCGGGCAGATTCTCGGGCAATGCCAGGGCGTGCCGGTCTTCGACAAGCTCTCCTGGTGTCCAACTGGAGGTTGGGCGAGTCCACAGGGCGGGCTGGTTGTCGGATTGAGCGATACGATTGCCTTCCAGATCGAGCAGGTGGACGAAGACATGGTAATCCTCCCACATGGGCTGTTTTGCCTTCCAGTGGAGGGCAACGGGTAGCACGCCCCCAGGCTGAGAAGTGGGCGCTATCACAGCGTGCTCCAAGACGATGGCATCGCCAAAGGTGGCTCTGAGGGTAGCTTCAGCCAATGGCTGGGGTGGGAAGTAGAACTGGACCAGTCGCTGCTGACCGAAGGCGCTTTCCTGGACGCGAAAGCCGTGGCCCATCAGCCAGCGCTCGATTCCGATATCCTCCGGTGGCAGCCAGTTAGGCAGCCACCACACGCGCGGATGCTTTTCGACTGTCTTGGCCAGTATGCCCGTCGTGTCTTCGTCGAATGGTGCACCGGCGCTGAGCCCCAGCACGTCGGCTCGTCCCGTATACAGGTCGGCAACGGCCACCGAGTCATCAGGTGTCCCGGTGATCACGGCATCGGAAGCCGTCGTATTAGCATTGAGCGTACTCACTGCGCCAGCCAGGTCGTCTGGTTGAAGCGCGTGAGCGCGGGCCAGCAGCCAGACCGTGGCGGTCAGGGTGAGGAGAATTGGAAGGATGGAAGATGGGAAGATTAGATGGTTGGATGGTTGGGTGATTGGATGGTTGGATGGTTGGGTGATTGGGTGGTTGGGTGGTTGGATGGTTGGATGGTTGGGTAGTTGGGTGATTGGATGGTTGGGTGGTTGGATGGTCGGATGGTTGGATGGTGGGTCTCCGGGTAATCTTCCAGTCTTCCAGAGCCACCACCCACTGGCGAGTACGGCCACTATCAGCGCGGCCAGTAGCGGCCAGTCTACGTGGCCCGCGTTTATCCATGCGAAGTCCAGGTACTCGGGTCGCAGGAATTGGAACTGACCGATGAGGGGCGAATAGCGGGGAGCAAAGAAGGTGATGGGCGCGAAGAGGGGCAGCCCTGTGTCGAGCAGACGGGTCTGGAACAGCTCGAAATGGGCGCTAAGTCCAAGTATCTGGATTAAGACGCTGAGAACTATCAGTAATACGATGCCGCGCCGCCACCAACTTGGTTCTTTGGCCCGCTCTATCGCCGGTGCCATGCCGATCACAAAAAAAGGAAGCGTGGGCACCATAAAGCGTGGGCCCCAGGCGTAGCCGCCGTGCCACATAAACCATTTGCCATAGAGCAGCACGTGGGCGATGATAAGGGCCCAGTCGAGGGCTGCCTCAGCCCGATGTTGGCGGAAAAAGGCCGGGGCGGCAGCCAGGGTGATTAGCAGCGCCGGCGCGTAGAGGAGGAGGCCTCGTCCCGGGCTGATCAACATACCGGCGACGCCCTGCCACCAGACGCCGCTGAAGCTTTCCTCGGGCAGATAGCCGGTGTTGAGCGGGTTGCCATAGCGGGCCAGGTTGTAATAAGCAAGAGCGATTGCAGTGGCAACCAGAGGTATCCCAAAGGCCACCCACGCCCGCCAGGCTTGAGATTTGAGATTAGAGATCAGAGATTTTTCATCTGATGCGTTTGCATCTGCGCTCCCGTGCCGTCTGTCAGGACGGTGCAGTGCAGATATTTGATATTTGAGCAGCAGTAGCGCGTAAAGGGGGACCAGCACAGCGTTCGCGTAGCGGGCGGCGACTGCCACGGCCAGCGCCAGGCCGGCCCAAAAGGCGTGGATAGGTCGCCCGGACTTGTGATAATATAGCAGGGCCAGCGCTGCGCCAGCCAGACACAGTCCGGCCAGTGGGTCACTGAAGAAGGTCTTGGCGTAAGGCCAGGCCGGTGTTGCCAGCCCGAAAATAAGACCGGCGGCCAGGGCTACCCCGTCGTCGTAGCCCAAGGCCTGAAGATAACGCAGCACTAGCGCGCCGGTCGCCGCAGTGACCAGGGCGTTGAAGAGGAGGGTGGTCGTCGCCGCGCCCCAGATAGGCGTGATCATTCCCAGCCAGACCAGCGGCAGCGCCAGCAGTGACACCCCGATTCCCTTGCGTATATAGAGATGCCCATCGGAACCGAAGATACCCTGGCCCAGGCCCATCCAGCGGATCTGATCCGCATCCCACTCACCCCGGCGAACCAAGCTCTCGGCGGTGGCGAACATAGCCAGGCCATCGGACGAGTGGAATTGGGGGCTGTAGGTCAGCAGGTATATAGAGAAGAGGAATAAGAAGAGGGCGAGAGGGAATACGCGAGATGGAGTATCATAAACTATCCTACGTTCCATCTCTTCCCCTACCGTTTCTTCGTTCGTCGAGGGTCTCTCTGGCCTGCCTGTGGCGAGCAGGGGGGTAGACCCTCGACGAACCAAATTCACAACCCGATTCACAGGTCAAGTTTCAGGTGCAGGATTTTCAACTGGTCTTCGGTGACCGGTGACGGCGTGCCGGCCATCAGGTCGGCGGCGCTCTGAGACTTGGGGAAGGCGATTACCTCCCGGATGTTAGGCTCGTTGGCCAGTAGCATCACCCAGCGATCAATACCGGGGGCAATACCACCGTGTGGCGGTGTGCCGAATTCAAAGGCCTCCAGCATATGCCCGAATTGGTTTTGGGCATCTTCGAGAGTCAGGCCGATGAGGCCGAAGATTTTCTCCTGAAGTTCGCGCCGGTGGATCCTGATGCTGCCGCCAGCTATTTCGTATCCATTGCATACCAGATCGTATTGCTTGCCACGTGCCTGGCCTGGATCGGTATCAAGCAGAGGGACGTCTTCATCCATAGGCGCAGTGAAGAGATGGTGGCTGGGGTCCCAGCGTTGCTCCTCCTCGTTCCACTCGACGAGGGGGAAGTCAATCACCCAGCACAGAGCCAGCACGTCGGGATTTCGCAATCCGAGCCGATCACCCAGGGCGACGCGCAAGCGGCTCAGCGCCTCGTTGGCAATCTGTGGCCGGTCGGCGACGAACAGCAGCAAGTCGCCCGGCTGGGCGTCCAAGCGCTTGATAATGGCCTGGACCTGCTCGTCGGCGAGAAACTTGGTGAAGGAGGAGCGCACGTCTCCCTTCTCGTCAAGGGCTAGCCAAGCCAGCCCTTGGGCATCGAATTCCTGAACGAAGGCGGTTAGCTCGTCAATCTGCTTACGACTGTAAACCCCACATCCCTGCGCGTTCAATCCCTTGACCAATCCGCCGTCGGCAACCGTCTGAGAAAAGACGCGGAAGTCGCACTCAGCAGCGATGTCGGAGATGTCGGACAGTTCCATCCCAAACCGCATATCGGGTCGGTCGGTGCCGAAGCGCTCCATCGTCTCCTGGTAGCTCAGTCGCTTAAATGGCTTGAACATAAGTTTTTTGTCGCTGATCTGCTCCGCGATGGCGGTATAAAGCCGCTCGATGATGTCCATCACGTCTTCACGATCCACAAAGCTCATCTCCAGGTCCAACTGGGTAAATTCAGGTTGCCGGTCACCCCGCTGGTCCTCGTCGCGGAAGCAGCGGGCGATCTGAAAATACCGTTCGTAGCCAGCTACCATCAGAAGCTGTTTCAACTGCTGGGGACTTTGCGGCAATGCGTAAAAATTGCCTGGATGAACCCGGCTTGGTACCAGATAATCTCGAGCCCCTTCCGGGGTGCTCTTGAAGAGAATCGGCGTTTCAACTTCGATAAACTGCTCGTCTGAAAGAAAATCACGGATGAATTTCACAACTTTGTGACGCAGAATCAGGTTACGTTGCATTCGCTGCCGCCGCAGATCCAGGTAGCGGTAGCGCAGACGGAGCGCTTCCTCAACCGGTGTGTCCTTGTTGATGTAAAAAGGAGGGGTATTGGCTGGATTGAGTATTTCTGCTTCTGCGGCAACCACCTCTATCTCACCGGTCTCCAAGTCCGGGTTTTCGAGTCCAGATGGGCGGCGACGCACGATTCCCGTCACCTTCACGACATATTCTACCCTCAAATCGCGGGCTGCCGTGTGCGCCTCGGCTGAGCTGTCTGGGTCGAAAACGACCTGGGTAATGCCCCACCTGTCACGTAAGTCTATGAACACCAGCCCGCCGTGGTCACGGCGACGATGTACCCAGCCGGCCAACGTAACGCGTTGATCGGCGTCTTCTGATCGAAGTTGGCCACAAGTGTGTGTTTTGAGTGTCATAGCGAGCTACCTTTCTCTTCTCCTGATAGAGTTATTATATGCATTGTGCATAGAATCTCAAGTAGTCGGGTGCGTTCAGATTTGGGGGCAGATTTAGAGGCCCGCATCCTTCGACAGACTCAGGATGCTACGATGCCCCCAAATCCGAACGCACCTTGGTGTACGTTTTTTTGCCTAATGCGACAGGACAGATTGCCTATTGTCAGTGACGGGGCCTTATGTTAGGATAGATATGATTGGATGACTCGAGTTGGAAGGGACACTCTAGAATAGTGACCTCTATGAGCGACGTTGCCGATATTTTGCAACGGACATTCCCCGGGCTTAAGGGCGACGGCCTTGAACATCTTGAAGCAGTCGCCCGTAAACGATTCTACCCGCCGGATGCTGTGGTTGTCCACGAAGAGGAAGTAGGCCAAACATTCTTCATCATATTCCAGGGCGAGGTCGAAGTCACCAAACAGGTCGATGATCAGACCCAGCATGTGTTGCAGCGCCACGGCCCTGGCGAGTTCTTTGGAGAAATGGCCCTGATTGAGACATTGCCCCGCACGGCAACCGTCCGGACTCTCACGCCAACCACGCTTCTTGAGATAAGCAAAGACGATTTCGATGCGGAGCTATCCCAGCATCCGGCTCTGGCTTTGAACGTGATGCGGAGGCTAACTCAACGTCTACGCCAGGCCGATCAGAGGGCCATTTCGGAGTTAAGCCAGAAGAACGAGGAGCTTGCGCGCGTTAACCGTGAGCTAACTGAACAAGAGCAGGCCCGATCTGAATTTCTCACCACGGTGGCTCACGAATTACGAACACCTCTCACGTCGGCCAATGGTTATCTGACGCTGGTCGTGAATGGTAGGATAGATGGTGACCAGGTCCAATACGCAGTCAACCGAGCTATGCGGAATGTAAAGTGGGTGGTGAAATTAGTTAATGACATTCTGTTCTTACAAGAGATGGAACTGATACTGCCTGAGTTTAGTCCTGTGTATCTGCCAGAAATCGTCAGTCAGGTTGTGGCGCGTCGCAGACAGCAGGCGATCGAAGCTGACCTATCGATACGGGTGCAATTGGAGGAAAACATACCAGGTGTTATGGGTGATCCCGAATGGCTGGACCGGGCTATAGATGCTCTGCTTGATAACGCTGCAAAATTCAGCCCTGATGGGGGAGAAGTTTCGGTACGTGTCACTTGCCGATCTGGGCAGGTACAATTGGCCATTGGAGACCAGGGAGTGGGGATCCCGGCCGATCAAATGGATCGCATTTTTGATCGTTTTCAGCGTGGTCGGCAAGCAGGGCCGTACCTGTTCGATGGTGTAGGTCTGGGGTTGCCGTTGGTCAAGCAGGTTGTGGAGCAGCACGGAGGCAAGATTGAGGCTGATAGCATAGAAGGTCAGGGCAGTACCTTCGTTATGAGCCTGCCGGCAGCATGCTAGTACGCTGAGGCGTAAGTAAGCCAATAGTTTGTAGTAGCGACTTCAGTCGCTTAACCAGCCCCAAAACGACTAAAGTCGTTACTACGAACTATAGACCCATTTACGCCCCGTGTACTAGGCTCATTGTCACGCCTGCAGTTACGATGTTGAGGGACCAGTGATGTTGATCAAGTTCTGGGGCGTGCGTGGCTCAATACCAGCGCCATTGCCTTCTACACATGTCCAAGGCAAGATTATTCGCGCGCTGCAAGAGGCGGCAGCCACGCAAGTGAACCTTTCTAATCCAGGGGCCATTGAAGAGTTTGTGGCTGGTCTTTCCCATGCTACTCGAGGGACAGTAGGCGGCAATACCTCGTGCATCTCGGTTGAGACGCGAGAAGGTTTAGTAATCTTTGATGCTGGCACTGGTATACGCGAATTAGGTGAGGCCCTGATGGAGCGAGAGTTCGGAAGGGGCCAAGGTGAAGCAACCATTTTTTTCACTCACACTCATTGGGACCACATCCAGGGGTTCACTTTCTTTCGACCGGTTTTCGTCACCGGCAATCGTTTTACCATCTATTATGTGCACCCGTATGTTGAGCAAGTGATCATTGACCAGATGAATACGGAGTGGTTTCCTGTCCAATTCAGCAAGATGAGGGCGGACCTGGAGTTTAATCAGATTAAAGAGGGTGAGATCGTAGAGGCGGTTGGTCTCCAGGTCCAGAGCAAAGCTCTTCAGCATCCCGGTATTGCATATGCTTACCGGGTTGAGAATAGTGCTTCGTCGTTTGTATTTGCAACTGATGGCGAATACAAGAGTCTCAGTGCTTCCCACACCAAGGAGTACATTGATTTCTTCAATGGTGCTGATGTTCTTATTTTCGATTCGATGTATTCTGTGCGAGATTCCATTATCAGGGAGGATTGGGGGCACAGTTCGGCGCTTATCGGTGCCGACATCGCCCGACAGGCAGGCGTAAAGAAGTTGGTCCTTTTTCACCACGACCCTGCGGCGGGGGATGATGAAATCTGGCGTATCCATCAAGCAACCGTGGAGTATATGTCACAAGACTTGAGCAATGCACCACCCGAAGTTCTGGTGGCCACGGAAGGTCTGGAAATAAATCTCTCGGATACACACGACTTCCAAGTTCGAACCCAGGTGGTGGGTGACGTTGCAGTTCTTACGCTGGGCGGCCGCTTCGATGCTCATGGCGCTGAGATCTTCGAAGCACAATTCGATGAGCTGTTTCAGCAGAGGGATATGTCCAGAATAGTGCTCAGTATGCGGGACGTGACGGACTTGAGTATGGCTGGTGTAAAGACGTTGCTCGAAGTGCGCAAGCAAACCTATAGCATGGCCCTGGCCGGACTCCCCGGCAATATCCACCGCGTGTTGGAACTGGCCGTGACCACTGATTTCTTTGCCATTTATGATGAGGTGGACATTGCTCTGGAAGCACTCAACGCCTCAAATGACGAGCGACACTGAGTTCAGATATTCCTTCAGACTGTTCCAGTCACAAAATCGACGTATTCGACCTTTAGCAGATCCTCTGTCTTGACGCCGAAAAGCTCCAGCAATTCTCCGATAAGCTCTGCTTTGTGCTCAGCGTCACGCGCTGACCAAGTACGGCTTTTTATTTCAAGGTAGTGCCTGTTCTCTCCTGAGGTTTGCACCTCATCCAGATTGATGGCGAAGTCGGTTTCCCTGTAAATGACGTGATAGCGTTGCCGGCGTTTGGTGACCTGCCGCTCTTCGTCAGGTTGGAAGTACTCTCGGTAGAAGCGAAGGCTGCGACCGGCAGGCGCGGCATAGCGTGAACGGGTGAGCACAGTAGAGTTGTCGTATTCTCGCTCGCGGGCTGGCCCCATCATCGTCATCGTGTAGAATACCTCTCGTACCTCTTCCTCAGCATCGAGAACTTCATCCTCTCTATGGCGCAGCCGCCCCATTTCACTGCCCTTAAACAGAAAATAGGTATCGTATTGGTTGCGCACGGACGAGCGGGGAATGATCATCTCTGGGTTGGTGTCGGCTAACTGCGCCAGGATATCGTCTACGCTTTCCAGGCCGACTTTCACCTGGATTTCGAAAGACTCTTGGGGAATGACGCCGCTGCCAATTGCCAAGAGTTTCGATAGCAGATTACCTTCACGGGCAATCAAAAAGGAGTCGATGCGGCGGGCGAACTGCTCGGCTTCGGCCTTGAGCACTTCTTCTTCAAGCGTCAGCAATTGGCGGTCACACATAAGTAGACGCCCGTTCACCAGTAAATCACGCACATCGGTGCTCTTGGCGGCGTAAACGAGCTGAGAGTAGATAGCGTCAGTATCGCGCTGGAATTTGGGCACCGCGTGGGTTTGGTTTAGTTCGACGATCGCAATGTCGGCTCGCTTGCCCGTTTCCAGCGAGCCGGTGATGTGTCCCAGATGCAGCGCCCGTGCTCCTTCGATCGTAGCCAGGGCGAAGGCGGTCTTGGCTGGCAGCGCAGTGGGGTCGCCAAAGCACCCTTTGGCCAGAAATGCGGCCAGTCGGGTTTCTTCGAACATATCCAGGTCGTTGTTAGAGGCAGGACCGTCGGTGCCAATGCCTACGTGCAATCCGATATCCACCATCTTTTGTACTTTGGCTACGCCGCTGGCTAGCTTGAGATTGCTGCTCGGACAATGCGCGACCCCAGCCCCATAGTGCTTCAGGGTGTGCATCTCCCCGTCGTCCAGATGGACACAGTGCGCCGCAATGACTTTGGGCCCAAAGACGTTCTGCTTTTTTAACCAAGGCACCACCGGCATGTCATAGTGGGTTCTGCTGTCTTCTACCTCCAGAGCCGTTTCTGAGATGTGAATGTGCAATGGTACGTCGTATTCCAGGGCCAGAGCCGCCGATGCTTGCAACATCTCCGGTGTTGAAGTATATGCAGCGTGTGGACCCACGGCCGGCATGACGAGTGGGTGATCTCGCCAGCGTTCGATGAAGTCACGACAATAGTCCAGACTTTCATCGAAACTGGTGGCATCGGGAGCAGGGAATTTGAGGATAGTCTGTGCACAAATGGCGCGCATCCCTGCTTCGGCCGTTGCGCGAGCTACTTCATCCTCGTAATAATACATATCGCAAAACGTGCTGATGCCTGATCGAATCATCTCGGCGCACGCCAGAAGTGTACCCACGCGACAGTAGTCACCTCCCACGAACTCGCGTTCTACCGGCATCATATAGCCATACAGCCAGACATCGAGCCGCAGGTCGTCGGCCAAACCGCGCAGTAAGGTCATGGGGACGTGGGTGTGGGCGTTTATCAGGCCGGGGATGATGGCGCACTCCGTGCAATCGAGAGTCTCCTGGGCGGTGAAGTGAGCTTCCACTTCACTACTTTCACCCACCGCCACGATCTTGTCCCCTTTGACGGCTATTGCGCCGCCTTCAATCACCTGGCGTGTATCGTCCATAGTCACGACGATGCCGTGAGTTAAGATCAAGTCAACCGATTGGGCCGTCATCAGGTTGGTATTCATCCTTTCGTCAGTCGTATGATACAAAACAAGCCAGCGGCGGACTGACCTGCTGGCTTGACTTCAAGCTGTGGTCGGCTTGTATTGGCCGCCGATTCAAAAGAGGGCCAAGAGCTATACAACATCCCAGTCGTCGTCGATTTCATCCTCATCCAGATCCAACAAGTCATCGTCTTCTTCGTCCCAGTCAAGTGCCTCATCGTCAAGAATATCGTCATCGTCCCACTCTTCTTCATCTTCGAGCAAAACATCTTCAATGCCTTCAAAGGTCAGGCATCCTTGTTCGGGGTCATAAGTTATCTCTTCCGACGAGCACGCGCCTTCCTCCCAGAATATACAGTCACTGGCGCGGCAGATAATTTTGGTCATATTTCTTACCTCCCACAGGTGTGCGCCCCGCTATGGTTGGGACATAAGCTTAAGATGGATCAACCTCGGCTTTGAGATCAGGTAGTGATAAAAGAAAGATGACGGTGATGATGATCGCTGAGCTGACGCACCACCGACAAATAGCATAAATTACAAATAGTTCCAAGTAGGTCAGATAGGCCGAGTATAGCATACCTATCAACGAGATGCCAAATATGGCGAGCGGAACATAATCGTCCCAGGGGTCAGGGACACGACCTCTCAGCAGGGTCAGGGCAAACAAGGCTGCGTAAGCCATCAGCCCCAAGAGAGCCACCGGGATGCCCACTACTTCCGAGTAAACGCTCTGCTGTACAATGTCGCAACCCTGCGATTGGCCACAGGCGACTGATTGGTGTGCCAGGTGGGCCCACGTCAGGTAGGCCGACACTCCCATTCCCGCCAAGGACAGCAGTCGTGTCAGCCACAATCGCCAGTCAATGTGGCGCGTAGTAATAAATGAAGTAGTATGTCTTTTGCTCTCGTTCATTTAAGGAGCCTGTGAAAGAAGACCATCGAGGATTTGACGCAATTCGCTTTCAGATATTCCACCCAGGACCATTTGATCGTTGATGAACCAAGTCGGCGTCGACTCTACGCCCTGGCTCTCACCTTCGGCTTTGTCGGCCTGTATTTCTTCCAATTTGGCGCCTGAGTCGAGGCACTCGTTGAACTCTTTCGTGTCAAGGCCGATGTCAAGGGCGTATGCCTTCAGCCGGGATTTGCTGTAGGCTGACAGGCCGCTTCCTCGATTGGCAAAAAGCAGATCGTGATAAAGCCAGAATTTGCCGGCACCCTGATCCAACGCGCACTCGGCTGCCTGGGCCGCCTCGATTGATTCTGGAGCCAGAAACGCATAGTTACGGAAGATGACCTGCAGTTTGCCCGTTTCAATATAATCCGGGCCGAGTGTCTCAAGGGTGTCGGCGAAATTACCGCAGTGACTGCATAGAAAGTCCGAATACTCCACCAACTGTAGAGGGGCGTCTGGCGAGCCCTTATAAGGCTCCCCGTCAGGGGTTACGCCCGTTTCATAAACCAAGTCGGCCACGGTGGTTTGAGGGCGGTTCGTATTCAAGATCACCAGCAAACCAACAACCAGTATGGCTGCGCCAGCAACGATTAAGATGTGCGTGGTAGAGATGCCTTTGTGCTTTTTCCTGGAGCGCCGTCGTCTCTCCTTACTACTTGTCATATAGCGGTCCTTCGTTAAATCATCATTTCTTGTTCAAACCGGGCTGAATTCTACGTCAAGACGCTGAGGCATGCAAGTTGTGGATGCGCCTGATGTTAATAGAATGTGAGGCCGCGTAAGAATCTGGCAAGCGATGTGCTCTATCTATTGATCTTAATGCTTGTTTGGCAGAACAGCCAAGGTTGGGTTATAATTACGTCTGGAACCGACAGTTATGTGCGAAAGGAATAAGTAGGGATATGTTAACGGCTATCGCTTTTGGTATCGTACTGAGCTTGCTGGTGTTTGTGCACGAATTAGGTCATTTTATTGTCGCCAAACGAATGGGGGTGGTCGTTGAAGAATTTGCGTTCGGTTACCCGCCGCGTTTGTTGAAGTACTGGCAAAATGAGGGCAAGATCGGCCTTGATGGAAAAGAGATGGTAATTGGGTGTAAGACCAATGTTTCGCGTAAGGTCGAAGTGGGTGGGCGTGTGGCTTACGAAACTGGAACTCAGGCTGACGGTCGGCTCGTAATAACTCGCCTGGAGCCAGTCCCGGATGATATGTCGGATGAGGAAGCATCTGGAGAGTTTGGCTTGCCTGTCAGCGTCGTCGAGCAGCTTGAGCGTGGTACTGAATATACCATCAATGCAATTCCCTTTGGCGGTTTCGTTCGTATGTTAGGCGAAGAAGATTCCTCTGCTCCGGGCAGCTTTGCCAGCAAGAGCAAGCGGGTACGGGTCTCGGTGTTGGTGGCAGGTGCCGGGATGAACATCCTGTTGGCCATCGTGGTCTTTACGGCTGCCTTTATGCTGGGCGCGCCTGAGGCTGTTGCCACAGACAATGTGATGATCAGTGCGGTTGCCCCTGGCTCGCCGGCTGATGAAGTTGATTTGCGGGTTGGTGACATCGTTATCTCGCTGAACGATACCCCCGTCAAGTCGCCGGAGGAATTGATCGCGCTGACAAGTAACCATCTGGATGAGGACGTAATCTTGGCGATCAAGCGGGGCTCGGACATTCTGGAGGTCACACTTGCGCCTCGCGCCAACCCGCCTGAGGGCCAAGGGGCAATTGGCATTGGTATCACACCGGCTGTCTCAAAGATTACGGTCAAATACTACTCTTTTGGCGAGGCTTTGTGGTCCGGTCTGACGGAGACATTCGGCATAATCGGCTTGACTTTTAGCGTGCCGATTCTGCTTCTGCGTGGACTGATTCCGGCAGAATTGGTACGCCCCATCGGTCCGCCAGGTATCTATCAACAGACTGCCTCGGCAGTGCAAGCTTCGGTAGAGACGGGCTGGTGGTTTCCTATATTGAATCTGGTGGGTCTGATTAGCACGGCATTGGCTATCACCAATCTGCTGCCTTTGCCAGCTCTTGATGGTGGGCGAATCTTCTTCATCTTTATAGAGACGATCCGGGGGCGACGTGTTGACCCGGCCCGGGAAGGTGCTATCCATTTGATTGGGCTGGCCATCTTGATGGTGTTAATGTTGGTGGTCAGCTACTATGACATCATCCGTCCGACGACGACGATAGATTGGGTCAGTCTGTTTTGATGGAGTCGCGCTGTCTCCGCTGCCGCAGTCCTATCCGGGATGAATGGTCCCTGTGCCCGACCTGTGGCTTGTCCCATCCGGGCGGGCGAGGTAAGGTAAAATGTCGTACGTGCGGCGAGCGGGTCAGTAGTCACTGCGAAGTATGTCCGTCCTGCGGCGCTGACCTGGAACCAGCGCCGTTTCCGCTGTGGCCCCCCAGAAGGTACTTCGGGTTCGCCAAAATCGCACTAGGTGCAATCTTGGTGGCGGGTATCTTCTTGGGTGTGATGCGCGTCAGACCAGGTGTGGAACGTGGCGCCAACCAGGTGGTAGCTTTCTTTATGCCAACGCCAACGCCAACCGCAACCGCTACGGGCACGCCAACGCTTACCCCCACGCCAACAAGCACGCCGACAACGACTCCAACGTTCACTCCCGTACCCAGCCCGACCGCCACGCCTACGGTGACACCGACCGAAACTGCGGCTCCGACCCAGGTCCTGCCGGCGACTGTCACACCCACACCCACGCCCACGCCCACGCCCACGCCACGCTTTCTCTCCCCGGTCTTGATCGGCCCTCCAGACGGCGAGATTTTTGCCGGTCCAGACCATTTTGTGATTCTGAGTTGGAAATCGGTGGGGCAACTGGCTGAAGACGAATGGTACGCCGTGCGCCTTTCTTGGGCAGAGAATGGCACGTTTAGCCAACGGGGCGGCAACAACTTAAAGGAAACTTCTTGGCAAGTCCCAGCCGACTTTTATTGGGGCAAAGCGGATCAAGAGTCGGGACGTGCTTACGAATGGTATGTGTATGTTGAACGGGTGACAGAGACGGAGGATGGTCAAAGAGTCGGGGAATCTGTCAGTCCCTCTAGCGAGACTCGGGTCCTTTATTGGCAATGATTAGGTAGAACGATGACGGAGTATGAAAAGATCCTTTCGCATATCAGTAACTCGAGTGAACGTCTAAACACTCGTTATCTTTATTCGCTTTCGGGTATGACGCATGGACAATTGATGCGTTTCCAGGAGGAGTGGCCCAGCATCGATGTTCGCCGTCGCCGGGTGTTGATGCGTAGTCTGGCAGAGTTGACCGAGCTTAGTTTTGAGGTCAACTTTGATCCTATCTTTCTGGTAGCAATGGGGGACGATGATAGCGAAGTCCGGGCCGCTGCTATTGATGGGCTGTGGGAAAACGAAGATCAAGCTCTTATCGGTCCGCTGGTTCATCTGTTGCGTGCGGACGAAGCACCAAATGTTCGCGCAGCGGCTGCTATGGCTCTGGCCCGCTTCGTTTTGCTGGGCGAACTTGAGAAGATTGATCGTGCGCCGGCTATGTTGGCCGAGCAGGCGTTGCTGGAAACGCTTCGTAGCGCGGAAGAGGTGGATGTACGGCGCCGGGCGGTCGAGGCTATCGCCTACTCCGGCGAATCCGGCGTGCGTGAGATAATCGAAGCTGCTTTCTACGACGAAGACGAAAAGATGCAAGCGAGCGCTCTGTTCGCTATGGGGCGTAGTGCCGACCCCTATTGGTGCAAGTTGTTAGTTCGGGAGCTGGACAACCCCAGTCCGGAACTACGATTCGAGGCAGCTCGCGCCTGCGGTGAATTGGAAACTCGTCTGGCCGTCTCTCGACTAATCCAAATGTCGATGGACGATCAGGATCGGGAAGTCCAACAAGCGGCGATATGGGCGTTGGGGCGTATCGGCGGCCGCGAAGCTCGCGAAGCGCTGGAGACTTTCTATGAGAGTGAGGATGAAGTGCTGAGCCAGGCGGCATCGGAAGCTCTTGACGAGATGGATCTGCTCGGCGATAGCCTCACCATCCCACTTTATGAAGACCTCGACGAATACGAATAACCTTTATGACCCTTTGCCCGGCTTCCCGGTGGCGTAGATCGGCTCCTCCAGCCTAATGACACCCTTCCTTGGTGTTGCATATAACGTCCTATCTCCGATTTTCCTCATCGTCGGTCTGACTGTACTGTTAGATCGCCGCTTTGCCCTCGACCCGCGTGTCTTCTCGCGTGCCGTCGTATACTTGTTCAGCCCCTGCCTGGTCTTTGGTGGTATTGCTCGCTCAGACTTGAAGGCTGATGAGTTGGGACTGATCATGGCCATGGCGGCCCTCTCGTCCTTGCTGATGGCTCTTGTGGGGTGGGGCGAGGCGCGCTTGTTCCGTTTCGACCGCAAATTGTCAAGCGCCTTCGTGCTCAGCGTGGTACTCGTCAATGCCGGCAATTACGGGCTGCCTCTCAATGATTTTGCCTTTGGGCAAGCCGGTATGCAGCGTGCTATCGTTTTCTTTGTGGTGACCGCCATGATTTCCAATACCTTGGGCGTCTACCTGGCATCGCGTGGCACGGCTTCGGTACGGCGCTCGTTGCAAAATGTGCTGACGGTCCCATTGCCCTATGCGACCGTGCTGGGGTTCTTGATCAACATAAGGAACGTTATGTTGCCACTTCCCCTGGATCGGGCGGTGACGCTTCTGGGACAGGCGGCCGTGCCGGGCATGTTGATTGTCCTGGGATTGCAACTTTCTCGTACCTCTGTAAAGGGACGGATGGGGCCTATCTTGTTGGCCACGGTCACTCGCCTGGGCGTTGCGCCGCTAATCGCGTTTCTGCTGGTTGCTCTGCTGGGGCTTTCCGGTTTGGCGCGTCAGGTGACTATCGTTCAAGCCAGTATGCCAACCGCAGCCATGGCCGGTGTGCTGGCCACTGAATTTGGCAGCGACGCCGAGTTTACTACGGCCGTCATCCTGGTTAGCACACTGGCGAGTATCGTTTCCTTGAGCATTCTGCTTACTTCGTTGGTCTAAGGAAGTTCCAGAATCTAAATCACCTGGTAGCACAACATTTAACCGTGGACGCCTGAGCCAATGATTGAAATCATCGGCCGATATAAGGAAGTACATTCAAAACGCACTAAAAGTGTATCTGCTAACCTGTTTCTAACAGGTTTTGTATGTCAGCGGGGTGTTTCAACGCCCCGCGACCAGACTTCAAACTCAGGTAACTACTGCGGTGGGCTCGGAGAGGGTCTGTGACTCTCGATTCAGCGGCAACCTGGAGGCTGGAGAAAGGATGAAGAAGAAAAAACCTCGAAAGAGAAAAATAATTGGTAATGGCGGCGGTGACACTCGTGAGAGGGCGCGCCGACTCTTAAACGAGGGAGCCAAACTCCTACACCAACAGCGCCCCGTGGAAGCCGCCGAGCAGCTCGACCAGGCCTGGCAACTGGATCCCACGCTGATTGAGGTGGCTATCAACCTGGGTGGTGCCTATGTGATGCAAGATCGCAACGCCGATGCGGTAGCGGTGCTGGAAGAGGCCAGTCGCGTGGAACCGGATAACGTGATGATTTGGATCAATCTGGCGGCTGCTTATCTGGGCCCGCTGGAAACCTCGGATGATGCCGGTCAACTCAAGGCCATCGCTGCCTTTGAACGCGCCCTGGCCCTTGATCAAAAAGCACCCAGTGTCAATTACAACCTGGGTCTTATCTACAGGCAACGGGGTGAGATCGAGAAGGCGGCGGCCCACTTCTGGCGTGCACTTGATGTAGACCCCTCCGATAACGATGCTCGTATCCGCTTGCGCCAGATCGGTTACGAAGACAGGCAGCCGCCCGATGGATAAGTACCTGTATTAGCCACGGTGAGGGGCTCACGCGACTTCCTTGGCGGCAGATTCTTCCATCTCCTGCTTGTACCTCTGTGCCGCTTCCCAGCCTAACATGGCTTTCTTCCGGGTCGGGTTCCAGCGATAATTACCGACCAGGCCCATCTTGCGAATGACACGATGGCAAGGAATGATGTAGGAGATGGGGTTGCTTGCAACCGCGTTGCCGACCGCGCGCGCCGCGCTCGGCTTCCCAACGTACCTGGCCACGTCTTCATACGAGCAGGCAAAACCGGGGGGGATTCTGAGTAGAGCTTCCCAGACCTTGATCTGGAAGTTGGTCCCTCGCAGGAGCAGGGTTACTGAGCGTTTGCCGTTGTGTGGAGCAGAGGGGAAGGCTTGATCGAAGAAGGGTTTCGTGGTCTTGGGGCTCTCGTTCAATTCGGCCTGGCTCCAACGCCGGTACAGATCCGCTACACACTCCTCCCGACCGGCATGGGTGATGAAAGACAGATCACAGATACCTCGTTCGGTGACTGCCAACAGGCAATCACCAAAGGGGCTGGGGTGAATTCCGTACCAGATTTGTAGGCCGGCTCCTTGCCTCCTGAATTCCCCAGGCGTGACGGCATCGACATTGACGAATAGATCGTGCATACGACTCGGACTGGACAGCCCCGATTCGTAGGTGGCATCCAGGATGCTGCGGGATTCGTCGAGCAGATGCTTGGCGTAATCAATGGTCAGGAACTGTAAGAAGCGCTTGGGGCTGATACCAACCCAGTGTCGGAACAAGCGTTGAAGATGATAGGGGCTTATGTTGACGTGTTGAGCCACTGCCTCCAGACTGGGTTGATCCTGGAAGTTCTCCTCCAAGTACTTGATGGCTTTTTCGATTTGGTCATATCCAGTTGACATGATGTATTTCCTCCTGTGCGTTGATACCTGACGCACCTGTCATTATAGACAGTTTGGAGAGCAAAAGCCACCCGATTCTTGCTCAGTCATGCGATTTTACCAACTTCAATCCTCATAGCGCGAAACGGAGCGCCGCAGGCGCTTGGTCTGGCTCCGGCGGCGCTTGGCATCCAACCGTCGCTGTTTGGCTGCGCGGGCTGGCTTTGTCTTGCGGCGTAGCCTGGGTTCCTCGGCGGCCTTTCGGATCAACTCAACCAGCCGGTCGATGGCGTCCTGGCGGTTACGTTCCTGGCTGCGGAAGCGCCGGGCGGTGATAATCAGGTTGCCGTCTTCGGTCATCCGATTCCCGGCCAGGCGAATCAGCCGCTCGCGCACGTCGTCGGGCAGGGAAGGGGAGTTGCGCGCGTCGAAGCGGAGCTGCGCAGCGGTGGCGGCCTTGTTAACGTGCTGCCCGCCCGGCCCTGTAGCGCGGATGAAGTCCAGTTGGATTTCGTTTTCGTCAATGGCGATGGTGGGTGTGATGCGTAGCATAATGTCACGACTCAACTATGAAAAACCGCCCTGATGTGCGCGATCAGAGCGGTAAGAGATATGCTAAATATACCGGACGAGGTAGATTTTGTCAAAAGACATTATCCCAGATAAACATCTATGTTTGGCTATTGA
The DNA here is from genome assembly GCA_034412795.1 of Anaerolineae bacterium. GTDB lineage: Bacteria > Chloroflexota > Anaerolineae > 4572-78 > NAK82 > JAUVPY01. The sequence goes on from DAOUMD010000264.1 coordinate 50,272, forward strand.
CGTAATGCCTAATTTTATGGTAAGATAACAGCACACTGTAGAATCGCTTATTGTGGATATGGCAACGAAGAGGAGGGGCGTCATGAGCTGGTGTTCCCGAACGCTGTGCAAGCTGCGAATTTTACTTACGGTCATTATCTTGTTGGCAGTTACTCTGGTATCCTGTACGAGGGCTCAACCCAGGCCGCGTCCCACTCAGCCTTTCGCCACGAGCGCCCCTGTCAGTCCGTTGCTTACTCCGAGTGCCGTTCCCTCCCAACCGGCGGCGACGCCCACACTTCCTACCCAGTTGGTTGTTACGGCTACGACATCCACTCCTCTGCCCGGAGAGCTTCCGTTTTACGTAGAGCCGGTCAGGACCATCGGTGAAAAGCTGGAGATGGTGCCTGGCCAAATCATTGTCAAGCTTCAGGGCGAATCTGCGGTCCAGGCGCTGGCTGCTGAGCCAGAGGAAGATGGTATAATAAGCACCGGATTAAGTTTCATTGATCGTCTCAATCAGTACTTTGATGTTTATGCGTTCGAGCCGTTGGTAAGTCCGTTGGCCAGGGCAGTGGGTAAAAGCGTCGAGACACTTGGAATCGAGCAACCGGACCTGGTGGGCTATTACCTCGTCAGTTTCGATACCCAGCACGACCCTGACGAGGTGGCTGACGCTTATGAAGCTGACCCCGACGTCGATTATGCCGAGCCTAACTACATTGTTTACGCAAGCGACGGACCGGTGGCGCCGCAGGCCTTGGTCCCCAACGATCCTTTTTTTAGTTATCAGTGGCACATGCCCTTTGTTCAGGCCCCTCAGGCATGGGATGTATCCACCGGGCAAGGAGTTCTGGTCGCTGTGCTGGATACTGGCGTCGCCTATGAGGACTTTGGAAGTTTCCGTCGCGCTCCTGACCTGGGCAACACAAGCTTTGCGGCTGGCTACGATTTTATCAACAATGACTCGCACCCCAACGACGACGAAGGTCACGGCACCCACGTGGCGGGGACTATCGCCCAGAGCACGAATAACGCCCAGGGCGTTACGGGCGTGGCTTTTGATGCGACCTTGATGCCGGTCAAGGTGCTCGACAGCCAGGGCCAAGGGAGCCATGACGCGATTGCCCAGGGCATCATCTTTGCCACCGATCGAGGGGCACAAATCATCAATTTGAGCCTCAGTGGCCGCACCGGTTCCAATACCTTGGCCGAAGCGATCAATTATGCGACCAGTAAGGGGGTATTGGTCATAGCAGCGGCCGGGAATAGCGGTGGTGCCATTGAATATCCTGCCGCCTATACCAATGTGATGGCCATTGGTGCGGTAGGTTACGATCGCACGCGTGTGGATTACAGCAATTTCGGTTCCCAGCTTGACCTGGTCGCCCCCGGTGGCAATACCGACGTCGATTTGAACGGGGATGGCTATCCCGACGGTGTTCTCCAGCAGACCTTCCGGGATGACCCAGCGGAGTTCGGCTTTTATTACTACGAAGGAACTTCTATGGCAGCGCCGCACGTTTCGGGCGTTGCTGCGTTGCTTTTCGCTCGCAATCCGGCGGCGACTGCCAGCCAGGTACGCCAGGCCATGGAGACCACCGCGCTTGACCTGGGGTCTGCCAATGAATATGGTAACGGGCTTGTGCAGGCTGCAAGTGCGCTGGAGGCTATCGGCGGCCCGCAGCCCGTAACTCCTACCCCAACACGTACACCCACATCCACGACCCAACCGCCGACGCCTACCTTTACCCCGACGTCCCCGAGTCCCAGCCCGTCGCCGACACCGACCTTCACGTCAACGCCGCCGACCGCAACCTTGACACCGACCCCTACGCTGCCCCCGGTTTCCGAAAATATCATCATAAACGGCGACTTTGAAAGCGATGATGGTTGGATATTCAGTCCTACCCGCCACCCGGCCAGCTATAGCACCCAGGTGGTCCACGGCGGCGCGCGTTCTGCGCGCGCGGGTATCGTGGACGGCATAGACCGTTACAGTTATTCTTCTATCGTGCAGCGGGTCACTATTCCTGCTGACGCCCAACGCGCTACACTCACCTACTGGGTGTATCCAATCAGTGATGACGTCTTTCCGAGAGACATCCAGATGGTGCTGATCCTCAGTGAGCGCTTCCGAACCATCGCCTTTGTTGATCGGACGCTTTCGGACGCGCAGCAGTGGGTCCAGCGCAGCTACGATATGACCCCCTTCGCCGGCCGTACCGTATATGTCTATTTCGGTGTCTACAACGGGGGACGCACAGGCCAGATGAGCGCTATGTACGTGGATGATGTGTCCTTGATTGTTGATCGGTAGTCCAATCAGTGATGTCAGACTGGCTCAACCGGCAGCTCGGCAAATATCAGGTCAGGGAGTTCTTAGGTCGGGGGGGGATGGCCGAAGTCTACAAGGCCTACCAACCTGCTCTTGGGCGCGATGTGGCCATCAAGGTTATCCACCCTTACTTGTCTGATGATCCTGGTTTTGTGGAGCGCTTTCAACGTGAGGCCAGAGCTGTGGCCGGGTTACGCCATCCGGGTATTGTCCAAGTCTATGACTTCGACGTTCAGGATGGCGTCTTTTACATGGTCATAGAGTATGTAACGGGTGAGAGTTTGCAAAGGTGGCTGATGCTCGGCCGGGAGCGAGGGGGGCGGTCGCCTTTGGATAAAGTTCTATCCCTCTTTCGACCAATGGTCGAAGCCGTGGCTTACGCACACGATCAGGGTGTCATCCACCGTGACTTGAAACCGGCCAATGTGTTGCTTACCTCCCAAGACCAGCCAATTTTGACTGACTTCGGTTTGTCTCAGATTGTGGGTGCCGAGCGGGTTGGCCCCGGGACGGTTGTCGGAACGCCAGCTTATATGTCGCCTGAACAAGCCTCGGGCGAGCCAGGCGACGCGCGCAGCGACATCTATTCACTAGGCGTGATCCTGTACGAGTTGGCGACCGGTGTCCCTCCCTTCGTCGGTGATACCCCCATTGACATCATACTCAAACATCTCGAAGAGCCGCTTCCACCACCCAGCTCTATCAACCCCGACTTACCTCCGGCTTTGGAGCGAACTATTCAAAGGTCCTTGGAAAAAGAGCCGGGCGACCGCTTCCAGTCAGCCCGTGAGCTGTCGAGATCTTTGGAAAAGATTGTGCTGCCCCTGCCCGAAATGGATATGGGAGAGGCTCAGCTCCTGGACACTCACTGTCCTTATCGAGGTCTCCAGGTGTTCGAGGAAGAGCACGCCGAATTCTATTTTGGGCGCGAGATTCTCATTCGCCGGTTGATACAGAAGTTGGGGGCTCTTGAGCGACAGTCCCAGTCTCTATCAACCCGGTTTGCTCAATTCCTGGCCGTGTTAGGCGCGTCGGGGAGCGGCAAATCGTCGCTGGTACGGGCCGGTCTGATTCCGGCGTTGCGTCAGGGAGCGGTGCCAGGCAGCGATGGCTGGGTCATCCACGTGATGAGACCGGGTGGGCGACCCTTGACAGAATTGGCTGCTCACCTGGCTCTCGTTCTGCCCGACGCAGAGAATGGGGCAGCGGCCAGGAGCCGACTGCGAGACGATTTGGCTGCCGATGGGCGTGCCCTACATCAAAAGGTGCGCCAGGCTTGGTCGGATGGCCTGCTTGAGACGCGCCTGCTACTGGTGATCGACCAATTTGAGGAGGTATTCACTCTCTGCCACGATGAGGACGAACGTCGGCGCTTTATCGAAAATCTGCTTTATGCCACAGCGGTCAATGATGGTCGGATCATCGTTGTGTTGACGATGCGGGCCGATTTCTATCCCCGCTGTGCCTTGTACCGTGACCTGGCCAGCCATATCTCTGCCCGGCAGGTGCTGGTGGGGCCTATGAATGAAGCCGACCTGCGCCGCGCGATTGAGCGCCCAGCCTGGCAAGTGGGGGTTGAGTTTGAGCCTGGCCTGGTGGATATCATATTGGCTGACGTTGCCAAGCAACCGGGCGCTTTGCCTTTGTTGCAGCACGCGTTGTTGGAGTTGTGGGAACGGCGACAGGGGCGATTGCTCGCTTTGTCTGCCTATCAGATCAGCGGGGGAGTGGAAGGAGCCATCGCCCAGCGGGCTGACTCTCTGTATGCTAGTTTCGACCCAGAGGAGCAAGCCATCGTCCGCCGGATTATGCTGCGCTTGACCCAGCCGGGCGAAGGGACCGAGGATACCAGGCGGCGAGCCCGCAAGCGTGAACTTACGCTGGGGGCGGAGGAGGGGCAGGCGAGATCTGTTGAAGAGGCGCTTCAGCGCTTGACGGATGCCCGCCTGGTGACGACCACCAGGGACATGGCCAGCGGTGAAGAGCTGGTGGACGTTTCTCACGAGGCGTTGATTCGAGGTTGGGATCGTCTGCGAACCTGGATTGATGAGGATCGAGCTGCCCTGCGCACGCATCGGCAGTTGACCGAGGCCGCCGATGCGTGGGAAAGCAACCAACGCGACTCCAGTTACTTGTATCATGGCGCCCGTCTGGTCCAAGCCGAGGAGTGGGCCGAGCTGCGTCCCGGCGATTTGAATGAGCTGGAGCGAGCCTTCCTCGAAGATAGCCGGGCGGCTGTTGAGGCCGTCGAACGAGAACGGGAAGCCCAACGGCAGCGTGAACTGGCCCATGCACAAGCGCTGGCCGAGGCGGAGCACCGGCGGGCGGATGAGCAGGCCAAGGCCAGCCGGCGGTTGCGCTGGCTGGTGGTCGGGCTGGCAATGGTGTTCTTGGTAGCTGTCGGAGCAGCCTTATTCGCCAGAGGGCAACAACAGGAGGCCCAGCGTCAGGCTGAGGTGGCCGAAGCGAGGCAAGAAGAAGCGGAGTCTGCTCAGGCCCATGCCCTTGCCTCTGAAGCGACGGCTGAAGCACGCCGTGCGGAGTCAGAGATTGCACGAGCGGAAGCGGTAATGGCAGGAGCCATCGCTGAGGCCGAACGAGCCGAGGCCGAACGACAGGCGCGCCTTGCCCTTTCCCGTCAGTTGGTTGTCCAGTCCGCCAGCCAATTGGATAAGCGGCTCGACCTAGCTGCGTTGCTGAGCTTGCAGGCTAATCACATTACCGACACAGTAGAAACGAGGAGTAGTTTGCTGGCTGCGGTGGACCATAATTCAGCCCTGACGACTTTTCTGCACGGGCATACAGGCATTGTGTACTGTGTGGCCTATAGCCCAGATGGGAAGCAATTGGCCACAGCGTCGGAGGATCGAACAGTCATGCTTTGGGATGTGTTCAGCGGCCAGCGTCTGGCGACCCTGGAGAGGCACGGCGGCAAGGTCTATAGCGTGGCCTACAGCTCGGATGGGACGCAACTGGCCACGGCATCGGAGGACCGGACAGCCATTGTCTGGGATGTGGCCAGTGGTCAGCCTATTATAACCTTGGAGGGGCACGGCGGCCAGGTCAATAGCCTGGCCTACAGCCCGGATGGGACGCAACTGGCCACGGCGTCGGACGATCAGAAGGCCATTCTCTGGGACGTGATCAGTGGCGAACCGCTCATGACGTTGAAGGGACACACCGATTTGATCTACAGCCTGGCCTATCGCCCGGATGGGCGGCAGGTGGCGACAGGCTCATTTGACAAGACAACGATCCTTTGGGATGTGGCCAGCGGGCAAGCTACTGCCACGCTGGAAGGGCACGGAGATGGGATATTAAGCCTGGCCTATAGTCCAGATGGGAAGAAGCTGGCTACAGGATCGCTGGATAGCACCGTCATCGTCTGGGATGTGGCCAGCGGTCAGCCGCTTCTCACTTTAGAGCATAGCGGCCCAATCAACGGCGTGGCTTTTAGCCTGGATGGGAAGGAACTGGCCGCGGGATCGTGGGACAAGACCGTCACGCTTTGGGATCTGAACAGCGGCCGGCGTTTAGCCATTCTGAAAGGTCACACCGGCGGGGTCACCAATCTGGCCTATAGCCCGGATGGAACGCAGTTGACGGCGGGATCAGCCGACGGGGATGTCATCATGTGGGACGTAGCCAGCAATCGGTTCCGCTTCACAATCGAGGGGCACTCTGATTTTGTTATCGGTGTCGCTTTCAGCCCCGATGGTGCACAACTGGCCACGGCGTCAAGCGACCACACGGTGGGTCTTTGGGACGTGGCCAGTGGTCGACCGCAGGGAACTCTCCAAGGACACACCGGCCCGGCTAACAGTGTGGTCTATAGCCCCGATGGCATGCAATTGCTCACCTCGTCTGACGACCGTTCGGCTATTGTGTGGAATATCGCCAGCGGTCAGCCTCTCAGGACGCTGAAGGGGCATAATGATTGGCTCGGGCGGGCAGTCTATAGCCCGGACGCGATGCAGATAGTCACCGTAGGTTTTGACAAAAAGGTGATTCTCTGGGATTCGGTCAGTGGTCAGCAACTGATGACGCTAGAGGGGCACACGGGTGCGGTCAACAGCGCGGCCTTCAGTTTGGACGGGACGCAACTGGTTACAGTAGGTCCCGAGATTATCCTTTGGGACGTAGCCAGCGGTCAGTCGCCCATTACGCTGGAGGGGCACAGCGATGGGGTTGACAGTGTGGCCTTCAGCCCGGATGGCACGCAATTGGCTACAGGGGGGAGAGATCAGACAGTTATCCTTTGGGATATGTCCAGCCGTCAACCCCGGACCGTACTCAAAGGGCACATCGGGGCGGTTATTGCCCTAGCTTTTAGTCCAGATGGTACACAACTGGCTACGGGATCACAAGATCGGACAATCATCCTTTGGGATGTTCCCAGTGGCGAGCAATTGCTTAAAATCACAGGTTTCGACGAACCGATTTATGACGTGGCTTTCAGCCCCGATGGCTCGATGCTAGCTTCACGTGGAAACGGCAAGGACATGGTTCGTGTGACATATCTCGACGCTGAGACGTGGCCGGAACGTGCTTGTCGGATTGCCAATCGAAATCTGACAATCGAAGAGTGGAACCAATTTGTTGGTCCCGAAATCCCCTACCAACACATCTGCCCTGATTTGCCAGCGGGTCGGGGTGCGCCGGATCGCTGAGTCCACGTTGTCTCCCTTTACTGCCAGAATAGTATGTTGTCTCTATGGATCATCTACTAGCTTTTGGAGAACTCCAGCCGTCGTTTGGCTGTCTTGCAAGATTGCCGTATAATGAGACGATGAACGCTTAAAAGGGTACCCCCCACACACTCCGACAGGCCAGTACGACTCAAAAAGGTGACACCCCCCCCAGGTGGGACCGGTCGACGGAAGGCGCGGAGAGACTTTCTTGAATAAGTGGAAACAGGCTTGGTTCTTGGGCCAACTTTGTTTCAAGAGTTAACATCAGCCTTCCAAAGTTTTGTTTTTGTTAGTGAGGGACAGCTAATGCGCCGTAATCTGCTTGAGCACATTCTTTGCGTCAGTCGCCACATGGCCGAAACCCGGGCGCTTATCCCTCTCCTCAATTACGTGATGGATGAGGCCATTGAATTGGTTGGCGCTGACCGTGGCTACGTCGTCCTGGTCCGGCCCGATAGTACGCTGGATGTCCGGGTCAAGCGTGGGATGGGTGGCGTGGAGCTAGAAGCCGCTGAGGATCAGGTTAGCACGTCTATCCTCAGACGGGTGGTTGAAACCAGTCAGCCGCTCGTGCTACGCGACGCTATGAAGGATCCGCGTTTTGGTGAATCCGAGAGTGTGGTAATTCTTGGACTGCGCTCGATCATGTGTGTCCCGCTTGTTTCACGGGGAGAAACCATCGGCGCAATTTACGTTGAGAATCGTTCGATTCGTAACCGCTTTAGCGAAGACGATTTGCCACTGCTTATTCTCTTTGCGAACCAGGCGGCTGTTGACATCGAAAACGCCAGGCTTTTCGAGGCGCTGCAAAAAACGCGCGATGAGCTAGAAATCCGGGTGAAGGAGCGCACTGCCGAGCTTACGAAAGCCAAAGCGGCGACGGAAACTGCTTACGCTGAATTACAGAGTCGCAACCAAGAGTTACAGGAGGCGCTAGCCACGGTCAAGACATTGAGTGATTTCGTGCCGGTTTGCGCCTGGTGTCATAATAAGATAAAGGATGAGAAAGGGCGGTGGGTTAGTCTGGAATTGTACATTGAAACTCATTCTGAAGCGACAGTCACCCACGGTATCTGCCCGGAGTGTGCGAAAAATCCTAAGAATCGGGTCTGATCAGGTTCTGGTCATAGCAAAGACGCCGCCCCCGGAGATTAGCATTCTCCGGGGGCGGCATCTTGCTTTGTGGCACACACTACGGCTCGATCTTGGTGCCCAGCACGTCTAAGAACTTGGCCAGCCATGCGGGATGGGCCGGCCACGCGGGGGCGGTGACCAGCACGCCATCCACGTGGGCCTGGTCGACCGAGATGTCCACGTAGGTGCCGCCGGCGCTAGCTACGTCAGGGCCAACGGCGGGATAGGCGGAACAGGCTTTGCCCTCCAGCACACCGGCGGCGGCCAGCACTTGCGGGCCATGGCAGATGGCGGCGATGGGCTTACCTGCCGCGCCAAAATGTTGCACGATTTTGATCACGTTGGGGTTCAGGCGGATGTACTCCGGCGCCCGGCCGCCGGGGATGACCAGCGCATCGTAGTCCTCGGCCTTCACTTCGCCAAACGTGGCGTTTAAAGTGAAATTGTGCCCCGGCTTCTCACTGTAGGTCTGATCTCCCTCAAAGTCGTGAACCGCGGTGCGCACCTGGTCGCCTGCCTTCTTATCGGGGCAGACGGCGTCCACCTGGTGGCCGACCATCTGCAACGCTTGGAAGGGGACCATCACCTCGTAGTCCTCCACGAAGTCGCCGACGAGCATCAGAATTTTCTTGGTAGCCATTGCTTTCCTCCTTCGTTGGCTTATTTTGCCCAACTTTGGGCTTGAATGGATCGACGTGACAATTTCTGAGAATCGATTTTCAGATCAGGATGTTAAGGGGTTAGAGGTGCTTTTCGGCCAGGTAGACCACCCATTCCTTAGCGTCATACAAGTCTACACCGCCCCAGGCCGGGTATACCTCGACGTGGTTGAAGCCAGCCTCATGCATCATAGACACTACGTGGTCGGTGGGGTAGGCCTGGTCGCTAAGCGTGTACTCGTGCAGCTCACCCGTCTCCAGGTTGATGATGTGGAATTGTTCCAGGGAGAGATTCTGCTCGGCGTACCAGTGGCGCTCGCCAAGGTGGAAGAAGGGCCAATCCCCCCACAGGCCGGAGTCGTCGGCGAACCACCAGGTGCTATCCTGCTTGTCAACGTGTTCGAAGTCTAGCAGCTCGACGACGAGCCGTCCTCCAGCACCTTGCTTTGATGAGGGTTGTAGGGCGCTGGCGCAACACTGGAGCAAATCGGTGGTTTCGTCGGGGGTGAAGGTGGCCAACTCGCCGTAGAGGAAGAGGACTGCGTCAAAGCGAGCGGCCGGTGGGTCCATGGTCAGGACATCGCACAAGTTGAAGGAACAGCGCTCGGTGACGCCGGCATCGGCGGCCAATCCCTGGGCGTAGCGGATGGCGGCCGGGCTGAAGTCCAGTCCGTGCACGGTACAACCCCGTCGGGCCAACTCAACAGCGTATAAGCCTGGACCACAGGTCACGTCAAGAACGCGGCTCTCTTCGCGTAGTGATAGCTTATCCCACAGCCAATCCACCAATCGAATGATCTCTGTCCGTGGACGGCTGGCAGCTCCATGGGATTGATCCAAGTGCTGGCGCAACATACGTTCGCTGAAATCGGGGTCGTCCCAGGGGAAGTTGGCCGCGCCGTGAGGTGGAGGAGGAGGCTGCGGGCGGTGATATATGTGCCACAGGGCGTTGTAGAGGCGGTGGGCTGGATCAGGACTCATAGGGACTCTGGGGGCTCATAGGTACTCATACGCGCCACTATTTTAGCCGCCATAGTGCCAGGAAGTATCACGTAAGGCCATAGGTTTGGCGTCCGGGTCGCGCACGCCGGCCTCAACTACTTCTGCTACTACTACCGTGTGATCACCACGTTTCACTACGTCGGTGACCTTGCATTCAAACCAGGCCGGGGCATCCAGCAAGAGAGGCGCACCGGTAACAGGCCCAGGTTCAAAAGCATATCCGCTTAGCTTATCCTCTTTGTACTCTGCGCGCTTGAAGAATGCCTGGGCCATTTCAGTTTGTCCCACAGCCAGCATATTGATGGCAAACTGGCCGCTTTCTTCAACCATAGTGTGTGTCAGTGTATTGCCTTTTACGCCCATCATCACCAGGGGGGGAGCGAAGCTGGCCTGGCTGAGCCAGCTTACTGTGCTGGCGTTGTATTGGTTCTTATGCTCGACGGTCAGCAGGTACAGTCCGTGGGAGATCATACCTAACACAGTCTTCTTGGCCTCGAGGTTCATGTTTGTCTCCTTAAGACAGATAACGAATCATCTCGATTGTCAAGTAGATATAAAGGCACCCGGTGAATGCAAGCGTAAGTAGACCGCTCAACCCAAAGGTCAGCCAGTTTGGAGTGGGCTTGGTGCTGGTCCAGGGACCGGTCTCAGGCAGTGGTGTCTGAGAAGTCTCTATCTGGTTGGGATATGGCGTGTGTTCATTTGCCATAAGAGGTGCTTCGCTTAGCTTGTGCAGTTGTGCCCAGGCCTCACGCTTTGATTTCTCATCGGTGGCATACTGGGTGGCGCCCCGAAAGGCGTGGATGGCGCGGATTCGCTGGTTCAGGGCCAGATAAGCCAGCCCCATATTAACGTAGGCTGGGCCATAGTTGTGGTTACTGGCGATGGCTTGACGATAGCGAGCGATCGCGTCTTCATACTTGCCCTCGGCGTGGTATTCGGCGCCCAACTCGTAGTGGATGTCTGCTGGTTGGCGCTGAGCGCTTACTTTGTCTGGTGATGTGTCGGATTGCGTGGGCATCGGTTTCTGGTTGCTGCTGGTGAGTGGCCTGGGTTGATCGCTCGAACTGCGCAGCATACCTATCAGGCTGGCCAGAGCGGTGAAGCCGTCCAGAGTAGGGATTGGAAGCAGATTAAAAAAGGCCAATGCCAAATTAGCGTATATCGCGTAGGTGGTAAAGGCAGCCGTCAAAGTGACGGTGCTGGGGCTTATAGCCGACTCAGCGTTGACCAGCAGGCTTAATACATCTGACAGGTTTTGCTGGCTAAAGATGGACACCAGAGCGACCAACATAAGGGTAAGGACGAAAGTAACCCCGGCCAGCAACAAGTTGGCGGTTGCACCCGCGATGGCTACCAGAAACATGCTAAGATAACGACGCTTAAAGTGGCTTGGATCTACCTGAACTGGTCGAGCCCAACCGAACCCAAACAGGACAAATGTTAAGGTGCCGAACCAGGAGATATGCCGGAATGGGTTGAGCGTAATGCGTCCGCGCTCGACCTGCGACGAGTCGCCGAGAAGGTAGGCAACAAAAGTATGGGCCAGTTCATGAACGGTGAAACCGGCCAAGACGCCTGGAATGATAAGCAAGTTTGTCCACGAAGGTATGAATCGAGATAGGTCACTCATATGTTACGCCCTTTCCTTCAGTTCGAAAGGAACCCGGACTGTCTGAATGACCACATCGCTCAGCGCCAACTCTGCACGGGCGGTGTAAGTGGCGCCCGGCTCGGGGCTGCGCAGGTGCAGGGTGAAATCCAATTCGGGCTCTTTGTGCTCGACGATGAAGGTGGTGGCAATCTCATTCCCCCCTTGATCGAGAATGCTTAATGTCACGTCTGGATACAGACTGGGTGGTCGATTGTTATCAGGCGTAGGGAAGTCCTCGGCTGTGGTCTGTTCGGGTATCGGGCTGTCAAGGAACAGATCGACGTTGGGAGTGGTGGGTGATTGGTTGGACTTCGCTTCCTGGGTTTCTTCTAACGGCTGGGGCATATCGGGAAAATGGAGTAAATTGGAGCCTGCGCCCGGGCCATAGGCCGGCAACCCTGACACGCGCAGGATTAAGGACACACGTAGTAGGTCCGGCAAGGGTCGTGGGATGAGAGACTCAATACGAATCGGGTCAGGCACGTTTTTCTCCCGGGAAGTCAGCAAATCAGCAAATCAGCAGATCTGCAAATCGGAAATTTGCAGACACTTGTGCCCCCGCGCTGCTTGCGGGGCAGGTGCGCACACCCATGCTCGCCGCCCGCGCTGGCCGCAGGGCGGTGCAGGGCAGGTGTTTGCTGGTTTGCAGATTTGCGCATTTGCTCATTTGCCCATTTGCAGATTTGCGCATTTGCTGATTGATTATACATGGTGGTGGCGTGGGCGTCAAAGCTACTGGTTGGGGAGGATTGTCACCAGTCCCAGCGAGATGGTATGTCCCTGGCCATCTTGGCGGGGGAGTGGCTGGACGGTGACCGGGTCGTACATCTCCACCTCAAGCCAATAATCGCCGGGAGGCAGATCGGCGGGCAATACCAGACGCATGGGATGGCGGATGGGCTGCTCCGGCGGCCAGTCCGGACTGAGCAGAAGGCCTCCCACCGGCCATTCGTCTTGTTGGGCGGCCAAAGATGCCTCGCCAGTCTGAGACGTGCCCCACAGCTTGAGCGAGACGGCATAGGGTGTCGCCGAGCCTTGGTTGCTGGCTGCACGCCACCAGAGCACCACGTCTAGCGGCTCTCCGGCCCGCGCGGTCGGTTCCACTTCCCAGCCCAGCAGAGATATTCCGCCTTCGAGGACTATTTTAGCTTCCGAGGGGGGGGACGGCTGGATACTTGACATAAAACCTTGGACACGCATAAACGATTCGCCGGCGAAGAGCTGATCTTCAAAGGGGGTTGTATTGGTCGCCAGCCAATCGCGGATGAAACCCTCGGGGTCGGTCACGGTGTCGTAGATGCGTAGCACCCAGATGCGGGGGAAGGTTTGGGTCACGCGTTCCAGGATGGCGGCGGTCTCGGCCTGGGTGGTGGCGTAAAAGTCGGACTCGGGGTCCCCCCAGCCGAGATCGGGGGCGCCGTTGATAGTCCCGGTGCTCAACAGCAGCGGGCCAGCAGGGGGCGAGGTGGAAGGGGCCTCGGCGGGTTGGAAATCGGTGAGCCGGAGCCGGCCAGCGATAGGATGCTCGTAATAGTACAAGAAGCCGGGGTAGGCATACCCGGCGTTGATGAGAACTGCGTCGCCCGGGCGCCAGCGCTCGGCGATGTAGCCTATCGCGGTCCGAAAGTCGTCGGCGGCGTAGCGCGGGTTGGTGTGCAGTTGATAAACACTGAAGGCTGATCCGATCAGCAGCGCCAGGATAGCCGCGACGGCTAACGGCCAGACCCGACGCGACAGCCAGGCCAGCCCGGCTCCCAGCAGGATATAAAAAGCGGGCGCGTAGGTAAACACATAGCGCACGTGGTAAAGCGGGGTAATCAACGAGGCCAGGTAGATGAGGAGCAGGGGGGCGAAGGTGTAGGCGATGAGCAGGACTGGAGATTGGAGATTGGAGATTGGAGATTCCCCGATTTCTCGATTCCCCGATTTCCTGATTTCCTGATTTCCTGATTTCCTGATTTCCTGATTTCCCGATTTCCCGATTTCCCGATTCCCCGATTCCCCGATTCCAGGCAGGAGGGCCAAGAGGAAAAGGATGCCGGTCACCAGGAGAATGGGCCATACCTGGCTGGGTTGGACGGATTGGCCTAACGAGAGGGCGGTCCAGGCCTCGAGTAGAACCTTGTGGAACGGGATGAAGCCGCGCCAGGGAGGGACGGGCGGGTTGGTGGCCTGCTGCCAGGCAATGGGTAGCCAGGGGAGGTAGAGGATTAACACGGCAACCTGGGCCAGCAGCCAAGTCCCCAGCGTGCGAAAACGGCGGTTCCAGAGCAAGTATCCGATCATCAGCAGGTTGAGCGTTACCAGCAAAAAGCCGAAATAGTAGAGTACATACAGCCCCACCGCAGCCGCTAAAATGTAGCCTGTCAAGCAGCGTCGTTCTATGGGGTTGTTGGTTGGCTGGTTGATTGGTTGGTTGGGTGGGTGGGTGGTTATTTTAGACGCGCACCACAGCGTGACCAGCCCCAGCACGGCGCCCAGGGTGTACATGCGGACTTCTTGTGAATACCACAGGTTAAAAGGTGAAATCGCTACCAGCAGTGTGGCCCACAGCGCAACCGCCCGCCCTAGCAAGCGGCGGGCCAGGGTGTAGGTGAGGGGGATGAGCAGCACGCCGAATACGAGCGAGAAGAAGGCCAGCGCGAATTCCGTGTCGCCGACCAATTGGGTCCAGATGTGAAGAAGCGCGTAGTAGCCAGGGGGGTGGATGTCGCGGGCGGTGTGGGCGATGAGGTCGGGTATGCTCTTCGAGGCCAGATGGGCGCTGACCGTCTCATCGTACCACAGGCTATCCGCACCCAGGCGATACAACCTGAGCGCAAAGCCACCCAGTATGATGATGAGGGGTGCACCATGCTGGCGCCATACTTGGGTGTTTTCTGTCACCTGGCCTCCGGCAGCGGATGCATGTTATCTCCACGGCGCTGGAATAACTTGCGATTGTTCAGCTCGTGTCAATCGCGTATCTTATCACACAGCCTGTCAGTGGGCAACTGTCCGTAACATGAGAATATAACCGATTTCACATGATTTTCAGATGTTTCTCTAACGTTTTGCTATCGGGTTCGGGTCATAATGGAGGAGGCACGCATCGGCCTGGTGTATCGGCATTTGTCTCAAGATTTACGATGGTTCCACGCTATTCTCTCGTTGGCCGTGGTAGAATCATATTGTCGTGATGCTGCTTAAGGGGACTGTCGAAATGAAACGAGCTGCCGTCAACGTAGCTTTTGCGCTGAGTTTGGGACTGGGCCTGATTTTGGCCTGTCTGTGGGTCCTGGTGGGTGGCGCGTCAGTGGTTCAGGCCCAGGGACCTGATGGCTATGAGGTCTATTACGTCGCACCGTCTTGTGTTGGCGCGCCTGTCCCCTGTTACACGACAGTGCAGGACGCCGTGGACGCCGTTGATGACGCCGACGATGTCATCAAGGTGGCGACGGGTACTTATACCGACGTGAACGTGGGTCCCCGGAATGACACCACGAGCACCGGGCTGGTGACACAGGTGGTTTACATCAGCAAGAGCGTGACCATTCGGGGTGGCTACACGCCAGCCTTTACCGAGCCACCGGACCCCGAGGCTAATCCCACCGTGCTGGACGCAGAGGGACAGGGGCGAGTGCTGTACATCACGGGTGATATCAGCTCGACGATTGAAGGGCTGCGCATCACCGGTGGCGACGCGCTTGGACTGGGCGGTAGCTTGCCTGGAGGGCATGATAATAGCGGTGGCGGTGTGTATGTATACCAGGCCACGGTTGCGATAAGCGGCTCCCACATCTATAGCAATACAACCGGAGATAAGGGATCTGGATGGGCTGAATATGAAGGGGGGTATGGGGGCGGGTTGTATGCTGCCTACGGCGATGATCTGTTTCTCTCGGGCAATATGATCTACAGCAACACCGCCATCGGCTACGTCGGGTGTGGGGCCGGCCTGATCGTTCAATCGAGCGACCGTGTCACAATCATTGACAATACGGTTTTCGGCAACCAAGGGGTGCTAAGCCCGTCCGGTTTCGCTGTGTGTGGAGGCGGGATAGTTGTAGATCCGAACGCGGCGGGGTGCACCGATGCGACAGTTCGCCGCAACGTGATCTCTGACAACCAGGCCGCCGGACCCTGGGGCGGGATCGTCATTGATTGCGACGGCAGTACGGTTAGCGACAACGTCATCTCCAATAACCGTGCTGCCTACTGGGGAGGTGGGCTTGCCATATATTCTAGCAACAACGTCACCGCCAGTAACAACGTCATAGTGGGCAACAGTGTCAGTGTCGGGTACGAGCGTGAAGGTGGCGGGGTGTATATTCACGAGAGTGGGGGTATTGTGTTGGTCAACAGCGTAGTTGCCGATAACCGGCTGACCGATGGCGGGCTGGGGGCTGGCATTCACGTCAGGGCTAGCCAGTGCGACGTGCGTCACACCACGATTGCCGGCAATAGCGGCGGCGATGGCAGCGGGATCTACGTATATGGCCATTCCTCTATAGGCTACAGTACTGTGGCTCTCACCAATACCATCCTGGTCAGCCATACGGTGGGTATCACCGGTACGGCGGGCAACACGGCGACGTTGGAGGCTACGCTGTGGGGCAGTGGGGATTGGGCCAACGGAACCGATTGGGGCGGTGCGGGTACTGTCCTTATTGGGGCACACAACTATTGGGGTGATCCGGCCTTTATCGACCCCGGTGCAGGAGACTACCACATCGGTCCCGGCAGCGCGGCCGTCGATGCGGGCGTGGATGCAGGTGTCAGTTACGACATCGATGGCGACCCGCGGCCGGTGGGCGGCGGATACGACATCGGAGCCGATGAGCGTCGTGAGCCCGGGACGCTTTCGGTCTACCTGCCGGTGGTGCTGAAGCAGTAAACAGCGCAATATCAAAACCAGGAGGCTTTGCTATGAAACGAGCTGCCGTCAATGTAGCTTTTGCGCTGAGTTTGGGACTGGGCCTGATTTTGGCCTGTCTGTGGGTCCTGGTGGGTGGCGCGTCAGTGGTTCAGGCCCAGGGACCTGATGGCTATAAGGTCTATTACGTCGCACCGTCTTGTGTTGGCGTGCCTGCACCTTGCTACACGATAGTGCAGGATGCGGTGGACGCCGTTGATGACGCCGACGATGTCATCAACGTGGCGGAGGGTACCTATACCGGCGTAGACGTGCGTCCCCGGAATGACATCACGAGCACCGGGTTGGTGACGCAGGTGGTTTACATCAGCAAGAGCGTGACCATTCGGGGCGGCTACGCACAAACTTTTACCGAACTGCCCGATCCCGAGGCTAATCCCACCGTGCTGGACGCAGAGAGACAGGGGCGAGTGCTGTACATCACGGGTGATATCAGCTCAACGATTGAGGGGCTGCGCATCACCGGTGGCGACGCGCTTGGGCTGGGCGGTAGCTTGTTTGGAGAGCAGTATGATAGCGGTGGCGGCGTGTATGTATACCAGGCCACAGTTGCGATAAGCGGCTCTCACATCTATAGCAATACAGCCGGCGGAGATATAGAATCTGGGGGCATCTTAGCAGAAGACAGGGGGTTTGGGGGCGGGTTGTATGCTGCCTACGGCGATGATCTGTTTCTTTCGGGCAATGTGATCTACAGCAACACCGTCAGCGGTGACTACGGGTGTGGGGCCGGCTTGATTGCTCAGTCGAGCGACCGTGTCACAGTCATTGACAATACGGTCTTTGGCAACCAAGGGGCGCTGGGCCAATTCGGTGTCGGTGCGTGTGGTGGCGGGATGTTTGTAGATGCAAACCCGGCGGGGTGCACCGATGCCACAGTTCGCCACAACGTGATCTCTGACAACCGGGCTGCCGGGCCGGCGGGCGGACTTGGCATTTATTGCGACGACAGTACGGTTAGCGACAACGTCATCTCCGATAACAGTGCCGGACACTATGGAGGTGGGCTTGCCATAGATTATAGCAATAACGTCACTGTCAGTAACAACGTCATAGTGGGCAATAGTGCCAGTGTCGAGGACGAGCGTGAAGGTGGAGGGGTGTATATTAACGACAGTAGAGGCATTGCGCTGATCAACAACGTAGTTGCCGATAACCTGTTGACCGGCGGTGGGCTGGGGGCCGGCATTTACATAAGGGCCAGCCAATGCGACTTTCGTCACATCACGATTGCCGGCAATAGCGGTGGCGATGGCAGCGGGGTCTACGTCCGTGGCTATTCTTACTTGGGTGAATACAGCACCGTGGCTCTCACCAATACTATCTTGGTTAGCCACACGGTGGGTATCACCGTTACAGCCGGTAACACAGCCACGTTGGAAGCTACGCTGTGGGGCAGCGGGGATTGGGCCAACGGAGCCGATTGGGGTGGTGCGGGGACTATCCTCGTCGGGGCACACAACTATTGGGGTGATCCGGCCCTCGTCGATCCCGATGCAGGAGACTACCACATCGGCCCCGGCAGCGTAGCCATCGATGCGGGCGTGGACGCAGGGGTGGATGACGACATCGATGGCGACCCGCGGCCGGTGGGCGGCGGATACGACATCGGGGCGGATGAACGTCGTAAGCCCGGGACGCTTTCGATCTACCTGCCGGTGGTGCTGAAGCAGTCCCCGTAGGGGTAGGTTCCCACAAGGGAAACCGTTGATCAACCAGCCTTCCGAAGGCGTGCGACTGCGGTCGCCTGAGCCTTCGGAAGGCTTTCTTTTTTGTCAAAATCAAGACTTGACATATAGTCAAAAATGTTGTATTATGTAATCATGACATAAACCCTCTTACAAGATATTGTGGTACTGGTGAGGGGGGCTACTAGTTCTAGTGGTAGTGTTTCTACACATTGCTTCTACGCGTGGTTTGATACTACGCGCGGAAGAAGTGGTAAGGAGGTGCAGGATGTCAAGCCTGTTCATTCGTTGTCTTGGAGTTCTGATTGTAGCCAGCATGTTGCTGTTCCCGGCCAGGGCGCTGGCCGCGCCGCAGGAATCAAGCGAGACGGTTCATATCGTGCAGTGGGGTGAGAGCCTGTCGATGATCGCCGATCAATACGGGGTGACGGTCGAAGCCATTATGGCGGCTAATGGCCTGGAAGACCCTAACTACGTGTATGTGGGTCAGAAGTTGGTCATCCCTATGTCCTACGGCTCTGGAACACCCGGGATGGGATCGTCGATGCCGGGCTATACCAGTGGGGGGTGTACCTACTACACGGTTCAGTGGGGAGATACGTTGTCGGGTATCGCCTGGCAGTATGGTACAACTGCCAACGCACTGATGCAAGCCAACAACTTGAGTAGTGACTTTATCTACGAGGGGCAGAGGTTATGTGCGCCTTCCGCGGGCGGAACGTCCTATCAGTCGTCTATACCAACTATGTCGTCCGGCCAGGGGGCTACGTACTACACGGTGCGCGCGGGCGATACGCTGGCGGGAATAGCCTTGCGCTTCAACGTCACCCAGACGGCCATCATTCAAGCCAACAACCTGCCTAATGCCTCATTGATCTATAGGGATCAGCGCCTCATCATTCCGGGCGGCTACGAAAAGGCGCCTATGGCGTCCAAACCTATGACCGGTGACATGCAACCTGTGCCTTCTGGCCATACCTCGATGGGGACCGGGTCCCAGAAACCTTCTATGGAGGGGCATCCGTCCCAGACGGGGCCGGGCACATCACCCGCGCCAGCTCCTGGTTATTCCCCGGTAGGGAGCGAGTCTCGCACGGGATATATGGAGGGGCAACCAGCCCAGGAAGCCTCGATGGGCCCGGCACCGGCGCCACCTCCTGATTACGTCTCACCCGACGGCACAGAGGCGGGTGTATCTCGCGCGGAACCGATGTGGACCGGTTCGCAGATAGCCCACAGCGCCGATCCGGATGAGATCACCACACTGCTGGTGCTGGTCGAAGAAGGGAACGAAGACCTGAATGTGATGATTCGTTCATCGGATGGCTTTGTGGCGCGTGGCGTAACCGGCGTGTATTACGAGTTTAGCTGGTTACCCAGTTTTGCCTTCCGCGGCATCCCGGGAGGTGACTATGAGGTTTGGATCGAGGGTGAGGCGTCGAAAGTAATCGAGGCCAGTGTCGATCCAGGATGGCGGGCCACGGTTGATATGAAGTGGAAGATCGTGTCACCCGATCCGGCTGTTTCCCCGGATGGCTGGATTGCCGAGGTGGTCGACAACAGCAGTGGCAGTGAGCCGATCGGGGTGTTCTCGGTCTTGATCGTGCGGACGGGTGCCATCGGCAATGTGATCCGTGTCTCCGCTCCCGGAGAATTCGAGGCGACGTGTGTCACCGGGACCAAGCCAGAGCACGGCGTGGGCGTGTGTGACGTGGGTGCCCTGAACGCTGGTTTTTATACAGTGAACCTCGACGGCACTCAAGCGGCGGTAGAGGTATATCTGGATGGAGTCGGGACCGCCACGGTGGAATTCCGACCTGCCGGATACGGATATGCGATGCAAGATCCCTAGGTGTGATGGTTGGGAATTATCAGCCAAGTTAGCCGGGAGGCGGCTCGAACAACGAGCCGCCTCCTTTGTATATAGTTACCTGAGGATGGTTCAGAAATAGGGTAACACTTTCTCAGCCGGACGAACGACGAACGACGAAGGACGAAGAGATCTGGGCCAATAATTGGTCCTTCGTCTTTCGTCCTTCGTCTGCAATTGTTACCTAATTTCAGGGACATCTGAACCATGCCGTTACCTGGCAATATTTGCGCTGTCCGCGGAAATCATGACTCACGGACATAAAGCAACACGGACTCTTGAATTTTCCGTGTTGCTTGGCAAACTCAGCCGCAGCGGCGCGATTGCGAAATCGCGGGTTCCTTCGGGGCTGTAACTGTGCGATTTTGCACGAGCCGTGCTTTATTGTGTGGGTGCGTTGACTTCCAACTGGCCCTGTGCTATAGTGGGAGAAAGAGCAGACAGGGCTCGATTAAGGAGCTCACTTTGAGGAGGGGGTGCAATGCACAAATATGGCTTTCACGTAAACGCGGCCAGCGGGCGCGTCTTCGATGCGATTGCGCGTGTTAAGCCGAGAATCATCAAGACGCTTCACCATGACGTCAACTTCTGGCGACGGGTGCGAGAAGTTCACCCTACTGCTTTCATTATTGGTCGACTGTTTACCCCAAATCAGGAATTTCTGTCTGACCCCGAAGGCCGGGGGCGTGAATTCGCGGAGCGTATCTTGCGCGAGGAGGTAAACCGGGTTGCCTTCCAGGGCCGTCCTCTCTACGATGGCTGGGAGTCATTCAATGAGACGATTCCCGAGAGTGTTGGCCCAGACGCGATGAGGGCCTACGATGCCTTTCAGGTTTCTTTTGGCCAACGCATCCAAGCGGCTGGCTTTGAGCCCATCGCCATGAACTTCGGAACGGGAAACTTCTTGGGGCATCACTTTTTAGAGAACTTCCAGGGGACGCTGGAGACCCATCGTTATCTGGGCTTTCACGAATATGACTGGCCCACCCTGTGGCGATTGCATAGAGAGAGCGAAGCTATTAACGGGGGCATGTGGCTTACGCTCCGCTATCGACGTACGATGAACATGGTCCGTCAGGCGTACCCGGAGCGGCACACGGTCATCATCACCGAGTGTGGAATGACCCAGGGCGTGCATCCGCAGGGAGTCGGCGACGTAGGGCCGTGGCACGCGAGCCATCCCATCTCGGAAGCCGATTACTGGGCGTCGATGATGTGGTACAACGACGAACTGATGAAGGATGATTACGTGCTGGGCGCTTGCCTGTTCGTCGTGGGGGCCATCTCGCCCTGGGAGAGCTTTGAGCATTTGGGGGGTATCGTAGATCGCCTGGAGCGACTGAGAGAGACCGGGCCGTCTGTGCCGGAGAGCGTTGGCGAGCCGGCAGCACCGGTTACGCCTTCAGTCGAAGTGGCGGTCGATAGTGAGCCAGCGCCAGGCGCAGCCGTAGATGTTCCGGTCGAGACGGTTACTCCCGCTGTCGAAACGCCCACGGTCGCCGAAGAGCCGGAGCAGGTGGAGGAAGAGGAGAAGGTCGAAGCCGTTGCTCCTTCACCCGAAACAGTTGACGTCCTGAGTCATTACGTTCTATTTCCGCCCGGGGTGCATTGGGATTGGTATGAGGCATGTCGCTTTTACTTTGAGCGGTTCAGGCCGTCTTGGGGCGAGAATCCACACGACGCCGCCCGCGCCCAAGTGGTTACTTGCATCAATCCCGACCAGGAGACGCTGGACACCCTGAACCACTTGAATCCATCCGCCTACCTCGAGGTGATCCACGCTACGGGCCCAGCCGAACTTTCGGCCCGTGTGGGAAAACGCATTCTACGCGGCAAAGCGTACGGTGGGGAGTCAATCCGTAACCCGGTGCCATCCTAGATTTTCCAGTTGGTCGACCAGGAATCTACGCAGAGCGACGACCGTGGCCCCGGCGCGCATCAGTGTGACACCATCTTCAAGCGAGGCTACGTGTCCTGAGGCCTTGATACCGATGCGGTCGCCAACTGTCTCTTTGATCAAGCTGATGTCGTGAACAGTGGCCCTTCCGGGTCCGAACCCGGTGCACGTCTTAATGAAGTTCGCGCCGCTGTCGGCCACCAGTTTGGCTGCCGAAACTTTTTCTTCCTCGGTTAATACGCCGATCTCAATGATCACTTTAAACGGGACATCGAACGGCTCAGCTATCGCCATAACCTCGGCGATATCGCGTGATACACGTTTATAGTCTTCCTGTTTGAACGCTGAGATGTTCATTACCATATCCAGGTCAGTAGCGCCACGCTGTAGTCCCTCTTCTGCCTCCAGGCACTTGATGCGGGTTGTTGCTCCGCCGCATGGGAAGCCCACCGGGATTTGAGCGCGCACGCCCGACCCCTTCAACTCGTCCACCAGGATCCCCAGGTATTGGGGAAAGGCCACCACCGCCCGAAAGCCGTATTGTTTTGCCGTCTCGCAGGCGGCCCAGACTTCGCTTTCCCTGGCGGTGATGCTAAGCGCCTCGGAGTAATCGACGGCCGAGATGAGGCGTTGGATTTCTTCGCTTGTTATTGCATACATGACTTGTCCTCCTGAAAAAGGTATTACCTTGTTGTGCAGTATAACACAGCTAGTTCACTTTTTGTAGTGGGTCTATCTTAAAGGGGACATATCCTTATTGTGACAAGCCCTGGCGTGTGCTATAATCAGTTGTGAAACAATCTGCGGAGAGCGTCGATGAAAATCGTTCTTGATGCTATGGGCGGCGATCATGCCCCGGCCGTCACCATCCATGGCGCGGTTTGGGCTGCGCGTGACTTTGATCTGGAGATTCAACTTGCGGGCCGGCCCGAGGTGATCCAGGCCGAGTTGGACAAGCACGACGCGGCAGGCTTGAACTTGCCTATTATACCGGCCAGCCAGGTCATTGATATGGACGACCACAACCCGGCCAAAGCCGTGAAGGCCAAGCCTGACTCTTCGATGGTGGTCGGGATTCAGATGCTCAAGCGCGGTGAGACCGATGCATTTGTTACGGCGGGACATTCGGGGGGGGCGTTGGCTGCGGCTTTGCTGCACCTGGGTCGCATTCGAGGTATCAAGCGTCCGGCTATTGCCACCGTGTACCCCTGTGTGTCCGAGCGAGGCTTTTGCTTTCTCCTCGACATCGGCGCCAATGCCGATTGCAAGCCGGAGTACCTATACCAATTCGCACTGATGGGCAGCGCTTACACCGAGCACGTGTTGGATATTCCCAACCCGCGCGTGGCAATCGTGTCCAACGCCGAAGAGGAGGGAAAGGGGAACATGTTGGTCCAGGGTACCCTTCCCTTGCTTAGAAACAGCCCCCTCAACTTCATGGGCAATGTGGAGGGCAAAGACATACCGGCTGGCCTGGCCGACGTGGTGGTGACCGATGGCTTCACCGGCAACGTGATCCTCAAGGTGTCGGAAGGGGTGGGCAATATGCTGCTGGATGCGATCAAATCTGAAATCAAGGCGCGTCCCCTGGCCACCGTTGGAGCTGCTCTGGCTAAGCCTGCCTTTAAGGCAGTGAGTGGCGTGTTGGATTATCGAGAGTATGGTGGAGGCGCGTTGCTAGGGGTGGATGGCGTGGTCATCATCGCCCACGGCCGGTCCGACGCTTATGCGGTGCGCAATGCCATCCGCGCCGCCCGCCGGGCAGTGGAGAGCGACATTATTAATGCCATCAAGAGCGGGCTAGAGGCGGCGGAGTAGGAACCTGTGCGAATTCGGCCTGACGACCAACGGGTCGTCATCACTGGTATGGGGGCCATCACCCCGCTGGGGCTCAATGTGACGGATTCCTGGCAAGGGATGGTCGAAGGTCGGTCTGGTGTGGACCATATCACCTTGTTCGACGCCAGCCGTTTTCCTACGACTTTCGCCGGCGAGATAAAAGACTTTGACCCAACCAACTATATGTCGGCCAAAGAAGCGCGGCGCATTGCACGCGCTACTCAGTTTTCGTTGGCAACCGCGATGGAGGCCATGGCCGACGCCAACCTGGAGCGGTTTCCGGAGCCGGAAGCCAGCAACGGACTGGCTCAGCGCAGCGGTGTGTTGCTTGGTACTTCGTACGGCGGTTTCAGTGCTGCGGAGGAGGCCATTTGGGATTATACCAAACGTGGGCTGAGCCGGGTCAACCCTTTTGCTTTGGCTGCCTCGCTGCCGAATATGGTTACGTCTCACGTGTGTCTGCGCTACAACATTCAGGGCTACACTAATACTCTTACGACTGCATGCGCAGCGGGCACACAGGCAATCGGCGAAGCCGTAGAGGTGATCCGTCGCAGCAAAATCGATTTGATGTTAGCAGGTGGCCTGGAAGCGGTGATTACCGAGGTGGTCTTGGTCGGATTTGGCGCTATGCGTGCCATTTCCACTCGCAACGGTGACCCGGCCGGTGCCAGTCGCCCCTTTGACTCTGAGCGCGACGGTTTCGTCATGGGTGAAGGAGCTGCCATTTTTGTGCTGGAACGGCTTCCTCACGCTATCGAGCGCGGCGCACCCATATATGCTGAGATCTTGGGATATGGCGTTTCGGCCGACACTTACCATGTGGCGCAGCCCGATCCCCAGGGCAGATATGCTGGACTGGCGATGCGTGGTGCATTGGAGGATGCCGGGGTCACCTTCGATGAGGTGGATTACATCAACGCTCACGGGACCAGCACGCCCCTGGGCGACGTGGCCGAAACGATGGCCATCAAGAATCTGTTTGGTGAGCGTGCATACGAAATCCCTATCAGTTCTACAAAATCTATGATCGGTCACGCCTTTGGGGGAGCCGGAGCCATAGAAGCCATGGCCTGTGTTCAGACAATCCGGAGCGGGATCATCCATCCCACCATCAATCTGACAACCCCGGATCCCTCATGTGACCTGGATTATGTGCCCAACCAAGCCCGCCAGGCCGATGTGCGCATCGCCCTGTCTAACTCGTTTGGACTGGGAGGGCAGAATGCCTGTCTGGTGTTGGGGCGCTACGAAGCGTAAAACGTAAAACGTACTGCGTATTGCGTACTGCGTATTCTGTCAGGAGTTACGCACTACGCAGCACGCAATACGCAGTACGCACTACGCAGTACGAAATATCAGGAGTAAGTGCACTTATGAGAGTTACGGTCAATGAAGCATTTCTTCAACGTCGCGCCAGCATTGCGCGCTGGACGACTTTGGTCGGGCTGTGCATTCTGTTTCTGGGGCTCATCGCCTCCTTCAACCAGCAGTACTATTACTTGTCGTTGCCTGCTTTGATTGTTGGTTTCATCCTGGCCAACATAAGCGGATTCAATTCCAATCGCTACGTCAAGGAGCCACGACCTGATCAGAGCCTGACCAAGGCGCTCAAAGGCTTTGACAACACGTATCACCTGTTCAATTACACGGCCCCGAACCCCCATGTATTGTTGACTCCTTCTCGGGTGTATGCCTTGCTGGTGAAACATCAGGACGGTGTGGTTCGCCGGCGCGGGAATCGTTGGCGACGTGATTTTAACGTGCGGCGATTTTTCCTCTTCTTCGGTGAGGAAGGTTTGGGCAATCCTCCGCGCGAAGCGCGTGCCGCGGCCGAGCGCTTGCAGAGTTCGTTGGATGAGGCGTTTGGCGAGGAATCCCCGCCGGTCGAGCCGTTGGTTGTCTTCACCCATCCCAACGTACAGCTCGTGATGGACGAGGCCTCGGCGGACGGCGCGGAGGATGGCGACGTGGACGATGTGCCGGCCCTGGCTGGTGCGCGCTTGAAGAAATATTTGCGCGCTCAGCCCAAAGGGGAAGCTTTCAACACGGACCTACGCAAGCGCCTGGTCACCTTCATGAAGGGTGAGGACGTCTCGCAGGATGAAACCGAGTAGGGGGGACGGTCATGTGTCCTCTCTAAATGGCCAGGTATCCATGGCTCGGCGACGTTTGCTCTTCGACTTGCTTGCGTTAGGGCTGTTGGCTCTGGCGACAGCCGGCTTCTTCTGGCAAATCCTGTTTGCCGGGGCGTGGATGCCGGCCGGCGGCGGTGATTTAGCCGCTCTCCTGTATCCCACCTACCGCTTTGCGGCTCAGTCTCTGAAAAGCGGGGTGATCCCGTTTTGGAACCCCTACCTGTACAGCGGTGCCCCGTTTGCGGCTGACATTCAATCCAGCCTCTTTTATCCAGTCAATCTGATCTATTTCAGTCTAGCGCCCGAGATCACCTACCGGGGGGTGATGCTGCTGGCGGCCTTCCATTTCTGGCTGGCCGGGGCGGGGATGTATCTCTTTCTCAGGTATCTCACCCCCGGTGATTCGATCATCCCTCCTCTTTTTGGCGCGCTGGCCTTTATGTTCTCCGGCTATTTTGTCGTCCACTTTGGAAATCTCAATCTCATCGCCCAGGTGGCCTGGCTGCCTTTTATTTTTCTCTTCTACCATCGTTCGCTTTCCGAGCGACGGCCGGGGCTTGCTGTCTGGGCAGGGGTTTTCCTGGCCATAGCTGCTTCGGCGGGACACGTTCAGCCTCTGCTTATCATCATGGTGGGCCTGGCGGCCGACTTGGTGTATCACCTGGCGCTGGCCTTTGCGAAGTGGCGGCAGGCTGAAAGGCCCCGATCACCAGGGACAGAAGACCTGCTGCGGACCTGGTATAAGCCGCTTGCTTCTTTCATCATAACGCTCTTGGTTGGCCTGGGTCTGTCGGCTCTGATCCTCATACCTGCCTATGAGATGACGGGCTATACGTTGCGTGCTGATTACAACTATGCTCAGGCCAGCGCTTACTCATTGGCGCCGGCTCAACTGGTGGGCACCCTGGTGCCCGGCTTCTTTGGCCGGGACCCGGCCACACATTGGGGGCCCTGGGATCGGGTCGAGGTGGGATATGTGGGGGTGCTGACGCTGTTGTTGGCGGTTTTTGCGCTGTTGTTAGGGGCACGAGTTAATGGGTCAAAGGGGCAGCAGGCCGACACATCACCGAGCCAACGGCTTAGCGAGTCGGAAGGGATCTTCGAGTTTGCGTTGTTGGCGGTTGTTGGGCTGCTGCTGGCGATGGGGGGATACACGGTGCTGCATGGCTGGCTGTTTGGGTTTGTCCCCGGATTTGGGAGCATGCGCGCGCCGGCTCGATTCGTCTTTCTCATGAGCTTCGCCCTGGCCGCCTTGGGTGCGCTGGGGCTGGATGCCTTGATGCGTGGGCCGGAGGAAGAGGTCGGCCCGGCGCTGCGAGGTCTGCTGCGCGTTGCGCCCTGGGTCATCGGTGCCGTGGTGCTGTTCGCCATCCCGCTGGCTTTCTACGCCGTGATCACCAGCCAGGACAAGGATCCGGTTATCTTTGCCCGGACTTCGGCGGCGGCCAATGGGTTGGTCTTCTTCGCCGGATTGCTGGTTGCCGGGGTGGTGCTCTTTTTTCTGCGCCGGCGAGGAATGCTTAGCCCGGCCGTCATCGGTGCGCTGGCCGTTGGTTTGCTCTTCTTCGACCTGGTCAGTCTGGGGGGCAACGTGGACGTCGGCTACGGGGACCCTACGCGGGGCTTCGATCACCCGGCCATCATCGACTTTCTCCAAGCCGACCCCGACTTGTATCGCATCGATACTCGCACCGACGTCTGGCACGTGTGGCAACCCAACACCAGTTTGCTACACGGCATCTTCGACGTGTCGGGCCTGATCAACCCCCTCGCTCTGGCGGATTACGAGCGTTACCTGAACAGTATTCCCAGTCGCTCGTCGCCCCTCTTTGACTTCCTCAACGCCAAGTACCTGATCGCGAGCAAGGACGTGACGCTGGATTGGGAGAAGTTTGTCCCCGTGTTCGACGCCGACCCGGTTCTGAACGTGTATCTCAACCGGAAAGCGCTGCCCCGGTCGCTGGTCGTGCACCGCGCAATCGCCGTACCCGACCACGAGTCGGCCTTGGCCGCGCTACACGCTCCCGGCTTTGACCCGACCACGACGGTCGTCATCGAGGGGCTGGGTTCCGAACTTGTCGAGGAGCTGGACGTGACGCCTTCGGGCGATGTGTCGCCTTCGGGCACAGCCACAATTGGCTTTGAGGCTTACGGCCCCAACGACATCCGGCTGCGGGTGGACACGCCGGCCGACGCCTACCTGGTGCTCAGCGAGGTGTGGTATCCCGGCTGGCGCGTTACCGTGGACGGCGCTCAGGTTCCGCTGCTGCGCGCCAACTACGACTTCCGCGCGGTGCGCCTGGAGCCGGGCCAGCACCAGGTGCATATGACCTTCGCTCCCCGCTCGTGGCGGTTGGGGTTGGCGATCAGTGGTTTAACGTTGTTGGTGCTGGTAGGGTGGGGCTTCATCCGCGCTAGCACCATATTTCGGAAGATGCCAGGCTGAATTTGGTGTTACCCTAAACGCCGACTTATGTATGCATCGGTGTCAGTCATCTGCTATCCGCTCCACCTTGAATATGACCGGCCTGAGCCAATCCAAGCAACCGGTGATGATAGTACCGGGTTGCCTGATCCCGGGCATATTGGCCCCCATGGCTACAGCCAGGATGTCTTTACGTATATCTGCCCAAGCCGAGGCACAGAAACCCTCAGGCACCACAGAGTAGTCTTCGATTACAATCTCCTGGCCATCTCTGAAACAGTCACAGAGACCGATGCCTTTATATTCATCCTCTAAATACTCATCAATCAAATCCTGGTTGATAGTCCTCTTCAGTACAGTGATCTTGCATTTAGGCATCTCGAAAGACATCTGAAAACCTCCTTGTTAGAAGTGTCCCTCGCGGGCGAACGCTTCGATCAGTCTCACTGCGGTCCCAACTCCATCTTCGGCGCCGATTTGCCGGCCCAGTTGGGCTGCTTTACGCTTGATGGCCTCATTGCTGACCGCTTGCTGAATGGCACCGGCCAGTTTGGCGGTGGTCAGTTTGTTCCTGGAGATAGGTTTTGGCCCAGCGCCCAGTTCCTGCACGCGCCAGCCCCAGAAGAACTGGTCCCCAAACCACGGCACGACCACGCTCGGCACACCAGCCCGCAGGGCAGCAGCCGTGGTCCCGGCCCCGCCGTGATGGACCACGGCTGCCATGCGCGGGAAAAGCCAATCATGGGGAACAGCATCAACTCGGAAAATGAAATCCGGCAGGTCTCCCGAACCGAGTTCGCTCCATCCACCCAGTAAGATCCCGCGTTGACCGCTTTCCCTCAAGGCATCGATCACGAGCTGGTCGATGGCTTGCCCTTGGTGATCGACCATACTGCCAAAGCCAACGGACACGGGTGGCGGCCCGTCCGCCAGGTAATCGAGCAGGGCCGTCTCTGGCCGATAGCCTTCCTGCGTGTCGAGGAACCAGTACCCGGTGATTTGCTGATTGTCACCCCAATCCGGGGGTTTGGGGATGACGGCCGGACTGTATCCATAGATGTGCGGCGTGGAGCCTCGGGCTGAATCCAGCGGCCAGTACTCCCTGGCTTTCATGGGGCGTAAATCCAGGATCTCTTTCCGGCACTCGTTGACCAGCGACGACATCAACATGAAAAACAGTTGATTGGATAGCTTGGTTGACAAATAAGTGGCCGCTCCCCTGAACGGCAGCCAGGCTGGAGGGATTTTGCCCGTCGCAGTGGGGAGGTGACGGGAAGGCGTCACCGGCCAGAGATAGGCTGCCAAGGCCGGAATGTCCAGCTTTTCGGCGACGTGCCAGCCCGCGAACGACAGACCTGAGTTCAGCATCAGCTCGGCGTCCCGGCTGGCGGCCAGGGTCGCCTCAAAGATGTCTCGCAGCACGGATTCGAAGTTCTCTTTCATCCAGCGGCTGATGCGGATGGTGTTATTACCAAATTCAGACAAAGCCTGGTTGATCAACACCTGGCGGGGGTCCAGGTGGAGTGGGTAGAAATCCAGACTATACGCTTTGACAAAGGGCTCGAAGATGTGGTGGGTGACGATGCGGACAGCATGCCCGGCTTGTTGCAGTCCTATGCTCAAGGCGATGTACGGCTGAATGTCGCCACGCGTACCAAAGGTGTTGACGGTGATTCTCATGTTATCATTTTACAAGCCCAATTCGAGGACGGCCCCCAGTTGGCGGCACAGCCAGTCGTTGATGTCTTCGCGCTCCACGAGCCAGCGCAATCGGCCGGCGCGCTCCCGGCGCTCCTCGTCCGGCATGACGAGCGCCTGATGCAGCGCCTCGGCGGTGGCATACACGTCACAGGGCGAGATGACGGTGGCTGCCGATTCCAATTGCTGGCGGGCGCCGGCTCCTTCGGACAGGATAAGCACGCCGTCCCGCCGGTTGATAATGGGTCCCTCTTTGGCCACCAGGTTCATGCCATCCGCGATGGCGTTGACCAACAGGACGTCGTAGCGCTGTAGGGCGGCTATCGAGCGCGGGTAATCATCGCTGACCAACACCCGTACCGGCTCCCACTGACTATCGCCGTAGCCGGCGTTGATGCGCCCCGCGGCCGCCATCAGTTCATCCATATAATCCGGGTACTGATGCACACCCGGACGCGAAGGCACCAAAATGGCCAGGAACTTGACCCGCCCTCGATGTTCAGGATGTAGTTCGAGCATCTCTTCAAAGGCCCGAAAGCCGCGGAGGATGTTCTTGCTCGGCTCGCTGCGATCGACGCGCAGGATGAGTTGCCGGTCGCCTACTATGGCCTCGATTTCGGAGCGATGCCCGGCTACCTCCGGCGACTCGGCCAGTTGTCTCAACGCTGCCACGTCGATGGAGATGGGAAAATCACGCACGTGGGTGGCGTGATTGCGATACCATATCCGGCCTCGCCCATGCTTCACAGAGGCGCGGGGCAGGTGTGACTCGCAGGTGCGCAGGAAATTCAGCCCGTCCTGCGCAGTCTGAAAGCCCAGCACGTCTACTGCGCATAGCCCTTCCAGGATGGATTGTCGCATGGCAGGCGGCAGAATGCGCCAATACTCCGGCCCCGGCCAGGGGATGTGGATGAAGTGTAGCAGAGTAGGTCGTTCGCGAGGGCGCATCCCATCGCGCAGGAAGCGCGGCGCCAGGTATAGGTGATAGTCTTGTAGCCAGACCAGGCTGGGACGCGCCCTGGCCCGCACCTGGCGAGCGATGGCTTCCGCAAAGAGGCGGTTGACGGCCACGTAGCCGTCCTGCCAGGCACGCCAGGTGGCGCGATTGATGACGGGCAAACGCGGCACGTCCCACATAGAATGTTGCAGGAACCACAACAAGGGATTGGCGATCACGTTGGAATAGCCCTGGTAAGCCGCTGCTTCGGGGGAGAGGAACTGCACCCGAATGGTATGCCCGCTATCTGCAAGCGGTATATCCCCCTCTCGCCACGCGGCGTCGGCTTCGGTCTGGGCGCAGGCGATCCAGGTGGCGTCGGTGTGTTGGCACACGCTGGTCAAGGCCGTCACCAGTCCGCCGACGACGTGCTGAAAACGCAGACTCCCATCCTCGGCCGGCTCGAAGACCACCGGACCCCAATTGGCGGCGATGATCAACGCTCGCCGGGACAGAAAATCGGTTGGCAGTACCTCACAGTCCTGTTGCATATGGTTCACCCCCCTCTCACTTCCTTCTCCTCCTGCCGAGCTTCACCGAAGCCCGCCATCATGCGCTCTCATATCTCGGCTGGGCTACAACCGGCTTCTCCCATGTGAGCCATCATTTCCGACATCATGTGAGACATCATCTTGGGAATAGCCCTGGTTACGGCTAAGGCCACCAACCCTCCAGCCGCCGCTGCCAGAATAGCAACAATAACGTGACTTTTCTGTGTCCCCTTTGCGTACCATCTGTCTTCCCCTCCCCCGCTTACTGGGTGGCACTCAGGTGCTTGGCCATACACACTGCGCTGGTGAGACAGAGGCCCTGAAACTCGGCAGTCTCCTTGATCGCCCCCGGAACCCCGTTGCGGTCAATCGGGTGATAGCCCCGTCTGGCAAAGGATTCCTTAACCGTGGTCGTGAGCAGGTACACTGCCTCGACCCCACGCGAACGTGCCTGCTCCTCGGCTTTGTGTGTCAAGAGGCGTAGCACTCATTCTCAAGAGCGACGCGTATACCTTTCTTTATCTGATTGTAAACTACGTTGATGATAGGATCTCGGCTCAATTCGTTCATTACTCTTTCCAGGACGGGTTTCTGTCTTTAAGCCCACATAAAACTGCTGTTCCACGACAATTTTGTCGCATAGTTCCCCAGGAAGCATACTTGCGCGACAAACCCGCGTGTCGCTTATTCTGCTAAATAGTATATCATGCTTTTTCAACCGTTCCAACGGCTTACCGCACTCGCGGCGGCGGGTTTGGTATTGGCGATGCAATGAACCTTGCTCTGCATTGCCATTCTCCGTATAATGACCATGTTTCATTGAGGCAAGATTGGTGGACCGTGAAAGAGAGATTGACATGACACACGAGCGCATTGAGATTAACCCAGAGATCATGTTTGGCAAGCCGGTTATTAAGGGCACCCGCATCACTGTGGAGCAAATACTCCGCAAGCTGGCTGGGCAAATGACCATTGACGAGATTCTTGCCGATCACCCACACCTCGTGCCAGACGACATCTACGCCGCTGCTGCCTTCGCGGCGGATTACCTGGCTCAAGAAGAGATCGTCCTGGCCGGCGGGGAACGCCTATGAGATTCTTGGCCGATGAATGCTGCGACGCCGCCATGGTCCATGCCCTTCGCGCACAGGGGCATGATGTGCTTTATGTCATCGAGGCACTGCGCGGCGCAACGGACGAAACACTCCTAACTCGTGCGTTCTCAGAGCGTCGTATACTCTTAACTGAGGACAAAGATTTCGGGGAGTTGGTCTATCGCTTGCATCGACCGGCCTATGGGATCGTACTACTGCGCTTCGATGTCACTGATCGGGAAATGAAGACACCCCGTTTGCACTACCTGCTCGACCGAGCGGCTGAGCGGCTGCCCGGCGCTTTCGTGGTTCTCGAACCGAACAAAGTTCGTATCCGGCCGCTTGGCAGGGAGTTCGAGTGAGGTTCAGGAACGAGACAGGATAAGTAACAGCAGCAAGAGTATGCCCGCTGGGAGCATCAAGACGGCGTAAACTCCAGTGAACGTGGCGCCAAGGTCAATGCTCCGCGTCCCAGATCCTCCGGCTTCTGCAAGTGGCTGGATTTCACGTCCTACAAGACTGTCTCCCATAGGGACAAATGTACAGGCACAGGCCACACACCGCTAATTCGGCATCTTTCTTCTTCATCTGGGCAAAATAGCGATCACATTTGCCGGCATCGTAGCGGACTTCGCGCGGTTCGTTTTCCCGGAAGGGTTGCCCGTTGAAGGCTTTGACGGGGCAAATGACTACGCATTCTGCGCACGTGCCACAGCGTTCTTCCATAGGCTGGCCGGTGGGTGTCAACGGGGCATCGGTGAGCACGCTGGCCCAGCGCACTCGAGGTCCCATCTCGGGAGTAATCAGCAAACAGCTCTTGCCGATCCATCCCAGTCCGGCCAGGTGTGCTCCCATCTTATGTGAGAAAACAGCACATAGTCTCTCGTCGTCTACTCGCTTCGACGCCGGCACGGGGAGCGCCCGATGGCCCTCGCGTTGCAACACACTGCTCAATCGCGAGGCGATCAAGTCTAGCCTGTGGTTGACCAGGTCATAGCAGTGATGCCGATAGCCTACTGCCACAGCCCGCTCCGCTCGCGCCGGCAGTTGATCGACCATGTCGTGAAGAAGCGCTATGCCGATCGAGGCGGCTCGCGGATAGTAGGCGAGTGCCGCCCCTCCCTGCGTCAGGATAGCATCGCGGGCAAGAGACAGATCTGCTACCCCGAAGAAATCCGCCCCCCACGTCTCAACCAAATCCCTTATCCGGTTATCGTGCCCCATGGTTTTCCTCCCTCCTATCCGGGCTATGTAGGTTGGGTCGAAGCGACGAGACCCAACGCCCGCTATTCTATGATGAACCTTGCTCTGCCTTGCCATGTATGGCAGAGCTTCTAACCTCACCTGGCCGGTCAGTGTCTGGAACTCGGGGGCCTTGTGGAGGAGGATGGCGTCGTGCCGGATGGCAAAGGCGGCGATAATGACGTCGGCCAGGGAAAGGCGATATGCCGCCTTACTGGCGGCACGCGCGCAACGTCATTACTTTTCGGCCTCTCCCGGTGGGACAGGTTGTCGCAATAGCCAAACGAGCACTCCGCCTGAAATCGTCCCCAGTGAGTATAAGCCCACCGTGCTGGCTAAAATCCACCAGGCAGCCCGGTTGACCCACCGTCGCAGGACAAACCATTGCACGAATCCAACCAAAGCACCATGTACGGGTAGTGCCATAAGCAGCACCGATCCAAACCCGCTCCAACCCAGGGTCAAGGAAAAGACAGTCACCGCAAGTCCACTCACGGCCCAACCTACAACTGTAACCAATATCCAGCGTTCGGCCCGTAAGTTATGGTGCCGCAAGACAAGCCGTTGCGCAAACCCGGTGGCAATTCCCATAGCAGCTCCGCCCACGGCAGAGCCGGCCGAGACAAGCATTATTATCCAGAAGGGCAGGGCCTCGAAGTTTGCGAAAAAGGCCAAGAGAAACACGGGGACGACAAGAGCAGCGCCGGCGCCTACAAGACCCAACAGCGAGCCGGTAGTAGTCGCCAACACCCATTGGAGCCAAAAGGCCAAGCCAGCCGGTGCACGTTCAGTCAAAGATGAATACGCCCCAGCACACTGTCTGCTTTCACTGTCACACCTCTTGCTTCACTATCCGCAGCATTTTCACGGTGTCACTTTCCACAGAACTATCGTGTTATCGAGCGACGCTGATGCGAGGCTCGTCCCGTCCGGCGACCAGGCTACATCCCATACCACATCAGTGTGTCCTCTGAGAGCCCGTAGCCGTTCACCTGTCTCTGCGTCCCATAAGAAGACGGCTTGATCTGAGGAACCGGAAGCCAGTCTTCCTCCATCCGGTGACCACGCTACACTGTGAATGGCACCCTTGTGTCCCCCTAAAGTGCGAAGCTGATCCCCCGTCTCCACATCAAACACAACTACCTCGTCTCCTACGCTGGCAGCGAGTTCCGTCCCGTCCGGGGACCAGGCTATACTCTCGATGCCTTCATACGGGTTCCTTATCTCACGTAGGGTCTCGCCAGTATCGGCGTCCCAGAGAATTACATATCCCCCACCGATACCTTGGGCCAGCCGCGTCCCATCTGGAGACCAGGCCACCTCGTTTCCAATTCCGCCCCAATCTGTTTTCAATACGTACAGGCGCTCGCCCGTCTCTACATCCCACACGATGATAGTTTTGTCGTTGGATGCTGAGGCTAGCTTCGCACCGATAGGTGACCACGCCAGGCTGACCACCATGTTGGAATGCCCTTCCAGGGTGCTCTGCAGATCACCTGTCTCCGCATCCCACAAAAAGACCGTGGCCTCTGAGCAGGTGGCGATGTTCGTCCCATCTGGAGACCAGGCCACGCACCATATGGTCCACCCGGCGTCAACATTTGCCCTTTCCGTGCGTAACGGTTTACCTGCCTCTGTGTCCCAGATGATCACCGTCAGATCGTCCGATCCGGAGGCGAACCTCGTTCCATCCGGGGACCAAGCGAC
Organism: Anaerolineae bacterium; assembly: GCA_034412795.1. Classification (GTDB taxonomy): domain Bacteria; phylum Chloroflexota; class Anaerolineae; order 4572-78; family NAK82; genus JAUVPY01. The sequence goes on from DAOUMD010000264.1 coordinate 85,730, forward strand.
TGCACGCACCTGGTCTGTATGCCCTTCCAGCACTTGCATCATGCTGCTTCGAAGGCTCCATTCCCACAGGCTAAGTGCCGACAGCGTCATCAAGCCAAAAGCCAGGGAACCGATTATCCAGCCTGAGGACAAACGGCGTCTTAGCCACCGGCCAACCAAGGACGAAAGGCCGGCAACCAAGAAACTCACGCTCAGGACCCCGACTGCGCTACCCCAGAAGGCGCGGTCGCCAGGGCTGGCAGCGAACACAAAAACTATCCCCAACAAACCAAGGATGAGATTGCCGAGCGCGCCCACGATTGCCAGGAGGCGATTGTTTAAACGAGACAGAACAAGGGTCAGCAGCAAGAGTATGCCCGCTGGGAGCATCAAGACGGCGTAAACTCCAGCGAACGCGGCGCCAAGGTCAATGGTGTCAGGCTTTGGGGTACTCAACGCTATCAGGCACAACCCGCCCAGGGCCAATCCTACACCGATGAGGGCCGATGGTAGCGCGCCGAGAACGAGTAAGAGCTTGCCCAGACGTTCCCTACCGTCAATCGCTTCACTGGACATATATCACATTTACTTCTTCTAAATCCTCTGCCTGGATTGTAAATTTCTGGGCTTGTCCGGTTAAGATACGCCACGCCGCGATAATTCCCGTTTCGCAAGGCTGCGCAGTGGTGAACAATCAAGCGTGATGTCCTCAACTCCTTGAAAGTAGCCGGTGCTATCTACCACCCCTTCCCAACCCTCCAGGTCATTGAGATTAGCCAGGGCGCTTAGTTTTTCGGAGTCGATATTCTCTACGTCGCGTTGGAGGATAGCCTCCAGAGAACTCAAGGCGGCTGATTTCGAAGTTGTTATTCCCCAACGTTGTTGTGCCGCGGCGGGAAAACCGGTCTCGGTGATAACTGGCTCCTGGGTGAGTATGGTCAGTAGTGGTGAGACTGCCCGCGCATCTCCGATTTTGCCTAATGTCTGCGCTGCTCTGACCCGGGTCGAGGGCTGACTCAGGGCTTCGATCGCGGCCTCGATAGCCTGGATATCGGCGATATCTTCGACCTGCCTGGCTGCTTTATCATCACCGCTCTGGACAGGCTCAATCTCCATCTGCCTGAGTGCGGTAGCTGCCGCTTTGCGGACAATTTCTTCTTCATCTGTGGTTAGCAGTGTATTCAATGGCTCAATGGCACGTTTGTCTCCGATCTTACCTAGTGCTTCGGCGGCCGCGGCACGCATGACATCTTGCTTATCACCCAGCGCACTTAGCAGTGCTTCCACAGCCTCTGCCCCTCCAAATTCTCCCAGTGCTTTGGCTGCATCGAGTCTGTAGTAAGGATCTTCTTTCAACACAGTTATCAGGGGGGCGACTGCCTGTCTATCTCCAATTTTTACCAGGATTTCGATGACTTCCCTATGACAAGATTTCGTGCCGATCCCAACCCGTTCTCCGAGGATGCTGGATAGGGGCTGCACAGCAGGTGCTCCCAATCCTATCAACGCGTCACAGGCAGCATGCTGCACACTCAAATGGTTCATCTGAAACGCGTGCTTGAAGGCTGATATCAATGCATTAACATAGCGTGCATCCCCCGTCCTGCCAAAAAATTCTACCACGGCCAGCGCTGCATTCTCTGGCAATCGAGAACTTCCCAATTTCGCTGCCAGTGCCTCAACAGCAGCTTCTCGAACGTTGGGATTTTGATCTTCTAGCGCTTCAACAAGTGGCTCCAATGTGTCTGGCTCACCGAGCTCTGCCAGCACCTGGACGGCTATGTGGCGAATGCGCCAATCCTCGTCTTTCAAGGCGTCAATAAATGGCTCTTTAGCCTGTAAGTAAAGCTGGGTTCGATCTACTTCCCGCAGAGCTTGTGCAGCAGCCTGACGGATATCGGCATCTTTCTCATAACCTAAGGCTTTGATCAGGCCATTGATATCGCCCTTGGCTTTGAGTTTTTCGATGTTAGGAGGGCCAAATAAGCTTGAGAACACCATTTTACTTCTCCTTTGCTGTAGTTTGATTGATCAGAGACGGCCTACCAAGCTGGCTACCCGACGCCAATATTCCTGGCACGCGTTGCGAGGAGACAATTGGTAGATAATTGAGATGAAGTGCGGTAAATCTACCACGAATAGCCATAGCATACTTCTCACAAAACTGATTATCCGAGGACCGGCAACACCAACGCCGAGGGATGAGCCACATCGTGATAGACCGTTTGCTCGGCAACGGCCATGCGGGCGCCGGTGGCGGTCACTTCGCCGGTACCCAGGTTGCGGCTCCAGCGGGGGTGGGCGCCGCTGGAGACACCCAGGCGCAGCCGGTGGCCCGCCCGGAAACGATGGGCGGCCGCCCACATATCGATTTCAAGCTGCAGGGTGCCGTCCGGTCCCGCTTCGGCCCGGCCCGGTTCAACCCGGAACAGCCCGTCGCAGACGTTGATGGAGCGTCCATCTGGATGCACGTCGCACAGCCGGCCGAAGAAGTCGGTGTGGGCCAGGCTGGAGCGGGCGAAGAGCTCCAGCCGCACCGGGCCGATGATCTCGACGTCGCGCGTCAGCGGCGGCGTGGTGTAGCACAGCACATCGGGACGGGCTTCCAGGGGGCGGTTGTCCTGGGGGCCGGCGCCTTTAAAGCCAAGAATCGCGCCACCCAGCGCCGGGGTGGGGTTGGCCGGGTCGTAGCGATAGCCGTCGGGGGAGGAGCCCGACGGCGGCGGGTCGGTTGATAGCTCCCCTGCGGCACCGAGATAGTAACGGGTCTGGCAAGCCGGGGGTGGGAAATCATCAAACTCGCGCCACTCATCGGCGCCCATAAGGTATAAACGAACCGGCTTCGTGTGGGTGTGGCCGCCGTCGCCCTTCAACTGGGCGTCGAACCAGGTCAAACCTTTCTGTAAGCCGGTCATCAGCAGTTCGGGATGAGCGTGGTACCAGGGACCGATGGTCAGGTGCGGCTCGCGACCGGCGGCTTTGAGGGCCGCGTAGTCGCGCAACAGGCCGCGCAGGTAGTAGTCGTACCAACCGCCGATGAGGTGAACCGGCGCGCTGACCCCGGCGACGGCCTGGCTGTGGTCTCTGACCACCCAGAAGGTTTCATCAGCCTGATTGTGGGTGAGGATGTCACGGTAGAAGGGGATTGCTTCGCCAACGGCGACGCTATCCGCTTCCAACAAGGGGAGGTGAGCGAAGGCACTTCCCAGGTCGCGCTCCGCACTCCGAGAGAAGCGATGAGCCAGTTGTTCCCTCAGAGGGCGATGGTGCATTTTGTTGAGTAAGTAGACCCCCTGTGCCCAACGTAGCCGCGTCTCCAGGCCAAAGGCGCCGTCCGGGTGGGTGACGCTGTAGTTCTCCGAGCTGGTGGCTGTGGCCAGCATGGCTTTCAGGGCGGTCGGCGCGGCGGCGGCCGTGGCCCACGCCGTATAGCCCAGGTAGCTGGGCCCCCACGTCCCCAGGTCGCCGTTGAACCAGGGCTGCTGGCTGATCCAATTCACAGTGGCACCACCGTCCGCTGCCTCGTTGACGTGCGGGCTGAAATTTCCTTCCGAGTCGAAACAGCCCCGCGCTCCTTGCACGATGACGTGATAACCTCGCTCTGCAAATCGCTGTGCCGGAAGCTCGCCCAGGGCGTATCCACCCCACAGGGCAATTTCCTTTCCTCGACCATAGGGGGTGCGGATGAGTATGGTGGGGAAGTCGCCGGCCGCTTTGGGGAAATAGTGATCGGTGAACAGGCGGACGCCGTCCGGCATTGAAACGGGGATATCCCGCTGCACGCTCACCGCGTAGCGCGGCGGTGGCAGCTTCAACAAGTGTGCCAGGAGTGAGCGGCGAGGTAGCCTCAGTAATGCTGGAATAGTTTGCTTTTTCAATGGTCTGTTTCCTGCAACAATGGGAGTAGGGGGTAGGAGAGCAAACATCGCTCACTACCTGCTCCTTATTTTCGTCACTGTGACACGCTGTTGGATTAACTGATTGTCTACCTGGTCGTAGTAAGCTGTCTCGCATACTCAAAAAGCGCCGGTGTTCCTCCAGTATGCCAGAATAACACAGTATCACCGGAAGTAAATTCCTTGTTTCGAATCATGTCAATCAACCCGCCCATAGCTCTGCCCGTGTAAACGGGGTCAAGTAATATCCCCTCATATTTGGCCATAAGTTGGATCGCCTCACGTTCCAAATCACCAACAATCCCATATCCTTCACCAAAATATTTATACCTCATCTGGAATTCGCTTGCGGTGTATCTTGATTCAATGCCCAATTTTTCTGCGATTTGATTTGTCAGGGTGGCGAGCTCAGATTCATATGGAGGCTCGCCCCGTTCTCCCCTGTCAATTCCAATACCTATTACGCTTATGGAAAGATCATGAAGGTCAACACCTGCTGTAATACCTGCATGAGTTCCCCCGGAACTGGAAGGGAAAACCAGATAATCGATTTTGTTGTTTTGTGCTAACAGTTGTTCTTTAAGTTCAGACACTGCCGCTACAAATCCCATTGCACCAATGGCATTTGATCCACCATAGGGGATGATATAGGGTTTGCGACCTTCGAAACGAAGTTTTTCGGCGATTTCCGGGATTTGCTCCCCTTTTCTTTGTTCGCCGCACCAATGGATGATTGCGCCAAACAAATAGTCGAGAAGTAAGTTACCGTCTGGGAACGCTGGCTGTTCGCCGCCAAGAGCGAGATGACATTCTAATCCGACGGCAGCAGCCGCAGCCGCCGTCTGACGGCAATGGTTAGATTGAACAGCGCCGCCAGTTATCACGGCATCACAGTTTTGGCTCAAGGCGTCGCCTAACAGAAACTCGAGCTTTCTTGTTTTGTTTCCACCCAGCGCCAAACCAGTTAGATCGTCGCGCTTGACAAAAATCCTCGGGCCATCCAAAGCACCAGCGAGTCTTTTTAGCTCGACCAGAGGGGTTGGCAAAAAAATGATTTGAACTCTGGGCACATTGTCTATGTCAAAAGCCACATCGCACTCTCCATAAGTGTTATGTGAAGGTCAGTGAACTACGAATTCGGTGCAATCATGTGCGGCAGATTCCCACAACACCCAAATCAGTATACCACGAGCCGACCCAGGATTCAACCTTGTTGAGAGGCGGTAGTATTGCGTAATGTCCTACGTTGTGAACCCAACTGTTGGGACTTATCTGACGATGTAGTAGTATCTTTAACAGTGGAAAGTGGAAGGGGATTTAAGAGATTCGTAAGGTTTTCGCAAGGTGCATGTAAGAGTTTGGGTGCATACTTGGTCTGAATTAAAATCTGTTTTTTCATCTCGACCAATCTGTAAGGCATAGGAAAGACGAGAATCATGAGGCGACCTTCTCTTGCTCTGGGCGCACTGCTGGGTGGACTCACCAGTCTGCCCCTGATGGCGCTTTGGTATCTCGGCGAGCAATTCGCCGATCTTGCTTTTGTACCCTTCGACATCTTCGACTGGCTGGCTCGCACCCTGCCAGGTGACGTCATCACGCTGGGAATTGACGTCATTGTGCGCACTATTGAAACCTTGAATCTGGGTCCGACGAGCACGGCGGCCAAGACCATCGAACAATTGATGGGGCTCAGCCTGGTGCTGGCGGGTGGCGTCGCGTTGGGGGTCGTAGTCGCCTGGCTTCTCAGGGCTACCTCGTGGAGGGGGTGGCAGGTCGGCACCTTGGTGGGCTTGGTGGCCCTTCTGCCCATCATCGCCATCGAATTTGGCCTGGCGGCCACCGGCGATCTAGGGGTGGCGCGTAATCCCGCCCTGTCGCTGCTCTGGCTGGGGCTGACCATTATCGGCTGGGGGGCGATCCTGGGGGACCTGCTGGAAAGGCAGGAGGCTCCGAAGGTGGCCAGAGAAGCCGACGTTGGGCGTCGCGATGCATTGGTCAAAATCGCTGGTGGATCTGTGGCCGTCGCCCTGGGTGCGTGGGGCTTAGGTAGTCTTCTGGGTCGTCAGAGTCAGGTGACGGGCGCCGGGCAGCCGCTGGCTCTGGAAACGGCTACGCCAGAGGCAGGTGTCCCGACGGCAACGTCAGGGCCGAGCGCAACGCCGCCCTCCCCAACGGCTACTCCAGAGGCGAGGGCAACTGGCGTGGCTGAGAGACTCACGTCGGAACCCGAACCTGTATCCCCGCTGCCTGAGCCAACAGCCACGGCGACCATACGTGACCGGGTGGAGCCGGCCCCTGGCACGCGCCTGGAGCTGACGCCTAATGAAGATTTCTATCGCATCGACATCAGCACCCGGCCGGCCGTCATCGACGGCGAGGCCTGGGTCCTGGAGGTGGGTGGGTTGTTTGACAATCCCCGCCCGCTCACACTGGAGGACCTGATGGCTTATCCGGCCGTGACCCAGGCGATCACGCTGAGCTGTATCTCGAACCGGGTTGGGGGTGACCTGATCGGCACCAGCAACTGGACCGGCGCGCGGCTGCGCGACGTGCTCAAGGATCTGGGGCTGCGTCCCGAAGCTAAAGAATTGTTCATTGAGGGCGCCGATGGCTTTTTCGAAAGCGTGGTGATGGAAGACATCATGGACCCGCGCACGCTGCTGGTGTATGGTATGAACGGGGAGACATTGCCGGTGAGAAACGGGTTTCCGCTGCGCATCTACATCCCCAACCGCTACGGGATGAAGCAACCCAAGTGGATCACGCGCATCGAGGCCATCGACGACAAGGCGACCGGCTACTGGGTGCAACGGGGCTGGAGTTATGAGGCGCGCCCCCAGATCGTCTCGGTGATTGACACGGTGGCCGTAGACCAGGCCCTAGATGGAAGGGTGCCCATAGGCGGTATTGCCTGGGCGGGAGACCGGGGCATCCAGAAGGTCGAGGTGCAGGTGGATGATGGCGAATGGCAGGAGGCCACACTTCGCACACCATCCCTCAGCCCATTGACCTGGGTGCAGTGGCGTTACGATTGGCCTTTAGTCTCTGGCTCCCACCGGTTTCGCGTCCGCGCCACCGACGGTACCGGCGCGCTGCAAGACGAGGAAGTTCGAGGTGTCCGCCCTGATGGCGCAACGGGCTACCACGATACCACGGTGAATATTTGATGAAGTCCTGGAAGCAATATCTTTCAAATTTTTGTTAAGGATTATGAGAGGGAATCGGGGGATCAGGGAATCAGGAATCAGGAATCGGGGAATCGGGGAATCAGGGAATCGGAGGATATGTCTTGCATAGGCCAAATCATTTAGTGTGGTTCACATTGGTTGTGATATTATTCGTTGCTGCCTGTGGGGCACCGGGTGGTAATCCGCGTACGGCGACAGCGCCTCACGTATCACCGACTTCCATTCCTGTGACCGAAGTCGTGCGCTCTGCAACCTCAAGTGGTGCTGAAGCTGGAGAGAGCCTCTCGCCCACGGAAATACCTGCGGGGACGCAGACGGCTCGCCTGGTTGTCACACCCTCGGAGGTTAACCCATTGTTGGCCGGTCTTGATAACTATGGCCCCGCGCCCGAACTGGCCAACGAGGTCTGGCTGAACTCAGAACCGCTGAGTTTGGCTGACCTGCGTGGCAAAGTGGTCATGGTCGAGTTCTGGACCTTTGGTTGAATTAATTGCATCCACGTGATTCCCTCGTTGAGGGAATGGCACAATACCTACCAGGACGATGGCCTGGTGATCATTGGTGTTCACACCCCTGAGTTCAATTACGAGAAAGACGTAGACAACGTTAAGGAGTCATTGCTTCGACTGGATGTGCCTTACCCGGTGACCCTCGACAACGACTTCGAAACGTGGCGCGCTTACCGGAACCGTTATTGGCCGGCCATGTACCTCGTCGACAAAGCCGGAAACATTCGCTACGTGCACATCGGTGAGGGCAGATATGAGCGTACTGAGGCGGTGATCAAAGCCCTGCTGGCGGAAGAGTTGTCACCATCCTGAATTGATCGTTAATAATCTGGCAAGGACTGCGTAAGGACTGTGTAAGCGCTGTCTGGCATCATATGTCCAGACAGCGCTCAGTTTTTGGAATACATATGTGATAGGAGAATGCGATGAAAATCAGAAAGAGTGTGTTTGGATTGTTATTGGTCGTGGCCGTGCTCGTTTCGGCCTGCGGCGTATCCACGTCGGCGCGAGAAGCAGCCCCGGAGCAGGAATCTGCTGTGGAAACAGAGATGACCGCTGCCGAGGAGATGATGGACGATGAGATATCCACCGCCGAGCCGATGATGGACGACGAGATGTCCAAAGACGGGGAGATGATGGATGATGAGATGTCCACCGCCGAGCCGATGATGGACAACGAGATGTCCAAAGACGGGGAGATGATGGACGATGAGATGACCACCGCCGAGCCGATGATGGACGACGAGATGTCCCAGGACGCCGAGATGATGGACGAAGGGGGGATGATGTTACCGGCCTGGTACGGCGTGGAACTGACGGACGTCAACACCGGCGCAGCCTTCAAGATCGCCGATTTCCAGGACAAAGTGGTGCTGGTGGAGACCATGGCTGTCTGGTGTTCCACCTGTCTGCGCCAGCAGCAACAAGTGCAGGCTTTGCACGAGTTGCTGGGCGAGCGCGAGGATGTGGTCAGCCTGGCGTTGGATATTGACCCCAACGAGACGCCCGACATCCTCAAGAGCCACGCCGACCGGTATGGCTTTGACTGGATCTACGCCGTGGCCCCAGTCGAGGTGGCGCGTGAAATCGGCCAGCTCTATGGTGACCAATTCTTGAACCCGCCCTCGGCGCCGGTACTGATCATCGATCGCCAGGGCGAGGTGCACCCGCTGCCTTTCGGTGTGAAAAGCGCCCAGGCGCTGCAAGAATCGTTAGACCCCTACTTGAACTGATAAAAGTAACCTCGTAAAACGTAAAACGTGATGCGTAAAGGCACATTCGCCCAAAATCATTACGCTTTACGCCTTACGTTTTACGAATTTGTCTGGCAAAGCGTGCTAAGGATCTTAGCCCTAAATTGTCAACCAGTTCTCTTGGCAAAATGAACCATGCCCTCGCACTGTGCCGGATTTTACCGCCTGGATTTTGGGGACAAGGGGAGCAATCTGAACGGATTTTTATCTCCTTTCCCCTGATCCCGGCGGGGATAAATCAGACCCAGATTGTGCGTCGTCTGAAGGGAGAGCTTGCCGTGATCTTAAACGAAGCCTTAACGTCGTTGTCGCTCGGGCTGCTGGCCACCACCAGCCCGTGTGTCTTGCCGCTGTATCCCGGATTTTTGGCCTATCTCAGTGGTGGGCAGGAGAGCCTGTCTAATCGTCGTTACGGGCGTTACTTCCTGGGCTTTTTTGTCCTGGCCGGTGTGTTGGCCATGATGCTCGTTTTGGGACTGGTCATCGCCATCCTGTCCGTCTCAGTGGGGCAGGCGCTGTCGGTGGTCATTCCACTGGCCGACATATTGATCATCGGCCTGGGCGTCATGCTCCTGCTGGATCGCAATCCCTTCAAGAGTCTGCCGCAGATCCAGGTCCCGGCTCTTACAGACCCGTACGTCAACGCCTTTGTTTACGGCCTTCTCTATGGACCCATTGCCTTACCCTGCTCCGGGCCGCTGGTGGTCGGCATCTTCGCCCTGTCGTTCACCGCTGGCGAGGTTTTGAGCAAGCTGGGGGTCTTCTTGTGGTTTGGGCTGGGGTTCGGGATTCCGCTGCTGGCGCTCTCGTTTCTGTCGGGCGCATCGCAGCGTTGGATCACCCGCCAGTTTGCGATCCACGCCCGGCTGATCAATCTGATCGGCGGCCTGTTGCTGGTGGGTATCGGCGTCTACGATCTTTGGAGTAACTGGGACCTGATTGGCATTTACCTGACGTAACTCGTATCGCGTCACGCGACGCCACTGAAAAAGCCACGCTAAGCCCGTTGCTTTCTTCCCCTCACGTTGGTATAATCGGTGTGGCCTTCTACGATGACCAACATACCACTCAAAGACCATCAAGAGCTTGCGTTTCAACCACTTCACATTTGAAGCGCAAGCATTGGAGTATGTCTGAGTGAGGAGGGACACATGAGTGATCTAATTGTCATCACGTATGGCACCGAGCAGAAAGGCTTTGAAGCACTTCAGGTTGCGGAACGACTTCAAAGACTTGAGCTGATTAGGCTGGTGGACGCAGCAGTTGCCGTCAAAGACCAGGAAGGCAAGGTCACAATCAAGCAGACGCTAGAACAACGGAAAACGGGAACTGCGGCAGCCTGGGGTGGTGTTTGGGGATTGCTACTTGGCCTGCTCTTTCTCAACCCCATCGTCTTGGGCGTTGTGGGGGCGGTACTGGGTGCTATCATCGGCAGGACCCAAGACTTGGGCATCGACAACAGATTCATCAAAGAGGTAGGAGATTCCCTGGAATCGGGCAACTCGGCGCTGTGTATGCTCGTGCTCGGGACAAAAGGAGACAAGGTCTTGGATGAGCTGGGCAAGATGGGAGGCACCGTCTTCCAGACCTCCCTCTCTGAAGGTGCTGAGGAGAAATTGCGGCAAGCCCTGGAAAACGACAAAGTGCGCCAGGCAGCCGAGGATAGCTTAGGGCTGGAGGATGCCTAGACTCATCTCTTCGCAAACCCACGTCCTTCGATAAACTCAGGATGCTACTTGCTGGTAACTGCTCAGCCGTCCCCTCTGCCCCCCAATCCTGGGGGCGGGAGGCGCTACTGAGGCCATTTTCTTTCACTGCTTGCCTGAGTAGTAACTCTTGCTGGACTTTGCGCGAGCCGTAGAATCTTGCCTAGAATCCTTTACATCTGGCATGGCCTGTGGTAGAATAAGATCGATTTGCTCATATTCGAATGTGGGCGAACCGGTTTGGGTGCACTGAAGGATGTTGTCTGGCGAGATGCATTCCCCTTGATTACCTTTTCCATTGGACAGGAGAGTTTTTTGATCGAGCGCAGCAATGAGCAGTGGATAGCCGCTCTGAGCCAGCCCGGCAGCGACGAGTACGATGGGGCGCTGGAGGATCTGCGTGCCATCTTGGTGCGTGGACTGGGCTACGCACTGGCTGATCGTTCCAATGTGCGTGGGACCGATTTGGAGGATTTCGCGCAGGATGCCCTCTTGAGGATCCTAAAAGGTCTCCACACGTTCCGGGGAGAGAGTCGCTTCACCACCTGGGCGCACAAGATCGCGGTGCGTGTGGCTTTCACCGAGCTGCGTCGTCGCCGCTGGCGCGATGTCTCATTCGACGAAATGACCGAGTCCAGGGAAGGGAATGCGGATTTCATCCCGGAAAGTCTGGCCGATCCGTCCATCGGGCCGGAGCAGGAGGCGATGCAACAAGCGATGCTGGACACGTTGCGCCGGCTGATACGCGAGGAGTTGACCGACAAGCAGCGCCAGGCTATGCAGGCCGTGTTAAAGGGGATGCCGTTGGGAGAGGTGGCGCGGCGCATGGATACCAATCGCAATGCCCTCTACAAGTTGTTGCACGATGCGCGGCAGCGCTTGCAGAAGCGTATGCTGGAAGAAGGGCTGTTGGCCCAGGACGTGATGTCTGCGTTTGAGTTATAGAAAGTAAGAGTCAGACAGCTTGAGGTGTCTGAAGTAGTAGGGTTCCCAATTGAGCCGGGGTGAGATTCCAATGGAGTGGGCTTAGGCCGCGTCCAAGAATAATTTTGTGCATTTTGAAAGATTACGGCTCATATTCAGAACAAGTGGCAGTATGGTGAGATACGATGAATGGACTTTCCCAAATTTGTTTTTGCATTCGTACGTTCGCACTTGTTCTGAACGTGAGCTTAGAGTACACTCGGAATTTTAGCCTGAAAATTGAAGGTTATTTCTGGACGCTTCCTTAGTTCAAGAAGTTCGGTAAACATGCTCAAGAACATCATACGAAAAATCTTCCCTGACCGCCAAGAAGAAACGAACAAATTGGAAGTGCAGAAGCTCAAAGGGCTGGTGCGCGCGGTCATGACGACCCGTCCCGACGAGATTGGGTGCGAGGAGTGTTTCGAGGAACTGGACCGCTTCGTCGAAATGGTGTTGGCGGGCAAAGATGCCGCCGAGGCCATGCCCCTAGTTCAAGATCACCTGGATCGCTGCCATGAGTGTAAAGAGGAGTTTGAGGCGCTTTTGGCTGCGCTGCGTGCCCTCGCCTGAGTTTCAGGCTTCAAGTCGTCTGCACGTGGAAGACCAGGGATTGTATCCTGCCTAAGCCTACATTTCGCACCTTAAGAATTGAATAGGGTGCATTCAGAACGAGTTGGTGAACTGCTCCAAGTGGACGACAGTCCACGGCTCGACCGCCGGATTGTCATCCGGCTAGAGCTACGGTTCTAACTGGTTTTGAACACACCCAATTGAATAGAGAGCAAAGGGATGGTTTACTATTTGGTTGACACTTCTTACCGGTCAAATTAAGCAAAGAAACCTCGTAAAACGTAAAACGTCTCTACTGAAAAAAGGGTCTAAGCCTCGCATTGGTGGGGCAAATGCATCAAAAACCGGGTTTTTTGATAGTGCATTCCCTGAAATCACTCCATTCTTGGCCAAAAGTGGGGCGCTGTCCCTTTCAACTCGTCAAAAACCCGGTTTTTTCAGTAGA
>DAOUMD010000265.1:0-8490 GCA_034412795.1 Anaerolineae bacterium
TGTCCTCTGGAACTGGCTGGCTATGACATCACTCGCATGCCCATTGCTCAAATCCTGCGGGGACAACTTCTCGGGTGGCCTCCCAAAACCCTCCAGGAGCTTGTCCCTAATGTGTAACGCTCTCAAAATCATGACAGTTTTCGTCATGATTTTGTGGTATAATATGATACCCGTGCATAGGGTATAAGGTGATCAACGTGGCGCCCAACCGGTTCGGCGGTCCGGGAGATGCCGCCATTCTTTCTGCAACCCCCGACGGGGTGACTACCTTGACAATGTCATGTTCTGCTCCGAGCGGGTCTGTGACCCGCGTTCTCAACTGATGCACAGTCGTTGACCAGGCAAAGTCGGGGGTCGCAGACCCCTCCGAGCGTTACATGACATTGTCAAACTACTTCCCAAATAGAGAGACGCACATGAGTAACGTTGCCACACGCCTGCTCTCGCTCATTTTGTTGCTTCAGTCGAGACCCACCTGGAAGGCGGAAGAGCTCGCCGCCGAATTGAACGTCTCCCAGCGCACCGTCCACCGCTACATAGCTATGCTGGACGAGATGGGCATCCCGCTCTACTCGGAGCGGGGGCGGTATGGCGGCTTCTCGCTGGTGCGGGGCTACAAGCTGCCTCCTCTCATCTTTACCGCCGAGGAAGCAACGGTGCTCTACATGGGAGCCAACCTGGTACGCGAGGTATGGGGACACACCTACGACGCTGCGGTCACGGCCGCCACGGCCAAGCTGGACAACGTCCTGCCCGATGACCTGCGCCAGGAAGTGGCCCGCGCCCGACAGAGCCTGGTCATCGGCGAGTTAGCCCGCAAGGATTACCGCCCCTGGGAACCCATCATTCACGAGTTGCGACAATGCATTGGGGAGCGGCATCGGGTACGCCTGCTGTACAGAAGCCTGGCGCGCCCGGAGGATACCCGGCGCGTGGTGGACCCCTATGCACTGACGTTCCAGTGGGGGCTGTGGTACCTGATAGGCTTTTGCCACTTGCGGCAAGAACTGCGCACCTTCCGGGTGGATCGCATCCAGGAGATCACGCCGCTGGATGATGGGTTTACCATGCCGCGTGACTTCGATGTGCGGGAATACCTGGCTACGACGATGCGTTTCGAGCCCCACTACGCAGTTGTGGTGCGGCTAGAAGCCGACGTGGCCCTTCAGGTGAGAGAACGGCACGGCGACTGGATGAAAATCACCGATGAGGCCGACGGTTCCATCACCGCCCGGTTTGACGTGGCCAGCCTTGATTGGGCAACCGGCTGGGTGCTGGGCTTTGGCTCAGCAGCCCAGGTGCTGGAACCCCAGGAATTGATCACGCGTGTGCAGGAGGCAGCGGAGGGGGCACTCCGGCGATACAGGGGATTCGCAACGACTTCGTGCTGTACGGGTTTATCCTGAAAGTCACGTACAGTTACTCCTCTTGGCCAATTTGTGCTATAGTGCTAAGCGTACGCGTAATCCACCACCGGGAGGAGCGGCTACTACTGTGATACTCATCTTTCTGATTCTGGCCGTAACCATTCTCCTCTTTATCTGGGGAAAACTTCGTCCCGATCTTGTGGCGATCTTATCTGTTCTGGCCCTATTCCTCACCGGCATCGTCAACCTCAAACAGGCATTGTCCGGATTTGCCGACTCGACGGTGATTATGGTCGCCGCCCTTTTTGTGGTGGCCGAAGCGCTTTCCCGGACGGGGATAACCGCCTGGTTGGGCCAGCAGTTGCTGAACCAGTCCGGGGCCAGCGAGGTTCGCTTATTGGTCGTGCTGATGGTGGGTACGGCGTTGTTATCGGCCTTTTTGAGCAATACCGGGACAGTGGCCATGTTGTTACCCGCCGTCGTGGCTGCCGCCTGGCGCATTCGGAGCGTCCCCCCCAGGTTCTTGATACCGCTGGCTTTTGCCGCCAACACCGGCGGACTCCTCACCCTGATCGGCACACCCCCCAATATCATTGTCGCCGATGTTCTGGTCGGTGCCGGCCTGCGCCCCTTTGGCTTCTTCGAGTTTGCCCTGATTGGGCTACCCTTGCTGGCGATCGTAGTCCTGTTCACGACCTTTATCGGACGGCACCTGTTGCCCACACAAGAGATCGGTGCGCGTCCCATTGATCTGGGCGCCGCCGTGGACGAACTCGCCGAAGCCTACTCCTTGGAAGGTAATCTGTTTCGGTTGCGTGTCCGGCGCGGTTCCAGCTTGGTGGGGCAAAGCCTGTCGCAAGCCGGTCTGGGACGGGACTATGGGGTGTCTGTGCTGCGAATCGATCGGGCCGGTGCCGAAGATAGACTGTCCCGGCGGCGTCGGTTCTTGCTGGACACATTAGACAGGCTACGCCGCGGCGAAGAGATGGCCATCCCTGGAGCTGACACCGTGATCCAACCCGACGACGTCTTGTTGGCAAAAGGGACCCAGGATTCGATCCAAGGCGCTATGCTGCATTTTAACCTGGGCGTTCGGCCTATTGATGAGGCCGGCGACAAATTGACACACATCGTACTCTCCCAGGAGGTAGGCCTGGCCGAAGTCTTAATTACCCCGCGCTCGGATTACATTGGGCTGACGCTGAGCGAGGCTCAGCTCGCCCAGAAGTACGATGTGCAGGTGTTGAGTATTTCGCGCCAGGACAAGGTCGCAGATCAAAGGACTGTCAGGTTGGAATTCGGCGATTCCCTGTTGGTGCGGGGTACGTGGAGGGCCATCGGTTTTCTGAAAGAGGAGAGTCGCAGCTTCGTTGTCGTGGGGGCCCCGGAAGCCATGGCCCGTGAAGTAGTTGGGCTGGGCTCGCACACGATTGTGGCCGTGGTCGCGCTGCTAGGCATGGTGGGCTTGATGCTGACCGGCCTGGTACCCGCCGTCATGGCTGCCTTAATCGCAGCCTGCATAGTCGTTCTGGGTGGATGTCTTTCCATAGAAGAGGCCTATCGTTCTGTCAGTTGGGAGACGATCGTCTTGGTCTCGGCCATGCTACCCATGAGCACCGCCTTGCAGGTCACCGGGGGAGCTGAGTTTATCGCTGGTGGTCTGGTCAACACCCTCGGCGCGTTTGACCCCTTGCTCCTGATGGCCGGTGTGTTCTTGTTGACAGCCGCCTTCAGCCAGGTAATTAGCAACACGGCCACCACTGTCTTGGTCGCGCCCATCGCCTTGGGCGCTGCGCTGGCGATGGGGATATCACCTCACGCTATGCTGATGATGGTGGCCGTCGGCGCCTCGGCGGCTTTCCTGACACCCATCGCGTCGCCACCCAACACCCTGGTCATGACACCCGGTGGCTATCGCTTCAACGATTACGTGAAAGCCGGCCTGCCACTGCTTTTCATTTTCCTGGTGGCCAGCCTGGTATTAGTACCCTTGATCTGGCCGTTGTAAGGAGTTGGACTCCGGCGAATCGAGGAGAGAGCACCCTATGTGCGAACGGTCTCCTGCTAAATTTGCCAGAGTCCAGTAAGGAGATAAGATTGCAGCCCAAAATCAAACAACATTTGCAGAATCAACATGAACCTTTGAAAGAGGCAATCAAAGAACTGGTCCGCATCCCCAGCGTCATAAAGGAAGGGGGTGATGGCTTCCCCTTTGGGAAGGGCGTGGACGACGCCTTGAGGAAAACCCTGGAAATTGCCGGGCGTCTCGGGTTCCAGACCAAGTATGGCGACCAGGGATACTATGGGTATGCCCAAATCGGTCAGGGCCAAGACCTGGTGGCCATCTTGGGTCACCTGGACGTAGTGCCAGTTGGGGCGCTTGATACCTGGGACACTGCCCCCTTTGATCCGGTGGAGAGGGATGGCAAGATCTTCGGTCGTGGCACCCAGGATGACAAAGGCCCCACCCTGGCGGCCTTGTTTGCAGCCAAAGCTTTGCTGGACGCCGGAGTGAGTTTCAACAAACGACTGCGGTTCATTTTTGGCACCGACGAAGAATCGTTATGGCGCGGTGTAAAGCGCTATTTGGAGCGCGAAGAAACACCTGGCATGGGCTTCACACCCGACTCCAAGTTCCCCCTGATCTATGCCGAAAAAGGTCTACTTCTATTTTACCTGGAGGGGAGCAACGAGAGTGGCCTCAGCCTGAAGGGCGGTAATGCCTTCAATGCCGTACCCGATGCCATCGTTTATGCGGGGGAGAGACAGGACGAGTTGGCGGCCAAGCTGGGTGAACTGGACTACGACTATGAACGAGCCGACGGCGGGATCAAAGTGTTAGGTAAGGCCGCCCATGCAGCAGTTGCCGAAACAGGGATCAATGCCATCGCCCGGTTGTGCATTGCCTTGCAGGCGATTGGCCTGGAATCCAAGGTCACCCGCTTCGTGGCCCAGGAGATAGGCGAGGCCCCCTTCGCCACAGCCATCTTCGGCGAGTGCACCGACGCGCCCTCGGGGCAACTCAAGTTCAACATCGGAAAAATCGATATTGGCCAAATGGAGAAACTCTCCATTGATATCCGCATCCCCGTGACTGTTCCCAGGCAGGAGATCGTAGCTAAACTGAGCACCGTTGCCGGTGAGTATGGGCTGGCTTACCGGGAATACGACTGGACTGCGCCCATATACCTGCCGCTCGATCACCCTATTATTAAGACACTGATAAGGGTCTATCGTGAGATCACCGGGGACATAGAGTCCGAACCGGAGTCATCGGGCGGTGCCACCTTTGCCCGTTCGATCAAAAACTGTGTTGCCTTCGGACCCATTCTACCCGGAAGGCCCACAGTGGCCCACCAACCCAACGAGTATGTCGTGCTCGAAGACCTTCACGTGGCCATGGAGGTGTATGCCTATGCGCTCTACGAGCTTACCAGGTGACCGCCTGCGCGTCTAAGGTTCGTGCCTTTCATCGTTTTCGCACCCTTCGTGGTTCAATGCTTCGCCAACAGATTCTTCGTGCACCCTATTTTGCGCCACGGATTGCCGTAGCCCAGGAGTTGTACTAAACTGGTACCAACTGTATACCATTAACCAATTAGGAGGTTACTTATGGCTTTCAATCTTCGCAACCGCAGTTTCGTCAAGCTGCTGGATTTTACCCCGCAGGAGATCCTCTTTTTGCTCGATCTGTCCAGGGATCTTAAGGCGGCCAAGTACGGCGGCTACGAGCAACCCCGCCTCAGGGGTAAAAACATCGCCCTTATTTTTGAGAAAACCTCGACCCGGACGCGCACCGCTTTCGAGGTGGCTGCGTACGACCAGGGCGCGCACGTCACATACCTGGGACCGAGCGGGTCGCAGATCGGTCACAAAGAGTCGATGAAGGATACCGCGCGCGTGCTGGGTCGCGTTTATGACGGCATTGAATACCGCGGCTTCGCTCAGGCCACCGTCGAGGAACTGGCCGAGTATGCTGGCGTGCCCGTTTGGAATGGCCTGACCAACGAGTACCATCCCACCCAGATCCTGGCCGACGTCCTGACTATGATGGAACACAGTTACAAGAACCTGCCCGAAATTGCCTACTGCTACCTGGGCGACGCTCGTTACAACATGGGCAATTCGCTTATGGTGGGCGGCTGCAAGCTGGGTATGGATGTCCGGCTGTGCGCGCCGAGGGATCTGTGGCCGGAGGACGAACTCGTCGAGCGTTGCAATGCCATTGCACAGAAGACCGGCGCCCGGCTCACCCTGACCGAAAGCGTGGAGGAGGGTGTCAAGGGCGTGGACTATATACACACCGACGTTTGGGTCTCAATGGGCGAGCCGGAATCGGTGTGGGAGGAGCGCATCAAGCTGCTCAAGCCGTACCAGGTCAATATGGAAACGATGAATCTGACCGGCAACCCGAGCGTCAAGTTTATGCATTGTCTGCCCGCCTTCCACAACCGCGAGACGGTGATCGGCGAGGATATCTATCAGAAGTTTGGTCTGGACGGCATGGAGGTGACCGAGGACGTTTTCGAGTCGGGACGCTCCATTGTCTTCGACCAGGCCGAGAACCGCATGCACACCATCAAGGCCATCATGGTTGCTACGTTAGGAGATTAGGTATTGGTAGATTGGTAGACTGGGAAGATGTACGACCGTCGATAATAACCAACTTCTGTAACCTCTGCCGAAAGCTGTACATTCGTACAGGGTGGAGACTATACATATAGTCGATGCGCGCTGTGCACATTTTCAGTATAATGGGGGCGTGGGGATGGGGCCACGCCCCTTCCCCATAATTACGTATCACTTTAGTACTCGATGAGGAGGCACAATCATGAACAAAACACACCGAATCGGTTTCGTCTCAACTCGTTTGGCTGGCACGGATGGAGTTTCCCTTGAGGTGGCCAAATGGGTGCAGGTGCTCATCAATGGCCTTGGCCACGAATGCTTCTTCTTCGCGGGTGAGCTGGAATGGCCGGAGGAGCGCTCTTATCTCGTGCCCGAGGCCCACTTTGAGCATCCCACTATTCTCAAGTTAAGCACCGATCTGTTTGACGATTACATCCGTTCCCCACAGACGTCCCAGACCGTTGAGAGCATCAAGAACCATCTGAAAGAACACTTGCATCAGTTTGTACGTCGTTTTGATGTCGATCTGCTTGTCGTGGAAAACGCCATGGCTATTCCTATGAATATTCCGCTCGGTCTGGCCTTGACGGAGCTGATTGCCGAAACTGAAATGCCCACCATCGCTCATCATCACGACTTCGCCTGGGAACGCTCCCGCTATTCTGTGAGCGCGGCCGAAGATTACCTGCGTGCCGCGTTCCCGGCAACTCTCCACTCAATCACACACGTTACCATCAACTCGTTTGGCCAAAAGCAGTTGGCTCTGCGCACCGGTGCCAGTTCATTGGTGGTGCCTAACGTGATGGATTTTGAGAATTCGCCACCGGAGCCCGATGGCTACACTGATGACCTGCCGGCAGCCCTGGGAATGGGCTCTGATGAGTTTCTCTTGCTCCAGCCCACGCGCATCGTGCCTCGCAAACGCATCGAGCGGGCCATTGAGTTGGCGAAACGGTTAGACTTACCTTCTACCCTGGTCATTTCTCACGCCTCGGGTGATGAAGGCTCGGAGTATGCCACCTTTCTCAGAGAATACATTCAGCTTTTGGGGGTAAAGGTCCGTTTTGCTGAAGACATTTTCTCTCACCAGCGGGGACAGACCCCCGATGGACGAAAGACCTACTCCCTGGCTGATGCTTATTACCCTGCCGACTTGGTGACCTACCCGTCCACCATTGAGGGCTTCGGCAATGCTTTCCTGGAGGCGATTTATTACCGGAAGCCCATTGTGATGAGCACCTACGAGATTTACAGAATCGACATCCAGCCTAAAGGCTTCGAGGTCATTGAATTCGGGGACTACATTACCGAAGAGACGGTGCGCTGGACCCGAGAACTGTTGGAGAATCCAGACTTGGTGGCTGAAAAAGTTGAGCACAATTATGAAATTGCCCGCCGCCATTACTCGTATGCCAACCTGGAGAAAATACTGACTGCTCTGGTCAGCTTGAGTCTCGGACATTAGCGCATCTGGGCTATCTTCCCAAACAGGCAACTTATTTCCCGAACCACCGCCGTCGCCTGGGGACCTCAGCCAGCACGTGGATACCCAACCCCTCTAGATCCTGTCGCCCGCGAATGCTGTCATCTACGTAGTCCAGGAGGAAGGCGAGCGCGATCCCGGCTAGCAATGCCAGCAATAGACGCACCGGCAGGTCGAGGCGCTCGCTAAGACTGGGAGGCACCGGGCTCACGCCCGGACCGTCGAAGAGGGTGACTTGCGGTTGTTCCAGTCCCAGCCGGCCGAAGTACGCCGGTGCTTCTTGTTTTAATACTTCGACCGCAGCGTTGATGATGGCCAACGCTTCATCGGGATCAGCCCACGTGACGCGGATCGTGACTACCCGGTGAATCTGCTCTGAAGCTGTAGAGCTTTGGAGGACGCCCGGCGGCACCTGGATTCCTTGATCGGCTAAGCGCTGGCTGACCGCATCGGCCACCACCTGGCTGGACACGAACTGGGTGAAATCGTCTACCAGGTATTCGGTGGCCTGCGGCGCGGTGAGGCGTGGATCAAAGCCCATACCTTCTACTGCCTCAAGCGGTGGCACATCCACCAGCACGCGCCCTGAGGCCTGATACTGGGGGGACGTTGGACGCCGCAATACCAGGCTGACCACCAATACCACCGCTAGCAGTAAGGCCGGGATCCAGATGCGTTTCCACACGATGTGCCAATATTGACGCAGTTCCATGCTACCTCCAGACTCTATCACCCCGGCCCGATCAGAACCTCTGCGAGAGTCTTGCTTTTTCGTTCGGTTCGATCAAAGTCGCTGTCGAGGCTCACGGCAGTCAGTTAAGTTATATTTCTCAGCAGCCACATACTGGTAAGCATCGTCGAAATCTAGATTGAATCGATCTAATTACCTAAGTTTCGCCCAAAGTAACGACAACTTGCTGATGGGCGAGTAAGGAAGCAAGGCCAGTACATAGTTCGTTGGCGAATGGATCGGCCTGATTAAGGGCGATCAGCAAGGGCTGAGCATAGTGA
>DAOUMD010000266.1:0-5698 GCA_034412795.1 Anaerolineae bacterium
GTTGTGGTTTGCTGCCGTGCTGGGCGTACACGAAGTTCACGCCAAAGTCAGTCTTCCGGCGCGAGGGGGTGATGAGGAAAGCGCCGCACATGCTTAGACGGCCTCGCGGCTCAAGCAGGAGCGGTCCGAGGAATTTAAACTGATGCCATTTACGCGGCACACAGTACAAGTGAGTGCCACACGAATGCAGGCGTTCATTGGGTTTGCTGGCCACTTTGCCGAACCCCGATATGACTGAGGTGGCATTATATCAAAACCGTGTTCAGCCGTCAAAAAGTCATATACAGACAGGGCTTTCCAACAGCGGGCCGACTGGCTGCCGGAGGAAAGCCCTGCAGAGATAGAGGTGAGTCTTGGAATGGGGGTCGAAGGTGGCTAAGCTCGTCCTAGCATTCGCGTACGTCTATGATTTCCTGGTCTTCAATTTTCTCTAACACGGCTACCAAGTCGTCTTTGGGCACGTTTCGTACCTTGACGACCACATCCCAATAGCCAGGATGTTTTGGTGTCGGGACGCTGCCGCTGGCATAAATTCCCCAACCGTGAGACGAAATGGCGCCGAAGATCTTGGCGAATTCTCCAATTCTGTCGGGCATGCGCATGGTGACGCGCACCCCCGATACATCGCCTCCCAGCAATTGGTTCAACTCGATCAGCATATCAGTCTCGGTGATAATACCCACCACGACGCCCTGCTCCAGTACCACCAGGCAGCCAATCCTTTTTTGGGCCATGATCCGGGCTGCTTCTTCAAGCGTGACATCCGGTGCGATGGTGACCACATCATTACCTTTTAACATCATGTCTTTGACGGACATATTGGAAAGGAAACGGGTGATCTCCCACACGTTCAGGCTGCCCAGATCAGTAGGAGAGACGCGCAGTCTCTCACGGGTGATCAACCCCTCCAGTCGCTTACCATCGCCCACGACGGGTAGGTGTCGGACCTTGTTTTCTCTCATAACTTGCTGTGCTTCGGCCGCAGGAGTGGTAGGCGGCACCATCACGGGGTGTCGGGTCATAAAGTCTTTAACTAGCATGCTGAGTTACCTCCCCTGGTTTGGTAACGACTGCCTCAAAGCTGTTTAATGTTTCAATTGGAAGATGGCAGAAGATGCGATGCTCTTCTCCTACTTCACGCCAGGACGGCACTTCTGTTTCGCACAGTTTACCACCATCGGGCATCAACTCGCGTCGGGGGCAGCGGGTGTGGAAACGACAGCCGCTTGGAGGAGCGATAGCGCTGGGCACCGTCCCTTCCAAACGGATGTGCTTCTGCTCGACCGATGGGTCGGGGATGGGCACCGCCGACAGCAAAGCCTCTGTATACGGATGGTAGGGTGGCGCGTAGATAGCCTCAGCCGGGCCAATCTCCATGACCTGGCCCAGGTACATCACCCCCACGTAATCTGAGAAGAAACGCACCACGCTCAAGTCGTGAGCGATGAAGATCATAGTGGTGCCGTATTCCTGCTGGATTTCCAACAACAGGTTGAGGATGGCTGCCTGTACGGAGACGTCGAGGGCGCTGACGGGCTCGTCGCATAAGACCAAATCGGGATGGCTGGCCAGGGCTCGGGCGATGCCGACCCGTTGTTTCTCGCCGCCGCTGAGCTGGCGTGGCAGCCGGTCATAGTAGTTCTCACCCAACCGCATTGCTCTCAGAAGCTTGATGACTTCATCTCGAATTTGGTTCTTGGGCACCGTGCGGAAACGCTCCATGGGCCGGCCGATCTGTTGGCCCACCGTATAGGAGGGGTTCATCGTAGAGTCGGGGTTTTGAAAGACCATCTGGAGTTCCTGGATCAGTTGCTCATCGCGAGTCGAGATGTCGCCGGTGATGTCGAAGCCCAGAAATTCGGCTTCACCATCCGTCGTGTCTTCCAGCCCGATGATGGTTTTGACCAGAGTGCTTTTGCCGCAGCCAGATTCCCCCACGATGCCCAGCGTACGTCCCTTGGGTACGTCGAAGTTGGCGTTTTCGACCGCTTTCACATGGCGCTTTTCGCCCATGCCAAGCACGTCTTTTAGCGAACTACCCTGGACCTCGTAGTATTTTTTGAGGTCTTTCACCCGGAGGATAGGCTCTGCTTCAACTTCAGCGGCTTTAATGCTGGGTGGCAGAATATCTTCAGACGGGGTCCATTGGGCCGGGTCAATTTCTTCGGCGAAGTGGCAGCGCACCCAACTATTAGGGCCTACCTGGCGCAATCCCGGTCGCTCCTCACGACAGCGTTCTCGGAAATAGTCGCAGCGCGGGCCAAAGACGCAACCGACGGGGCGACTGTCTGGTGGCGGTACTCGACCCCGAATGGGGTAGAGCACACTGCCGGCCTTGTCGGCCCCCAGCTTTGGCACGCAACGGATCAGGCCCTGGGTGTACGGATGCCTGGGATTCTTGTAGATCTCCTCCACCGTCGCCCGCTCGACCATCTCGCCAGCATACATCACGCCTATCCGCGAAGAAACGCGGGCTATCACACCCAGGTTATGCGTGATGTACATAATGGCTGTATCGAACTCTCGCCGTAACTTGGCAATCAGGTCCAGCACAGCCGCCTCAACTGTCACGTCCAGGGCCGTAGTCGGCTCATCCATAATCAGCAAAGCCGGGTTATTGAGCAGAGCCATAGCGATGACCACTCGCTGCTGCTGGCCGCCGGAGATTTGGTGGGGGAAGCGCTTCATCACGTTGGTCGCGTCGGGCATGTACACCCGCTCCAGCATCTCGATGCAGTGCTTCTCCGCTTCCTGGTCACTGATGCCACGGTGGACGGTCAAGACCTCTTTCATTTGGTCGCCAAGGCGCATCGAGGGGTTGAGAGCCTGCATGGGGTCTTGATAGACCATGGCAATCTGGTCGCCTCGCAGTTGGCGCAGTTCCTCACCGGTAACGCCGACCAGTTCGCGCCCCTGAAACTTGATACTCCCCCGTTTGACATAACCGTTGGCTCCCAGGAAGTTGACGATGGCCCAGGCCACTGTGCTCTTGCCGCAGCCCGACTCGCCCACAATGCCATAAGTTTCACCGCGATGGATTTCGAACGACACATTTTGGACGGCCTCGATTTCTCCGCCTCGCACTTTATAAGCCACGGCCAAGTCTTCCAGTTTGACCACGGGGGCTGATGTATCATCCCAGGGTGCTTTTTGTTCAGCCATTTGTTCTCTCCTCTACTTCTGATACCTGGTCAGCTCTTCCCTCAAGCCGTCCGCAAACAGGTTCAGCCCGATGACCAATGAAGCAATTGACACCGCCGGCCAGACGACAGCCCACGGGTTGGCGAAGATATTTCTGCGAGCCTCGTTGACCATATTGCCCCAATCGGGGTCTGGCGGGGGCAGACCGATGCCCAGGAAACCGAGGGTACCGATGGCGAAGATCGCGTAGCCCACGCGCAGCATGGCGTCCACCAGAAGAGGACCTCGGGCGTTGGGCAAGATCTCCCGGAACATAATGAACCATACGCTCTCACCGCGTGTTTCGGCGGCGCGGATATAATCGCGGGTTTTGATGTCCAGAGCCAAACTGCGGGCCAGCCGGGCTACGCCAGGCGCTCCGGTTATCGTGATAGCCAATATGACAACCAGATCTCCCTGTCCCAGGGCTGCGATTACCACCAGGTAGAGGACGATGCGGGGGAAGGCGATCAGAGCATCCAGGACTTGCATAATGCTTTGGTCCCACCAGCCGCCACGATAGCCGCTGTTCAACCCCAACAAAGCTCCCAGGACCAGTGATCCCACCACACCCCAAATGGCCACACCACCGGGTATGGAAATATTCGCATCTCCCGGCAAACGGGTTTTGAGGAGAATGACTTGGGTGCCCTGCATCAGCCGGGATAGGATATCTCGACCTAGATGATCGGTGCCCAGCAAGTTCTGGGAGTTGGGTGGCAGGTTTTGATCAAAAAGAGAGGAGTTGGGTGGATATGGGGTCCAAAAAAGCGAGATAACCGCTACCAAGATCCAGAAGAGCACGATCGCCATTCCAACCGTGGCTACCCGTGACTCGAAAACGATGGATATGCTTTTCCACGTCTTCTGTAACCAAGATGGACGTGGTGCCACGCCTGCGGTTGGTTGCGCTACGGCCATATTCTACCTCCTATGTCGTGTTATGTGCATTCCCTGCTTTGTCCTGAATCAGGCATAGCGGATGCGTGGGTTGAGCAGGGTATAGGCAAAGTCTCCTACGAGCCGGGTGGCGACGGCAATCAGGACGGTTACCATGGCTGCTGCCTCTATAGCGTTGAAATCGCCAAAAATAGCGGCCTTGTAGATGTAGTTACCCAGCCCGGGATAGCCGAAGATAACCTCGGTTACGACAATACCGCCGATCAGCCAGTTGACGTGCAGCATAATGATGGTGATAGGCGCCATCAGCGCGTTGCGTATGGCGTGTCGCACCACCACCCGGCGATAGGGCATGCCTTTGATAATCGCCGTGCGGATGTAGGCTGAATCCATCACTTCGACCATGCTGGCGCGCGTCATACGGGCCACATAACCCAGCTCGACGGCGGTGAGTGTCAGCACCGGCAATACCAGGAGACTTGGATCTTCAAATATCGCGTCGGGACTGGTGAAGATGGCTACCGCGGGAAAGATTTCAAGCCAGATGCCCAGAATCAGAATCAAGGTGATACCGATGACAAACTCCGGCGTGGCGGTGGCCCCCAGGCTGGTAATGGAGATGACACGATCCAGCAGCTTGCCCTCGTTGATGCCGGCCAGAATTCCCAGGATGAGGGCCAAGGGCATAACAATAGCAAAGGCTACGGCTGCCAAAACGAGCGTGTTGCGCACCCGGGGGATAAGCGTCACGGCCACCGGGCGGCCGTATTGCAGAGACTTGCCCGGGTCGCCCCGCAGCAAACCCTTGCGCAGTGGGATGTACTGCTGGGGACCATCCCCTTCCTTGCGCAGACCGGCCTTGGTAAGCACCCACACCTCGGACCCTTCACCGCGCACCCATTTGACTGCATTGTTCTTCGTATCCAGTCCCCAGAAAAACTCTTTGCCCTCTTGGTCCACTTGCCAAGCACCACTCACCAGGTGCGAGGTGGCGGAACCATCATCCTGGCGTTTCAGGACGACTAAGCGTCCCTCCTCCAGTTTCCAGCGCGTCAACTGGCCATCAACGTCGGCCCACCATTCCTTCTCATTAGTTTGGGGGTTGACGACCGCGACCAGAGGATAGCCAACTTTGCCGCGGGCTCGCCAGTCATTACCGACCAACCAGTCCACATACCGTTGCCAAAGTGGTGCATCCAGGCCAAGTTGGGCGCGGTAAGAGGCTCGCTGCTCCTCGGTGGCGAACACGCCCAAGATCTTGACACTGATGTCGCCGCTGCCGACCTCGATGAGGATGAAGAGCAAAATGGAGACCAGCAGCATAGTGATAACCGTGGAGATAATGCTGCGTACGATAAATCGAGCCATTAATCCACTCCTTTTGATGTAGCCATTTAGGGCTAAGGATTTAATAACTTACTCACTAGCTGACTGAATCAGGCCAGTATTTCACTTGCATTTGAAGAAGTTATTAAATTACCAATCCTTAGAGCCTTTCCGAGAATGCGTAGGGTGGCATCCTTATACTGCCCACTGATGCCTGCACATCCTCTTTGGGGAGGGGATGCGTCAGCTTTCGGGTTTTCGGATAGGCACCAAATTCAGGTAAAGTGTCGGC
>DAOUMD010000267.1:0-51350 GCA_034412795.1 Anaerolineae bacterium
AAGCCAATCGGCTTCGGTAGCTGCAGAAGATTGGGTTTACTACCTGATTGAGGCCGCCGCGACGGACATAGAGGTTTTGGTGGAGTTAACTAACCTCAGTAGTGATGTTGACTTGTACGTCAGGGAAAGTGAGCTGCCGACACTGACCGAATATGATTGCAGTCCGTACGCAGGTGGAACGACTTCAGAGACTTGCACCATGGTCAACAGTGGCGAGACCACCTGGTACATAGGCATACAAGGTTATACGGCGGGCAGCTTCACCATTATGGCTACTTTGAGGTAGCCGTTTGAGGATTGCCCGCACGTTAAGAGGCGTATCTGGTCACCTTGCAATGGCGATGGGTTGGAGGCCGTGCCAGTGAGTAGCCCGACCAGCGGCAGCCGGACTCTGAATAGCGATGGGGCGTTTACTTACACGCCCCATCCCAAGTTAACTTAGGAATTTGATTGGCAGCAGGCGCACCTTAGTTATTTGCTCGCCAGGAATTGGCAAATCCCGGCCTTTTGTACCTAAATCGGGGATTTAATATTGGGACAAATGACCCCTGGGTGATATGTCCCAATATTAAACCCCCTCAGAGCAAAACTAACTATAGACTCATTTCCGCCTTGATGTACTAGGCACAAGCTACATGACTTCCGTGCCGTACCAGACTGTCCCGCGTGGAGGAGCCAGGGCCGGAAGGTGCTAGTAGACGCTACTCGATGCGGAAGCATATTTCCCCTTGATCCTGCGTGTTGAGTCGACTATGAAGTGATGTCTCCTCCCACAGCGTCTAGCCTATGGTCCCAGAAAGCGCTCATTGTCCGAACGCACGATGAGCAACCAGGCGGTCCCTGCCACACTGGGCCACTCGTGGAATACTTCCTCTGTCACAACCGTGGCTTGTGGCATGGCATAGGGAACACCACCGTCTGGATCCTGTAACCCGATGATGTCTTCGATGATCGCTCGACTCTTCTCCTCATTCCCAATCCGCTTGTAGGCCAAAGCCATCTCCAGTGAGCCTTGAGTCCAGACTGTACTGCGGTCGTCGTAAGGTGCATAACCTGCTATGTCGCCCGCGGTCGGCACCGGTTGATACGTACGCTCAACGAAGTCTAGACTGCTTTGCGCCTTGGAGGTGTCACCGAGCGCGGCAAAGAACAGAGCGCCCAACGAATCGATTTCCACCAACCCGTTGGAGGAGTCGCCGATCGCTGGGTAGAAGCGGCCTTGCGCCTCGTTCCAGTGGTGGTTAAGCAAGGAATCCTTGATCAGATCAGCCCTGGAGGCATACATAGCGTTCCCGGTGAGTCTGCCCAAATCCCTTATGAAGAAATAGGCGACAATGTTGTGATCCGTCGCGTACAAGCTGACACCAGGTCCGGCCCGGATCGATCCATAGCTTGGGCTAGCCGGGTCTATGTCTTGTAACGAAAGAAGGTACTGAGCGATACGTTCGGCCGCGGCTTGAGACTGAGCGTCACCTGTCTCCTGCTGATAGAAGACAAAGGCATAACCCATCCAGACGATAGCTCCAGTTTGGTATTGTTCGTGGTACCAATCGTTGGCGATGTTGTATGAGAAGCCAAATTTGCCATCATCCTGGATCTGCCCCTTCAAGGCATTTGAGATGGTAAGCGCTTCCATGATATTCTCGTGGGCAGCCAATCCAATGGTGGCCAGTGCATCGTCAAAGACCCAGGAACGCGATAAAAAAACAGGATATAACTCATCCGATTCGGGAATGCGATAGCTGATGATCAGCCCCGCCCGGTCAACCAGTGGCTCAGGTACCTGCTCATTTGGGGTCATCTGCTGAGTCAGCCAGTCGATAGCACGCTTCTCAGGTCCCTCTGGTGGCCTTGGGCTGGAAGTGTCTGAATACCAGGGCATCCAAGCCACGATGTGTTCCGCATCAACAGGCAGGGGCGGACGGACGGTCTGGCCGGCATCCTTGATTGCATGAGGCGGTTGATAGTCTTTCCTGACCAGAAAGGCTGCGTACCTGTGTCCGTCGTGCACACCCTTAACATTCCAGGAACAGTCACTTCTCAACCGTACCCTGGTTCCCTCAGTAGGTTCGTTGTACCAGAGGTCGGTTTTTGCGTAGAGAATCACTTTATATCCCTTGGTACGATAATTGCCTGCCCCTTCTCCCATTATGCGGCCCGACGCTTCCCAGTTCTCCCCTGAGTTGGCTTCCAGGGAGAAGGTCATGCGGAGAATGCCTTCCTCGTTGCAGGAATTAAGATTACGCCAGGTAATGATGGGGATCAGAATGATTATGCTTGCTGCAGCCAACAGAGCAACCTGCCAGGCCTTAATTGATCGAGAAGCCATGTTTGTAATACCTCCCGGTTGGTATGCCTTTGGAAAACAGGCGTGTGCGTTATGCTGTCAAGGGCCGGTCAAAACAACCCGCGCTCGTAGAAAATATCTGTGAAAAGTCTCTAAAATCTCTATCGATTTGTCAAGCCTGAGAAACTGGATTATCATTAATATGGGTAAACCTTGGTTGGGAGGGCAGGTCATGCGCCGTGTGCTGACGCGAGTACGTAATTTCGTCCTGAGTTCTGTTGGGAGTGGAACCGTCGTTCTGTTTGGGGTATTGGTTATCGGCGCCGTGATTCTCTGGAGGCGGGAGATCTCCTACGCACACCCAGGTCCCACCATCGCTATAGCTCTGTTGGCAGTCGTTGTCCTCGTCATTGGGTTGGTGATAAACACCCTGCAAGCCCAGGAAGCCCACGAGACTCCGAGTCGTGGGCCACGCCTAACTGGGTTGGAACTCCTTATAGAACGCTGGAAGAATTTTGGGCCGGAACAACACCACAGTGAGATTCTGCATCAGCAATTCTCAATTGCTCTTTCGTTAACCCAATTGGCCTACCGCGAATATGACGAGATTCGCTTTGTCAAGTATTTCTCGGGCTTCAAGATCAGGGGCGGCGCTTTCTTATTTCAACCTGGGCAGGACATCGCGCGTGTCTTGAAGTTTGACAGCCTGGCCAATATAGAGACGGAAGTAGATCGTTATGAACATTGTGTTAAAGATCATCTCGGCTTTACGCCTGGAGAACCCTCGGTTCCTGAGCAGCGATATGGGACGATTGACGGCCAGGAGTGGGGAGTGATTATTTACAAGCTCATAGGTACGGACCAAGTTGAAACAGGACGGCTACAGACTTTCGCCGAGTATTATCAGACGCATGACGCTTCCCAACAAATTACTGAGGCCCTGGACAAAATCTTTGTAGCGCTCAGACCGTGGTGGATGAATCCGGTAGGATCGGACGATGGCACACAAGGAAGGCAAGATACCTTGTATGATGAGTACAATCGACTGACTCGTAAGCATTATCATATCGTAAAAGAGATATCTGAGGCCGGTAAGGAGATCCAGATTAGCACCCTTCAGAATATAAACGCTAGCAGTAGGACCATTGACTTGGGCAGCGATTTAGAGCTTCGCAACCCGTTGAATTGGATCAAGGATGTATTTGGAGACTGGGAGGTCTCTGACTGGATAAATCACGTAGGGCTCAGACGAGACTCAATCGTACATGGTGATCTCCACGCTGGCAACATCTTGATCAGCGAAGATATCCAAGAGCAGACCGGTGAAGATAATCAGAACCAACCCAGCGAAGATAGACAGGTAAAATTACGGGCTTGGGTGATCGACTTTCCTCACGTCCACGTCGGTCCAACCGTCCAAGACATCGCGCGGCTAGAGGCAGATCTCAAATTTGGCCTGTTAGCGCACGACACGTTTGGGCCTCTCAGTGTTGATGAGATGATTGATGAGATGAATCAACTCGAATCTAGCCTGCTTCCCGAGCCTGGAAAGCTTGAGCCGTCCCTCGCAGATCTTACACCTGCCCCACTTCTCCCCCACCAACGAGCAAATACACAATTGCAGAAAGCCTGGACGGCTGTTTGCCAAATGCGCGAGGAGGCTTCAAAGTATATGATTGGCAATGATGCCCGGCCCTACTACCTCGCTCTCCTCCATGCTACATTGCCGGCGCTGTACTATCGAAATCGTAGTCCTTGGCAGAAGCTCCACACTTTTATCTCTGCCGCGCTGTTGTGCGAGCGATTGGGCGGTTGAGACCGGGATCAAATTTCAGCCCAGGAACTCGTAACCCTGGCCCCAATGGGTTTTGATGTATTGTTTCCCTAATCGCTTTCGGATCCGCCGTACCAGGTCTTCAACTCTGCCCTCCGGGATGTTCATTCCCTCCTTAGACTCATCATAATAAACGTAACTTGCGATATCCTTTTTAGAGAAGACTCTGCGCTCACGCTTCAAACAGGCAATCAGCCGGAGTTCGAGCTTGGATACGTCCACTTCCAGGTCGCCTTTCATGACCTTTCCAGATACGACGATTTCCTTTCCCTCCCAATCCATATTAGTGGGTCCCTTTATCCAGACAGGTTCAAGTAACAATTCCTGCGTTTCTGACTCAGGCGGCGCAGGTGTGACGGGTACAGACTCCACCTCTTGGGTAGCAATTATGCGCTGAAAGAGCGGGGAAAAAAGCCGAAATGCTCCCCCCTGTTCATCCACCAACCCAAAGTCCTGGAGCCAGGCTAAGGTTTCTGGATCAATTGCGTCTGTTTGCCCTTCAGCAGTAGACTGCAGGGCTAATTGCTGGGCCGGATCGAGATCCTTCCATATCCTTAGGCAGCGATAGCCCACATCCTCCCGGGCCGACAAACATTCTAGCCAAGTTGCCTCTGCGTCCGACGAACTCAGCTCCTCCTCGTGGGCGGCTGACGAGACAGCGCGCAGCAAACCAGGGTGACCACCGGTGAGATATGCCAACCGATTTTGCATGGCCGGGTCGAATTCCACTCCCAGCCGCCGGGCTTCTTCCTCGATCGCGCCGGTGCAGTCCCGCTCATTTAGACGGCCCACAGTCAGTTTGCGGCCAGCGAACAGTGAGTTCTTTGGATCAACCCTGTCGGCAACGGGAGGACTGACTGAGAGGATGTAGCACACGCGCTTGTTGAGGTTGGTGAGTGCCTTAAGCTTACGGTAGAGATCCTCGTCCGCCGCCCTTACCAGCTCATCCGTCTGGTCAACCACAATCACGATCCTGTCCAATGCATCACCCCCGGATCGAGCCAGCAGCCGATTGAGGCGCTCATAACCGAGCACCTGCTCCTCAAGTTGATCACCCAGCCCTTGCTCGTGTAATTGCCGGGCGATCTTCTGGAAAAACGCCTCAAAGGCGAAGGTAGGGCCGTCGCGCAACTCGTCGCAATCCACGTAGGCAAAGCTGACCCGCCGCTTGAATAGGTCCTTTCGGGTGACCAGGAAGCGTAACAGATTTGAGACCCCCATACCGGGCAGCGCAAGTATCAGACGGTTCTCCCTGGCTCGAATGGCGCGGGCCAAGGCCTTGATCTCCCCACAACGATAGTCTTTAGGGTGTCCCTGATCTAAGAATTGATGGTAAGCCGGGGGACAATCAGCATGTCCCGTTTCACTCGACGGATGAGACATTACGGGATCCTTTCCCAGCTTTTTCGCCCAATAGTCACAGGAATTTACGGGGATTTTGCCAGAATCTAAAACCGTGACTCGTGATATAATCTAAGAGGAACCAATAGGCGCGCATCACCCTGGCAGGATAGGTTGTTAAGCGTAGTGAATCGCGCTGGATGGGAAGGAGCAATACCTGTACATGGCCACGCGAGTGGCCTTATCCGACGGTGCAGGAGTATCAGAAGAAGCCATCTTGTCCGGCTCTACAGCCAGCCTGCTCCAATTGTGCCACTAATCTTGAGAAAGGTCAATCCCCTACGATTTGAGACAGCCTGGCAGTGTCACACCGGAGCTTCCATTCAGACTAGAGACGCGACTCGAAAGGAGGATTGCTGCCGACCCAGAGTGGATAAAGGGCGTATTATGGGGAACACCTCGTCCCGGCCATCCTGAAGGAAGGGTTATTTTTCACATTCGGGACGTGCTAAATAACATAGATCGGTTCTTCGGCAACTCGGACGACCGCCCCAGGCTGCGCTTGATTGCCTTGATACACGATACATTCAAATACCAGGCTGTACGTTCGAGTTCCGCGGCACCTAGAAAATCGCACGCATATCGGGCACGAAAATTCGCAGAGCGATACATCGATGACCTGGGTATCCTGCAAGTGATAGAGCTTCACGACGAGGCCTACAAAGCGTCCCTGTGGATGAGTCAGCACGCGAATGATGAAGCTGCTGAAAAAAGTGCGGAGGATTTGATTACCCAGTTGGGAGACAATATAGAGTTGTTCTTGCGCTTCTACTTGTGTGATAGCCGAACCGGCGACAAATCAACGAGCCACTATAAGTGGTTCAAAGGAATAGTGGAGGCGCGCTCGTATTCGAGCTTCAAGGAGGATATCGATGAACAAGCGAATTCTTAAGTTGGCTTTGGTACTGATCGTCGCTGTGGCCTTGTTTGCCGGGCTGAATGCGATGTTGGAAGCCATCGGTACGGCGCAGGCAACTAGTGGTCTGGCCAACGCCTTTAGATCCCCTTACACTTTCCAACATGCGCCAGAGGAGTTTCCGGTGGTCACCCACACGGCCTCCCAGGAATGGGTGGGGATTTCCGGCAATTGTGTCGTCTTTAGGGATAATCGCACTGTCAGCGGTGGCGTATACTTGTATAATCTCTCCACCGGCCAGACCTTCGCCATAAGCGAAGAGCCGGATGAAGTGCGCAAGGTGGTGGTTTCGCAAGGGGTGGTGGTATGGCGCAGTGAGCGCGATGGGGCTACTGGGTTATGGGGTTACTATAACCCGTCTTGTAGTGATGCCGGGATCTTTGGCGCCGAGGTCATTGATCCCTTTTACATCGTCAACCGTGGAGAAGCCAACGCACAGACGCTTTCCGGCGGCGAAATGCTTACCTTTCATACGCAGAGCCCCAAAGGTTCACATTACGTTGCCTTCATCGAGCTAGACTCCAATGATAATGGCATACCAGATCCTCTCGAACCGTGGTATGATCCCGCGGGCGATGATATTCTGGAGCCTCTTTCGTGGCCCTTTTGGGAGGGAGGGTACGGGCAAAGGATATCGGATATCTATTGGGGGGATGACTACAAGATTGCCTGCTGGTACAGCAACAGCGGAGGGATAGATCAACTCGAATGCCTGGACCTCAATTACTTAAACGAACCAACACCGTGGATTCACCGCTTTGTGGTGACCGACACCGCTAGACCCCCTGCAGACTACCAAGGGATTATCGCCGTTTACCGCGATTTAGTGGTCTGGACCGACTACCGCGATCTTAACCTCAGTGGTTATGATCTTTATATTGCCGACCTCGACCTGGATGACGACGGTAGCCTTGATGGTAATCCAAGTGAGGGGGTGCCCGAGTATGTGTTGGTCAACCGGCCCTGGCACCAGGAACACCCAGACATCCATTGGCCGTTTGTCGTCTGGACCGACGGAAGAGACTCTGGACAACAAGAGATCTACGCCTATGATCTGAGTCTTGACTCCGACGGCGATGGCATCCCAAATTGGAGAGATCCTAACCGAACCTGTATCGATCCGGCTGAGATCCGCGTCACCTCCAACCCAGCATCTCAGCTTATGCCAGAGATATGGGGCAACACCGTGATCTGGCAGGATGGACGCAAAGGGGGTGGGGACTGGGATATCTACGGCGCGCATTTGCAGCCCGTAGAGCCTCAGCCGCGCGTACCTGTCAGTGGCACATCTCAGGAGAAAGCGATTCATTGGTTGGATAAGCAGACGGTCCATTTCCCCGAGCCAGAAGATGTGCCGGGCTACGCAAATATCACTCCCACGCCGATGATCTCCCGCTATAAATCATTCGAACTGGAGGGGGACGATCAGGAGCATATCATCCAGGCTTGGTACAGCCCCAGCGTGGGCTCTTATGTAGATAGCTTTGACTTTTGCTATTTCGGCACACCGGATCAGAAACGCTACCTGGGCCGCTTTGGCCGTGGCTTCATTTATGATCAGGCCCTCACGCTCATTGCCCGTTCCATGCTCTCGCAGCCAGAAGAGGCGGAGGAGATAGGGCATTTTGTGGCCGGTTTCCAGAACAGCGGCCAGTTGCCCACCTTGGACCCGGGCAGCTTTGGTTTTTCCTTCAACGGCCAGGGCTTCTGGGGTGAGAAGGATAACTTCTATGATATGAATTATCTGCGCGGCGGGGCCAACGGATGGCTTGGCTATGGCTACCTGTTCTACAGTCGTCAATACAGCGATACCCAATTTCTAAGCGTGATGACTAGAACGGCCGATTATCTTCTTACTCTTCAAGTAGAGGATGAGAGTGACTTCCGAAATGGTCTATTCACGGGCGGCTACGGTCGGTGGTACGAGAACCTATGGTTCCCAGGCGATAGAGAGTGGGTTTCTACTGAACACAACATAGACATCTATTTCTTTCTGCGCGATTTGGGGCTTATGACGGGGGATGAGCGCTATACTAACGCGGCCAACTTGCTAAAAGAGAATCTGCCTAGGTTGTGGGACGAAGACAAACTTCGGCTTGACCAAGGAGCGGGTACTGGTGGGAGAGACCATGTCGATGCCCTCGACGCCGCATCGTGGGGGGCTATGTACTGGATTGCAACAGATAATATAACGCGGGCTATGAGCTCGCTGGAATACGCTGAGAATGCCTACAGAAATACGGTAATCGTCAGCAACACCCTCACCGCAAGCCCAGAGATAACCATCTGGGGCTACAAACCCTATACTGGCACTGTGGATGAATATCCTTGGTCGCCAGAGAACGTGGTTTGGTCTGAGGGTTCCCTGGGAGTGGCTATGGCCAATCTCAAGCTGGGGCGTACCCTGGTGGAGCAGTGTGACGACTTTCGAGGATATTCTTACATCCACAGAGCCCAGGATATCGTCGCAGAGATGGAAAAACTTCAAGAGCTGGATCCCGGAGGTGGTTTGTTCTATGCCGCGTATTCAGGTTCAGCCGTGCTGACGCATACAGAGGAGATTACCGATTTCGCTCGGGCACCCAGTGCAGCGGGCGTGACCTGGCTGTTGATGGTCCAGCAGGCTATGCAGGATAAAACGCTGCGTGATGCGTTTTGGGGCCCGGATGAGGATCTCGCATGGAGCTGCCCACCCCCTCCTGACATTCACAAGGAGTGGTTACCGCTGATCATGAAAGATGCTCCGTAGGCCAATTATCATCGGCTGACGTTGCGCTCCTCTTACTTGTGTTTAAGATGTCAGCCAAACAGGTCGCCCCTCCTGGCGAGGGGCGACTACATTTCCCAGGGCCATTCAGGGTTATCTTACCCTCTCTGAACAGCTTGGGAAGCGACTTCGCTATTGATCCGGCTAGGAAGGATGCACTGTGGAGTCTCAGTCGCGCACTTTCTCGATTCGCTGTGGCATCGGGGGCACACCGCTTCTGCGGAAGTACTCCAGCAGCTTGTCAATGTGGGCTTGGCCATTCCTCACTGTCCACAGTCCGTGACCCGGGAAGAGACATTCAATACCCAGGCCTCTGAGCGCCTGAACACCGGAGCGGTAGTCGCTTATTTCCGATCCTGGTGTATTGAGCAGGCTGATCAAACCGCCCCAAAAGATGGTGTCGCCGCTGAACAGCATGCTAGGACCATCCCCGGTTACGAGGAAGCAAGTGGAGCCTTTCGTATGACCAGGCGTGATCAGGGCAGTGATCTCAAGGGTGCCCAGTAGCAGCCTCTCACTATGGTTGAGTGCAATGTCGCCGGGCGCGTTGCTAAATACGTAGTCGGATGGATAGGTTCCCGCGTACTTGGCTTGTGTCAGACCGATTTCGTACTCGCTACCACGTTCCAGCATTTGGTGCTCAAAAGGCGAGGTTACCACCTTGGCCGGCGACACTTGCTTGAGATATCTGACACCTCCGGCATGATCGCCATGGCAGTGGGTCAACAGGAGATAGCGCAGCTTCGACAGGTCACCCAAGATGGCGCACACGTTGTCTACGATCTCTTCGGTCCCAACCCCTGCCCCTGTGTCAACCAGAGCGTACTCCCCGTTGCTTGCCAACAAGTAACCGTTGCAGTCGAGGTTATGCGAGATCCCAATCTTTCCGCTCCCGACCAGATACACGTGCTCGGTAAGCTGTGGTAGCGTTCTCATGATCCCTCCTATTGTACGATGTCCCCGCTCAACACGACAAGCACTGGGTGATGTAGAGCGTCCAGGTCGGCGCTAGGGTCCCCGCGCACTGCTAGCAAGTCTGCCAGGTAGCCTGGAGTGATGCGTCCGACTTGCTGCATCCCTACTGCCTCTGCCGATGTGCCGGTAGCCGCAGCGATGGCTTGTTCGTGGCTCATGCCGATCTCAGCGAGCAGTTTGACTTCCCCCAAGACATCTGTGAAGCGCACGCCAGTAACTCCAGCATCACTCCCGGCGACGAGCCGGACACCAGCCCGGTACATGGCTCGCAACACCTCACGACGGGCAGCCATGAAGTCGGCACTGGACATCCCGATTTCGCGGGCCAGACCGAGCGTCCGCCCCGCGCGTATGGCATTCTCGGCCGGCACCACGGTGGGCACCACTACTGTCGAACGGTCAGCCATCAGTTGCAGGATTTCCTCGTCAACGTCAATTCCCGTCCTACTCACGAAAGTAGCATGTTCGATTGTGGATACGCCCGCATGGATACATGCCCGAATCGCCTGAACGCTATGGGCATGGGCTGACACGGGCAGCCCGTGGCGGCTCGCCTCATCGGCGATGAAGCACAGATCTTCAGAGCTGAACTGTAGGGCCAGGGAGTCTGTGCCCGGTGTCAGGCCGCCGCCTGTGGCCATAACCTTGATGAAATCTGCACCGCGCTGTGCAAGTGATGCGATCCGGCCTGCGATCTCATTCCGATTGTTGACTTCCCCGTGCATGAAGTAGCAATGGCCGCGTTGCGGCGTGAGCGGGGAGCCGCACAGTAGCGGCCTGGGGCCAAGCGTAACTCCCTTCTGGATGGCATCGCGCAGCACAAACGTCACATCGTCGCGCCCACCACAGTCGCGCACAGTGGTGATGCCTGCCATCAGTGCGTTGCTCGCCTGGGAGGCCGCTCGCAGGAGCAACATCTGGTTGTCTTCACGCATCATCGTCTCACGCGGCGTAGGACCATCTCCCAGGGTCAGGTGGACGTGTGCGTCGATCAGGCCCGGCAACAAGGTAGCGTCCGGCAGATGTATTCGGCGCGCTGACGTCTCGACGGGAAGAGCGTTGACTGACAGAACGTCCACAATCGTCTGACGTTCAACGACGACCGCCGCATCCCGACGGGAGGGCGCACCTGTCCCATCCACCAGGTGCTGTGGGGTGAGAATCAGGGTATCGGTCATTGTCAGCCTCCTTCGCGCTCTGTGGGGTTGGGATAACTCTTGACTGGAGGATACCTGTCAACCGTCAATTCCCATAATCAGGGGTTTATTTCTGCAATCGGCCGATAACCCCATCCAGATCATCGGCTGTGGCGTCTATCGCCGGCAAGCTGGAAAGACTGATCTGTGCCAGCGCGGTAGGTTGTTTCAACCCGGACGCCGTTACGACACAGACCACCGTTTCGTTGCTCGTGATGACACCGTGCTCGTAGAGATGCTTGGCAGCCCACACCGTCGTTGCTCCGGCAGGCTCTGCCGAAATGCCTTCCTGCCCGAGAAGGCGAATACTGTCCAGCATTTCCTGGTCTGTCACGGCCACGGCCCTGCCGCCTGACTCATAGATTACGCGCAAGGGACGAAAGCCACCGTCTAAAGGCACGTCATTGGCAATTGCCTCAGCGATGGTGGACTTGGGATCTCCCTCGGGTGTAGCCCGGGTACATCTTTGCTTGAAGGCTGTGACCAGAGCCTGACAGGCGGTGGGCTGGGTGCCGTGGAGGCGAGGCATCCGTTCGCTCAATCCTACCTTTTTCAACTCCTGATACCCTTTGAAGGCACCGAAGATGCCGCCGCCTGTGCCGATTGGATGAATCTCGTGATCCGGCACGTTCCGGTTCAAATCCCACCAGATCTCAAAGGCATAGCTCTTGTTCCCCTCATGACGCCACGGGTTCTGAAAATTGACGAAGCTATACAGGTGAAGATCGTGGACCGCGTGTGCCATCAGCGCCTCGACCTCCTCGAAACTTGACCAGTTCAGCCGCACCACGGGCAGGCCGAAACTGCACAGCAACAGCAGTTTGACATCTTCGGCCCAGGCATTGACCAAGATCAGGCCCTTCATGCCTGCCCGGCTGGCGTGGGCGGCCAGGGACGCCGCTGCGTTGCCACTGGAATAGGTAATTACGTCTCGGACGCCGAGTTCAGTTGCCTTGCTAACAGCCACAGCGAAGCTTCGATCTTTCAGGGATGCCGTTGGCTGCATGCCATCGTACTTAACGTAGAGTCGAGCTACGCCAACCCACTCTGCCAGACGCGGGCAGGGGATGAGCGGCGACCCGCCCGCGCCGATATCCACCTGGTGGTGCCCCTCTCGAACAGGCAGGAACTCGCGCCAGCGCCAAACGGTCGGCCGCCGTTGCAGGATATCATCTAACCTCAACGCAGATTTGATCGCAGCGTAATCGTAGTGGGCGTCGAGCAGTCCTCCACAGCGTCGGCATAAGAGGATGGGCTGATCGGTGGAGAAAGCAGCGCCACAACTGTCACATACCAGTTCGGTAGCAAAGGTCATGATCACGCAACCTTTCAGACACGATTGACCTTCGGCACCAGGTAATTCACCGTCATATCTCAACGGCTCGGCGCACGAATCCGCCTGCGGCCGCCAACCGTCGCCATGCTTCATCAAGGTCACAGCCTGTCAGCAACATGACCAATGCCGGCTTGACTTCATAGCCGGTTGTCTTAAGGGTGTGGAGGGCTGTCGCGGCATCGACTCCAGCCGCTTCCTGCAGGATACGGACAGCCCGGCGACGTAATTTGGCATTAGTCGGACGAACATCGACCATCAGGTTGCCGTAAACCTTGCCCAGCCGGATCATTGCGGTCGTAGAAAGCATATTGAGAACCATCTTCTGAGCTGTACCGGCTTTCATTCGGCTGGACCCAGCAATGACCTCCGGGCCAACCATAGGGGCAATTGCCACTTGAGCCAACTGGGCCAAGGGTGTGCCGGGGTTACAAGTTAGCGCAATAGTAGCCGCTCCTCGCCGGTTGGCCTCATCGACAACGCTCAATACCCACGGTGTACTGCCACTGGCCGCAATGCCAACCACCACATCAACCTCACTCACATCAAGTTGGTCGACCAGTCGCTCACCCGCCTCTCGGTCGTCTTCAGCCTCTCCCGCTGATTGACGCAAGGCTACATCACCACCAGCAATGAAGCCTTGTACCTGCTCAGGGGGGGCGCTGTAAGTAGGAGGAATTTCCGAGGCGTCCAAAACGCCCAGGCGTCCACTGGTCCCCGCTCCAAAGTAAAGCAGCCGTCCTCCTTGAGACAGCCGTTCAACGATGATGTCTACCGCTTGGGCAATTTGTGGCAATTCTTTGCCGACCGCCGGCGCTACTTTGACGTCTTCATTGTTGATGAGCGTGACGATCTCTAATGAGGAAAATGTATCGATCTTAGCCGTTTGAGAGTTTTTCCTCTCAGTAATCGCAATGGACTCGGCGTCGTCTGACATGCTCGACTCTGATTTGATCATAGCAAAATCGGCACTCCCTTTTCTACTGACTCCAAGATGGCGCAAATTATGCGAGTCGTGGCAACCCCGTCTTCGCCGGTCGCGAGCACTGGGGTATCCAGCGTAACAGAATCGACAAAGTAGGCAATGCTATCCAGAACGAAGCCTGTCATATGTGCCCCAGTCGGTGGCGCCAAAAGGTCGGGGAACATTGCCTTATTCTCGGTGTAGATCTCCAGCGTGCGGTTGTGGGATGCGTCAATGTTGATAGCGCCCTTGCTGCCCAAAACCTCTAACTTTAAGTCCTTGACGGTTGCATGTGTTTGGGGAAGTATCCAGGCATTTTCAAATACGGCAACCGCTCCTTTCTTGAATTCAACCGTAGCCACATGGAAATCGGCCGTTTGCACGCCCATGCTGTGAAGGATACCTTCACGGCTGACCGCATACACCTTGCTCACGTCGTCATCCAGCATCCAACGAACGACATCTACCATGTGGCTGGCCAAGAACCATAGGGCCGAGGATTTGCTGGCCCACTTAAGCATGCTTGTGGCAATCATAGTTGTGTTGCTCAGGCGCGCATACAGGTAGGTTGGTGTGCCGATGTCGCCGCGCTGAATGGCATCGCGTGCATTGACCATCGGCGGGTTGACACGGTTGTGAAAGTCAACCATTAACTTGACGCCGTTCTTACGGGCCGCTTCGGTAATTGCCTCGGCATCTTCCACAGTTGTGGCCAGTGGCTTTTCAACCAGCAAGTGCTTACCAGCCTGGGCAAAAGCTACGGCGACTTCCCGGTGCAGATGGTCCGGTGTAGCAACGGAAACCGCCTCAATCTCAGGATTGGATAATAGCTCTTTGAACTCCGTCGTATAGCCGCGAGCGTTGTACTTCTCAGCAATCTCCTTGGCGCGTTCACCATTCAGGTCACACACGGCTACGAAGTCCACTGCAGGGTGCCGACTGAATGCTTGCGCATGCCTTTCACCAAAGATACCAGCGCCGATCAAAGCAACCCCTTTTTTCATTTTTTGCTCTCCATGTCCTGGCTTACATTATGTCGTCAACGTCGTTGCTAAGGACTAAGGATTTAATAACTTACCCATTAGGCCGTGTTGACATTTGCGTCTTTGCGCCTGAGAATGCCGCAACAGATAACCCAATGCATCTCTGGGAATGCACAAATGTCAACACTACCTGGCCGACTGAATCAGGCTAGTAGTTCGCTTGCATTTGAGGAAGTTATTTAATTCCCAATCCTAAGTTTAGCTAAAGTGCGACCGATGTTGTAGTCAACAAATGAATGGGTACAGCACCTTGTTTTCGGAGATGAGGTTGTTCAACCTTTGACAGCACCCCCGGTAAGACCTTGTATCAGGTAGCGCTGAACAAAGAGGAAAAAAATAGCCGGAGGCAGCGCGAACATAGACGCAGCCGCCATGATGCCATCCCAGTCAGTAATATACTGGCCTTGGAAGGAGGTCAATCCTACCGAAAGAACCCAGTTTGCTTCCGAGCTGATTAGCGTCCTTGCAAAGAAGTAATCGTCCCAGCCGACCATGAAAGCAAAGACCGTGACTACTACCAGCCCAGGCAGCGCAAGAGGCATTGTTATGCGATAGAAAGCACCCAGCCGCGTGCAACCATCAACTTGCGCTTGTTCCTCCAAATCAGCCGGAATGCTATCAAAGAAACCCTTCATCAACCAAA
Source organism: Anaerolineae bacterium (assembly GCA_034412795.1). GTDB lineage: Bacteria > Chloroflexota > Anaerolineae > 4572-78 > NAK82 > JAUVPY01. Next base: position 15,360 of record DAOUMD010000267.1, read on the forward strand.
TGGATAGGGGCAGCACGAACACCGTATCGGCTATCGCAATACCAATCAGGGTGTTGTAGAGCCGAAGTTGTCGGTAAATCACGTAGAATGGCACGACTAGCAGCGTTGCTGGCAGCATTTGGGTTAGTAGAATGACCAGGCCAAACAGTGTGTTGACACGCGTGCGAAACCGCGACAGTGCATAGCCAGCGTTTAACGCTATGACGAGGCTGAATAGAGCTGTAGTAAGTGAAACAATGGTCGAGTTCCGAAACCATCGGGCAATCGGACGATCGGCGATCACTTCCTTGTACGCATTCAATGAAACTGAAGTTGGCACGAGGCGCGGCGGCCACTCGAAAAGACTGCCGCCTTGCGCCGATGAGGCGATCATCCAGTAATACGGAAAAGCAATGATAATGGCGATCACTAATACGATTATGGGCAAAGCAATCTTCTCAAGAGAGCGACGTCGTTTGACATTCATAGCAATTAGCCTCACTTGGCGTTATTAGTCCCATACGTCACTCGAAAATACACGACGGTGAACGCCAATAGCAGAACAAGTAGCACTGTGCCAACTGTAGATGCATAGCCAATCTTTTGGTAATGGAACGCTGTGGTGTAGGTCATAATGGACAGCGTTTCAGTGGCTCTGGCCGGACCACCTGCAGTCATTGCATAGATAATGGTGACCCGGCGGAAGGAATAGAGGATCAAGATGAGAATTAGAACGATGTTGACGGAGCGAAGGCCAGGCCACGTGATAAATCTGAAGCGTTGCCAGGAATTGGCACCATCAACCATAGCCGCCTCATATTGGTCGTACGGTATGGTTTGAAGGCCGGCAAGCAGGATGAGGAGCGCCAAAGGGAACTGCTTCCATACCGTTGTCATTATCACGGCTGGCAGTGCCAGACGTGCTTGGACTAACCATCCGACCGGTTCTTGTATGATGCCCAGGCTGACAAGAAACCAGTTGAAAACGCCGTACTGCGCATCGTACATCCAAACGAAGATTAGTACAGCAACGATTTCTGGTACTGCCCATGGCACAATGACCAGTGTACGCAGCAAACTTCGTGCAGTGAACGCGCGGTTCAGCAAGAGCGCGAGACCTAGCCCAGCCAAATAGGAAGCCGTCACCACACCAAGGCTGTACAGCACCGTAACGCGCAACGAATTCAAGAAATTCGGGTCCCTCAGCAGCCTGTAATAGTTTCGCAGGCCGACAAACTCCCCTCCCGATCTGAGCTGTAGCAAACTAATGTCGTACAAGCTGAGCTGGATACCGCGGATAATCGGGTAGAAGAGCAGTAGGGCCATCAAGAAAATCGCGGGAAATATGAGCCCGATAGGCAACCAGTCTATGCGACGGCGCCTCTTCTCTGGTTTGTGTCTTTGTACGATAGGAACAACTCCTTTGTCCATAGGATGGTGGATATCCGTGCCTTGGTTATGGGTGAATGGACCAAGCCACCAGGCGGGCACGGACGCCTCCCGGTGGCATGGTCCGTTGCGGCGAGTTCAGGACTACTCCTATTCTGCCGCCCATTTCTCCAGGGCAACCTGGAGTTCATTCAGGGCTTCCTCAACAGACTTCGTTCCAGCCCAGACTCCCGCAATGTGATCAATGACGATCTGCCGAAATTCGGCAGCCTCAACTTGGTAACCAGGCGGAGCGTATCCCAGACCGCCGGGATATTGCGCCGCAACCTCTACCATGTTTGCCACCCACGGGTTCTCCTCGAGGAATTCCTCACTGGGTTCGACCACAGTACCAGGGATCTGAACAAGGTCTTCTAACCACGCACGCTGAGCCTCAGGCGTATTGATGACCTCCAGATATTTCCAAGCGTCGTCCTTATGCGGTGAATCTTTAGGAATCACGTAGAAGGCACCACCGGTAACTGCCGCGTGTGAAGGCGTTGGCATCACAGCGTATCCCACGCTTGGATACAGGTCCGGGTTGTCGCTCTTTACTTGGGTTATCACCCAGGGGCCATCAAACAAGAACGCAACTTTGCCTTCGGCGAAGAGACGGCGTATCGTAGGCGCATCCATTCCCTGGGGAACCAATCCATCATCGATGAAGCGCTGCAGCCAAGTCAGGGCCTCGATGTTCTCCGGTGCATTGGCCGTAATCGTACCATCAGGCTGCGACCAGTCGCTGTCGAACCCGAGGAGCCAGTGCATGGTCACAATATAGGACTGCAACACATTTGAAGTGTCGCTGTTAAAGGCATAACCCCAAGCGCCTGTCTTCTCCTTGACAGTCTTAGCGGCTTCGTACATCTCCTCAATCGTTGTGGGTACTTCAACGCCGGCTTCGTCGAGCAGCTTCTGGTTGTAAAGTAGCGACTGCGGTGACATAGTCAAGGGAATGCCGTAGGTCTTGCCATCATACACGGCTACCTCGATTGGTGGCAACGCACTGTCCTTGATGTCGGAGCTTGCCAGGTAGTCATCCAGCGGTGCCAACATATCCTCTGCGACGAGCGTTGGAATCATGTTGGTGAATACGGGGAGAAGATCAGGCGCATCACCTGCGGCAAGCTGAGTGAGAATGGTCGACTCGAAGTCGCCTGCTGCAATCTGTGTGGTTTGCACCTCGACGTGTGGATACGCTTCCTCAAATTCGGCCAAACGTGCTTTGTGCCATTCTCCTACCGCCCCCTCCTCCCACATCCAGCTAGGATACTTAAAGGTATAGCTTTCGGGTTCTTCAGGCGCTTCAGGCGCTTGAGCGGCCTCAGGAGTTGGAGACACTGGTACTACACATCCGGCGAGAAGGATGAGCACAGGTACCAGCACAGCACCAATATAGTATCGCCATCTGGGAACAGTTGCAGTGTTCATGATCGAACCTCCGTAAATAGAATACTGGATCGAAGTGAAATTGCTTGAACTTGACATTTGATTTGTTTCCTGATGTTCTCCTCCTTTCTGGGTCTAGAGATCTCTCGGAAAGTCCACCAATCGGGGTCGACGCTTCGGCATCTAGGGATGCCTTGCTCCTCATCGCAGCGACGGAGTGAGCATGCCCACATGCGAACGGTATTTTCCGAGAAAACCCGGTCTAGAGATCTCTCGGAAAGTCTACCAATCGGGGGCGACGTTTCGGCATCTAGGGATGCCTTGCTCCTCATCGCAGCGACGGAGTGAGCATCCCTAGATGCGAACGGTATTTTCCGAGAGGTCTCGGTCTACGGTAGCGATAGTTGGAACAACGAACATCGCTACTCAGTTCTGGGTTGCGCGCACAAAAGCGAGAGTGATCGCAACCGGATTGGTGATGGCCGTACCGACAACGACTGCATAGGCACCGGCCTCCAAGGCGGCACGAACGTCTTTGGGGGCTCTAACGCGTCCTTCGCAGATCACCGGCACAGTTATCCGCCCTGCCAAGTCCTGCACCAGTGTTAGGTCAGGCCCCTGAGTCGTTGCGCGTGCCTCCGTGTATCCAGCCATGGTCGTGGCTACCAGGTCAGCGCCAGCTTCGGCGGCAGCTACACCTTCCTCCAAAGAGTCGATGTCTGCCATCACAGGCACACCTAGCTGGTTCTTGATTTGGGCGATTAGCTCTTCGGGAGATCGGTTTCCCTCACGTGGACGATGGGTGGCGTCAATGGCGACGATCTCGGCGCCTGCGCTTACTACCTCGCGTGCTGCTTCTAATGACGGTGTAATGTAGACCGGCCACTCGACGGTTCTCTGTTTGTTGATGCCGATGATTGGCAAGGATGATACGCTACGGACTGCACGTATATCTGTTTCACCATTGACCCGCAGACCAACTGCGCCGCTCATCTCAGCGGCCCGGGCAAACGCCGCCATAAAGCTCGGACCATAAAACGGGCTGTCGGGCTTGGCCTGGCAGGAGACAATCAGCCCCCCGCGCAGCTTTTGAATCAGTGTGGCTTGACGATTCACCTCAATCTCCTAATCGGGCAAAGAGACAGGTCGACCGGCGTCAATGCTATCCTGCAAAGCCTGGCAGATGCGTATGGCTTCATATCCATCGCGGGCCGTCACCTTAGGCCCATAGTTGCCGTCAATGCAGTCGACAAAGTGCTGTGCCTGGGCGCGCACCAGCCCGTTGCCGCGCCCATCCTGCTCCCAGTAACGCATGGTGTCTGGATAATAGGGACCGGACTGATCGACCACAGTCAACCCTTGCCGCAAAGTGTCGATGTAAATGACCCCTTTTGTGCCGACGATCTCAACAAAGCCATCCAGAGCCGACCGGTACGAAGGCGGCAGCACCCAGCAGGCCTCCATAGCGCACAGACCACCACCAGCCAGATTAAGAACTGCCAACAGTGTGTCGTACTGTCCCTCAGACTCGAGCACACGCTGAGTCGCCCGCGCGTAGGCCTGCTCTACCGCAAGCCCGGTAATGAAACGCAACAGGTCGGCATCGTGGACCGAAACGTGGAAGGGCAGGTGGACGCGGTGGCCGTATCGCCGCGGGCCATCAACATTGCTGTTACGGCGCATAGAGATGTGCACAATGTCGCCTATTTCGTCGCCAGCCACCTTTTCGGCTGCGCCGACAAAGCGCGGGTCAAAACGAAGCAGGTGTCCAACCATAAAGACACGATCGGTCGTGTGCTCGGCTGCTTCCAGGATACGTCGACCATGATCGAGTGACGTGGCTATGGGCTTTTCGAGCAGGATGTGCTTGTGCGCGGCTATGGCATCGAGAGTTGGCTCGAGGTGAGCGTCGTCCGATACTGCAATCACCACGGCATCCACATCTGGCCGTGCTAACAAATCCCGATGGTTGGCGATGACCTCGGCACCAAATTGTTGAGCTAATTCCGCCGCAGGAGCTGGTGCCAGATCTGTCACTGCCGTGATGCGCACACCACGGACGGAGTTCAGCGCCATGCCATGGCGATAACCCATCAGCCCACACCCGATCAACCCGACACCGATCTCTGAGAGCACCATGTTGTTATCCTCAAGTTACTACTCAGGCCGGAGACCAAGATAGTCATCCTGAGCCTTTCATTAGCGACGGTTCCGCTACCAGTCTGAGTAGTAATATCCTCAATCCATAAGACCGACAGAAAGTCTAAGGAATGATACAATGACCCAGGGGCGACTAGGCCGTGTTGACATCTCACCAAACATGTCAACACTACCTAGACCATTTAATATAACAGACCTTCCCCCCAAAATGTCAAGGGGTGGTTGCAAAAGATCAGCAGGAAACAGATTGCAGGGCAGTGGTCTGCAGGCGCAATAGGGCCGACACTATGTCCACATTACACAGCTCAAGAGCCATAAGGACAGCGCCCAGGACGGCTGGCAACCGTGGTTGCGTGACTACAGCAGGGACGGCTGTGGTCTCCATTGCGCCAACGAAGGCCTCCCTCAGGCCAAATACGTGATCGAAAGCACCACCTAGAGGTGCCACTGGGACAGGGTCTGCACCGAAGTCCAATTTGCGGACGACCGCCGCAGTTTCTTGTGCCAGTGCCAGCCCAGCCTCATGGATGATCCTATTTGCGGCAGCATCTCCCTGTTCGGCGGCCTTGGAAACGAGCGCAGCCAGGGCAGCAAAACCCTTGGCGCCAAAATCAGGTGCGCTAATGATACGTTTTACATCGTGCAAGCTCACAACGCCGAAGTGCTGAGTAAACAACTCATTCAGAAAGGTCTCTGGTCCCATACCATCGTGGGCATAGCAGGCAGCACGTAGCCCTGCTCGCCCAATAGCAAAGGCGCTGCCTTCATCACCGATCAGCCAACCCCATCCACCAGCGCGCGCCGTGTGCCCGCTGCTGTCCATCCCGAAAGCAATTGTGCCCGTACCGGTAATCACAACGACTCCCGGGCATCCCGCGTGTGCACCCTGGAGGGCAATCATTGCATCGCTGCATACCTGGACAACATCCGCCTCAACAAGTGTGGACAGCAGTTCAGCAGCCGTCCTTGCTTCTGGCGTGTCGGCCACTATACCAGTTGCGCCGAGGACGATGGCAGCCAAGGGGCGTTGTGTGATACCAGCGGCAGCCCAAGCCTCTTGCAAAGTTTGGCCAATGGACTGCAAGAATCGCTCGTGAGCGCCATGAGCGCTCAGGTGGATCAGCGCACCACCTCTTCCCCGCCCGAGGAGTTCCCCGCCGGTCGTCGCCAACACACAGCGGGTCGAGGTTTGCCCGCTGTCGATGCCACAAATCAGTCTGACATCCATAAATTGCCGTCTTCTTGCTGCTTATGGACCGTGCTACAGAGCCGTATAGGCCCCTGGTTCAGGCCGACTCACTCGCGGCAAGTTCTATATAGAAGACGTATCGGTCCCCTCGGTAAACGGATTTGACGTACTCAAAAGGTCGCCCAAGTTGATTGAAGGCAATGCGCCTTATTTCCAGCACTGGCGCTCCTGCTTGCAGCTCTAACAACTCCTGCCAACGTTGACTGCACAAAGCAGCTTCCATTTGCTGTTCTGCTCTGGTCGGCACCACATCATATTTCTCCGACAGGATACGGTAAAGCGAGTCGTTCTCAAAATCCTCCTCTAGCAACTGATGGACGCCGTCGAAATGAATGTGGCTAGCCTCAATTGCCATCGGCGTGCCTTCCGCTAGCCGCAAGCGTTCCAAAAACACGATGGAGACACCAAGCTCAACCTGCAGTGCCTCGGCCAATCGATCAGATGCCTCGATCTCCTCCAGGTGCAACACGCGCGCTCCAGACCGCAGGCCTCGCTTGGCCATGTCCTCGGTGTAACCCGTCAGCCTGGTTAGGTGCTGTATCAGCTTAAGCTCGGCGACAAAGGTGCCGCGGCCCTGTACGCGGCGAACGAGTCCTTCGCTCAGCAGTTCGTTCAGCGCCTGCCGGGCTGTCATTCGGCTGATGTCGTATTGTTCACTGAGCTCACGCTCCGAAGGAAGCAGATCTCCAGGCTTCCACACACCCTGAGCGATCTTCTCACGGATGAGTTCCTTCAGTTGATAGTAAATCGGTAGAGGATAATTTTTGTCGAGCATAATAATTTCTGGTATAGTTGTATGGTGGTCTATACCATCTTCTGCATTGTACCACAAGTCACACCATAAGTCAAGAGCCGTTGACGTTTGGCGTGGAGGTCACCTCAATTAGAGGACCAGTTACTTGGTTGGACGCACGAAATGGATTACTGCTGCTAACTGGAAGAAAGCAGGGGTATCAGTCAGTGGCTTCTTTCATTTTGGTATTGAGCATGCGCGTTCCTTCGAAGGGTCTCCGAAATAGCCGCGCGGGCAAGGATGCTCGCACAATGCACTGGCGATTAGTTATACAAAGGGGTGGTTTCGGAATGTGAAACGATACCGAAGTTTTACAAGGGCCAGATGAAGGGCACCAGGATCATCGTGACTACAAAGAGAATGATCAACAAGGGCAAGCCAACCCGGGCATAATCGCCAAATGAGTAACCACCGGGTGTCATCACGATCAACATAGGCGCGCCGGCGATTGGCGTCAATATCCCGGTCACCACGCCCAGCGCAACCATCATCATCATCGGATGTGGAGCAATCCCCAACTCGGTGGCCGCTTGCAGCGCAATGGGACTGATGAGCACGGCGGAGGCCGTGTTGCTGATGATCTGAGAGAATCCACTGGCCAATACAAAGATAACGCCCATTACCACCAACGGACCAAGCGAGCCAAGAGCACGCACCAGACCTTCCGCCAGAAACTCGGCGCCCCCCGTTTTCTGCAACGCTGTCCCCATAGGCAGCAGGGCTGCAATCAAAACCACCACGCTCCAATTAATGGAGCGATAGGCTTGGGGTAGGGTGATGATGCCGGCCGCTACCGTAGCAATAGCGGCCATAAATGCCGCCATCACCACCGGTACCCAACCCGTAACCATTAAGAAGACCATACCCAACAAGATGCTAATCGCTACAAAGGCCTTAGGCCCCAGCTTTGTTACCTCGCCGGCCATAGCTTCGGGATGGCCTATCACCACGAAGTTGCGACCTTCGTCGCGGAGTGCACCGATGGCATCCCACGTGCCGCGTACCAACAGCGTGTCCCCGGCATGTAGCTTAACCACCCTTTGATCGATGGGCTGGTTGTTTCTGCTGATGCCCAACACCTGAACGCTAAACCGTTCGTGGACAAGTCCCTCCCTTACCGTTTGGCCGATATACTCCGAGCGTGGGGTGATGACCACCTCAGCCAGGCCCAATTCGCGGGACAACAGCGCATCGATGAATTGCTCGTCGATATCTCCGATGGGTTCAATGCCCAGGCTGTGCTGCACGGTCATCTCTTCTACGGCCTGGGGCTCACCTTTTACCAACAACATATCGTCGGCCTGGATACGAGATCGGGCGCCGGGTAGCGATGAGACTGACTCTGCGCTGCGCAGTTGTGCCAGGCCATCGCGGACTCGTTGCAATGCACGCTGTGCGTCAATCCCCCTGATGTCCCCCTGGGCAAGGCGCACGACCGTCACACCATAACGTTGATCCAGCGCGGCCTGCCCCAAGTTCTGCCCAACCAGATCGGATCCTGGCAGAACCCTCAGCCAGAACAGTTTCCCTTCTAATGAATAGACCGTAGCAAGTTCGCCGAGTAAGGTAACTAAGTCGATGGGGCGTTCAGCAGGCGCGTGTTCCGGCAACATGTGCTGGCCAAAAAAGCGAATAAAAACGACGGTCACAATCATCAACGGTAGCCCGATGAGGGTGAATTCAAAGAACCCAAAAGGAGGCAACCCGGCATCCACCAAGGTATCCGAGACAATGATGTTGGTGCCGGTGCTGATCAACGTCAACGCGCCGGCAACGTTGGCGGTGATGGCAATAGGCAGCAAGAACTTGGAAGGCACACTCTCCACGCGCAGAGCTGCGGCCACTGCAATGGGGACCATCATAGCCACAGTTCCGGTATTGCTGATAAAGGCGGACAGCGTGGCCGTGGCGATCAGCATCAAGATAAGCAGCCGGTTACGGCTACTTCCTGCGCATTGCACCATTCGCTGGCCCAGCCAGGCCGCAAAACCGGTGCGAGAGATACTTTCCCCGACTACGAACAGAACGGCAATCAGAATAACGGTGGTATCAGCAAAACCAGCGAAAGCCTCTGTGACATCGATGATGCCGGTCAGAAATAGTGCTAAGAGCGATACGAGAGCGACAAAGTCCGGGCGTAATCTTGTAAAGACAAACATGGCAATGGTTACGCCGAGAATAGTGAATGCAATCGTCATGAAGTCGTCTCCCAGGAGTGTCAGCCTTTCAACAGGTTCCTACGCCACAAAGTACAGCCGCGCGGCGATGCTTCCTTCTTCCTCCAGTATCCGCGCCGCTTCGCCCCCCACAAACTCGAAGCCTGCGCCGGAGTAGATAGCTTTCACAAACAACTCGTCGGCGACCTCCCGCTCGATGGGATAGGGCAATACCAACAGGCTGACGGCTTGTTCATCTAGCGCTTGGTTCACCATCTCCGGGCCCAGCGCGGCATGCCCCCCCGCTTTGGCCCGGTCCACCAGTTCGCTCACCAGGGCGCTTTCGAACTCCCGCTCGTGCTCCTTGGTCACATCGCGGATGGTCTCAGCGACGTCGTACACCGGGGTGCCAATAGGGATAGGCAACATAGCAATCACCTGCTCGGCCACTGCGGGGTGCAGGTAATGGCGCACCGCGTGGGCCATCTGCATGTTGCCACCGAAGATGATGCGCTCGATGTCGGTCAATTTCAAAAAGTGCTGGTTCAACTCTCCGGCTGCCCAACGGGCGAAGCGCCGGTCAAACTCTTCCTGGCGCTGGGCGATGTTGGCCTCGTGGCCCGTCTTGCGCAAGCGGCGGTGCCAGGTCTGGTCCATGTCGATCTCCACCTCGTCGGCCGAATCGCCCAGAAAAAGATTCAACGCTCGAACCTGATCCTGGGCAAAGAGGACGACGAGATGTTGCTCGTACTCGTCCAGAGCCCACAGGAACTCGGTCATGTGGGGCCAGCCGTAGTAGACCTTGTTTTCCAGGCGAACCGGCAACTCGACCGGCAGCTCGCCATTGGGTCCAACGAACAGCACCAGCGTCTTGCCCGATGGCCGGTAGCCGGTCAGATAGCGCTCCAGGCGAAGCCGGACCCGCGCCCACCTGGTTCGTTCGTCCTGATCGCTGAGCCGCACGTTCTTCCACTGCTTGGTCTGTGACGGATCGAGCCCGCTTTCAATCTCGGCCAGGGCGTTCTTGAGAAAGATCTGCCACTTGCGTGGAGTGCCCTGATTCCTTTCGTCGGCAGGGTCCACCATCAGATAGAGCGACAGGATGTCCTCATGCTCTTCTGAATCACGCACGTAGGCCACGAATTCGTGCAACAAACTTTCCACTTCATGAATCATTGTTTCCCCTTGTGCTGTTTTCTGATTTCGCTACAAGAAATCAGCGTCTGTTCCAGCCGGTTGGCGTTGATGCTGCCCGGCAAGGCAATCATCACCAACTGAGAGATTGGTTGTGTGCTGCCCCAGTCGCTCCCTGCTTCAAGACTCCACCGCTTGCCGACCAACTGGAAGATGATACGCTGCTCAGGCTTTTCTCGAAGGCAGAGCACGCCCTTGGCACGGATGACGCCCTCGGGCAGCATCGCCACCAGGGCGCGGAAGGCGTTGCCGTCGAGGGGCTGTTCACCTGCATAGCTCCAGGTTTCGTAGTCCACATGAAGACTGGCGGCCGGCAACCGGAGGTTGCTTTCAGGACCACCAATCCTGGGTACGCCAAACAACAAGGGTAGTGGCACTGCCCCATGTACTGCCTCGACGATACGGACATCGGGCACTATGTCTTGGAGCCAGGCACGGACCTCCCAGCGGGTTTCGCCATCCACCAGGTCGGTCTTGTTCAGCACGATGAGGTCGGCACCCTGCAGCTGCCGCACGACGGTTTCGCCCACGTATTTGTCGCGCGCTTTCTGGCGCACCAGCTCGGCGTCGGCCAGCACGATGACGCCATCGGGCCGGAATCCGGGCATATTGGCTTGCAGCCCAAGTCTGTAGGGATCGGCCACGCCGCTGGCTTCGACGATGACGTGGTCAGGGGGCGACGCCAGGTTGCTGATCCGGAGGAGCGTGGCGGCGAACCCGTCTACCAGGGTGCAGCAGATGCAGCCGTTGGCCAGGTTGATGACCTCCTCGTCCCGGCTTTCGATCAGTTCGGCATCGATGTTGATCTTGCCAAAGTCGTTGACGATGACGGCCAGCCGCCGGCCCTCGCTGTGGTGCAATATATGGTTGAGCAGCGTCGTCTTGCCCGCGCCCAGGTAGCCGCCGATGATGGTCAGCGGGATGCCTTCGGAAGCCGTTTTGGACGTCATTTCGCTACCGGATGCACCTCGCCCTCAAAGACGGTGCCCCAGATCGGGATGTCGCGCAAGCCTTCGACGCCCACCTTGTAGGGGTCCTCTTCCAGCACCGCAAAGTCGGCGAACTTGCCGGCGCGGATGGAGCCGATTTCGTCTTCCTTTTTGATGAGCCAGGCGGCGTCGGAGGTGATGGCGCACAGGGCTGCCTGCAGGCTGATGCGTTCCTCGGGGCAGTTCAGGTTGCCGTTGATGGTCACACGGTTGGCCGCGACCCAGGCCAGGGTCAGCGGAGAGAGCGGCGCCATCGGGCAGTCGGAGTGCAGGGTAAAGGGCGTTCCCATTCGTTCCAGCGAGCCCAGGCGCACCAACTGCGATCCCCGGTCGGGGCTGAGCCACTCGTTGCTATAGATGTCGCTGAGAATATAGAGATAGTAGGGGTTGGCGGATACGAGCCCTCCCAGCGCGTGCCACTTGCGGTTCTGTTCCTCGGTCGTATAGGCAAAGTGTTCCAGCACAAACCGGTGGTCGAAGCGGGGTTTGACATCTTGCAGGTACCGCAGGATGTCTATCAACATGGCGGCGCTGAGGTCGGCGTTGGTGTGCGCGTGGATCTGGTAGCCTGCTTTCCAGAATACCTCTGTCCACTCGCGGGTAGTTTCCGGCGCAACCATCCACTGGCCGGCGTGGCCGTCCACGTAACCGGGGAAATCAAACAGCGACAGGCCGCTAAAAATGGCGCCGTCCATCATGAGCTTAAAGTGCCGGTCGAACTGCACCCGGCGGCTGTTGCCCTCGATCCACTTTTCGCAGGTTGCCAGGGCCTCTTCGGGGGAGATGCCCCGGGCAAGAAAGTCAACGATGAGCGGCGTCAGGATGATGCGGGCTGGGGCCTGCGTAGATTCCGCCGCATCGCGAATGAGGTCCGTCTCGCCAAAGGGATCGCCAAAGACGCCGATCCCCATATCCAGGGCCGTGGTGACGCCGGCCTGGTGCATCATCCTTAAAAAGTTCACCATACCTTGCTTGTACCGGATCGGATTGAACAGGAGGGAGGGCAGCTTGCTCAAGGCCAACATGGCTTGCGCGCCGACCTCCCAGAAAAGTCCCTTGCCCCAGTCCACGTCGGGGTTTGTCTGGAACTGCTCCTCTGTGATCCCAAGCCAATGCAGCGCGGCACTGTTGACAATGATCTCGTGGAAGGAGCGGTGCCAGAGCACGACCGGCTTGCCGGGGAACAATTCATCCAGCTCGGCCCTGAAGATGTGGCCATGCCACAACTGGTGGTAGCCCCAGGTAACAAAGGGGATGTTCCAGTCTGGATGGGCGGCGACCAGCTCTTTGAGCCGCGCCACGTAGGCTTCGGGCGTCAGCGCGCCGGGGAACTCGCCCGTGGGCAAATGCCAGTCCTCGGGAGCCAGGAAGGGGAACTGCGTCAGCACCGCCGGCAGCGACGGGTGGACGTGCGGGTCTATGAATCCAGGCATGAGCACCTTGTCCGCAAAGCGGTCGTCCACCTCGTGGGGATAACGGTCCAGCCACGGCTTCAGGCTGTCCAGCGTGCCCACGGAGACGATCCTGCCGTCCGCCACGGCTACGGCTTTGGCTGTGGGCATGGCTTCGGTCATGGTGATGATCTTTTTAGCGGTAAAGACCGTGATTTTCTCAAACATGATTCTGCCTCTAGGAATAGTTGAGACAGGCAGTCGTCCTGCCGGTCCTCATTTCAAGACAGGTCATTCTGTGACAGCATCATCGCAGAAATGGTCAAGCCTGTGCAGTCTTGACCTTCGGCTACTCGAGGACGTCGGTAAAGGACTCCTCCAGTTGCAGGTGAAACACCTTGCCGCCCATCATCGTGGCTTCGACTCTGATGTCTTTGATCTTCAAGGGATCTACTTGCAGCGGGTCATCACTGAGCAAGACCATGTCCGCATACTTGCCTGTCTCCAGCGTTCCGATCGCCTCCCCGTATCCGAGTTGAATGGCCGCTTCGCTTGTATAGGCGCCCAAAGCCTGTTCGGGTGTGATCCGCTGCTCCGGCCCCAACACGTTGCCCGCCGATGTAAGCCGGTTGACTGCCACCCACATCGATTGGAGCGGATTCGGCGCACTGACCGGCGCATCGTTGTGTATGCTGGAGCGCACATCGATGTCAAACGCCGTTTTCATGGGATCGATCCGGTTCGCCCACTCTTCGGTCCACAGGTCATTCTTGTGCTTCTCTCCAAAGAAATACACGTGGGGCGTAAAGAAAGTGGCGCCTACACCTAGCTCCTTCATTCGTTGGAGCTGTTCGTCACGGACGATCTGGACGTGGATCAACTGAGGGTGCAAATCGTGGCGACCCGTTTCGTTCTGGGCCTTTTCGATGGCGTCGAGCGCCCAATCCACAGCGCCGTCGGCGTTGGTGTGGATGGCAGGTGAGAGCCCGGCTTGGTAGATCTCCAGAACCTGCTCCATCAGTTCGTCGTACTCGGTATAAGCTACCTCATCCGGATTGGGATGTCTGAAATGGGGCCGGGTATGCTCGCTGAGCAGAACGGTACCGCCCTGGATCGAGCCATCCACCCAGATCTTGCCATAGGTGACCTGAAGTTTCTCCGTATTCCACTTGCCACTGCCCGCATCTTGGAGCATGGCACGCATAGCGGGGTTCTTCATGGCAAGCGCCGCGACAATGCGAACGGGCCAGTCCTCCTGCTGCGTTACATCTTGATACATCGTAAGCATGCCTGCGTGCAGCAGTCCGGGTTCAACAACAGTGGTGATGCCGGCCTTTGAATGGGCCTGGGCGCCGAGGTACACCTCCTCTCGGCCGATGGCCGGCGGTGTAACCATCGCAAACATGGCAGAATGGGCAACGATGGTGCCGGTCAGCTCGCCGTCCGCTCCCTTCTCATACCGCCCGCCTTGGGGATCGGGGGTGTCTTTTGTGATTCCAGCCAGCTCAAAAGCTTTGCTGTTGGCATAAGCCAGGTGCCCTGACATGTTATAGACGTAGACCGGCACATCGGACCGGGCCTGGTCGAGTTCTTCCCGGGTGGGAGCGCGGCCGTCTTCATACAACCAGGGCTCAAATCCCCAACCGACGATCCAGCCATCCTCGAGAGGTTGCGCGTTCCTGATCTTGGCGAGCAGATTCTCCAGGTTGTGCGTGGTCCACGGGAACAGGTCCAGGTATTGTGATACCGCGCCGTACACCTGCAGATGGCTATGGGTTTCGATGAAGCCAGGCGCCACGGTCTTGGCTCCCAGATCCACGATTCTCGCTGCCTCACCTGCCACCTCGCTCACCTCGGCACAACTGCCCACAGCCAGGATGCGGTCACCAAGTACAGCCACGGCAGTCGCGTGCGGCTTGGCTGGGTTCAGCGTGACGATCTCTTTAGCCTTGTAAATGGTGACAGAAGGCAAGAATTCCAGTGCGCGGCTGAGATCTTGAATAGAAAGAACACCATCTTGTGTAGTCATTTTTTTCTCCATAAAATATTTTGTGGATGTCCAATTGCCTTTGCACCAATCAGTTTCGGAACCAGGAAATGTAATTTGTCTTTCTTATCCGAATAATATTGCTAAACCATCACCGAGCAGCTTGAACCCAAAAACCACAAACAGTGCAGCCATGACGGTAGTGTCATTAGCAATCAACCAGGCTTTCCAGGTGTTGAGCATCTTTTCGGCGTTCGCACCGGCAATCAGGTAATAGAACACTGGTACAGCAATGGATAGGCTGGCAATTAGAACGAAGATCACCATGGTAAGCGCTTGTTCCCCGCTTCCCAACTCCGCATTGGCAATAGTGACAGCTGCAGACAGGTTGAGCGCCAGATTTTTGGGGTTTATGCCCGAGAGTAAGAAAGCCATTGACAGGGATTTACCGATCGTGAAGTCATCGATGGTTTCCATCCATTTGGGCATTTCGGGTTCTTCGCCTTCCTGGGGGCGATTCTTCCATTGGTTTTTGGCCCCTCTAAAAAGCAGCAAAGCTAATAACACCTTGACGATGCCTGAAAGCATCGATTCGGTACTCTCACCAAGGGTTACGCGCCCGGCGTTGACCAGGGCCAAAACGATAAAACCCACCACGCCAAGGCCTAACATCCAGCCAACCCCAAAAGCCATACTATTCGAACGTGCTTTCTTCGTGAAAAGCATCAGAATTACAGCAACAATTGGAAATGGACTGAGAGCAATACCAACCGCGACAGGTAAAGTTTCTCCAATTACAGGAATCATTATTCTATCTCTCCTTATCTATCTCCCACAATTTATGATCGCAGGAGGTGTTACAAGTTATATGCGTGAGAATAATGTTTTGCGCCAAAGAGAAGGAGTGTTTGGTAGAACGATAAAGTTGTTCTACCAAACAGCAAATATCCGCAAAGTGCGCAGCTTAATGGACAACAACCCGTACCCGCTCGAGATTTTCGATCCGGGCAAATGGGGTTTCGAAATCACCTTGCCGTTGCGCCGCAGTCCGCAGCACCGGGAAATAAGTGCCCGGTTTGGAAAAGGTATAAGTGGTTTTTAGTGTCAGTTGCGATAACCCTGCGTTGGATTCATCGAACTTCTCGACGACCGGGTAATCGCCACTGCCCTCGAAATCCCATTCTGCGCTTACCACCGCACCTGTCCCTGGCGGTACCTCAATAGTCCCGGTGAATTCGACCACCTCGCCAACCGCGACTTCGACGCGGTCACTGCCGTTTGCTTTGAGTGTGACTACCGGCTGGATGCCCTTGCGTTCCGCGGCGGTTGATGGGACCACAACCTGTCCGTCAACCACCTTGTAACTGGTATTTGCTGGCGGGGTAATGCCTTCCTCGACCCAGGCACTCAGGTCGCGCAGCGCCTGCTGTAATACACCCAGGTAACTGATGGTATGTGTGGGGTCTTCTTGTTGGGGAAGATCACTGTGCAGTGCACGGTCGATAAACCAGAGGGTAAAATGCTCATCCAGGTTGTCGCCCAGGTTTTCCTGCACTTTCGAGCGATACCAATCAGCCTGCCAGGGATAAGCTTCGCGATCCCAGAGGTTTTCGATCAGGATCATCTTGCCTTTGAACTTACCGGATTGCAACGTGCCAGAAGCTTGCTGAGCAAGGATAGGCCCCAAAATCATGGGGCGCTGTGGATAGATGGGCTGGCCATCCGCGTCGCGGAATTGATCCCACACATAGAAATCTGGCCCGGGAACCTGATGGCGATGATAAGTCTGCGCCGCTAAATAGTTCGAATTATCGACCCGAACTTCATCGCCCGGTTTTATCTCTGCCAGCACCCTGGGGTCAGCAACCCCTAGAATAACGAGATCACCATCCAGGCCTCGCAGGGATAACTTCTGGCCTGCAGCGTCACCGCTCTCAACAATCAGGTCACCACCCAGAAAATCAATATCAGGTGCCGTATCAGCCAGTTGGAAGGCCACCGGTAACTCCATTCCTTTCGCTTCCAATCGTTGCCACGCCATATCTGCCGTTCCACGAGCCTGTCCGGGCATATGTCCAATGGTCAGGCCCATCTCGTGGGCTTGACTTGTCGTAATGAGCGCTTTTACGGTACTGGCGTGTTGTATACGCGCGCCTTGGAAAGATTCAGGGGCATCAGCTCCGAGATAACCCGGAACGGTCCAGAAGTCCTCGAAATATTGGGGGTCCATCATCACCATGGATTGGTAAAGTACCGTAAAGGCGTGTACCCCCATGGTTTTGTACCCAAACCACGATTTCGGGGGGAAGCCCATGCGGGTCACTTCGCGTAACGCCTGTTGGTCTTCTGCGTTCAGGCCGGCATACATGTCGCCGCTGCCGCCGGGTTCAAGCGCATCGATGATCTGCGGGAACTTGTCTTGCAAAACACGCATCGCGTGCATGCGCACAGAGAAAACATTGGGGATCGACATGGGGGAACCAATGACATAGGGGACGACACCATCCCAGACACCCTCGGTATTCTCGATACCCCCGATAGTACGGAACCCGCCGCCACTGCCGCCGAAGGCATATCCATAAGGACGACTGCCGCCATACATTTCCAGCGCTACTTCGCGCGAATACATGGCAACCGCGGCATTGGCCCGGTAGGCCGTGATGGTTAAATCAGGCTGGGGGCCGGTTTCTTCGGTGGTGCCAGAGCCTCCGCCGTTCGTTTCGATGAAATAAGCACCGCTGTCTATAGAAAAGCTGATTTTATCGGCCTCGCCACTGGCCCCTTGCGAGAGAGTCTCGCTATCGGGCACCGGTGTGATGTATTGGAAGAAACGGCCCTGATATTGCTCTTTTGGGGGAAAGTAGAAGGAAAAGCGCGTATCTGTTCCTTCGAAACCGCCGTGAACATAGCGGTGTCGTACGGGCTCTTCTCGCCATTCATCTAAATCAATGTATGGGGTTCTAAAGCTCTTGGATGTCATATTTTTATCTCCTCTGTGTTGTTGGTAGATACTCACTTTTTTGGCATTTTTGCATAAATAGTAGTTAAACAGGAGTGGCAGTGGGGACAAATAATTCTCTACAAGGGCCAGATCAGCGGCACCAGGATCAAACTGATGATGAAGATCATGATCAACAACGGAAAGCCGACTCTGGCATAATCTTTGAATTCATAATGCCCAGGGTTCATCACGATCAGCATCGGTGCACCGGCTATCGGGGTCATGATGCCCGTAACCACACCCACCGCCACCATCATCATAAAGGGATAGGGCGAAACATCCATCGCTACCGCGGCCTGGTAGGCCACCGGGCTGATCAGGATGGTGGCGGCCACATTGCTGATCACCTGCGAAAAGCCGCTGGCTAGCAAGAAAATCCCGGCCATTAACGCCAGCGGGCCGAGTGTGCCGACTGTATTGACTAAAGCATCCGCCATAAACTCGACTCCGCCGGTCTTCTCCAGGGCAATCCCCATATGAGAGCGACAAAGTCCGGGCGTAATCTTGTAAAGACAAACAGGGCAATGGTTACGCCGAGAATAACAAATGCAATCGTCATGAAGCCGCCTCCCAGAAGTGCGCACGACTACAGCAGCCCATTTGACGAAGACGGGCCGTGATTCACTGGCGTGGGGCACCGTCAACCGCAAACTCTTCTTCGAGGTCTAATAGCCGCGCCAGCCAGCGCCCGCGCCAGGCGGCGCGTTGGACTAAAATCCAGAGCAGGGTTATCCCAACAATTGCCAGATTGAAGGCCGGAGGCAGTGGTACCAGGTCAAAAAACCTTTGCATCGCCGGCAAGGCCGAAACAACTGCGTACGCCATAACCAAGACGCCCGCCGCCAGTGTGGGCAGCCATCTGCCGCTGTAGGGCGCACCGCCAGCTAGCCATTTCAGGGGCGGCTCGGCAAAAACCATCAGCAACACCCCGGCCAAAACAAAGAAAGTTGTGAGAGCCGTCTGCGCGGAAAACAGCGTGAGCAGAGCCTCGAACTGATCAGGAGCCAGGTTGCCATAATCCCTACCAGTGTTTCGACCAATCTCGACGATCGTCTCTGGGCTTATGGCCACCTGGGCCAGCTCATTCTGGATGGAAAAGAAGGTCCCGATGTAGATGAGCAAGCCAAACAAAAAGATGGTAAAGCTGGCCGGCAGGGTAAAATGCATCAGGTTGTGGAAAAGGCTTCCACGCTGCCGGCCGGCCTGAGCCACAATCGCCAACACCAAGGGCGGTAGCCCGCGCACAAAAAGTGCCAACAGCGTGCTCTGCAAGGTAGTGAAGGGAAAGCCCAAGCCCAGCATAGTGACACCAATAATGAGCAACAACAAGGCAAAAACGGTGACCATGAAGAGTTTGAGAGTATTCTGGATGCTGTTGACAATACGCTGGCCTTCGGCGAGTGCGCTTGGCATAGCTCTAAATGAGTCGCCCAGCAGGATCATAGCAGCTACGGAGCGAGTGGCGCTGCTGCCGCTTTCCATGGCAATACCCATATTAGCCTTTTTCAACGACAAAACATCGTTCACCCCATCGCCCACCATGGCCACATATTCGCCCCGGTCACGGAGAGCTGTCACCAATGCCTCTTTCTGATGGGGGGTGATCCGGCCAAAAATGGTGGCCTCCAGCACGGTTTGGGCAAACTCCGCAGGGCTCATTTGGGCCAGTTCCGGGCCGGAAACGGCTTTCAGATCACCGGGCAGCCCGGCCTGTCTGGCCAGCGCGGCCACGGTTCGGGGGTTATCGCCGGAAATAACTTTGAGCCTGATCTCATTAGCGGCAAACGCCTCGAGGGTTTCTGGCAGGTGAGGCCGCAGTTCATCGCCAAAGCTGACCACGCCCAACAGGGTCAGCGGCGGCAGGGCCGGTTCACCAACGACGTCATGTAGGGTAGTGGCTTCCGGGTTATGAGCAAAGACCAGCACCCGCAGCCCCTGAGCCGACCAATCTTCCAGTTGTCGGCGGGCCGCATCGTCAATAGTGAAAGTGTCCTGCAGCATTTCCAGCGCGCCCAGCACATAGGCGCCCTTGAGCGCCGGGCCATCAAAAGCAACAGCGGACCATTTGCGGGCCGAGGAAAAGGGCACCTCGTCGCTAACGGTACGCCGGTACCCTGGCAGGGCGGCGATGATGGCCTGGCTGGTTTTGTTGGTGCTGCCGGCGCTCGCCCCAAAATCGGCCAGGAGTTGCTCCAGGCGGTCCTTGGCCACGCCTACCGGGTAGGCGTCGTGATACTTGATTTTGTTAGCGGTCAGGGTGCCGGTTTTGTCAGTACAGAGTACGGTGACGTTGCTGAGCGCCTCGATGGCGTTGATTTGCTGCACCATCCCCCCCTTTTGGCCGATGCGCACCGCGCCCCAGGAGTAGTTGAGGGTAATGAGCGTGAGCAGCCCGGCCGACATCGAACCGGTGATGACGGCCAGCACCTGGAGCCAGACATCGACCGACAAATCCAGCACAAACAGAGCTGTCACTGCCAGAAAACTAAAGAAAATTACAATCAACAACAGCACTCGCAGCAGTTGGTTCACCTCGCGCTGCAGCGGGGTGTGCTCTAGCTTAAACTGGCGGGCGTCCTTAGTTAGCCGGTTGGCAAAGCTCTGCTCGCCTACGGAGGTGGCCTCTACCAGTGTTTTGCCGGTTACGCAAAAGCTACCCGATAGCACCTGCTCGCCAACGGCCTTGGGAACCAGGTCCGACTCACCAGTCAAGGCCGACTCGTCCACCTCAATTTTGCCCTCACCCACCACCCGGCCATCTATCGGAATCTGGTCGCCAGCCCGGATGACTAGCACGTCACCCAGCACCAGTTCCGAGGGATCAACCCGCTGATCCTGGCTTTCGCGCCACACCGTAACTTTGGCCCGGGCCAGCAGCGCAATCTGGTCGAGTTTCTTCTTGGCGTGTACTTCTTGAATGATGCCGACAACGGTGTTGAAAATCACCAAGGCAACGGTGACAAAGGCGCTCTTGAAATCACCCACCGTCAGCATGCCCGCGCCAATGGCATACAGCACGATATTGACCGGGTTGAAGACATTGGTCAGGATGATGTCCTTATAAGGACGACTGGCGGAGAGCTTGACGGCGTTGCCCTGACCGCGCTGTCGCCGCTCCAGAACTTGATCGCGCGTCAAACCGGTGATTGGCGCCATATGACCTCCGCGCAGGTTCCTACGCCACGAAGTACAGCCGCGCGGCGATGCCTCCCTCTTCCTCCAGCATCCGCGCCGCTTCGCCCCCCACAAACTCGACGTCTGCGCCGGAGTAGATAGCTTTCACAAACAGCTCGTCGGCGACCTCCCGCTCAATGGGATAGGGCAATACCAACAGGCTGGCGGCTTGTTGGTCTAGCGTTTGGTTCACCGTCTCCAGGCCCAGCGCGGCACGTCCCCCTGCTTTGGCCCGGCCCACCAGTTCGCTCACCAGGGCGCTTTCGAACTCGCGCTCGTGATCCTTGGCCACATCGCGGATGGTCTCAGCGACGTCATACACCGGGGTGCCAATAGGGATAGGCAACATAGCAATCACCTGCTCGGCCACTGCGGGGTGCAAGTAATGACGCACCGCGTGGGCCATCTGCATGTTGCCACCGAAGATGATGCGCTCGATGTCGGTCGATTTCAAAAAGTGCTGGTTCAACTCTCCGGCTGCCCAACGGGCGAATCGCCGGTCAAACTCTTCCTGGCGCTGGGCGATGTTGGCCTCGTGGCCCGTCTTGCGCAAGCGGCGGTGCCAGGTCTGGTCCATGTCGATCTCCACCTCATCGGCCGAATCGCCCAGAAAGAGATTCAACGCTCGAACCTGATCCTGGGCAAAGAGGACGACGAGGTGTTGCTCGTACTCGTCCAGAGCCCACAGGAACTCGGTCATGTGGGGCCAGCCGTAGTAGACCTTGTTTTCCAGGCGAACCGGCAACTCGACCGGCAGCTCGCCATTGGGCCCAACGAACAGCACCAGCGTCTTGCCCGATGGCCGATAGCCGCTCAGATAGCGCTCCAGGCGAAGCCGGACCCGCGCCCACTTGGTTCGTTCGTCCTGATCGCTGAGCCGCACGTTCTTCCACTGCTTGGTCTGCGACGGATCGAGCTGGCTTTCAATCTCGGCCAGGGCGTTCTTGAGAAAGGTCTGCCACTTGCGTGAAGGACCTTGATTCCTCTCGTCGGCGGGGTCCACCACCAGATAGAGCGACAGGATGTCCTCACGATCTTCTGACTCGCGCACGTAGGCCACGAACTCGTGCAACAAACTTTCCACTTCATGAATCATCGTTTACCCCCGTACTGTTTCTGGTTTTGCCACAAGAAGCAATCGTCCGGTCCAGCCAGTTGGTATCAATGCTGCCGGGCAGACCGATCATCACCAGCCGGGAGGCCGGCTGCGCATTGCTCCAGTCACCGCCCGGCTTCAGGCTCCAGCGCCGCCCGACCAATTGGAAGACAAAGCGCTGATTCGGGTCTTCCTGGAGGCAGAGAACCCCCTTGGCGCGGACGATGCCCTCGGGCAGGATTTCCATCATTGCCCGAAAAGCTTCACCATCTAATGGTTGTTCGCTGGTAAAGCTCCAAGTATCGTACTCGTCAGTGGGATGGTGATGTTTGGGACTGGCGGTCGCGGGACGGCGTCCCGTTGGAGGACCGCCAGTCCTGGAAACTCCCAGCAATATCGGGAGCGGCACAATTCCGTGGGCGGCTTCCACAACACGAGCATCGGGAACCAGCCTATGAAGCCAGGTGCGCACATCCTTGAGCGCCTCAGCATCCACCAGGTCGATCTTGTTGAGCAAGATCAAATCGGCGCCCTGCAACTGCCGTTTGACCGTATCCCCTACATACTTGTCAACGGATTTGGTCTGCACGGTTTCGGCATCGGCGACCACGATCACCCCGTTGCGCTGCAATCGGCCCGTATAACCATATTGGCTTAGGTTATGGGGATCGGCCACGCCACTGGCTTCGATCAGGATATGTTCCGGCGGCGGTTCCAGCTCGGACAGCATATTGAGTGCCATCATAAATCCGCCTGCCAGGCTACAACAGATACAACCGTTTGCCAGATTGATGGTATCGCCATCCTGGTTTTCGATCAATTCGGCGTCGATGTTAATGTCGCCAAAATCGTTGACGATGATCGCCAGCCGCCGCCCTGCGTTGTTGCGCAGGATGTGGTTGAGCAGGGTGGTTTTCCCGGAACCCAGGTAGCCGCCGATGACGGTCAGAGGAATACGATCAGAAGTCATTTCGCTTGAGTGAATCTCGTAAGCATCTCGTTTACGCAGCCGGGAATTTCCTGCTACCCAGCACCGTGCCCCAAACGGGAATATCCTTGATCGCCATCGGTACCACATCCAGCGGACTGTCGTCCAGCACGGTAAAATCGGCAAACTTGCCGATCTCCAGGCTGCCGATTTCGTGATCCATGTGGATCTGATAGGCGGCATCGATGGTGGCGGCTTTGAGCGCATCATAGGCGCTGATCTTTTCGCGCTCGCCCAGCACACGACCGGAAGCTGTCACCCGGTTGACCGCGCACCATATGGTATGCAGATGCCCGAGAGGGGTAACCGGCGGATCGCTGTGGATCGAGAAGGAAACCCCTTCGCGCAGAGCAGCGCCACAGGGGTTCACCTGGTTGGCACGTTCTGGTCCTAGAACGATGTCATAATGCTGGTCACCGTAATAGTAGACGTGGTTGATGAAGAAATTGGCGCACATGCCAAGATTACGCATCCGCCGTAGCTGCGCCGGGGTGGTGAGTTGGGTATGCTGCGCGGTATGGCGATGATCGAGCCAGGGATATTCACGCAGGGCCTCATCCACACTGTCAATCAAAAGTTCGGTGGCTTCACTCCCATTGCAATGGATATGACAGTTCAAACCCGCCTTGTGATATGCTTTGAAGACTTCTCTGAATTGCTCCGGCGGGATGTACCACAAGCCATTCTCGACACCATTGTAATAGCCTGGCCAGAACACACGTGCGGTGAAACCCTGGTTCGAGCCGTCAAGCCAGACTTTTATACCGTTAACATATAGCTTATGCGTGTTATTGCTTTGCACAGCCCGAACGAGGGGGATGACTTCTTCCGGTTTGACCGGTGCGCCGAGATTACCGGCGCCGAAGTACGACGCGACCCGCACCGGATAGTCAGGGTCATTGACGAGACGCTGCCACGGGGCAAACAGATCGGCATTATGAACTGGTGCGCTGCCCAATTCCGCAACGGTGGTATGACCGGCCAGATTTGCCAGTTTGCCAAAGTTGAGGATCGCCGTTTCGGATTGTGCGGCTTTCAAAACCAGCATAAACACTTGCTGGGCCAATGCCATCGTGGTCTGTGATTGCAGTTCGCCCGTAAGCTGTCCGTTTTGATCCTTGACCAGTCCGTCCACATCCAGTTCGGCCGTGATGCCAGCCTGTTGCATAAGCGCGGTATTGACCGAGGCAACATGCCCACTAAGGTGTAGAATAAAAATCGGGCGGGTACCCGATACCTGGTCCAGGTCCTTGGCATAAAACTGAGTGCCCTTGGGGAAAAAGAGAGGGTCGAGACCCCAGCCGATGAGCGGGGTATCCGGATCGCTCATTTCGGAATCCAGGGCTTTCAAGCGAGCGATCACATCATCCACGCTTTTTAGCCCCTCAACATACCCTTCATCCGGTGAATTGCGACCAAAATATCCCAGGTAGGCTCCTGCCGCCCAGAGACCGCCCTCGCCGACGTGCCCGTGTGTCTCGATAAAACCGGGAACCAGCACCTTGTCCTTAAATGTATCGTCCAGCATGTAGTCGCCCCAGCCCGCCACTTCTTCGAGCGTTCCCACGCCCAAGATACGCCCGTCACGCGTGGCGACGTGTGTGCCTTCCGGGTTGCTTGGGTTCATCGTGATGATTTTCCTGGCGGAAAAGATCGTGATGTCAGATGCCATGTTGGTTCTCCTTTTCTGAAACTGTGAGAGCTACGCTGGCTCAGCGGCTGGCGCTACCGCCTGGCGTCGCTTGCCTAACTCACTGGCGACGAGCGAATTGATGACCAGCATCAGGAGCCCTCCTGTCAGCACCATAATGAGCACTTTTGGTTCCGCAAAATTCTGGACGGTAATGAGCATTGCGGCCGACACATTGCGCTGTGCCGTGCCCAGCCCTACGACCACCCGCGTATCCCTTCCCGGGCCGCCCAGCAGGTAGCCCAGGATTAGGTTGCCCGCAAGGAACAGGAGCGCAGCGAGAATAGCTCCCGTGCCGAGGATGCCCAAGAGCTCACCTGCGCCGAGCAGCAAGCCTAGCACCAACTGCATCATCAAGGTGATACTGGAAGCCTGTGACATGTACGGCGTGAGGGATTCGGCGAGGGGTTCGTACCTGGCCTTGACAGCCAGCCCAATGGCCAGCGGGATCAGCATGGTCAGTATCAGGGATTGGAGCATGCCCCACACATCGACCTCGATATCCGGCATCAGCAGCGGGAGGACGAGGGGGGCGTAGATGATGGTGACTACCATCAGCAGCACCATCAACCCCACCGTGAAAGCCAGGTTCCCTTCGGCCAATTGGGCATATTTGGCCAGTAATGGCGCGCCCGCGGCAACGCCCAATATGAACAGGCCGATAGAGAGCTGTTGGTCCAGCCCAATAACCTTGGCCAGGGCAAACGCCAGCAACGGTGCCAGGATGAAATTGGCTGCCAGGGCTTTCAGCACCAGAGGCACATTGCGCATCGGCTCAAAGACCTGCTTCAACGTCAAGCCCAATCCCATTCCGAACATGCTCGCCAGTACAAAGATCAGGACTGAAAGGTTGAATAGTAAACTTAGCGCTTCAGTCATCGTGGTGTTACCTCCATATAGTGGGTGATTTGACCGGCCGCAAAACTGGTGGGTTCTTAAGCCATAGCCCCTCCGCTTCTTGAGCCCTATCGGATTGAATGACACTCCTGGCCAAACTTCGGAAACACGTCACCACGACTGGCGTATCCTGAGCTCAAACTCGGGCACCATAGTCAAGATGTGATCAAAAACTTCGAATCGAACTTCTTCAAAAGGAGTAATTTCAGTTCGCGCACATACCTGTCGTTGCCACCTGTAAACACCGCGCTGCCCATCGGGGCTGAAGGCCACCCCGAAGACCAAGTGGTCGATGGTCAGAATATTCTCAGACGGATTAATTTGCAGCCTGGAAGGTAGCGGCGATGGCACCCTCGGCGGTGCGCAGCTCTAAAACATCGCCCTGGATTTGGTAGGTCGCCGCGGTGGTCAGGGCTGTTAGATATTGCTGCTCCTGCTCCATAATCCCCTCTGGCTCGGCACACTCTTTCAAGGTGCCGAGAGACGGGCCGAAACTTATCGTCTCCCCCTCGACTTCATACGACACGCTGTAGTCGTTACAGCCCGCCGAACCGGTCAACTGGCCGTCCTCACCAAAGGTGGCAGTCAGTTCCGTGCCAATAATGACGCTGACCACGCCTTGTTGGCCATCGTTGTAGAACATGACATTCCAGGATGTTCCTGCCAACTCGCTAGATTGGGCGGTGAACTGCATAGTGCCGCTGTCCATCTTGAGGTCGATCAACAGAGTCTCACCCTGAATGGAATATCTCGCCGCAGCACCCAGGTTGGCCACAAACTCCTCACCCAACGAGTCGGGTGGGCAGGCAGCCAGCGTGGCCGGTCCCGGTTGGATGGTGATGGCGTTGTCGTCCAGGGTATAGGTAGCTTTCACCTGGTTGCAGTCGGCCTGGATGGCGGCCTCCCCGTCCGGCTTCAACTGCAGTGTATACCTGGCCGGGCTATCTGGCATCAACACGTCGTCGTTGTTCATGATAGTTTGATCCCAACCCCAAAGCGTGCCCACCAACTGCGGGCCAGCGGCTTCTGCACCCATCTGGGTTGACGTTTCCACCAGTTGATCTCCTTGTAGCTCGAACGTCTTCACTACTTCCTGAGATGGGCAGCACATCGGATCGTCCGGCCCGTGGGTCACCTCTTTGACCACGATCTGGCCGTCCTCGATGGTCAACGACTTGACCTGGACCCGGTCACCCAGGAGGGTGGTGGCCACGTTTTGCGTGGCCATGTTTTGCGGCGTGCCATCCTGAGCGGCCACGGCGGCTAGGTAAACAAAGGTGCCACTGCCGCCGGAGTTCTCGGCCAGCAGCACCGCCGCCTCTGCCTGTCCATCCCCGTTCAGGTCGCCATAGCCTACCGGCTCCGGGATCAGGGTAACCGTGGGCTGGGAGGCGCCACCTTCCACAAACGGCTTACCTTCGTAGGTGCCGTCGGTCAGGGTGACCGGTTCTTCGTAGATACCCTGGTAGGTGGCATTACCTAGTTCCTCTATCGAGAGCCCCGCAGTCGCTGGCGGCATGCCGCCGCTGGCCGCGCCTATCAGCGCTGTGGCGTCGTCGGAGCTGGGGATGCACAGCGTCCAGCCCGGCTCGATGAGGTCGGGGTCCACGATGTCGGCATACGCGTCGCCCGGTTGGGCATTGGTGGCGGCCAC
Organism: Anaerolineae bacterium; assembly: GCA_034412795.1. Lineage (GTDB taxonomy): Bacteria > Chloroflexota > Anaerolineae > 4572-78 > NAK82 > JAUVPY01. Next base: position 42,575 of record DAOUMD010000267.1, read on the forward strand.
GATGGCCGGGTAGGCCAAGACGTCGCCGTAGTACTTGTCGGCGAGCTTGGAGAGCCAGTCGCCGAGCTGAACCGTGTAATCCAACTCGCATGGGGCCGGCTCCTGCGCCATGGAACTGAGGGGCAGCCAGAATGCTGCCACGATGAGCATTGTGACGAAAAGTGTTAGCTTTTTCATGATTCACCTCTTAGAGTTTCACAAAGCGTTTCTGTCTGACTTGTCAGCCCGAGGGGCATGTCGGGCAGGATCTTGGGGTGATGTTTCAGGTAGCCGGTCACGTAGGCCCGGAACAGGCCGAGATTGGTGATGGTGGCACTCGCAGCGCAGGGCAATCATGGTCCTTGTGTCCCAGGCCAGTGCCGATGGGGTAGTGGACAGACGATTGGGGTATCACTGTCTGTTTTACCTCATCGGCACTTCTTTGTCCATTATATCGTAACAGGGTTGTCACCAGCTAGTCGAACGTGTCTTTGAAGGGAAAGACAGCATGGTCAGTATAGCACATTCATCCGCGCCTGACACCAGTCATGTGTTCAGTTCAGGCACTGTACGAACGTACAGTCTTGGGTACGAGCCGGAGGACGACACACGCGGGGGCATGTAGGTGATGATCTTGGGATGATGCTGCAAGTAGGCCCGGAACGGGCCGAGGTTGGTGATGATCCCATCAGGATCAGATTCGGCGTAGTTGCCGTCCCGGACAAAGATACCCTCACACCCCAGCCGCTCGGCCAGCGGCCGGCCGTAGGCGCCGATAGCGGCTATGGCCGTCTTCAAGTGTAACCTCCTGCCCTCAAACCCAGGGTATTGGTCGGCAAACGGCATCCCGAATTCGGCCCCCAAGTCGGCCAGGTAGTTGATGGCCGCCGTCGCCCCCGCCAGCCCTTCGTGGTTCTTGGTCCCGGTTTCGAATTTGTGCGGCGGCACATCGTCCGCCGGGCGTACTTTGTAGGCGTGCAATTGGTCTAGCAGATCGTAGCGCCCATACAGGGCACTGGCATGAGGTCCGAAGAATTTGTAGGTTGGGACACGAAACACAGAAAGATTGGGTTCTAACCGCCCGGCTGGTACTGATGTGCCCTGCAAGAACCAAGTCGTCACATTAGAGCAGACTCTGTCAGGTACTCTGCCTAGGTTTCGGATCTCTTTCCGTTTTCCCCAACATGTGGTATTATGTTGAAGATTAGCATGCAGATGGGGGTGTTCCATAGAATAGGAATGACAGAAATGAACGTGCAAAAGAATCTGATAACATCTGATCCAGCTATTATGATGGGTAAACCAGTCGTTGTCGGCACCCGAATCACTGTTGAGCTTATTCTGGAAAAACTCGCAGCAGGTGAAACCCCGGGGCAGATCATCGAAGCTCATCCACGTTTGGTACCAGAGGCGATTCAAGCCGCGCTAGCTTTTGCTGCTGAAGCGTTACGTGCCGATGTAGTTTATCCAATTGCTGAGGCAGCATGAATTTTCTGGTCGAGGTCGGTGGTTTCTTTCAAACTCAAGAATACTGAGCCAGTTCGCTGATCACTGCCAACAACCGATCAACTTCCCCCGCCATGTTGTAATGGGCGATCCCCACCCGCACTATGCTGCCACTCTCTTCAACCCCTAACCGCTCTGTGACGGCCAAAGCGTAGTAATTACCATCCCAGACAAAGATGCCCGCCTCCTCGACAGCCGCCCGGTCAAGCGTGACGTGTTGCACCGCTTTGCACGCAGCGTGAGGCTGGTACGGCTCACGTTGCTGCCGGCTGACGGAAATCACTTGATAGCCGGTCTCCACCAATTTCGGCACCAGGTAGGTTCCGATATGACCTGTGCCGCCGATGACGACAACGCGCATAACGTTCACTCCTTTCCTGTATCCGCTTTGAACCGCAAAGAACGCAAAAGACGCCAAGGTTCCCTACGGTTCATCTTCGGGCTCTTGGCGTTCTTGCGGTTTAGAAAGCTTGCGGGCTACACACTAGTTCTGGCCACCCGCCGTTCGGGTGTGGCCCTGGCCTGAGACTTCGCCGAGCTCAGTCGAGGCAACTCGGCCCGAAGGCTCACGGCATCGCGATTTTGAACGAAAGTGCTGCGATGGAGAGGGGCGGTAATTCTACACCTGCCTCGCCATTTTGCACACTCACCGCGTTGAACGGCTGGTTGCGGACATTCCCCGGCTGCTCATAGGTGTTGCGATCTTGAGCCTTCGCCCCCGTCACGAGTTCAGCCGACGCCAGGCTGGCGAGTGGCGTACCGGCCAGGTCAATCGTCACCGGCGCGACCTCGCCCGGGCTGCGGTTGACCAGGAATACGTGTAGGACGCCGTCACCCAGGATGGCGCTGGCATCCACCGTGTTCACATCCCCATAACTGCGGCTTGTGTAAACAGGGCCTTTAACCACCGGTTGCAGGGCCACCCCGTCGCGGCGAGCGGCGTACATGACGAACGGATAATAGATCGTGTGCAACAGCAATTCGTCGCCGCGCGTGTGAACCGGGGCGATCACGTTCACAATCTGCGCCAGGTTGGCGATCTTGACCACGTCAGCGTGGCGGATAAAGCTGTTCAAAAAGCCCGCCACCACCAGGGCATCTTCCAGGTTGTATTCCTCTTCGATCAGGTGCGGCGCAAACTTGCCGCGGCCATTGGTGTGCTCCGGGTTCATCGTCCGATACCAGACGTTCCACTCGTCAAAGCACAGATACGGGCGTTTCTTGCTGCGCAGGCGTGCTTGCACGTAACGGCACACGGCATCCATTTCCTCGATCTGCTGATCAATCGAGTTGGTCACGGCCAAGTAATCGGCTGTATCGCCAGTGCGGTTGCCCACGTAGCGGTGCAAGCTGACGTAATCGGCCAGGTCACCGATGTATTCCAACACGGTGCGATCCCAGTCCATGTAAGTGGACATCTTGATGGTGCAGGAACCGCAAGCAACGGTTTCAATGCTTGGGTCAGTATCTTTCATCAGCTTGGCTGCCTGCTGAGCGAGGATGGCATACTGGTCAGCCGGTACGTGACCCAGTTGCCAGAGACCATCCATCTCGTTGCCCAGGCACCATAGTTTGACACCATACGGGGCCTCTGATCCGTTCTTGGCGCGCAGATTAGCGAATCTGGTCCCAACCGGGCTGTTGCAGTATTCCACCCAGTTACAGGCTTCTTCGGGCGTCCCTATTCCCAGGTTGACGGTGATCATGGGCGTCCAGTCCATCATGCGCGCCATCTTGATATATTCGTCGGTGCCAAACTGGTTCGTCTCAATGCTCTGCCAGGCCAGCTCGCGCACGGTTGGGCGCTGGTTCTTGGGCCCAATGCCGTCCATCCAGTGATAGCCGGAGGCAAAGTTGCCGCCGGGGTAGCGTATGGCCGTCAGGCGCAGTCGGCGCAGCGCGCCCAGTACGTCTTGGCGAAAACCGTTTTCATCGGCATGGGATGATTGCGGATCATAGACGCCTTCATAAACAGCCCGACCCATGTGCTCGAGAAAGCCGCCGAAAATGCGGGGATCCACTTGAGCAATTTTGTAAGCAGGATCAAGAATAACCCGTGTCTTTTCCATGATGCGATCTCCAAAATTGAGCCTGGATCAGATTTTCACGTTCTATGCGTTCAGTCCAAATGAACCTGAATGGCGGCAACGGAGGCAGGTGGAAGGGCAAGGTTGAGCTGCTCGGGCTGGCAGGCGAGGTCGAACGCCTGCGGCGTGACTTGCCTTGGGGCAGCGAACGTATTATGGGCATGAATTTCGCCGTTCAGAACCTGTCCTTTCGCCCGTTTGATCTGCGTCCCGCCCAGGAGAGCGACAGTCACTTCGGCGGCTTCGTGGGCATGGCTGTTGGTGATGGTTAAGAAAAGTTCTTTGCCTTTCAAAGAGGCGCTGCCGGCGACGAGCGGTATAGAACCCTCGATTGTCTCGCCTTTTTGTAGTGCGCTTTGCCAGGATGTTTGCAGGATATTGCTCTTCTTAAAGTGGATATCCGGCGTCTCGATGCGCGTTCGCAGCGCCGTAGCGCCCTGATGGGGAGCGTACATCTCGTAGATGTAGCCAGTCGGCGTGACCAGCATCTGCTCGCCTTCGGTCAGGATCATCGCCTGCAAGACGTTGATCGTCTGCGCGATGTTCGCCATCACCACCTTATCGGCGTGGCGGTTAAAGATGTCGAGCGTGTTGGCCGCTACAATCGCGTCGCGGATGGTGTTCTGTTGGTAGAGGAAGGCCGGGTTGGTTCCCTTTTCCACCGGGTGCCAGGTGCCCCATTCATCGACAATCAACCCGATTTTACGGCCCGGGTCCCACACATCCAACGCCGCGCGCTGCTGGATGATCAGGTCTTCCATCTTGAGCCCTTTTTCGAGAAGGCGGTAAAATTCTTCCACGGTATATTTGGTTGCAGTACCGGCTGTGCCGCAGTAATAGTGCGCGGCAAAGCCGTCTATGCTGTTAAAGACCCAGTAATCTTTATTGAGCTTGCGGAAAAAGCGGTCAGTCCATTCCACGTCGTTGCCCGGCGGGCCGCAGGCGATCACGAACAGCTTTTTCCCAAAGCCGCGAATAAAGGAAGCATAACGGCGAAATTCCGTACAGTAATCTTCCGGGGAAAAGTTGCCGCCACAGCCCCAGTTCTCATTTCCCACCCCCCAATACGTCACGTTCAGCGGTTCAGGGCTGCCGTCTGCCGCGCGACGCTGCGCCCAGGTGGAACCGTTGGGACCAGAATGGGGAAAATTGCAGTATTCGACCCAATCGCGCAGCTCACGGGCCGTGCCGGAGCCGACGTTCCCACAAAAATACGGTTCAGCGCCAACCAGGCGACAGAAGCGGACAAATTCCTGGGTGCCAACATGATTGTTTTCGATCACTTCGCCCCAGTGGATATTGATCCGGCGCGGGCGCTGGTCACGCGGGCCAATGCCATCCTGCCAGTGATAATCGTCAGCGAAGCAGCCGCCCGGCCAGCGAATGATCGGAGGTTTCAAGCGGCGCAGAGCCTCTACGATATCTGCGCGGAAGCCACCCATATTCGGGATGGTCGAATCCTCACCGACCCAGATGCCATCATAAATGCACCGACCGAGGTGCTCGGCAAAGTGCCCATAGATATTGGGGTTGATTGTGGCGATGGTATCCGCCGGGTTGAGGGTGATACGGGTCGTTGTCATGGTAATATCCTCGTTTCTTTATGTGTGCGAAATCAAATGGGTGTATTTCACTCGAGTTGGGCGGCTGGTTTCGACGCTGTTCTACGTGGCCGGGCGCCCAGAATCATCGCTATACAGGTAGCACTTGACCATCCGTAGACCTACCTGCGCGTCCGGGGGATCCGCCTGGCGGCAAATATCCATCACCTGCGGGCAGCGACCTGCGAACTTGCATCCCACTCTGCTGTACTCTTTTACTTCGGTCGTTCCGAGGGCGATATGTTTTGCCCAAGACTCTCGTTTCTTGGGGACAGGCTCTGGAACCGATTCCTGCAGCAGCTTGGTGTATGGATGGAAAGGCTGGTTCAGGACATCCTCAACTGGTCCAGATTCGACGATATGGCCGCGCAGCATGATGCCGATCCGGTCGCTGACGTAGTAGGCCGTCGCCAAGTCGTGCGTGATGTAAATGACGCTCACCTTCTGTTCATCCCGGAGCTCGCGCAACAGGTTGACGATTTCCATGCGCAGCGAGGCATCAACCATCGAGACTGGCTCATCGGCGAGGATCAGCTTGGGCTGGGAGATGAGCGCCCGCGCGACCGAAACGCGCTGGATCTGGCCGCCGGAAAGCTCGTGTGGGTAGCGTCTGCTAACTTCGGCAAGCGACAAGCCGACCAGCTTGAGCGCATCATCCACCACGTCGGCGGCCTCGCGTCGGTCGCGTGCCAACCCGAAATTCACGGCAGTATCAACCAGGTAGGCATCTACCCGCCGTAAAGGGCTGAAAGTCTCGAACGGGTTCTGGAACACCGGTTGAACCTTCTTCATGAAGTCTTTGAACTCGGACCGCTTGCGGATCGTTGCCAGATCGCGCCCTTCAAACAGAACTTTACCCCGCGTGGGTTCAAGGTCGCGCAGGATCAGGCGCGAGAGGGTGGTCTTGCCGCTGCCGCTTTCGCCCGCCAGGGTGAAAATTTCCGGTCGATCCTCGTCCAGCGAGAAAGAAACGTCATTGACAGCCACCAGGAGTGAGCCTCCCAGGCGCCCACCAATATGAAACTCGACCGTGACATGTTGAACATCCAGCAGTTTTTCGGTTGTGCTCATAGGGAGGCCTCCTTGACCAGGTGGCAGGCCACCCGATGATTTTCTCGAACCGGGACCAAATCGGGTACTTCAGTCCGGCAAACATCCATCACATCAGGGCAGCGCACGTGGAACCGGCAGCCACTTGGCGGTTCGGCGAGGTTTGGTGGTGCGCCTCGTAAACTCGCTTTAGTCGATCTTTCACCGATCATCGGCAGCGAGCGGATCAGATGTTGGGTGTAGGGATGGAGCGGTGCATTGAAAATACTTTCGGTTGGTGCCTCTTCGGCAATACGTCCTGCATACATGATCATGACCCGGTCGGCCACATTGGCATGCACGGCCATGTCATGCGTCACCAGGAGGACCGTATTGCTGCTCGTGGCCTGGATATCCTTGATCATCTGAAGGACTCCGCGCTGAACGACGACATCCAGGGCCGTGGTGGGCTCATCGGCAATGATCAGACTGGGCTGGAACAAGGTCGCCAGGGCGATGGCCACCCGCTGCCTCATTCCGCCAGAAAGCTGATGGGGGTAAGAGTCTAGGACCTCGGTCGGGAGTCCCAGCCGGTTGACATGCTCTCGTGACTGTTCGAGGAATTTCTTCTTATCCGTGATGCGTTCGTGTGTATCAACAACATCCTCGAAGGTCTTGATAATCTTCCGCACCGGGTTGAGGACGCTCATGGATCCCTGCATCACATAAGAGATTTCCTTCCAGCGCACGTTGCGCCGGAGCTCTTCTTGGGAAATATGCAACATATCGACATCATAGGCCCCGAAATGATAGTTAACGCTTCCCGAATTTACTTGTAGTGGAGGCTTGACATTGCCCGAGATCACCTTGATCAGGGTGGTTTTGCCACAGCTCGACTCGCCCGCCACGCCATAAATCTCATTCGGAAAGAGGTCAAAAGAAACCCCGTCAACAGCCCGTACGGTCCGGGAGATTCCATAGACCTCAGTCCGGTAATACGCACGGAGGTTTTGTACGCTTAATAGTGCCACGGGTTATCCTCCAATCAAGCGCAAGCGGGTGCGCGGATCGATGTACTCGTTGATGCTCATGAAGAGCAAGTACAGGCCGAGGAACAGGACGATAGCCACCACAGTCGGTGCGGCGATCCACCACCACACCCCCGCCACCAATGCCCCGTGCTGGTTGGCCCAAAAGAGTGCGGTTCCAAGGGTAGGGGTGGTCAAATCTGAAAGCCCAAGAATACTCAAAGTGACTTCCATTCCAATTGACCACAGTATATTGTTGATGGTGGTGGCAAACACGATCGGCAGCACGAAGGAAAGGTGCTCGTTGATGGTGATCCAAAATCCGCTGGTTCCGGAATAAACCGCGGTGCGTGTGAACGAGCGCTCCTTCAAGCTCAGCACCTGGGAGCGAATCAGGCGGGCGTCGAACGACCAGCCGAAAAGCCCCAGGATAACCGCCAGGTAAAACAGGTTCATGTTATCGCGCAGCAAGAAACCCAGCAAGATCAGGATGGGAAGCAGGGGCAAAACCACGAAGCTGTCGTTGATCGACATCAGCACCCTGTCGAGCCATCCGCCCCGGTACCCGGCGGTCAGACCGACCAGGACAGCAAACACACGCGAGATAATCGCGGTCACCACCCCCAGGAAAAGTGAATTGCGCACGGCAAAGGTCAACCACCAGAAGAGATCCTGTCCCCGGGAGTTGGTGCCGAAAAGGTGTTCCAGCGATGGAGGCAAGTCCATCGCCACCACAAAGGACTTGTCTGGATCATAGGGGGAGACGATGGACAGGAGAACCATCACCACCACCGCTGCCAGGAAAACAAAGGCGAGACGGAAGCGGCCATCATATTTGAGGAGATCGCGCAAAACTCTGAGCATAGTTCCTCTCCTATTGGTAGCGCACCCGCGGGTCGAATAGCGGGTAGAGCAAATCTATGATGAAAACGGCGGTAGCAACCCCGACAATCGAATAAATGGTGATGCCCATGATCATGGAATAATCGCTCCTGAAGACCGCCGCCATGGTCAGCATACCAAGCCCCGGGAAACCAAAAACGATCTCCATGATGAGGGCGCCGCTGAAGACCGTTCCAAGCGTCAAGGCCAGCCCGGTGAACTGTGGCAGCAAGGCGTTGCGCATAATGTAATGGTTGAGGATCTTACTTTCTTTCAGCCCGGCGGCTTCAGCATAAACCACATAGTCCTCGGAGATGATGTTGGAGGTGAGTGATTTCATACCGATAAACCAGCCGCCAAACCCGACCAGCACCAGGGTGGCTGCCGGGAGCACGGCGTGATGGATGTATGTCAAGATAAACTCAATGGACCAATTGGGATGGGTCCCGATTGGGTAAGCCCCGCTGAAGGGGAAGATTGGGACGAAATATCCAAACACCACCAGCAGAACGAGGGCCACAATGTAGTACGGAATCGGTCGGACCACCTGGCCCAGCACTTCGATCGCGTTCAATGGTTTGTTTTCAGGATAGTAGCTGGACATGGCCCCAAAAAGGTTGCCCATTATCCACGAAATAATCAACGCGGGGACCAACAAACTGAG